>DASSND010000068.1:0-2390 GCA_035688315.1 Gaiellaceae bacterium | reverse complement strand
CGGCGGCCGTTGTCGAACAGCGCGTCGACGGCCTCCTGCAGCATCCGCTTCTCGTTGTTGACGATGATCTCCGGCGCGCCGAGGTCGAGCAGCCGCTTGAGCCGGTTGTTCCGGTTGATGACGCGGCGGTAGAGGTCGTTCAGGTCGGAGGTGGCGAAGCGGCCGCCGTCGAGCTGCACCATCGGGCGCAGCTCCGGCGGGATCACCGGCACCGCCTCGAGGATCATCCACTCCGGCCGGTTCTCGGAGGTGACGAACGCCGAGACGACCTTCAGCCGCTTGATCGCGCGCTGCTGCTTCTGGCCCTTCGCGGTGCGGATCGTCTCGCGCAGGGTCGCGACCTCGTTCTCGAGGTCGAGATCCTTGAGCAGGTCGCGGATCGCCTCCGCCCCCATGCCGCCGCGGAAGTAGACGCCGAAGCCGTACGGCGAGCCGAAGCGGTCCTTCAGCTCCCGGAAGATCTGCTCGTCGCTGACGATCATCTTCGGCTCCAGCTCCCGGAAGAGCTGCCACGTCTGCTCGAGCCGGCGGACCGCGTCGACGGCCGCCTCGCGGGCGTCCTCGCGGCGCGACTCGATGTCGAGGTACATCTCGCGCACCTTGAGCGCCCACTGGACGATCGCGTCCAGATCCTCCTTCTGGATGCGGCCGTCGGTGCGCAGGCAGAGGTCGTTCGCCAGCTCGCGCAGGTCGGAGTCCGGCTCGGCCGCGTCGAGCGTGTCGCGGAGCAGGCCGTTGCCCAGCTCGCGCGCCTTGTCGAGGTTCTTCGCGTCGACGCCGGAGACGAGCTGCTGGTCGTCCTCGTTCAGCTCGCCGCCGCCGAGCAGCGCCTCCACGAGCGCGTTCCGGTGCTTCGTGATCGCGCCCTTCTTCGAGCCGGACGACTTCTCCAGCTCCGCCTCGAGCGGCGCGAGCGCCGCCTTGATCTGCTCCGCCGCGGCCGCGACCGACTCGATCTCGCGCGGCGTCAGGCGCCGGTCGTCGCGGATCGCCGAGTTGCGTACCAGCTCGCGGATCTTCTTCGCGTCCTCGGTCGTGATCTGCGGCACCAGCTCGACGAGCAGGCCGCCGACGAGCGAACGCGCGTCCTCGAGCGTCGGCAGCGCCTGCTCCTCCGCCCAGTTGGAGAGCCCGCGGACCCAGAAGTCGTCGTCCTCGTCGAAGTTCCGCTCCTTGCCCTTGGCGAAGTACTCGCGCCGGCGGGCGAGCCTGTCCTCGAGCGCGGCGAGCGCCTCGTCGCGGTCGACGTCGATCCGCTCCGCCTCGGCGCGGACCTGGTCCTCCAGCTCGTTCAGGTCGGACGCGCGCTTCTCGACGTCCACCGCCGTGACGATCGACGCGGCGAAGTAGAGCACCTTCTCCAGCTCGCGCGGGGCGATGTCGAGCAGGTAGCCGATCCGGCTCGGGACGCCCTTGAAGAACCAGATGTGGGAGACGGGCGCGGCCAGGTCGATGTGGCCCATGCGCTCGCGGCGCACCTTCTGCCGCGTCACCTCGACGCCGCAGCGCTCGCAGATGATCCCCTTGTAGCGGACGCGCTTGTACTTGCCGCAGTAGCACTCCCAGTCGCGGGTCGGGCCGAAGATGCGCTCGCAGAAGAGGCCGTCCCGCTCCGGCTTCAGCGTGCGGTAGTTGATCGTCTCCGGCTTGGTGACCTCGCCCGAAGACCAGTCGCGGATCTGCTTCGACGACGCGAGACCGATGCGGATCGCGTCGAAGTCGTTGATGTCGATCAAGGTCTCTCCTCAGTCCCTTCTCAGTCTTCGATCTCGAGGTCGACGAGATCCGCGTCCATGTCGGCGTCCTCGTCGTCCGATCCGCCGCTGCCACTCGCGCCGCCGCCGCCGTCGACGTCGACGTCCTCCAGGTCGCCGAGCGACTCGTCGGCCGGCAGGCTCAGCTCGCCGTCCTGGTCGACGCGCTCCTGCCCTTCCTCGGCCTCCTCGGCGGTCGGCTCGCGGCCGACCGCGCGGAGCGAGCCGGGCGAGAGGTCGATGCCGAGCTCCTCCGCGGCGCGCAGCAGCTCGTCCTCCTCCTCGCGCACCTCGACCTCGCGGCCCTCGTCCGAGAGGACGTGGACGTCGAGGGCGAGCGACTGCATCTCCTTCAGGAGCACCTTGAACGACTCGGGGATCGACGGCTCGGCGATGTTCTCGCCCTTGACGATCGCCTCGTACGCCTTCACGCGCCCGACGGTGTCGTCGGACTTGATCGTGAGCATCTCCTGCAGCGTGTAGGCGGCGCCGTACGCCTCGAGCGCCCACACCTCCATCTCGCCGAAGCGCTGGCCGCCGAACTGCGCCTTGCCGCCCAGCGGCTGCTGGGTGACGAGCGAGTAGGGGCCGGTCGAGCGCGCGTGGATCTTGTCGTCCACGAGGTGGAGCAGCTTG
>DASSND010000046.1:0-64254 GCA_035688315.1 Gaiellaceae bacterium | reverse complement strand
CGGTCGCGATCAACGGCAAGCAGACGCTGATGCTCGTCCCGACGACCGTGCTCGCCGAGCAGCACTGGAACACCTTCCGCGAGCGCTTCCGCGACTTTCCGGTGCGCGTCGAGATGATCTCCCGCTTCCGGAGCGCGAAGGAGCAGAAGCAGGTCGTCGCCGACTTCGCCGCCGGCAAGGTCGAGGTCCTGATCGGGACGCACCGCGTGCTCAGCCGCGACGTGATCCCGAAGGAGCTCGGCCTCGTGATCGTCGACGAGGAGCAGCGCTTCGGCGTCGCGCAGAAGGAGCTGCTGCGGGCGCTGCGGCTCGAGGTCGACGTGCTCTCGCTGAGCGCGACGCCGATCCCGCGCACGCTGCACATGTCGCTCTCGGGCCTCCGCGACATCTCGATCATCGAGACGCCGCCGGAGGGACGCCGCCCGATCCGCACGCACGTCGGCGAGTACGACGAGGAGCTGGTCAAGCAGGCGCTCGAGCGCGAGCACGGGCGCGGCGGCCAGAGCTTCTACCTGCACAACCGCGTCGAGACGATCGAGGAGGCGGCCGAGAAGCTCCGCCAGCTCTGCCCCGACCTGCGCTACGTCGTCGCGCACGGGCAGATGGCCGAGAAGGAGCTCGAGGCGAAGATGATGCAGTTCCTCGCCGGCGACGCCGACGTGCTCGTCTCGACGACGATCATCGAGTCGGGGCTCGACATCCCGCAGGCGAACACGCTGCTCGTCGAGCGGGCTGACCAGCTCGGGCTCGCGCAGCTCTACCAGATCCGCGGCCGGGTCGGCCGATCCGACGTGACCGCGCACGCGTACCTCTTCTATCCGGATCACGCCGAACTCACTGCGGAGGCGCGCGCCCGCCTCGCCACCCTCGCCGACCACACCGAGCTGGGCGCCGGCTTCGCGATCGCGATGCGCGACCTCGAGATCCGCGGCGCCGGGGAGCTGCTCGGGGCGGAGCAGTCCGGCCACGTCGCCGCCGTCGGCTTCGAGCTGTACGTCGAGCTGCTGAACGAGGCGGTCGCCGAGCTGCAGGGCCAGAAGCGGGTGGCCGCGCGGCCGGTGCGGGTCGACGCGCGCATCGACGCCTACGTCCCCGGCACCTACGTCGCCTCGGAGGCGCTCCGGATCGACGTCCACCGCCGGCTCGCGCTCGCCGAGACCGAGGACGAGCTGCGCGAGCTGCGGGCCGCGCTCGAGGACCGCTACGGCCCGCTGCCCGAGCCGGTCGAGCACCTGTTCGCGATCCAGGAGGCGAAGATCAAGGTGGCGCGCCTCGGCGCCGACTACCTCGTCTTCCAGCAGGGCAAGGCGACCGTCGGCCGGCTCGTGCTCGGCTCGGGCGAGCTGCGCGAGCTGCGCGACCGGCTGAAGACCGCGATCTACACCTCGGCGAAGCAGGAGGTCAGCCTCCGCAGCCAGGACGGATTTTCCCAGGCGGTCGGGCTGGTCGATGCTATCTTGGACGCTCGCCAGGCGGCCTGAGGCAGCTCCCCGCGCCCGGCGCCGTTTGCGACAGCGACCTCACTGGATGGACATGACGATCTCCCGGCTCCTGCCCCTGCCCCTCGTCCTCGCCGCCGCGGTGCTCGTCGCGGGCTGCGGAGGATCGTCGAAGAACGTGCCGCCGGACGCGGTCGCGGTCGTCGGCTCCGAGACGATCACGAAGGCGCAGTACAACGACCTGCTCGCGTCGGCGAAGCAGACCTACAAGGCGCGCAAGACCGCCTTCCCGAAGGTCGGCACCGCCGCCTACAAGTCGCTCTCCGACCAGGCGGTCACCTACCTCGTCCAGGAGGCGGAGCTGGAGCAGAAGGGCAAGGAGATCGGCGTCACGATCACCGACAAGGACATCCAGGCGCGGATCGACCAGATCAAGAAGCAGTACTTCGACAACGACCAGAAGAAGTACGAGGCGCAGCTGAAGGCGCAGGGGCTCACCGAGGACCAGCTCCGGGTCGACCTGCGCGGCCAGCTCCTCTCCGAGAAGATCTACAACAAGGTCACCGCGGGCGTGAAGGTCGGCGACAAGGAGGTCAAGTCCTACTACACGGCTCACCAGGCCGACTACGGGACGCCCGCGAGCCGCACCGTCCGGCACATCCTCGTCTCGAGCAAGGCGAAGGCCGACGACCTCGAGCAGCAGCTGAAGGGCGGGGCCGACTTCGCGACGCTCGCGAAGAAGTACTCGAAGGACACCCAGTCGGCCAAGGACGGCGGCAAGCTGACGATCACGAAGGGCCAGACGGTGCCGCCGTTCGACAAGGCCGCGTTCTCGCTCGACACGAACGAGATCTCCAAGCCGGTGCACTCGACGTACGGCTGGCACATCATCCAGCCGCTCGGCCCGGTGAAGCCGGCGAAGACGACGCCGTTGAAGCAGGTCGAGGAGACGATCCGCCAGACCCTCGTCTCGCAGAAGAAGACGAAGGTGATGACCGCGTGGGTCGACAAGCTCAAGAAGGAGTACTCGACCAAGGTCGCCTACCAGTCCGGCTACCAGCCGGCGACGACCGACACGACGGCGAGCGACACGACCGCGACCGACCAGTAGCGTGGACGACCTCGCGGCGGCTCTCGTCGAGCTGCAGCGGCTGACCGAGCGGCTGCGCCGCGAGTGCCCCTGGGACCGCGAGCAGACCGCCGAGACGATCGTCCCGCACACCGTCGAGGAGGCGTACGAGGTCGCCGACGCGGCGCTCGCGGGCGACCCCGAGAAGCTCGCCGACGAGGTGGGCGACCTGCTCTTCCAGGCGTACTTCCTCGCGCTGCTGCTGCAGGAGCGGGGCGTCGCCGACCTCGAGTCGATCGCGCGCGGGATCCACGCGAAGCTCGTGCGCCGCCACCCGCACGTCTTCGGCGACGCCGAGGCGCGCACCGCCGACCGCGTCCGCTCGAACTGGGAGCGGATCAAGGTCGAGCAGGAGGGGCGCGAGGGGATCTTCCACGACGTCGCCGAGTCGCTGCCCGCGCTCCTCTACGCCCGCAAGGTGCAGCAGCGCGCGAAGGCCGTCGGCTTCGAGTACCCGGACCTCGCCGGCGCCTGGGCCGATCTGCAGTCGGAGCTGGGCGAGCTGGAGGAGGACTGGTCGGCCGACGAGCTGGGCGACGTCCTCTTCGCCGCCGTCAACGTCGCCCGCAAGCTCGACGCCGACCCGGAGCTGGAGCTGCGGCGCGCCGCCCGGCGCTTCCGCCGGCGGGTGGAGGTTGCCGACGCGCTCGCCGCGGAGGCGGGCGAGAATTGGAGCGAGCTGCCGCTCGAGCGGCAGGACCGCTACTTCGACCTCGCGAAGGCCAAGGAGAGACCCGAATGACCGCGATCGCCCGCGTCCACGCCCGCCAGATCCTCGACTCGCGCGGCAACCCGACCGTCGAGGTCGACGTCCTGCTCGAGTCGGGCGCGTCCGGTCGCGCGGCCGTCCCCTCCGGCGCCTCCACCGGTGTCCACGAGGCGGTCGAGCTGCGCGACGGCGGCGACGCCTACGGCGGCAAGGCGGTCACCCGCGCGGTCGCGAACGTCGCCGGCGAGATCGCCGACGCGGTCGCCGGGATGGACGCCGCCGAGCAGGAGGCGCTCGACCGCCGCCTCGTCGAGCTGGACGGCACCCCGAACAAGGGCCGCCTCGGCGCGAACGCGATCCTCGGCGTCTCGCTCGCGACCGCGAAGGCCGCGGCCGCCGACGCGGGCGTCTCGCTCTTCCGCCACCTCGGCGGCGAGGACGCGACGACGCTGCCGGTGCCGATGATGAACGTGATCAACGGCGGCGCGCACGCCGCGAACTCGATCGACCTGCAGGAGTTCATGGTCGTGCCCGTCGGCGCCGAGAGCTTCGCCGACGGCCTGCGGATCGGCGCCGAGGTCTACCACGCGCTGAAGCAGGTGCTCGGCGGCCGCGGCCTCGCCACCGGGGTCGGCGACGAGGGCGGCTTCGCGCCCGACCTCGAGTCGAGCGAGGCGGCGATCGAGGCGATCCTCGAGGCGGCCGAGCGGGCGGGCCACCGCGACCGCGTCGCGATCGCGCTCGACCCGGCGACGAGCGAGGTGTTCTCCGACGGCCGCTACCGCTTCGAGGGCCGCGACCTCGGCTCCGACGAGATGCCCGGCTTCTGGGGCGGCATCCTCGACGCCTACCCGGTCGTCTCGATCGAGGACGGCCTCGCCGAGGACGACTGGGACGCGTGGCGGACGCTCACCGACCGGCTCGGCGAGCGCGTGCAGCTCGTCGGCGACGACCTCTTCGTCACGAACCCGGAGCGGCTGCGCCAGGGGATCGAGCGCGGGGTCGGCAACTCGATCCTCGTCAAGGTGAACCAGATCGGCACGCTCACCGAGACGATCGAGGCGGTGCGGCTCGCCCACGAGCACGGCTACAGCGCCGTCATGTCCCATCGCTCCGGCGAGACCGAGGACGCGACGATCGCCGACCTCGCGGTCGCGCTTCGCACCGGCCAGATCAAGACGGGCGCGCCGGCGCGCTCCGACCGGGTCGCGAAGTACAACCAGCTGCTGCGGATCGAGGAGGAGCTGGGCTCGCGCGCCCGCTATCTGGGCTGGGACGCGTTCCCGCGCGCGTCGCGCTGGGCCGCTACTTGCAGTTCGTGCTGTTCGTCTGGAGGCTCGCCTGGCCGGAATACCCGCTGCGCCAGTTCGCCCGGGAGGCCTTCACGACGTAGTAGTAGGTCGTGTTGAACGGCAGGTTCGAGTCGGCGTAGCTCGTCGTCGTCCGGCCCGAGACGGTGCCGAGCGACGAGTACGGGCCGCCGCTCGAGGTGGAGCGGAAGATCTCGTAGCCGCCGACCGCGGGCGAGGTGCTCGCGGTCCAGCCGAGCACGATCTGATCCTGCTGGCGCCGCACGCACGTCCCGTGCACGGCGCCAAGGCCCGTCGGCGCGTCGAGCGTCGCCGTCACGAGCGACTGCGGCCCGCCCGCCGGCAGGCTGACCCATGCGCCCGAGGCGGCGCCGGCGAGCAGCAGCGCCCCCGCCGCCGCGATCCCGACGACCCAGGCGCGGCAGCCGCTACGCAGCCACCACCGCATCGTCGTCCTTCGACCGCCGCACAGCGAGGACGTGGACCGGTGCCGGCCGGTCGCTCGGGCGCCAGATCCGCGCGAGCCCCAGCACGAGCACGAGAACCGAGAGGGCGACCATGAACCCGGCCCGCAGCCACGGCGCGGCGAGCCACAGCAGCGGCAGCCCGCCGTGCGGGACGACCCTGTCGAGCACCCACGCGGGCCCGGTCTGCAGCCGGGCCGTCCACGGGTCGGCGACCGGGTTGGCGTCGCCCCGCGTCTGGACGACCGGGTGCGCGCCGCCGCGGAGCAGCCTGACGACCCGGTGCGTCTCGACGTGGTGGTCGTCCACCGGGATCGCGTACGTGATCACCTGGCCGACGCGGAGCGCCGAGAGCGGCTCCGGCCGGAGCACGAGCAGGTCGCCTGCCGCGAACGTCGGCTCCATGCTCCCGGAGAGCGGCGTCACCGTGCGGTAGAGGCCGGTGCGCGGGAGCACGGCGAGCAGCGCGAAGAGCGCGATCGCCGCCGGGAGCAGCGAGCGGAGCGCCCCGACGACCGGGGCGCTCCGCAGGATCCGTGCGGGCAGGCTCGGGGGCATCCGCTACTTGTCGGTGCCGGCGCGCTGCGTGCCGGTGAACTGGTAGCTGATCGTCGACGACAGGCCCTGGAAGGTGTTGTCGGCCGCCGAGGGGAGGCTGAGCGTGATCCGCAGGTGGTCGGTCGCGCCGGCCGTCGTCGCGGAGAGGTTGCTCAGCGCGAGGTTGCTGCCGATCACGGCACGGCTCGCGAGCACCGTCGAGGTCGAGCCGCCGCACGTGTACGTGTAGGCGGGCGCGGTGCCGCTCTCCGTCCACGCCTGCGAGCAGCGGTCGATCGTCATCTGCAGGCCGTTCGTCGCGTCGCTGTCGAGCAGCGAGCTGGCGGTCGCGTTCGTCGTCAGCGTGATCGACGCGAGGTCGACCGTGGAGCCCGCGTTCGAGAGGTCGACGCTGCGCTGGATGGTGTCGCCGGGGGCGATGTCGCTGGCGCCGATGTTCAGGCGGTTCGTCTGGGCGCCGGTCGCGCCGAGGTTCAGCGTCATCGTGCCCGAGGCAACCGTGTGGTTCTGCGACGTCGAAGTGGTGAACGTCGCCCACGTGCCGAGTGCGCCGATGCTCGCCGTGGCAACGAGGAGCCCGAGGGTCCAGAGGAGCCTCGTGCTGACGGTCGAGTCGAGGATCGGCGACGGGATGTTCGGTTTCCGCATCGGGGTTCGTCTCCTTCGTGCGCCGTTGGGGGGAGTGCCGCTGTTCCGGCCGGGCGCTGTCGTCCACCTTCGTCGGCACGGAAACGAGTGGTGCTCGTCACCCGTTCGGTGGTGCCGCCCTCCCCCGTTCGGGGGTTGACCGGAGTCGTGGCGGGGCGCGGGCGCGGGTACGCTGAGGGCGGTGGCAGCGGAGCGCCGGACGAAGATCGTGGCGACGCTGGGGCCGTCGTGCGCCTCGGCCGAGCGGCTGCGTGCGCTGATCGCGGCCGGCGTCGACGCGGTGCGGTTCAACCTCTCGCACGGGACGCACGCCGAACACGCCGAGCGCGCCTGGCTCGTCCGCGAGATCGCCGCCGAGATCGGGCGCCCGGTGGCGCTGATCGCCGACCTGCAGGGCCCGAAGCTCCGGATCGGCGACCTCGAGGAGCCGGTCGTCCTGCGCAAGGGCGAGCACGTCACCGTCTGCGCCGAGGAGCAGTGCACCGACGGCGAGCTGCCGGTCGCGCCCGCGGTGATCGGCGACGTGCTCCAGCCGGGCCACGACGTGCTGATCGACGACGGCCTCGTGCGCCTGCGCGTCGACGAGGTCGACGCGGGCCGTGCGCGCTGCGCCGTCCTCGTCGGCGGGCGCGTCAGCTCGCACAAGGGCGTCAACCTTCCCGGCGTCCCGATCCCGATCCCGTCGCTGACGCGCAAGGACAGCGCCGACCTCGACTGGGCGCTCGAGACCGGGGTCGACTTCGTCGCGCTCTCGTTCGTGCGCTCCGCCGCCGACGTGCGCGACCTGCGCGCCCTGATCGAGCAGGCCGGCTCGCACGCGCACGTGATCGCGAAGGTCGAGAAGTCGGAGGCGGTCGACGTCCTCGACGACGTGCTCGAGGAGACCGACGCGGTCATGGTCGCGCGCGGCGACCTCGGCGTCGAGATCGGGCCGGCGCTCGTGCCGCTCCTGCAGAAGCGGATCATCCACAAGGCGCTCGAGCGCGGGAAGCCGGTGATCACCGCCACCCAGATGCTCGAGTCGATGGTGCACCAGGCGGAGCCGACCCGGGCGGAGGCGAGCGACGTCGCGAACGCGATCCTCGACGGCACGTCCGCGGTGATGCTCTCCGGCGAGACCGCCGTGGGCGACTATCCGGTCGAGGCGGTCGCGTTCATGGACCGGATCGCGCGCGCGGTCGAGCCGAGCATGGACTACCGGCACGAGCTGCCGGAGGCGCACGAGAACCCGACGATCGGGCAGGCGATGTCGAACGCGGCGTGCGACGTCGCCGAGGCGCTGCAGGCGGCCGCGATCCTCGTGCCGACCTTCACCGGGCGGACGGCGAACGCGGTGGCGCGGCTGCGGCCGCGGCGGCCGATCGTCGCGCTCACGCACGTCGACTGGGCGATGCGCCAGCTCGCGCTCGAATGGGGCGTCACGCCGCTCCTCATCTCCGAGAAGGCCGACGTCGAGGACCTGTGGGCGAGCGCCGTCGCCGCCGCCCGGGGTGCGGGCCTCGTCCAGCCGGGCGACCGCGTCGTGATCACCGCGGGCACCGCCGTGAACATCCCCGGCTCGACGAACGTGATCAAGGTCGACATCGCGTAGCGCCGCCGCGGCAGGACGCGCGCGTCCGGCCGAGAACTCGTCGGCGTGCCTGCGAAGAAGGGTCGTCGTCGCCTGCGCGGGGCCGCCGCGCGGCGCTGGGTCGCCGTCGGCGTGCTCGTCCTCGTCGGGCTCCTCTACTACCGGCCGCTGCACGCCTACCTCGAGGCGCGCGGGCAGCGGGCGACGCGCGAGGCGGCCGTGCAGCGGCTGCGGGACGAGCAGGCGACGCTGCGCCGCCGGCTGCAGGCGTCGTCGTCGCTGCGGGTGCTCGAGCGGGAGGCGAGGACGCTCGGGTTCGTCCGCGCCGGCGAGCATCTCTTCATCGTCAAGAACACGCGCGAGTGGCGGCGGAAGCAGCGCCTCGGCAATGCTCCCCGCCATGACCGCTGACCGCGAGCTGGTCGCGCGGCAGCTCGGCCGCGAGCCGCGCGCGTTCCGGCGGGTCGTCGTCCGCTGCCCGTTCGGCGCGCCCGCGGTCACCGAGCAGGAGCCGTACGCCCCCGGCGGCGAGCCGTTCCCGACCACCTACTACCTGACCTGCCGCCATCTCGTCGCCGCCGTCTCGCGGCTCGAGGCGGCGGGCGGCGTCGAGCGCTGGAGCGAGGCCGTCCGCGCCGACTCCGAGCTGGCCGAGAGCGTGCGCCGCGCCGACGAGGAGCAGCGGCGGCTGCGGCGCGAGCTGGCGGCCGGGCGGACGGGCGGCGACGGCGGCGCCTCGCTCGGCTTCGGCGTCGGCGGCTCCCGGCGCGGCGGCAGCCTCAAGTGCCTGCACGCGCACGCCGCCTTCGCCCTCGCCCGTCCCGGCTATCTGCTCGGCGAACGCGTCCTCGCCGAGCTGGGGCCGCTCTGGCCGGCGCGCTGCTGCACGCTCGCTACCCTCGACGCGTGAGCAGGGTCGAGATCGTGCGGCAGGAGTGGGAGGACGGCCACCGCCGCCTCGAGGCGGCGCGCGACGACCGGCGGCGCTACGAGCGGCTGCTCGGCCAGCTCGAGGTCGTCACCGACGAGCTGCGCAAGCGCGTCGGCCAGACCTACTCGCTCGCCGAGCTGGCGCGCGCCTACGGCGACGCCGAGCGCTGGGCGCGCGAGGCGGTCGAGGCGCACGCGCCGTCGCCCGGCTGGCCGCGCGATCTCGCGCTCGTCCTCGCCGCCGCCTTCCACGCCTACCAGCGCGGCGCCACCGACTACCTCGCGTGAACGAGTCGGACCGGGAGCGGCGGAGGGCCCGCAGGCGCGCGCGCAGGCGGCTCGTCCGCGTCGTCCTCGCGCTCGTCCTGCTCGCCGTCGTGTTCGCGGTCGGCGTCGCCGTCGGCGAGGCGCTCCACGACAACCCGCGGCCGGGCACGACGACGACGAGCGTCACCACCGTGCGGCCGTAGCGACCGTTTTCGTAGGTTCGATGGTGTAAAAAGCGTCAGCTTTGGCCAAGTTCCCTCCGATGGGCTACCGCGAGGACTCCGGACGCCGCGACCCCGAGTGGCTCACGCTCGGGCAGGCGGCGCGCTTCCTCGGCGTCGCGCAGAGCACGATCCGCAAGTGGTCGGACCAGGGCCGCGTCCCGGCCTTCTACACGCCCGGCGGGCATCGCCGCTACCGGCGCGGCGACCTCGAGGCGTTCCTCGCCCGCTCCGGCCCCGGCCGCGCGCAGGCGGGGCCGCAGGTGCTGCTCGTCGACGACGACGACCGCGTCCGCGAGCTGGTCCGCGTCACGCTCGAGCTGGAGGGCTACTCGGTCGAGGAGGCGGCGAGCGCGGAGGAGGGCATGGCCGCGATCGAGGAGCGCAAGCCCGACCTGATCCTCCTCGACGTGATGATGCCGCACGTGGACGGCTGGGAGATGCTCCGCCGCATCCAGGATCGCTACGGCGCCGGCGCGATCCCGGTGGTGATGTTCAGCGGCAAGGTCGACGAGCAGGCGGAGCGCCAGGCCGCCTCGAGCGGCGCCCGCGGCTTCGTCGGCAAGCCGTTCGACCTGCAGCAGCTGATCGACCAGACCAAGGCGATCGTCCCCGTCTAGCAGCCCGCTTCGCCCGCTTCGGGGCGGTACGGGCAGGCTCAGTACTCGTCGGCGTCGCGGAGGAGGCCGGCGGCGATCAGGGCGAGCGCCGCGACGAGCGCGATCCAGACGCCGACGCCGCGGCTCGTGACGGCGAAGTACGTGTCCGGCACCGAGAGCAGCCGGATCAGGACGAAGATCGTCGCGAGCGCGCCGAACGCGAGCAGCACCAGCCGCTCCGGCACCGTCGCCGGCAGCTCGATCCCCGCCTCGCGCAGCGCCTCGAGGATCAGCGTCGCGAGCCCGAGGAAGAAGACGAGCTTGCCGAGCGGGCCGGTGTGCCAGCCCGTCACCGCGAGCGTCAGCCCGTCCGGGAGCGAGCCGACGTACCAGTCGGTGAACGCCGAGATCGCGAGCACGAGCCCCGCCACCCACGCGAGCCGCTCGCCCCAGTCGGCGCCCCCGGCCGGCACGCGCGGCGCGGGACGGGGCGCGCGCAGCGCCGGGTCGGAACGGTACGAGGGCCGCGGCTCGGGCTCCGGCGTTTGCACAGGGCCAGTATGGGCAAAACGAGCGCGCAGGGCGAGGACGAACTGGGGGAGGAGTTGGCGACAGAGGAACGTGCAAGCCGCGTCTCGGAGCGTCTCGAGCCCGGGATCGCCGAGACCGGCTTCGTCGAGTTCGCCGTCGCCGGCACCGCCGCGAAAGGCGAGTTCCGGTGCGCCGAGTGCGGCTACGGGGCCGTCGTCCAGCGCGCGCTGCCGCCGTGCCCGATGTGCGGCGGCGAGGTGTGGGAGCAGTCCACCTTCGGCCGCTTCCGGCTCGCGCCCGGCGAGCCGCTCCAGTAGCCCTAGATCCCGAAGAGGTGCTGCACCTCGCGCAGGCTTGCCGCGACGAACACCGCCGCGAGCACCACGAGGACCGCGAGGACGACGTAGAACCGGTAGCGCGCGAGCCGGTCCTCCTCGCGCTGCACCACCCGCCGGCGGCGCTGCGCGCGGTGCCAGCGATAGCGCAGCTCGACGAAGCCCGGGTCGATCGGCGGGTCGTCGGGAGGCTGGGCAGGCGCCTGGGCCGCGCGGGTTGCCACGCGGGAATCGTAGACCGCGAACGCGGACGCTGCGCCCGACGGGCGATACTTCCGCCGAGATGAGCACCCTCGCGCAGCTCGACCCGTCCGGGCGGGCGCGGCGGGACGGCTCGAGCGAGGCGCTCGCGTCGCTCGCCGCCGCGGTCTCCGCCGCCGCGCGCTGCGACACGCTGCGGGCGGCGCTGCGCGGGCTCGCCGAGCCGCTGCGCGCGCTCGCCGGCGCGGACGCCGCACTCGTGCGCGTCCTCGACCGCTCGTGCGAGCGGCTCGAGGTCGTCGCCGTGGCCGGCCCGAACACGCTCGCCGCCGAGCTGGAGGGCTCGCAGCTCGCCCTCGCCGACCTTCCCGAGCGGACGCTCTCGATGCTCGAAGACGCGCCCGAGCCGGTGCGGCGCGCCGCGGCCCGGGCCGCCGGCGGGTCGCTCCTGCTCGTCCCGGTGCGCGTCGCGGGCACCGCCGCGTCGGTCGAGCTGCTGCGGGGCGACGGCTCCTTCTCGGCCGACGACCGGCTCGCCGCGGAGCTGGGCGCGGCCCAGGTGGCGCTCGTCCTCCGCGCGTTCGACGCCGCCTCCGCCCGCACGGTCGCCTCCCTCGCGCGGCCCGCGCTCGAGCTGGCCGGCGAGGCGCTCGCCGCCGCGCTCGACGGGGACAGCGCCGCCGCGGAGATCGCGCGCGTCGCCGCGGCGGTCGCCGGCGCCCGCGTCGCGATCGTCTGGCAGGCGGGCGAGGACGGCGCGATCGCGCTCGCCGGCGCCCACGGGCTCGACGCCGCCGCCGACCTCGCCGCGGCCCGGGAGCTGGCGACGCGCGTGCTCGCCCGGCCCACCCCGGCGCGCGCGCTCCCGGCGGAGCGGCTCCCGGACGGCTGCGGCGTCTCGACCGCGATCCCGCTCGGCCGGCCGCCCGCCGGCGTGCTCCAGCTCCTGCACCCGCCCGGCGAGGGGCCCGACGCGGAACAGCTCGCCCGTCTCGGCACCTTCGGCGTCCGCGCCGCGCACGCGCTCCGCACGAGCGCGCGCGCCCGGCTGCTCGCCGCCGAGCTGGAGCGGACGCGCGCGCTCGTCGCCGTGATCGGGCAGGCGACCGCGGAGCTGTCGGTCGCGCACACGCTGCAGACCGCGGTGGAGCGGGTCTCCGACCTGCTCGGGATCGAGCGCGTCGCCGTCTACCTGCGCGGCCCCGACGAGCGGCTCGAGCCGGCCGCGTCGCGCGGCGAGCTGGGCCGGCACGGCCGGCTCGCGGAGCGGCTGCTCGACGTCGCGCTCGGGCCTGCCCGCGGCCGCGCGGTCGTCGAGATCGCCGACGCCGGGTCGGATCCGCGCCTGCGCGAGGCGGCCGCCGCCGCGCGCCGCGCCGGGATCGTCGGCGTCCTCGCGGCGCCGCTCCTCGTCCGCGACGAGGTGGTCGGCCTGCTCGCCCTCTACCCGGACGGGAGCCGGGTCGCGAGCGAGCACGAGACGGCGCTGCTCGCTGCGCTCGCCGGCCAGCTCGCGGTCGCCGTCCAGAACGCCCAGCTCCACGAGCGCGCAACCCGCCTCGGCGGGGAGCGCGAGGCGGCGCTCGCGGCCGAGCGCGACGCCTCGCGCCGCCTGCGGGCGCTCTACGAGGTGTCGCGCTCGTTCGCGCAGAGCCTCTCGCTCGACGAGACGCTGAAGGCGCTCGCCCGGACGGCGGTGGACGTGCTCGACGTCGACGCCGCGCTCGTGCGGATGCCCGACGAGCGGCGCGAGCAGCTCGTGCCGCACGCGCTCCACGTGCGCGACGCGCAGCTCGAGCCGGCGATCCGGGCGATGCTCTACCGGCCGCAGGCATTCGGCGCGCGCATCGTCCAGCGTCTCTACCGCGAGGCGCTGCCGCATCGCCTCGCCGCCGAGGACGTGGCGGCGGGGCCGCTGCAGGCGCTCGCGCCGTTCCTCGAGAAGGGCTGGACCGCGGCGCTCGTCCCCGTCTCGCTCCCGACCGAGGTGCTCGCCTCGCTCAGCATTTTCTCCTTCCGGCCGGGCGACCCGATCACCGAGGAGACGGTGGACGCCGCCGCGGCGATCTCGACGCAGGCCGCGCTCGCGATCGACAACGCGCGCCTCTACCAGCAGCAGAAGCAGTTCGCCGACACGATGCAGCGCTCGCTCCTGCCCCGGTCGCGTCCCGACGTGCCCGGCCTCGAGGTGGGCGAGGTGTACGAGTCGTCGGCGCGCGTCGACGTCGGCGGCGACGTCTACGACTTCCTCGCGCTCGACGACGGGCGGCTCGCGGTCGTGCTCGGCGACGTCACCGGACACGGCGTCGAGGCGACCGCGGACATGGCGATGGCGAAGTTCGTGTTCCGCTCGCTCGCGCGCGAGCACCCGGAGCCCGGCGACTTCCTCGCCGCCGCGAACGACGTCGTCTGCGGCGAGATCGCGTCCGGGAAGTTCATCACGATGACCTACGTCGCGGTCGACGCGCAGCGGGGCGAGGTCGCGTGCGCGAGCGCGGGCCATCCGGCGCCGCGCCTGATCCTGCCCACGGGGGAGGTGCGCTCCCTCGAGGCGTCCGGGCTCGTGCTCGGGATCGACACCGGCCAGGCCTACGAGGAGACGCGGGCGGAGCTGCCGCCGGGCGCGTCGCTCGTCCTCTACACCGACGGGGTGGTCGAGGCGCGGCGCGGCCGCGAGCTGTACGGGGTCGAGCGCCTCGACGCGCTGCTCGCCGAGAAGCGGGGGTTGAGCCCGCTGGCGCTCGCGTACACGGTCTCGGGCGACGCGCGGGACTTCGCCGGCGGCGAGCTGCCCGACGACCTCGCCGTCGTCGTGATCCGCAGGGTGGAGTGACCGCGGCGGCGGGCGTCGCGCACGCGGGCGTCCCGCGGCGGCTGCAGTGGCTCGTGCTCGCCGCCGGCGCGGGCTCGACGGCGACGGAGATCGGGGCCTCGCGGCTGCTCGCGCCGTACTTCGGCTCCTCGACCGTCGTCTGGGCGAACGTGATCGGGCTCGTGCTCGCGGCGCTCTCGCTCGGCTACTGGCTCGGGGGCCGCGCCGCGGAGCGGCATCCGCGCCCGCGCGTGCTCGGCGGGATCGTCGTCGCGGCCGGCGCGCTCGTCGCCGCCGTCCCGTTCGCGGCGCGGCCGTTCCTCGACCTGACCGTGCGCGGGCTCGACACGATGTCGGCCGGCGCCGTCGTCGGCTCCTTCCTCGCCTCGCTCGTGCTCTTCGCGCCCCCGGTCGTCCTGCTCGGTGCGGCGGCGCCGTTCGCGATCCGGCTCGCCGTGCCGGGGGTGGAGGGAGCGGGGGAGGTCGCCGGACGGCTCTACGCGCTCTCGACGCTCGGCAGCATCGCCGGGGTGTTCGCGCCCGCGCTCGTCACGATCCCGCTCGCCGGCACCGAGCGGACGCTCGTCGGCACCGCGGCGGTGGTCGCGCTCGGCGGCTCGCTCCTGCTCGGCCGCCGCCGCTGGCTGCTCGCGCCGGTCGCGCTCGCCGCCGTGCTCGCGGTGCCGCCCGGCGAGGTGAAGGCGACGCCGGGGCTGCTCTTCGAGACCGAGTCGCCCTACCAGTACGTCCAGGTCGTCCAGCACGGGCCGGAGCGCGACCTCTACCTGAACGAGGGGATCGTCAAGCACTCCGTCTGGCGGCCCGACACCGTGCTGACCGGGGACGAATGGGACATGTTCCTCGCCGTGCCGCCGCTGCTCGGGCGGGCGCTCGGGCGCGTCGCGATCCTCGGCAACGCGGGCGGGACGACCGCCCGTGCGCTCGCGCGCCTCTACCCGGGCGTGCGGATCGACGGCGTCGAGATCGACCCGGCGGTGACGCGGGCGGCGCGGCGGTTCATGGGCCTCGGTGCGATCCCCGGCCTGCGCGTCGTCACCGCCGACGCGCGCCCGTTCCTGCGCGAGACGCGCGCGCGCTACGACCTGATCGTCGTCGACGCCTACCGGCAGCCGTACGTGCCCTTCTACCTCGCGACGCGGGAGTTCTTCCGCCTCGCCCGCGAGCGGCTGCGGCCGGGCGGGATCCTCGCGCTCAACGTCGCCACCGTCCCCGGCGACCACCGGCTCGCCCGCGGGATCGCCGGGACGCTCCGCACGGTGTTCCCGCAGGTGCTCGCCTGGCAGGCGCTCGACCTGAACCGGCTCGTGCTCGGGCTCGACCGGCCGCTCGGCCGCGCCGCGCTGCGCGCCGCGGTGCCGCGGACGCCGGCCCCGGTGCGCTCGCTCACGCGGCTGCTCGCCGCGCACGCGCGCCCGGCGGCGCCCGCCGCGCGGCCCTGGACGGACGACCGCGCGCCGGTCGAGTGGGTGACCGACCGGATGATCCTCGACTTCGCCCGCCGCGGCGACACGCGCGACGAGCGGCTGCTGCCGACGGCGCCCTGAAATCCCGCGTGCTACGGCTATCATCCGCGACGACTGGCGGCCCCCTGGCCCCGTCGGGAGAACGAGTGAGACGCACCGCTTCGATCGTCTGCCTCGCCGTCGTCTGCGCTCTCGGCGCGGGCGCCGCCGCCGCGCGCGCGGACGAGGCGCCGAGCGCGCCGCCGACCGCCGCCGCGGGCGTGCACGTCGGCCCGGTCGACGTCTCCGGCCTGACCCTCGAGCAGGCGACCTCGGCCGTCCTCGCGCGCTGGCTGAGCCCGCTCACGCTCTCGGTCGCCGGCAAGAAGCTCACCGTGCCGGCACGACGCTTCGGGATCAAGGCGCCGGTCGCCGACGCGATCCAGCAGGCGCTGGCGGCCCAGCCGGGCGAGACGGTGCCGCTGCGGGCGCTCGTCGACATGAAGAAGGTCGCCGCGTACGTGAAGCGGATCGCCGCCCGCTACGCGCGCAAGCCGGTCGCGCAGCGGCTGCTCCTGCAGCACCTGAAGCCGATCGTGACGAAGGGGAAGCCGGGCGCCGAGGTGAAGCAGTTCCCGACCCGCATCCTGATCCGGAACGCGCTCCGCGACGGCAGCCGCGACACCGTGAGCGTGCCGATGCGGCCGGTGAAGCCGACCCTCGACCCGGTCGCGAGAGGCCCCGTGATCGTGATCCGCCGCGGCACCAACCGGCTGACGCTCTACCGGGGGACGCACGTCGTGCGCACCTTCAAGGTGGCGACCGGGCAGCCGCGCTACCCGACCCCGCTCGGGCGCTTCCACATCGTCGTCAAGTGGAAGAACCCCACCTGGTATCCGCCGGTGAACGACGACTGGGCGAAGGGGCTGAAGCCGGTGCCGCCGGGGCCGAACAACCCGCTCGGGACGCGCTGGATGGGCATCGACTCGCCCGGCGTCGGCATCCACGGCACCGACGAGCCGGCCTCGATCGGCTACTCGCTCTCGCACGGCTGCATCCGCATGCAGGTGCCGCAGGCCGAGTGGCTGTTCGACCACGTCACGGTGGGGACGCCGGTCTTCATCGTCTCGCGGTAGTGGACGCGCGGGCGGCCGTGCGGCTCTGGGCGCAGGCGGTCGCGCTCGCCTGCGTCGGAGCGCTCGGGGCCGTGCTCGTCTGGCGGCTGACGCACCGGCCCCCGCCGCCGAAGGTCGGCGGGCCGGCGCCCGCGTTCTCGCTCTCGCGCCTCGACGGCGGCGGCACCGTCTCGCTCGCGTCGCTGCGCGGGAAGACCGTCGTGCTCAACTTCTGGGCGTCCTGGTGCGGGCCGTGCAAGCGCGAGGCGCCGCAGCTCGAGAAGCTCTGGCGGCAGTACCGCGGCAAGGGCGTCGTCGTGCTCGGCGTCGACAGCGGGGACGTCGCGGGCGACGCGCGCCGCTTCCTCTCCGCGCACGGGGTCACCTATCCGGTCGTGACCGATCCCGACCAGACCGTCTCCGCCGACAGCTACCGCCTGCCGGGCCTGCCGGCGACCTTCGTCGTCGACCGGCGCGGCCGGCTCGTCGGCGACGGCGTGCTCGGCCCGATCAGCGAGAAGGCCTACGCCGACCGGTTCCACCGCAACCTCGAGGCGGCGCTGCGCTCGTGACCGCGCGCCTCGCGCTCGCCGGCCGGATCGTCGCGCTCGCGTGCGTCGCGGGGCTGCTCGCGCTGCTCGCGTGGCACCTGACCCACCAGCAGCACGCGCCGAAGGTCGGCGCGGCGGCTCCCGCGTTCACGCTCCGCCGGCTCGACGGCCCCGGCAGCGTCTCGCTCGCCTCGCTGCACGGCAAGCCGGTCGTCCTCAACTTCTGGGCCTCCTGGTGCATCCCGTGCAAGACCGAGGCGAAGGCGCTCGAGGCGGCGTGGACGCGCTACCGGTCGCGCGGGGTCGTCTTCGTCGGCGTCGACTACCACGACGTCACCGTCGACGCGCGCCGCTTCGTCGCCGCGCACCGGCTCACCTTCCCGATGCTCGAGGACGGCTCCGGCGACGTGACGAGCCGCTACGGGATCTCGCAGGTGCCGGAGACCTACGTGCTCGGCCGCGACGGCCGCGTCGTCGCCCATCTCGCCGGCCCGATCACCGATCCCGCCTTCGCCGGCCGCTTCGCGCAGGGCGTGCGGGAGGCGCTGCGCTCGTGAGGTTCCTCGCCGTCGCGCTCGCCGCGCTCGTCCTCGCCGGGCCGGCGGCCGCCGCGTGCGCGAAGCCGAAGACCTCGCTCGCCTACCTCGAGGGCCAGGTGATGTGCCCGACCTGCCACACGACCCTCGACCAGTCGGAGGCGCCGGCGGCGCAGCGGATCGAGCGCTTCATCCAGCGGCGGATCGACGAGTGCGCGACCGCCGGCGAGATCAAGGCGGAGCTGGTCCGGAACTTCGGCGCCGGCATCCTCGCCGCGCCGCCGCGCAAGGGCTTCGACCTGCTCGCGTGGTGGCTGCCGATCGCCGGCGTGCTCGCCGGGGCCGCGCTGCTCGCCGTCGGCGTCTGGCGCTGGAGCCGCGGCCGCGAGGGCGACGAGCCGGAGCCGGTCGCGTCCGGGCTCGACCCCGACGAGGAGCGGCGGATCGACGAGCTGCTCGCGCGGATGGACTAGGCGTGGGCGCGCGGCTCGCCGTCTCGTTCGCCGCCGGGTTCGCGTCGGTGATCACGCCGTGCGTGCTGCCGCTCGTCCCCGGCTACCTGTCGGCGCTCTCGAGCGTCGAGGCGGGCCGGCTCGGGCAGCCCGGGACGACGCGTCGCGTGCTCGCGTCGAGCGTCCCGTTCATCCTCGGCTTCACGGTCGTGTTCGTCGTGCTCGGGGCCGCCGCGGCGGCGATCGGCGGCGTCGTCTCCGGCTCGGCGCAGACGGAGGTGGCGGGGTTCGTGCTCGTCGTGCTCGGGCTCGCGTTCGTGGGGCTCTTGCCGGTGCCGGAGCGGGTCGTCGCGCCGGGGCTGCTCGCGGACGCGCGGCGGCGCGGCTCGGGCGTGCTCCTCGGCGGCGCGTTCGCGGTGTGCGCGGCGCCGTGCATCGGGACGGTGCTCGCGGCGGTGCTCGTCCTCGCGAGCGACACCGGCACCGTCCTGAAGGGCGCCGTGCTGCTCGCCGCGTACGCGCTCGGGCTCGGCGCCGCGTTCCTGCTCGCGGGGGTCGCGTTCGCGCGCGCGATGGGCGCGTTCCGCTGGCTGCGCGACCGCTACGTGCTGATCCAGGCGGCGAGCGGCGTCGTCCTCGTCGCGCTCGGGCTGCTGCTCTTCTTCCACCGCGACTGGTGGCTGCACGTCGCCCTCAACCGCGCGCTCGAGGCGGTCGGGCTGACGAGTCCCTAGAGGACGGGCGGGGGACCGAGCTCGAGCGAGCCGCCGAGCACGGTCGCGCGCGCCTCGAACAGCCGCGCGCGCACGGCGGTCACGGCGATCCCGCGGTGGGAGGGCTCGTAGGGCTCGAGCCGGCGCAGCGCCTTGCGGAGCTGGCTCTCGGTCGCGACGGGGCGGCCGCGGCCGGCCTGGTACCAGGCGACGGCGACGTGGACGAGCCCCTGGAAGAAGTCGCGCTCCTCGGCCGCGGCGGCGCGCCACGCCGTCTCCAGCTCCTCGTGCGCCTCGAAGTAGCGGCCGGCGCGGATGTGTGCGAGCCCACGCTTGTACGAGTCGTCCACGGCGTTCTAACCTTCCCATGTGGCCACGATCCTGCTGTGTGGGGTCGACCTGTTCATGCGGGGGAAGCTCGAGGCGCTCCTGCCCGGGCACCGACTCGTCACCGTCGACCACACCGAGGATCCCGACCTCGTGATCGCGGACATCGCGCGGATCGATCCCGACGAGGTCGCGGACGCGTATCCGGACGTGCCGATCGTCGGCTACACGAGCCACACGGACACCGCCGGCCTGCGCGCGGCGCACGCCGCCGGCTTCGACCAGGTGCTCGCGAAGTCGGCGCTCGTGGAGCGGATCGGTGACCTCGTGAGCGATCTGGCGCCCGCTGTAGAGTAGGCGCCAATGACCTACATCATCGCCGAACCCTGCATCGACATCAAAGACCGCTCGTGCGTGGACGTGTGTCCGGTGGACTGCATCCACGAGGCGGACCGAATTCTCGTCATCGACCCCGAGGAGTGCATCGACTGCGGCGCCTGCGAGCCCGAGTGCCCGGTCGAGGCGATCTTCCCGGAGGACGCGCTCCCGGACAAGTGGAACGCGTTCGTCGAGATCAACTACGCGTACGGCAAGGGGATGGACGTCGTCAACCAGCTCACCGAGACGTACGCGACCGAGAACGACGTCCACAACGAGCCGATCGACTAACGCGTAACGCTGCGGCGGGCGGGTACGGTCCCGCGGATGGATCCGCGGACGCTCGACCACGTCGCGTACTGGCTCGCCGACCGGGACGCGCTCGCCGAGCTGGTGACCGGGCACCTCGGCATGCACGTGATCGAGCGCACCGACGCGTTCACGCTCGTCGGCGCCGACGCGCGGCGCGGCAAGCTGACGCTGTTCGCGGCGGAGGGGCCGCGCGAGCGGGGCGCGCTCGAGCACGTCGCGCTCCGCGTGTCGGATCTGGAGGAGGCGCTCGCGCGGCTGCCGCAGGGGCTGGCGGTGGAGCGGCCGCGCGACGGCGAGGCGTATCTCGAGACGGGGGAGGGGGTCGTGCTCGGGCTCGTCGAGGCGCCGACCGACCTCGACTACGACCTCGACCACGTGGCGCTGCGGTCGGCCGATCCGGAGGCGACGGCGTCGGAGTACGGCTCGCTCGGCTTCAACGCGGCGCCGGCGGGGCCGTCCGGCTGCCCGCGCGTCGAGGTGGGCGGCGCGTTCGTCGAGTTCCGTCCCGGCGAGCCCGGCGCGCCCGAGCGGCCGCTCCTGAACCATCTCGCCGTGCTCGTCGAGTCGGCGGAGGAGCACGTCGCCGCCGCCCGCGACCTCGGCGTCGAGATCGACGACGTCGTCGACGCGCCGAACACGCTCGCCGTCTTCCTCCGCGGCCCGGAGCACGTCCGCATCGAGTACGTCGAGCACAAGCCGACCTTCTCGCTCCGCTAGAAACCGGCGCCCGTGTCTGTCCGGAGCGGACAGGTGAGGGTCACGATCGCGGGCGCCGGGATGGCGGGGCTCGTCGCGGCGGCGCGGCTGCGCGAGCTGGGGCGCGAGGTGCGCGTGCTCGAGAAGGGGACGCGGCCGGGCGGGTCGATGCTCCTCTCCTCGTGCGTCGTCTGGCGGCACCGCGACTTCGCCGAGTTCCGCCGCGAGTGCCCGGGCGGCGACGAACGGCTGCAACGTCTCGTCTGGGAGCGGCTCGACGACTCGCTCGCCTGGCTCGAGTCGCTCGGCGCCGAGCCCGTCTGGCGGGACACGGAGAACCCGCGCACCACCGGCCGGCGCTACGACCCGCGCGCGCTCACGCGCCTGCTCGCCCGCGACGTCGAGCTGGAGACGCCGCTGCCGGCCGACGCGGAGCCCCCGCTCGTCCTCGCCACCGGAGGCTTCCCCGCCCGCCTCGCCCGCGAGCGCGGCCTGCTCCTCCGCGCCAACCCGTGGAGCGACGGCGCCGGGCTCGCCCACGCGCTCGCCCGCGGCGGCCGCGCCACAGCCGGGATGGACGAGTTCTACGGCCGCGTCATGCCCGCGCCGCCCGCCCGCATCCGCGAGCGGGACTTCGTGCCGCTCGCCCAGCTCTACGGCGCCGAGGCTCGCGTCCTCGACGAGGACGGCCGCGACATCACCCCGACCGCCGTCGCCTGGCACGAGAGCGACCTCGCGCAGGCGCTCCCGCCGACCGCCTGGTTCGTCGTCGAGCGGACGAACGACCGGATCGAGGCCGCCCGCGCCGCCGGCGGCACCGTCCGCGAGCGCCCGGACGGGACGCTCGCCGTCCACGTCGCTCCCGCGGTCACGCACACGCTCGGCGGCATCCGCGTCGACGACCGTGCCCGCGTCGCGGGCGCCGACGGGCTCTGGGCCGCCGGAGTGGACGCGGGCGGCGTCGCGCTCGGCGGCTACGCGAGCGGCCTCGCCCAGGCGCTCGTGCTCGGGCTCGCCGCCGCCGAGTCGGCCGCCGCGGCCTAACCCCCGAGGTACGCGCAGGCGCGCTTGTCGCCCGGGAGCGGCGACGGCCCGACCTTCGTCACCCGCAGCGCCCGCCCGTCGAGGTCGACGTCGCTGCCGACGGCGGGCGGGTCGCCGTCCCGCTCGACCAGCTCGTAGCCGGCCGGGTTCCAGACGAAGAGGAGATGTCCGTCTGCCATCGCGCCGCAGGTTACTCGCTCGTGCGGGGCCCGGGCAGGACGAGGGTCATCCGGTTCTCGCCGTCCGCCTTGTCGACCGAGAGGGACGCGCCCAGCGTGCGCGCCCGCTCCTCGAGCACCTCGCGCGAGCGCCGCCGCCGCTCGGCGGGCGCGTCGTCCCGGATCTCGACCTGGATCCGCCCGTGCTCGGCGCCGCTCGCCGTCACCGAGAAGAGCCGCGGCGGCCCGCGCCGGATCGAGCCCTCCAGCGCCTCGCGGACGATCTGGTAGATCGCCGCCTGCTCCTGCTCGCCGAGCGCGTCCACCGCCGCCACGTCCAGCACGACCTGGATCCCGTGCTCGATCCCGCGCGACTGCGCGAGCGCGTGCACCGCCGCGGCGAACCCGTGGTCGCGGAGCACGACCGGTTCGAGGTTGAAGGAGAGGTCGCGCAGCTCGACGATCGTCGTCCGCGTCCGCGCGAGCGCCTTCGCGAGCACCTCCTGCGCCTGCTCCGGGTTCGACTCGACGAGCGCCAACGTCGCGTCGAGCATCAGCGCGACGCCCGAGAGCGACTGCACCGGGCCGTCGTGGAGGAAGAGCGCGATCCGCCGCCGCTCGTCCTGCTCGGCGGCGAGAACCTGCTCGGTCAGCTCCGACCGCTTCGCGTCCCCGGCCACACCGCGCTCAGTCGATGATCGACTCGCGCAGCGCGATCGCGACGGCGTGCGTCCGCGTGTCGGCCTCGAGCTTGGCGAGGATGTGGCGGACGTGGCTCTTCACCGTCTCCTGGCTGATGAAGAGCTTCGACGCGACGTCCGCGTTCGACATGCCGTCGGCGAGCAGCTGCAGGATCTCCCGCTCGCGCGTCGTCAGCATGTCGTCCTTGTCGCGTCCCGTCAGGAACGCGGGCATCAGCGCCGGGTCGACGTAGCCCTCGCCCGCCGCGACCTTCTCGATCGCGCGCAGGAGCGTCTCGTGCGGCGCCTCCTTGAGCACGTAGCCCTTCGCGCCCGACTCGAGGCCGCGGCTGAGCAGGCTTCGCTCGCTGTAGGCGGTGAAGATGAGGACAGCGCTGTCCGGGACCGCGTCGGTCAGCAGCTTCGTCGCCTCGAGCCCGTCCATCCCCGGCATCCGCACGTCCATGACCACGACGTCCGGCCGCCGCCGCTCGGCGAGCTGGACGGCCGACTCGCCGTCGGGCGCCTCGCCGATCACGCGGATGTGCGGAGCCCGGCTCAGCGACAGGCGCAGGCCTTCGCGCACGACCTCATGGTCGTCCACGATCAGCACGGTGATCTCGGACGCACTCACCCTCGCGGGGGATCATAGGCACCGGCGCCGGAAATCACATAGCGAGCGTCAGCTGCTGCGGCTCCGGCGGCGGCGCCAGCCGCACGCGGCGGCGGTCGCGGACGCCCGCCTCGCGCGACAGCTCGCGCACCCTCGCCCGCACCGGCTCGGTCTCGGCGGCCGGGAGATAGGCGCCGCGCGCATAGCGGCGCTCGTACTCGGGCAGCAGCTCCGGCCAGTCGCGCTCGAGCGCCGCGAGGAAGTGCTCCCGCGTACCCGGCCGCAGGTAGAGGAGGTTCGCCCAGATCCCGGTCGCGCCCGCCTCGCGCGCGGCGGCGACCACCTCCCGCAGCAGCTCCGGCCGGTCGGAGAGCCCCGGCAGGATCGGCGCCATCCCGACGCCCGCCTTCACGCCCGCGTCGACCAGCACGCGCAGCGCCCGCAGCCGCTGCCGCGGCGGCGAGGTTCCCGGCTCGGTGCGCCGCCAGATCTCCGCGTCGAGCGTCGGCACCGAGAACGTCACCGACACCTCGGCCCGCTGCGCCGCCGTCGCGAGGACGTCGACGTCGCGGACGATCAGCGGCCCGCGCGTGATGACCGAGAACGGGTTCGCCGCCTCGGCGAGCGCCTCGACGCACGCCCGCGTCAGCCGGTAGCGGCCCTCGGCCGGCTGATACGGATCGGTCGCGGCGCCGATCGCGACCGGCTCGCGCCGCCAGGACGGCCGCGCCAGCTCGCGGCGCAGCACCTCGGCGACGTTCGTCTTCACCCGGATCGAGGAGCCGTAGCGGTCGTCCCACGGCCGGTCGGCGCGCGCCTCGAACCCGCGCACGTAACAGAACGTGCAGCGGTGCGCGCAGCCCATGTACGGGTTGAGCGACCACGCGAACGGCATCCCGCGGACGCGGTTCAACGCGGAGCGGCAAGGCTCTTCGCGATACTCGGCACGCATCGCCGTGGTCGATACTAGCGAACACACGTTCGTCCCGGTCGAGCTGGAGCCCGGCATCCTGCGGCTGACGCTGCCGCTGCCGACCGGCCCCCGCCACGTCCACTGCTACCTCCTGCGCGGAGCGGACGGGTGGACGCTCGTCGACACCGGACTCGGGCTCAGCGGCACGCCGTGGGAGGAGATCGTCGCCGCGCTCGACGCGCCCGTCGTCCGGGTCTTCGTCACCCACATGCACCCGGACCACGTCGGCGACGCCGCGGCCGCCGCCGCCGCGACCGGCGCGCCCGTCCTGCAGGGGCGGCTCGACTACGACCAGTGCGAGCGCGTCTGGGGCTCGGAGGACTGGCCGCGCCGGATCGCCGACTGGTTCCTCCGCCACGGCGTGCCCGCCCCCGCGGCCGAGGAGCTGATCGAGTCCGGGCACGTGTTCGCCGACTTCGTCCGCTTCGCCTGGAACCCGCGCCCGGTCGAGCCCGGCGACACGCTCGGGGAGTGGACGGTGCTCGCGACGCCCGGCCACGCGGACGGGCACCTGGCCCTGCTGCGCGGCGACGGCGTCCTCGTCGCCGGCGACTCGATCCTCACCCCGATCACGCCCGCGGTCGGCCTCTACCCGGAGAGCCGGCCCGACCCGCTCGGCGACTACCTCGCGACGCTCGCCCGCGTCGAGGAGCTGGCGCCGCGCGTCGCCTACGGCGGCCACGGCGAGCCGGTGCGCGAGCCGGCGGCGCGGGCGCGCGCGATCGTCGCCCACCACGCCGAGCGCCTCGACGCGACCGAGTCGGCCCTCGAGCGGGCGCCGCGCACCGGTTTCGAGGTCTCGCACTCCCTCTTCGGGCGCGAGCTGCCGCCGATCCAGCGCCGCTTCGCGGTCGCCGAGGCGCTCTCCCATCTCGAGCGCCTCGTCCGCCTCGGCCGCGCGGTCCGCCGCGAGGACGACGGCGGCGTCTCCTATACTCGTCCGTAACTGGTGGACGAGCTACCGCCCAGTACCTGCGCCCCGAAGGTCGGGGCGTGACCGTCTTCTTGGAGCTGATCGGGGTCGCGGTCCTGATCCTGCTGAACGCGTTCTTCGTCGCGGCGGAATACGGGCTCGTGACGGCGAGGCGGACGCGGATCATCGAGCTGCACCACCAGGGGAACCGGCGCGCGCGCGACGTGCTGCGGATCACCGGCGACCCGGGCCGCTTCATCGCCGCGATGCAGCTCGGCGTCACGCTCACCTCGCTGGGAATCGGCGCCCTCGGCGAGCACGTGCTCACGCGCGAGTTCGACGCGTGGATGGCGACCGCCGTCGCGATCGCGCTCGCCTACGCCGTCCTCTCGTTCTTCCACGTCGTCTTCGGCGAGCTGGTGCCGAAGGGCGTCGCGCTCGGCCACGCCGAGGGGACGGCGCTCTGGGTCTCGGCGCCCGTCCGCGCCTTCTTCGGGATCTTCCGGCCGGCGATCTGGCTGCTGCGGCGCTCGACCGAGCTGATCCTGAACGCGTTCGGGCTCGAGCCGCCGGGCGCCGAGCGCGACGTCCACTCGGAGGCGGAGCTGCGGATGCTCGTCAGCCGCTCGCAGCAGCAGGGCGAGATCGAGGAGGGCGAACGGGAGATGATCGACAAGGTGTTCACGTTCGGCGACAAGGACGTCGCCGACGTGATGGTCGCCCGGCCCGACGTCGCCGCGGTCTCGATCGACCTGCCCCCCGAGGAGGCGCTCGCCGTCGTGCTCGAGTCGCCGTACACGCGCTATCCGGTCTACCGGGAGTCGCTCGACGACATCGTCGGCGTCCTCCACGTGCGCGACCTGTTCACCGCGATCCACGACCGCGGCCTCGCCGGCGTCGAGATCGAGGGCCTGCTGCGCCAGGCGTACGTCGTCCCCGAGACGAAGGACCTCGGCACGCTCCTGCAGGAGTTCCGGCGGACGAACAACCACTTCGCGATCGTCGTCGACGAGTACGGCGCGATGGTCGGCGTCGCGACGCTCGAGGACGTGCTCGAGGAGATCGTCGGCGAGATCGAGGACGAGTTCGACGTCCCCGAGGAGCCGATCGAGCAGATCGACGAGGACAGCTACCGCGTCGACGGCATGTTCCCGATCGACGAGTTCAACGGGCGCTTCGGCACCGAGCTGCCCGAGGAGGACTTCCACACCGTCGCCGGCTTCGTCTTCGGCCAGCTCGGCCGCGCCCCGGAGCCCGGCGACGACGTCTCCTACGACGGCGTGCGCTTCGACGTGCTCGAGGTCGAGGGGAACCGGATCGAACGGATCGGCGTCACCTTCCTCCAGCGCCCGCTGCCGCGGCCGAGCGAGCTGGGCGACGTCGAGGAGGACGAGCTCGAGTAGAGTGGCGGTCGTGACCGGGGTCCGTGTTCTCGCCGTCTCGCTGCTCGCCGCGCTCGCACTCGCCGTCGCCGGCAGCGCCCTCGCCGCCCGCCATGCGGCGCCGAAGCTCGTCGCGTCCGTCTCCGACCCGCTGAACATCTCGCTCACCAGGGGCGGCAAGAAGGTGAAGACGCTGAAGGCGGGCGCCTACACGATCGTCGTCCGCGACAAGGCGGCCGACCACAACTTCCATCTCGAGGGCCCGGGCGTGAACAAGAAGACGTCGATCGGCGGCAAGGGCACCTTCACGTGGAAGGTGAAGCTCAGGAAGGGCACCTACACGTTCGTGTGCGACCCGCACGCGAGCTTCATGAAGGGCTCCTTCAAGGTCAAGTAGCCCGGAGCTGGAGCTGCTCGTAGCCGCCGTCGCGGATCGTCCAGGCGGCCAGCTCCTCGCTCGCGACGCAGTAGATCAGGTAGGGCCGGCCCTCCCACTGGCCGATGTTCTCCACGTCCGTGCGCGACGGGCGCGGCGGGGACGAGAGGTGGGAGTGGACGACCGCCTGCGCCAGCTCGGTGTCGTTCAGGTCGGCCCACTCGACCGGGTCGAGGTACAGCTCGAAGCGGTAGGGGGAGGCGGCCCGGTTCACGGCCGGCACGTAGCGCGTCGCGACGTCGCCGTCGAGCAGGAGCAGGCCGCAGCTCTCGTTCGGCCGCTCCGCGAGCGCGTGCTCGACGAGCGCCGCGCGCACCTCGGCGGGGACTACCACCAGAGCTTCGAGTCGTCGACCGCGTCGCCCTGCCAGAAGTCGGCCGAGAGGTACTTCCAGCCGCCGTCCGCGAGCACCGCGACGACGACGCCCTCGTCGAGGCCGGCCGCGAGCCTGCGGGCGACGTGCACGACGGCGCCCGCGGAGACGCCCGCGAAGATCCCCTCGCGGTCGAGCAGCGCGCGCGCCGCCGCGACCGCCTCGTCGTTCGAGACGAGCACCTTCCGGTCGAGCTTCGAGACGTCGAGGATCGGCGGCACGTAGCCGTCCTCGAGCGAGCGCAGGCCCATCACCGGGTCGCCGGGCAGCGGCTCGGCGGCGGCGACGACGACGTCGGGGAAGCTCTCGCGCAGCCGCTCGCCGGTGCCCATCAGCGTCCCGCCGGTGCCGAGGCCCGCGACGAGCACGTCGACGCGGTCGAGCGCCTCCGCGATCTCCGCGCCGGTGCCCTCGTAGTGGGCGCGCGGGTTCGCGTCGTTCGCGTACTGGAACGGCATGAAGTAGCGCGGATCCCGCTCCGCCAGCTCGAGCGCGAGCCGCACGGCGCCGTTCGAGCCCTGGTCGCCGGGCGAGTCGACGATCGTCGCGCCGTAGAGCCGCAGCAGCCGCCGCCGCTCCTCGGTCGCGTTCTCGGGCAGCACGCAGGTGAGCGGGTAGCCCTTCAGCTTCGCGATCAGCGCGAGCGAGATGCCGGTGTTCCCGGAGGTCGGCTCGAGCAGCTCGCGGCCCGGCTGCAGCTCCCCGGAGGCCTCCGCCGCCTCGATCATCGCCTTCGCGACGCGGTCCTTGATCGAGCCGGTCGGGTTCTGGCCCTCGAGCTTCGCGTACAGCCGCACCGACGGCTTCGGCGACAGCCGGGGAAGCTCGACGAGCGGGGTGTTGCCGACGAGGTCGAGGAGCGAGCCGGTGACGGTGGCGCTAGACACCGCCGGCCATCGCCGGGAGCAGGATGACGGTCGCGCCCTCGCGCACCGGCGTGTCGATGCCGTCGAGGGTGCGCACGTCCTCGCCCTCGACGTAGACGTTCACGAACGGGGCGATGTCGCCGTCCTCGACGAGCTGCGCGCGCAGGCCCGGGAAGCGTTCGGTCAGGTCGTCGAGCAGCTCGCGCACGGTCTCGCCCCGCGCGGTGACCTGGCGCTCGCCGCCGACCTCGCCGCGCAGCGTCGGGGGAATCCTCACGGTCGTCATGCGTGCGCCGGCCTCCCCGCGCAGAACTCGACGTAGTCGACGTATTCGGTGATCGTCGGGTTGTCGCCGCAGACCGGGCAGTTCGGGTCGCGGCGGAGCGTGACCTCGCTGAACTCGGTCGAGAGCGCGTCGAAGAGCAGCAGCCGCCCGGCGAGCGACTCGCCGACCCCGAGGCAGACCTTCAGCGCCTCGCTCGCCTGCAGCGAGCCGACGATCCCCGGCAGGACGCCGAGGACGCCGCCCTCGGCGCAGCTCGGCGCCAGCTCCGGCGGCGGCGGCTGCGGGAAGAGGCAGCGGTAGCAGGGGCCCTCGCCCGGGTGGAAGACGGTGACCTGGCCCTCGAACCGGTAGATCGAGCCGTGCACGAGCGGCAGGTCGTGCCACACGGCGGCGTCGTTGACGAGGTAGCGGGTCGGGAAGTTGTCGGCGCCGTCGACGATCACGTCCCAGCCGTCGGCGAGGATCCGGTCGACGTTCTCGGAGGTGAGCCGCTCGAGGTAGGGGACGACCTCGACGTCGGGGTTCAGCGCCTCGAGCGTCCGCTTCGCCGACTCGGCCTTCCACTCGCCGAGGCGTTCGGTCGAGTGCGCGATCTGGCGCTGCAGGTTCGACTCGTCGACGCGGTCGTCGTCGACGATCCCGAGCTTGCCGACGCCGGCCGCGGCGAGGTAGAGGCCGGCCGGCGAGCCGAGGCCGCCCGCGCCGATCAGGAGCACGCGCGAGTCGAGCAGCTTCAGCTGGCCCTCCTCGCCGACCTCGGGGATCAGCAGATGGCGGCTGTAGCGCGCCCGCTTCGCCGGGTCGAGCGACTGCGGCAGCTGCACGGCGCCGCCGTTGCGCTTCCAGTCGGTGAAGCCGCCCGCGAGCGAGGCGACGCTCTCGTAGCCCAGCTCCTCGAGCGTCTTCGCGGCGAACGCGGAACGGGAGCCGCCGGCGCAGTAGACGAGGACGGGGCGCTCGCGGCTCGGCGCGACCTGCTCGATCCGCGACTCGAGGAAGCCGCGCGGCACGTGCACGGCGCCGGGGATGTGGCCCTCGCTCCACTCGTCGTGCTCGCGCACGTCGACGAGGAGCGGCGCCTCGTCGGAGTCGAGGAGCGCGCGCGCGGCGGCGGCGTCGACCTCCTCGATCTCGGCCTTCACCTGCTGGAGCAGTTCGCGGTAGCTCGGCATTGCTTTCCTGAATATAGCGACGACCTCCGGGTCTGGGCGAGCGGGCGGCCGCGGCTAGCCTGGTGGCGTGAGCGCGCGCACGCGGGTCGTCGTGGTCGTCGCCGCCGTCGCGGTCGCCGCGGCCGGGGCCGTCGCGGGCGGCACCTACCTGCAGGCGCGCGGCGAGCGCACGAGCCGTCCGGGCGCGGTGACGAGCCCGCGCCCCGGCCTGCCGCCGCTCCAGCTCGACTTCGGCGTGCGCGCCGACCCCGAGGCGCGGGCGCTCGCGCGGGCGCAGGTCGCCTACGACAAGGGCCGGGTCGCGGCGGCGGCGCCCGTCTTCCGCCGCTACGACTCGCTCGCCGCGCAGGTCGGCGCCGCCTTCGCCGCCTGGAAGCAGGGGGGAGGGCTCGACGCGCTGCGCCGGCTCGCGGACGCGCACCCGCGGAGCGCGCTCGTCCGGCTCCATCTCGGCTGGGCCGACTACTGGGCGGGCCGCAACGCGGACGCGCTCGCCGCCTGGCAGGAGACGGCGACGCTCGCGCCCGACTCCCCGTACGGCGTCGACGCCGAGGACGCGATCCACGGCGGTCCGGTCGGGCTGCCGCCGATCCTGACCGGCCTCGCGCCGCCGGCGGCGCGCGCGAACCTCCCGGCCGCACGCCAGCTGGCGCTGCTGCGCCGCGACGCGGCGTCCGCCGACTCCCGCGCGAAGCTCCTGTACGGGCTCGCGCTCTGGAACCTGCGCCGGCCGCGCTCGGCGGAGCGGCAGTTCGCGGCCGCGGCGAGGCTCGCGCCCGGCGACCCGGTCGCCCGCGTCGCCGCCGCGGTCGGCCGCTTCTCGAAGGCGAATCCGGCGGCGGCGTTCGGCAAGCTCGGCCCGCTCACCGCCGTCTTCCCCGACAACCCGGTCGTCGAGTTCCACCTCGGGCTGCTGCTCATCTACGTCGGCGAGACGAAGAAGGCCGTCTCGCACCTCCGCGCCGCGCTCCGCGACGGGCCGCGCACGATCTACGCGAAACCCGCGCGACAGCTGCTCGCGAGCGTCGGGACGAGTGGGACCAAGTAAGGAAAATATGAGCCGAACGGCCTATGGCGCCCTGTCCGGCGCGCATGGCACAGTGCGACATCTTCTGCGACGCAGGACCTGAGACGAGCGGTGCGGCGGGCGGCCCGCCGGGAGAGGCGGTTGCGTGACCACAGGCGTTGACGCGGACGGCGCGCGCGAACTCGCCGACGTCCTCGAGACGGTCGAGGCGAGGAACCTGCTCGAGGCGGCGCAGGCGGCCGGGTCGATCAGCACGGAGGACGTGGCGCTCGCACTCGACGAGCTCGACCTCGAGCCCGCGCAGATCGACGAGGTCTACCGGGCGCTCGAGGACCTCCAGATCGAGGTCGTCGGCGTCGGCGCGTCCGTCGAGGACGAGAAGGAGGAGGCGCGGATCGAGCAGGAGGCGCGCGAGGTCTCGACCGACTCGCTGCAGCTCTTCCTCAAGGACATCGGCAAGGTCGACCTGCTGACCGCCGCGCAGGAGGTCGAGCTGGCGAAGCGGATCGAGCGCGGCGACCATCGCGCGAAGCAGGAGATGGTGGAGGCGAACCTCCGGCTCGTCGTCTCGATCGCGAAGCGCTATCGCAACCAGGGGCTGCCGTTCCTCGACCTGATCCAGGAGGGGACGATCGGCCTCGTCCGCGCCGCGGAGAAGTTCGACCACCGCAAGGGCTTCAAGTTCTCCACGTACGCGACGTGGTGGATCCGGCAGGCGGTCGCGCGGGCGCTCGCCGACAAGTCGCGGACGATCCGCATGCCCGTCCACGTCGTCGAGAAGCTGAACAAGATCGTCCGCTCGGAGCGGAAGCTGCGCTCGGAGCTGCGCCGTGACCCGAGCCCCGACGAGATCGCCCTCGACCTCGACCTGCCGGTGGAGGAGGTCGAGCAGATCCTGCGCAGCTCGCAGGCTCCCGTCTCGCTCGAGAAGCCGGTCGGCGACGAGGAGGAGTCCGAGTTCGGGCACTTCCTCACCGACGAGAACGCGCCGCTCCCGGACGAGGCGGCGGAGACCGAGATGCGCAAGCAGACGCTGAAGCGGATCCTCTCGACGCTGTCGCACCGCGAGCGCCGCGTGCTCGAGCTGCGCTACGGGCTCGACGGCGAGCATCCGCGCACGCTCGACGAGGTCGGGCGCACGTTCAACGTGACGCGCGAGCGGATCCGCCAGATCGAGAACCAGAGCCTGAAGAAGCTGCGCGCCCTCGCGGACGCCGGCTCGCTCCGCGACGTCGCGTAGCTCTCTGCGGCACTGCCCCGCGGGCGCAGACATCGTCTCTTTCGGCCACGGCCGGTGTCTGACACCGGACGTGGCCGCCGCGGACGTGTCCGCCGCCGCGGCGACCGCTCAACCACGCCAAATGGCCGTTTCGGACCCTGACCGAAACGGCCACGGCCGGTGTCTGACACCAGACGTGGCGGTTTCGGACATGGCCGCGGCGGGGTTCGCGCGGGCGCCCGGCAAGCCGTCCGGCCTCGGCCGAGGGGCGCGACCCGGGCGAACCTCAGGGCAGGAACGCGGCGAGCGAGCGGGCGATCCCGGCGCCGTCGAGGCCGTGGGCGGCGCGATGCTCGGAGCCGGCGCCGTAGCGGCGCAGCTCCGGGTTCTCGACGCCGAGCGCGAGCAGCCGGTGCGGGCGGGCGCGTAGCGCGGCCGAGACCTCCGCCGCCGAGGTGCCCGCGAGATACGGCTCGACGAGGACGACGTCGGTGCCGTCGCCGAGCGCCTCGCACAGCGCCTCCCGCGGGAACGGGCGGACGGTTCCGAGGTACGCGACCGTGACGTCCCGCGCGGCGGTCGCCGCGAGTGCCGGCGCGAGGCTCGGCCCGACCGCGACGACGAGCGGCGCGCCCGGCGAGCCGCGGCGCAGCACCGTGAAGCCGCCGCCGTCGACCCGCGCGTGGTTCTGCTCCTCGCTCATCCGGATGTACACGCGGCCGTCGCCGGCGAGCGCGTCGCGGAACGCGCGCTCCAGCTCGTCCGGGTGTCCGGGGACGCGGATCGTCCAGCCGGGCAGCGTCGCGACCGCCGCGACGTCCTCCGGCGCCTGGTGGGTGCGGCCGCTGCGGGCGGCGTCGTAGGAGGCTCCGGTCGAGACGAGCACGGCGCCGAGGTCGTTGTGGCCGAGGTCGAGCTTCAGGAACTCGTACGGCCGCTCGACGAGGAACGGCGCGTACGAGTGCGCGACCGGCCGGTAGCCCTCGAGCGCGAGGCCGGCGGCGACCCCGATCAGGAGCTGCTCCCGGATGCCGACGTTCACATGGCGGGGATGCGGCCCGAGGGTCGCCGTGCCGATCTCCGCGGTGACGACGGCGACGCGCTCGTCCTCGTCCAGCGCCCGCCGCGCGACCTCGTAGAAGCGCTCGCGCATGCCGCTCATCGCGCCACCTCCGCCACGACGCAGCGCGGCCGCTCGCCCGCCGGGTCGAACGCGAGCGCCGAGGCGAGCTGCTCGTGGTCGCGCCCGTCGACCCGCAGCGCCGCCCAGCCCTCGAGCATGAAGCGCCGCTCCACCCCCTCCGGCCAGCCGTGGGTGGACGAGTCGTTGTCGATCACGAGCGCGGTGAGGGAGGAGAGGCGCTCGCGGCCCGCGTACTGCACCGCCTCCCAGTTCGAGCCCTCCTCCAGCTCGGCGTCGCCGACGAGGCACCAGACGCGCCGGCCCGTCAGCGCCACCCCGGCGGCGACGCCGAGCCCGTGGCCGAGCGAGCCGCTCGAGAAGTCGACGCCCGGCGCGAGGGCGCGGTCGGGGTGGTAGCCGAGGGGCGAGTCGAACGAGCCGAAGCCGTCGAGCGCCGCGATCGGGACGATCCCCTTCGCCGCCAGCACGGCGTAGAACGCGGCCGGGCCGTGGCCCTTCGAGAGGAGGAAGCGGTCGCCGTCCCCGAGGATCCGGTCGTAGAGGACCCAGATCGCGTCGAGGGTCGAGAGGCTGCTCCAGTCGTGCTTCTCGTCGCCCGTCAGCCGCGTCAGGAGCGACGGCAGGTCCTCGTAGCCGAGCGTCGTCAGCGTGTCCATGGCAGACACCGTAGAACCTCAACTATGGTTGAAGTCAAGTGCTGATGATCGGCGAGCTTTCGCGGCGCAGCGGCGTCTCCCGGTCGGCCCTCCGCTTCTACGAGCGCAAGGGGCTGATCTCCTCGACGCGCACCGACGGGAACCAGCGGCGCTACCTGCCCTCGACGCTGCGCCGCGTCGCCTTCGTCCAGGCCGGCGCGGCCGCCGGGATCCCGCTCGGGGAGGTCAAGGCGGCGCTCGACACGCTCCCGCGCGGCAAGGCGCCGACCAAGCGGGAGTGGGAGCGGCTGTCGCGGCGCTGGCGGCACGAGCTGGACGAGCGGATCGGCACGCTCGAGGCGCTGCGCGACCGGCTCACCACCTGCATCGGCTGCGGCTGCCTGTCGCTCCGCACCTGCGCGCTCCTCAACCCGGGCGACGAGGCCGGTTCCCTCGGCGCGGGCGCGCGGTACCTCCGTAGAGTCTCTCCTCGTGAACGAGCAGTGGCTCGCCGAGCTGTCTGAGTTCATCGCGATCCCGAGCGTGAGCGCCGACCCGGCGCACCGCGACGACGTGATCCGCGCTGGCGAATGGGTCTGCGAGTTCGTCCGCCGGATCGGCGGCACCGCCGAGCTGACGCTGTTCGGCGAGAAGGAGCTGGCGCTCGGCGAGATCCCCGCCTCGCACGACGCGGGCTCGGCGCCGACGGTGCTCGTCTACAACCACTTCGACGTCCAGCCGCCCGCGCCGCTCGACCTCTGGGAGAGCGACCCGTTCGTGCTCGAGATCCGCGACGAATGGGCGTACGGCCGCGGCGTCACGGACGACAAGGGCCAGCTCTGGATCATGCTCAGGGCGGCGCAGCGGCTCGTCGAGGCGGACGCGCTCCCGGTCAACCTCCGCTTCTGCTGCGACGGCGAGGAGGAGATCGGCGGCCACACGATCGTCGACTTCCTCGCCCAGGACGAGCGCGGCGCCGACGCGGCGATCATCTTCGACGGCGGCATGCTCCGCCGCGACGTGCCCGTCCTCGAGCTGGCGACGCGCGGGCTCGTCTCCGTGGACGTGAAGGTGCGCACCGGCGAGCGCGACCTGCACTCCGGGATGTACGGCGGCGCCGCGCTGAACGCGATCCACGTGCTGCTGCGCTGTTTCGAGGCGGTGCTCGCCGGGCCGGACGGCCGCCTGCCCGAGCCGCTCCGGCAGGGGATCGCGGCGCCGACGCAGGAGGAGCTGGCAGCCTGGGCGACGCTGCCCGCCGGCGCCGACGCGCTCCGCGACCAGGGCGCGCGTCCGCTCGACGGCCGCGCCGAGGAGGAGTTCTACGTCCGCACTTGGGCGGAGCCCTCCGCGGACGTCGTCGGCATCCTCGGCGGCAAGCCGGGCCTGCGGAACACGACGCTCTCGGTCGCCGCCGCCGGCGAGTTCACGATCCGCCTCGCGCCCGGGCAGGACGTCGAGACGATCGGCGCGGCGGCCGAGCGGCTCGTCCGCGAGGCGGCGCCGCCCGGGGCGGACGTCGATGTGACGTGGGCGGGCGCCCCGCCCGGGCTCGTGCGGCCCGACGCTCCCGCCGTCCGGCTCGGCCTCGAGGCGTTCGAGCAGGCGCTCGGCACGCGGCCGCTGCTGACCCGCACCGGCGGGACGCTGCCGATCATGCCCGCTCTCGCCGAGAAGGGCATCGACACGATCCTCAGCGGCTTCGGCCTCCCCGAGTCGAACGTCCATTCGCCGAACGAACGCTTCCTCGTCGCCTACTTCGGCCAGGGCATCGACACCGCCGCCGCCCTCTTCACGCGGCTCGGCGAGCTGCCGCGCTGACAGGAGCAGGCATCCTTCCCGCCGAATATCGCGGGATGGTGAAGCGGTGAGTCAGCCGGAATACGGCGGGATGGGCGACGAGATCCTGCGCCGCCGCATGGCGACCGTCGAGGAGCGGCTCTCGCGGATCGCCGTGCAGGAGCGCGAGCTGGCGGCGCGCGCGTCGCAGCTCGAGCGGCTCGAGGCGCAGGCGGCCGAGGCGCGCCGCGCGGTCGCGGACCGCTCCGACGAGCTGCGCCGGCGCGAGCAGGAGCTGGAGGAGGCGCACCGCCGCGCCGCGACCCTGCTCGAGCGGGACGAGCGCTCCGCCGCGCGCGAGCTGGAGCTGTCGCAGCGCGAGGCGGAGGTGGCGGTGCGCGGCGAGCTGGTCGCGCGCGCCGAGCAGCAGGTGGCGGAGCGCGAGGCGGCGGTCGCGGAGGCGGAGGGCCGGCTGCCCGCGTTCGAGCAGTGGAGCGTCGAGCTGGCGCGCCGCGAGCAGGAGGTGGTCGAGAAGGAGCAGCACGTCGCGCGCGCCCTCGAGGCCGCGAACGAGCGCGGCCTCGACGTCGCCCGCCAGGTGCGGGTGCTCGCGCAGCAGCGGGCGCAGCTCCAGCCGAAGCTCGACGACGTGGAGCGGCGCACCGCGGACCTCGAGCAGCGCGCGGCCGAGGCGCGCCGCACCGAGGAGCAGCTTGCGCGGCTCGCCGCGTCGCTCGGCGAACGGGCCGCCGCGCTCGCGAGCGAGGAGACCCGGGTGGCGCAGCGCGAGCGCGTCGTGCGCGCCCTCGACGGGCGCGCGGAGGCGCTCGAGGCGCGCGCCGCCGACCTCGACCGCCGCGCCGAGGAGCTGGCGGCGCGGGAGGCGGAGCTGGAGCAGCGCGCCGCCTGGATCGCGCGCGCGGAGGAGGAGGTGGCGCGCCGCGAGCGCCGCACCGCCGCCGACGAGCAGCGCAACGCGTCGACCGCGGGCCGGCTCGCCGAGCTGGAGCGGCGCCTGCAGGAGCGGGAGCTGGCGGCCGACGACCGCGACCGGCGGCTGCTCGCGGCCGAGGAGGAGCTGCTCAGGCGCACGGTCGCCGCGCGCCGCTGAGGCTCGCCGCTGCGGGCGCTCAGTGCGCGCAGGCGAGCCAGGCGTGGCCGAACTCGCGCATCGCGTCGATGATCGGCAGGAGCGAGGCGCCCTTGTCGGTGAGCGTGTACTCGACGCGGGGCGGCGACTCCGGGTAGCTGCTCCGCGCGACGATCCCCTCGTGCTCGAGCACCCGCAGCCGCTCGGCGAGGGTGCGCGGGCTGATCCCGTGGCAGGAGCGCTCAAGCTCGGAGAAGCGGCGCGGCCCTTCCGAGAGGTCGTGGACGAGCAGCGCCGTCCATTTCGCGCCGATGATCTCCGCGCACGCGGCGACGGCGCACGTGCTGGGATCGTGGACGGGGTTCATCGTCCGGACGGCCATCTCGGAGACGATTGTACGCCTCGTGTCTAGAGGCTTGATGTGGAATGGACGCCCGTTCGGGGCCGTTCCAGGTCAAGCGAGGGCGGTTCGGCGGACGAGGGCAGGCCCCACAGGCCTGCGTGAGGACGACGAGACGGCCTCGCGCCGCGCCTGGGGCGGCATCCGGGCGACCCGGCCATTCCACATCGAGCCTCTAGGCCGGCCGGAACGGCGCCGGGCACGCGTCGATCTTCGGGATCGAGAAGCGCGCGATCGTGCCGAAGCCCTCGGCCGGCTTGCACGCCTGCGCGACGCCCGCGTCGCACGCGACCGAGAGGAAGACGAACGCGTCCTCGACGCTGAAGCCGTGCTCGTCGACGAGCAGCCTCGCCGCCTCCTCGGAGACGAGCTGCAGCGCGTCGGCGTAGTCGTAGGCGGTCGCGTGCGGCAGCCAGCGGTCGGCCAGCTCGGTCACCGGCCAGGTCGCCTGCTTGCCCTTCAGCAGGTCGAAGCGCACGTCGACCTCGCCCGCGATCTCGACGCCGGTGAAGCAGATCTCGCCGTCGCCCATCGCCGCGTGCATGTCGCCGACGGCGAACATCCCTCCGGGCTGCCGCACCGGGAAGTAGATCCGCGCGCCCCTGCCGTGCCAGTGGTCGTCGAGGTTGCCGCCGTGCTCGCCCGCGAGGCCGTTCGAGAGCGTCTCGCCGCCGGTCGCGACGCCGACGACGCCGACCATCGGCATCGCGGGGAAGGAGACGCGCTCGTTCATCCGCACCGTCCCGTCGCGCACCTCGAACATGCGCGTCAGCGGGGCCTGCACCCGGTCGACGAGCTGCCCGAAGCCGGGGATGAGCGTCGCGACGCCCCATTCGACCGGGCGCACGTCGAGGATCTCGGCGACGAGCGAGTCGCCCGGCTCGGCGCCGCGCACCGCGACCGGGCCGGTGGCGGAGTTGATCCGCTCCAGGTCGATCTCGGTGACGAGGTCGGCCTCGCTCCGGATCTGGCCGGTGAAGCAGTCGTTCGTCTCGAAGGTGACGACGTCGCCGGGCTCGACCTCCAGCACGGGCTGGAGGTCGGGCCCGAACGACCAGATCACCTGCTTACGCGAGAGTCGGTGCTGCGCCATCCTCGGGAGCGATTGTCTCATCCTCGACGTACACGCGCTCCATGTCGGCGAGCCGGTCGCGATGCCGGCTCGAGACCCAGGCGGTGAGTGCGAGGCCGAGGACCGTCCACGCGATCGCGACCCAGTTCGCGTACTTGACCGGGTACGCCGGCGGCGCCTCGTAGAACTGGTAGTAGAGCGGGAAGAAGAAGAGCACGATCCCGACGACCGGCAGCACGAGGTGGAGCAGCGGGTTGAACTCGTCGCGCCGCTTCGTCCAGTAGAACCAGATGCAGCCGGCCGAGACGAGCATGTAGACGACGATCACGACCGGCACCGCGAGGGTCGCGATCAGGGCGAAGCCGGTCAGCGGGCCCCACTTCCAGCCGAAGAGGAGCGAGAGCACGAGCGCGAACAGCGACATCCAGAAGATCGCCACGTGCGGCGTCTTGAAGCGCGGATGCGTGCGCCCGAGCGGGGCGGGGGCGAGCCGGTTGCGCGCGAGCGCGTAGAAGACGCGCGTGCCCGCGTTGACGGCGGCGTTCGAGTTCGCCGCGATCGAGTTGCAGATCGCGAGGAAGATCAGCACCCAGCCGCCGGCCCAGAACGTCTTGCCGAGGCTCCGCCACGGGTCGGGGTTCGTGGTCGCCTGGTCGACGAAGCTCGAGAAGCCGGCGCCGAACACCCAGGCGTACGAGCAGAGCACGTAGAAGAGGCCGATCGCGAGCGCCGAGCCGACGACGGCGCGGGGCACGGTGCGGCGCGGGTGGCGGGCCTCCTCGCCGAGCGGCGCCGACGCCTCGAAGCCGATGAAGGCGAGGATCGCGAACACCATCCCCTTGAAGACGCCGCTCCATTCGCCTGCGGCGTGGTTCGGGTTGAACGGCTGCAGGTTGAGGTCGCCCGCGTTCGAGAGGAGCATCCAGATCGCGAGCGCCGCGAAGATCCCGATCTCGAAGGCGCCGAGGATGACGCCCGCCGTGGTCGAGAGGCGCACGTCGCGGTAGGTGAGCAGGAAGACGATCACCGTCATCAGGCACACCCAGATCCACCACTGGCCGCTGTAGTGCCAGCCGAGCGAGTTCGAGAAGACGTCGCTCATCGCCCAGCCGAACTCGAGGTAGAGGAACGGGGCGACGAGCGGCTCGAAGAGGATGAAGAGCCAGGCGACGAGGAACCCGGCCGACGGGCCGAGCGTCCGCGCCGTGTACGTGTACATGCCGCCCGCTGACGGGAACCGCTTCGCGAGCTGCCCGATCGCGGTCGCCGCGCAGAGGCACGCGATCAGCGCGAGGCCGACCGAGAGCGGCAGCGCCTGGTGCGCGTCCGGGACCGAGATGAAGATCGAGTACGCCACGGCCGCGGCGGGCGCCATGTGCGTGATCGACTGGAACAGGACCTGCGGCAGCCCGATCGAGTGCTCGCGCAGATGCTCGAAGCGGCCGCCTCCGGCGGGTGCAGCTTCCATCGTCCCTCCCTGGTGGTGGAAGTGGGGCTACGGCGCGTGACGTTCGCCACGAACCCGCCGATTCCTCGATGCCCGGCGCCGCTGCCGCTCGTTGCAATGTGCAACGAGCTCACGCGAGCCCGGTACCGCGCCGCCTTCCCGACCAAGTTGCAATTTGCAACTTAGTCCCAGGGCGGCGGGTTGTGCACCCAGCGGCCGGCGAGCATCGTCGCGACGACCCGCACCCCCGGCAGCTCGCCCGGCTCGCAGGCGAACGGGTCGCGGTCGAGCACGACGAGGTCGGCGTCGCGGCCGGGGACGAGGGTGCCGCGGACGCGCTCGTCGTGCGAGAGCCAGGCCGGCGCGACGCACACGGCGTGGAGCGCCTGTTCGAGCGTGAGCCGCTGATCCTCGCGCCAGTGGCCGCTGACGGCGGCGACGACGCCCGCCCACGGGTCGAGCTCCTCCACGGGCGCGTCGGATCCGTTCGCGACGAGCGCGCCCGACTCGAGGAGCGCGCGGAACGAGTACGCCTGCTCGAGCTTGTCCGGCCAGAAACGGGCGGCCAGCTCCTCGTCGGAGGGCGCGTGCGAGAACTGGGCCGAGACGGCGACGCCCAGCTCGGCGAAGCGCGGCAGGTCGTCGGGGTGGACGCACTGCGCGTGCTCGATCCGCTGCCGCAGCCCGAGCGGCTGCCACAGCTCGCGCGTCTGCTCGAACGCGTCGAGGGCGGCCCGGTTGGCCGCGTCGCCGATTGCGTGCACGCCGACCGGCCAGCCGATCTCCGCCGCCTCGCGGACGATCTCGGCGAGCTGTTCGCCGCTCGTGATCGTGACGCCGCTGCCGTCGAGCATCCAGGCGGTCTGCGAGCCGAGCGTCCCGTCCATGAACGCCTTCAGGTAGCCGAGCCGGAGGAAGGGCGAGCCGGCGCCGGCGCGCAGCCCGACCTCGCGCAGCCGCGGGATGTTCTCCCACGGCGTCGACTGCCAGACCCGGAGCGTGAGCGGGGTCTGCCGCTCGAGCCGCTGCCAGAGCCCGATCGCGCCGAGCCAGCCGTCCTTGTCGTGGTGGGCGACGACGCCGCGCGCGTTCGCGAGCCGCATCCCGGCGCGCATCGCGTCGACGAACTCCTCGGGCGCGTAGCCGAGGTGGCGGTCCTTGAAGCGCCAGGCGGCCTCCTCGCGCAGGATCCCGGTCGGCTCGCCGGCCTCGTCCCGCTCGACGACGCCGCCCGCGACCTCGAGGTCGCCGCCCGCGAGCGCGAGCGCGGCCGTGTTCAGCCAGAGCGAGTGGTAGTCCTTCGACCACATCGCGACCGGCTCGGTGGAGATCGCGTCGAGCGCGTGCCGGGTCGGCTTCTCCGCCCACTCCGCGTCGCGCCAGCCGTAGCCGCGGCGCATGCCGCTCTCGCGGATCCGCGCGAGCGCCTCGGCGAGCGAGTCGGCGCCGTCGAGCTTGACCTCCCGCTGCGTCATCGCCCAGGTGGGGAAGTGGACGTGCGCGTCGGTGAAGCCGGGCAGGACGCAGCGGCCGCCGAGGTCGACGACGTCGGGGCTCGGCAGCGCGGTCTCGTGGACGCCGACGCCGCCGGCGACCCGCTCGCCCGCGATCGAGAGCGCCGCGACGGTCGGCAGCGACGGGTCGAGCGTGCGGATCGTCCCGTTTCGGAGGATCATGCGCCTATGTTCGACCATGTCGGCCTCAACGTGCGGGACTTCGAGCGGAGCCGTGACTTCTACCGGCGCGCGCTCGCGCCGCTCGGGCTCGTCGAGACGGCCGCCTTCGAGGAGTGGAAGGCGGCGGCGTTCGGCCCCGAGGGCAGGTACGGGTTCTGGATCGCGCAGCGGGAGCCGTACGGCACCGGCACCCACGTCGCGTTCACCGTCGGGGATCGCGAGAGCGTGGACGCCTTCCACGCCGCGGCGCTCGCCGCCGGCGGCACCGACAACGGCGCCCCCGGCATCCGCGAGCACTACCACGCGGGCTACTACGGCGCCTTCGTCCTCGACCCGGACGGCAACAACGTCGAGGCGGTCTGCCACACGGGCTGACGCGTACAATCGCCGCCGTGCCCTGGGACATCCTGAGCGACGAGCAGCGCGAGCTGCGCGATCTCGTGCGGCAGCTCGCGCGCGAGCGGATCGGGCCGCGGGCGGCCGAGATCGACGAGTCGCACGAGTTCCCGTGGGACGTCGTCGAGCTGTTCCGCGAGAACGACATCTTCGCGCTCTTCTTCGCCGAGGAGCACGGCGGGCTCGGCACCGGCGTCCTGCTCTCCCTGATCGCGATCGAGGAGGTGGCGAAGGTCTGCGCCTCGTCGGCGCTGATGCTCGCCGCCCAGGAGCTGGGCTCGCTCGGGCTCAAGCTCGCCGGCACCGACGAGCAGCGCGAGCGCTACCTGCCGAAGCTCGCGAGCGGCGAATGGCTGCCCGCCTACGCGCTCACCGAGTCCGGCTCCGGCTCCGACTCCGCCGCGATGCGCACGACGGCGCGCCGCGAGGGCGACGAGTACGTCCTCGACGGCTCCAAGCGCTTCATCACGAACGCGGGCGTCGCGAACCTCTACACCGTCTTCGCGAAGACCGACCCGCAGGCAGGCCACTCCGGGATCTCCGCGTTCCTCGTCGAGGCCGACGCGCCCGGCTTCGCGGTCGCGCGCCTCGAGCCGAAGATGGGGATCGCCGGCTCCACCACCGGCGAGCTGACCTTCGACTCCTGCCGCATCCCCGCCGCGAACCTGCTCGGCGAGGAGGGGCAGGGCTTCCGGATCGCGATGCGGATCCTCGACCGTTCGCGGCCCGGGGTCGCCGCGCAGGCGCTCGGGATCGCGCAGGGCGCCACCGACTACGCGCTCGAGTACGCGAAGACGCGCGAGACGATGGGCAAGCCGATCGTCCAGCACCAGCTGATCCAGGCGAAGCTCGCCGACATGGAGCTGGAGTGCGAGTCGGCGCGCGGGCTCCTCTACCGCTACGGCCAGATGGCCGACGCGGGCGTCGACGGGCCCGAGCTGACGAAGGCGTCGGCGATGGCGAAGCTCAAGTGCGGCGACGTCGCGATGTTCGCGGCGACCGAGGCGGTGCAGATCCTCGGCGGCTACGGCTACATCAAGGAGTACCCGGTCGAGCGCTTCATGCGCGACGCGAAGATCACACAGATCTACGAGGGCACGCAGGAGATCCAGCGCCTCGTGATCGCGCGCGAGATGGCCCGCGAGGCGCGCGCCTTCCTGCTCAGCGCCGTCTGAGCGGCACGGCGCGGCGCGGGGCGTAGGCGACCCTCCGTGCTACTATTTGAGCACGCAAGTATTGAGAGGAGGGCGATGAGACTCGACGGCATCCACCACGTGACCTGCATCACCGGGGACGCGCCCGCGAACGTCGACTTCTACACCGGCGTCATGGGGCTGCGGCTCGTCAAGAAGTCCGTCAACCAGGACGACCCGACCGTCTACCACCTCTTCTACGCGGACGAGCAGGGGAGCGCGGGCTCCGACATCACCTTCTTCGAGTACCCGGGGGCCGCGCCCGGCCGCGCCGGCGCCGGGATGGTGCACACCGTCGTCTGGCGCGTCGGCTCGACGGCGGCGCTCGACTTCTGGGCCGAGCGCACCGGCGGCGAGCGCGACGGCGACACCGTCGTCTTCGCCGACCCGGACGGGCTCCGGCACCAGCTCGTCGTCTCGTCCGCGCCCGACGAGCCCCTCGTCGCCGACCACCCCGAGATCCCGCGCGAGCTGGCCCTGCAAGGATTCGAGGGCGTGCGCGCCTACGGCGAGGAGCCGACCGCGTTCCTCGAGGCGCTCGGCTTCGAGGACGGGCTCACGCGCGGCGCGTCGCGGCAGGGCTGGATCCGCTACGAGCCCGCGCCGGCGGAGCGGGGCGTCCCCGGCGCCGGCACCGTCCACCACGTCGCCTGGGCGTCGACGCTCGACGAGCACGAGGCGTGGCGGCAGCGCGTCGCCGACGCGGGCGCCCGGCCGACGCAGGTGATCGACCGCTTCTGGTTCCGCTCGATCTACTTCCGGGAGCCGAGCGGCGTCCTCTTCGAGATCGCGACGCTCGGGCCGGGCTTCGCCACCGACGAGGACCCCGAGCACCTGGGCGAGAAGCTGATCCTCCCGCCGGACTTCGAGCACCTGCGCGCGACCGTGGAGCCGCTCCTGACGCCGCTCCCGAGCCCCCGCGGCTAGGGCGCCGGGTCGAGCCGGTACGCGTCGCCCTCGTTGTCGACGACGTAGATCCGCCCGTCCGGCCCCTCGCCGAACCCGTTCGGGCTCGTCACCTGCACGCCCAGGTCGCGGTCGCCGCTCGCCTTTCCGCCCGAGTACGTGAAGGCGCGGAGCCGGCCGCTGCAGATGTCGCTGTAGAGGAACTGCCCCTCGAGCGCCGCCAGGCGCGGGTCGTGCACGACGACGCCCGCGATCACGCCGCACGCGCCGTCGTGGGTGTACTCGAGCACCGGCGCGGTGAGCTGCGACGCGTCGGGGCAGCGCACCGGCGAGTCGGGATGCGCGAGCGTCCCCTCGACGCACGGCCAGCCGAAGTTGTAGCCGCCGCCCGAGAGCGGCACGACGTCGATCTCCTCGCGGTCGTCCAGGCCGACGTCGCCGATGTAGAGGAGCCCGTTCGCCGCGTCGACGTAGTCGCGCCACGGGTTGCGGAGCCCCTTCGCCCACAGCTCGGGCGGCGCGCCGCCGGCGACCGGCGGGTTCGCGGGGATCGTGTAGAGCCGCCCGTCGGGCTGGGGCGCGTACGGCGTCGGGTCGATCCGGACGATCCCGCCCAGCATGCTCCCCGGGTCCTGGGCGTACTGGCCGACCGTCGTGTAGGTGCCGTTGTCGCTGTCGCCGATCGGCAGGTAGAGGTGACCGTCCGGGCCGAACGCGATGTCGCCGCCGCGGTGGTTGCCGCCGTACACGTGGACGCCGAGGACGACGCGCAGCGAGTCGAGGTCGAACGACCAGTCGCCGCGCACGAGCACCGCCGCGAGGGTGTCGTCGTTGTTGCCGCCCGGGGCGTTGTAGTAGACGTAGGCGGTCCGGTCGCTCGCGAAGGTCGGCGAGAACGTCATCGCGAGCAGGCCGTTCTCGCCGACGGCGTGCACGACGCGGCCGAGGTCCGCGGCGACCGAGAGCGTCCCGTCGGGTGCGAGCATCGTGATCCGCCCGTCCGCGGAGAGGAAGAAGACGCGGTTCGGGTCGGTCGGGGAGACGACGACGTCGGTGGCGGTGCCGAGGCCGCTCGCGAGCCGCGTCAGCGTCAGGCGCGGCGGCGCGGCCGTCGTCGTCGTGGCCGGCGGCTTCTTCGCCGTGGCCGGCTTGGGCCCGGCGGCGCGGAAGGTGCCGCGGATCGCGGCTGCGGGCCGGCCGGGGATCGTGCAGCGATACGCGACGGCGCCCGCCTTCGCGAAGCGGACGACGAGGGCGGCCTGCTGCCCCGGCTTCAGGGCCCGCGTCGCCTTTCCGGCGACGACGAACGCGTGGCGGGAGCGGCCGCGGTTCGCGACGACGAAACGGACGGCTCCGACCGGCGCGCTCGTCCGCGAGAGCGTGCAGCGCAGATCCGTGACGGTGACGCGCACCGTCGTCGCGGCCCCGGTCGCACGGACGCGCGCGCGGGCGGCTCCCGCGATCGCGGCGGCGGCGGCGAGCAGCACGAGGAGACTTGCCGCGACGAGGCGGCGGCGACCACGGTCCACGCCGGATGGATAGCAGAGCGACGGGAAAGGCCTGCAGATGATGCGTCGCCGCAGCGCCGTCGTCGTCGGCTCCGGCCCGAACGGGCTCGCCGCCGCGATCGTGCTCGCCGAGGCCGGTCTCGACGTCGTCGTCCACGAGGCGGCCGCGCGGCCCGGCGGCGGGCTCCGCACCGAGGAGCTGACGCTCCCCGGCTTCCGGCACGACGTCTGCTCGGCGATCCATCCGCTCGCGCGCGTCTCGTCGCTCTTCCGGAGCCTCGACGTCGAGTGGATCCACTCGCCCGCGGTGCTCGCGCACCCGCTGGACGACGGCGTGCGCCTCGTGCGGCGCGACCCGCTCCGCAGCGGTCACGGCCGCGACGTCTTCGCCGGCTGCTGCGCCCACTCGGGACAGCCGCTCGAACGGCTCGCGAGCCGCGTCGTCGGCGTCGTGCTGCTCGCGCTCGCGCACGGCGTCGGCTGGCCGTTCCCGCAGGGGGGAGCACAGGCGCTCGCGGACGCGCTCGCCGCACGGCTGCGCGCGCTCGGCGGCGAGATCCGCACCGACTCGCCGCTCGCGGAGATCCCGGATGCGGACGTCGTCCTCTGCGACACGCCGCCGGCGTTCGTCGGCCGCTCCGTCCGCTACGGCCCCGGCGCGTTCAAGCTCGACTGGGCGCTCGACGGGCCGATCCCCTGGCGCGACGAGCGCTGCGCCCTCGCCGCGACCGTCCACCTCGGCGGCGCCGCGGCCGAGATCGCCGCGTCGGAGCGCGACCCCGGCTCGGCGAGGCCGTTCGTCATCCTCGCCCAGCCGAGCCTGTGGGACGACACGCGTGCGCCGCCGGGCAAGCACACGGCGTGGGCGTACTGCCACGTCCCGAACGGCAGCGACCGCGACCTCACCGGCGCGATCGAGGCGCAGGTCGAGCGGTTCGCGCCGGGCTTCGGCGACCGGATCCTCGCCCGCAGCGCGCTCGGCCCGCGCGAGCTGCAGGCGCACGACCGGAACCTCGTCGGCGGCGACGTGAACGGCGGCGCGCTGACGCTGCGGCGGCTGCTCACCGCCGGCTACCGGACGCCGCGGCGCGGCGTCTACCTCTGCTCCGCCTCGACGCCGCCGGGCGGCGGCGTCCACGGCCTCTGCGGCTGGGCGGCGGCCCGGCTCGCGCTCCGCGACCTCAGCGGCCCGGGTGCGGGAGCGACGAGGTGTCCACGACCTCGAAGTCGGCGCCGGTGAGCCGGCCGAGCGAGTGGAGGTCGTCGTTCGACCAGCGACGGTCCGGGGCGCCGCTCACGTACCAGGGCGAGCCGTTGTCGGCGAGGATCATCCCGTAGCGCCGCAGCGCGCGCAGCACGACGCGCGACTGCCGCGGGAACGAGGAGACGTCGACCGACGCCTTCAGCCGCACCCGCAGGCCCATCGGCGGCAGCGCCGGGTCGGTCGAGTCGGACGCGTCATGCCGTGCCGGATAGACGTGGGCGCGGCGCGTGCGCGGCACCGTGAAGCGGAGCGCGTGGTCGATCGTCCCGCGCGCAACCTCGTCGTAGCGGGCGAGCCCCGGGAAGATCGGCAGGCCCGCCGCGTCCGCCGACGTCCAGCCGGCCGGGCGGAGCCGGTTCGAGCGAAGGTCGAAGACGGCGCCGGAGCCGGCCCGCCAGCCGCCGCCGGGCTTCGGGTAGAGCGCGTACAGCTCGTAGAGCCTGCACGCGTCGCGGTCGAGCAGGAGCGCGTGCCGGTCGCCGCTCGAGCCGCGGCCGCCCTCGACGTGGACGCCCTTCGGGATCGGATAGCGCACCCGGTCCGACTCGGCCGCGTACCGGAAGGAGACGCGCGAGCGCGGCGTCCGCTTCGAGACGACGTCGAACGGGATCCCGATCGGCCCGCCGTCCCAGAGGCCGGAGCCGAAGTTGGCGTGCGCGTGCGCGTCGAGCCCGATCGAGGCGACCAGCCGCGCCGAGTCGTGCGCGACCGGAAGCCGGTCGACCCGCTGGTTCCACGCGTTCGACGCGGGGAAGATCGGGCAGCGCTTCGCCGCCGGCAGGCGCAGCGCGTGCGCGGACGCCCCGGCGAGGCCGAGCGCGGCGGCGAGGCAGGCGGCGAGCGGGGCGAGGCGGCGCACGAGCCGGCCATGGTGCCCGAAAGGGGGACGGAATGCGTCCGTCCGGGGAGCGATACTCGCCGCGATGGCGACCGCGGGCCGCCGCATCCTCGTCGTCGACGACGACCCCGACATCCGGCTCCTGCTCGAAGCGGTGCTCGGCGCGGCCGGCTACGCCGTGGAGGCCGTCGGGAGCGGCCGCGACGCGCCTTCCACGACCGCCCGGCCGACCTCGTCGTGCTCGACCTCTCGATGCCGAGCCTCGACGGCTTCGACACGCTCGAGCGGCTCCGCGACCTCGGCAGGGTGCCCGTGATCCTCCTCACCGCGCGCGAGGGGGAGATCGACAAGGTGCGCGGCTTCCGGGCCGGGGCCGACGACTACGTCGTGAAGCCGTTCGGCCGGCAGGAGCTGCTCGCCCGGATCGAGGCGCAGCTGCGCCGCTCGCCGCCTCCCACCCAGCTCGAGAACTACGACGACGGGCTGCTCGCGATCGACTTCGCAACGCGGAGCGTCCTCTACGGCGGCCTGCCGGCCCGTCTGAGCCCGCTCGAGTTCCGGCTGCTCGCCGCGCTCGTCCGTCACCGCGGGCAGGTGCTCTCGGTCGACCAGCTGCTCGACCACGGCTGGGGAACGGGCGCCGGGGTCGGGCCGGAGCAGGTGAAGCTCTACGTCTCCTACCTGCGGCGCAAGCTCGGCCCGGCGCCCGACGGGTCGCCGCCGATCCAGACCGTGCGCGGGTTCGGCTACCGCTACACCGCGCCGGCGCGCTGAGCGGGGCGGGTCGGCAGCGCGACCGACACGCTCGTCCCCTCGCCCTCGCGGCTCTGCAGCGTGATCGTGCCGCCGTGCGCCTCGACGATCGCCTGCGCGATCACGAGCCCGAGCCCGGTGCCGGGGATCGCGCGGCGCCGCGCCGACGAGGCGCGGTAGAAGCGGGAGAAGAGCTGGTCCACCTCGTCCGGCGGGATCCCGATCCCGGTGTCGGAGACGGTGACGACGCTCCCGCTCCCCTCGCGGGTGACGGCGACGACGACCCGGCCGCCCTCCTCGGTGAACTTGATCGCGTTGGTGACGAGGTTGTCGAGCACCTGCGCGAGCCTCTGCCCGTCCGCCTCGAGCGGGAGCGGGCCGTCGCGGTGCAGCTCGAGCAGCACGCCCTTCTCGTCGGCTGCGGGCCGCGCCGCCTCGACGCAGGCGGCCGCCAGCTCGGCGAGGTCGGCCGGCCCGTAGCGCAGCTCCAGCCGCTGCGCCTCGATCTGCGCGACGAGCAGCAGGTCCTCGACGATGCGCTGCAGCCGGACGGTGCTGCGGCGGATGATCGAGAGGTACCTGCGACCCGTCTCGCCCAGCTCCGCCTCCTCGTCGGCCAGCATCTCGAGGAAGCCGGAGATCGAGGTCAGCGGCGTGCGCAGCTCGTGCGAGACGGCGGCGACGAACGCGTCGCGGAGGCGCTCCAGCTCGCGGTCCGCCGTCACCTCGCGCAGCGTCCACACGCGTCCCGCGAACGAGCCGTCCGGCTCGACCACCGGAGCGGTGTAGCCGCGGAAGACGCGGCCGCTGCCCTTCAGCTCGAACTCGTCCGCGGTCTCCGTGTGCGGGTCGCGGGCCAGCTCGAGCATCCGCTCGCGGTAGCGGTGCGGCTCGGTCGTGCGCTCGGCGATCGCGATCAGGCGGTCGGAGACGGTGCCGGTCGGCGGCAGACCCAGCTCGACGGCGATCCGCCGCAGCGGGGCGTTCGAGATCAGGATCTCGCCCTGCTCGTCGGTGAGGCAGATCCCGTCGAGCGTCGCGTCGATCAGGTCGGACTGCAGCGAGGCGATCGACCGCTGCGCCGCCTCGCTGCGGTGCAGCCGCCGCGCGACGACCCCGGCGCTCGCCCCGAGGCTCGCGAAGATCGCGAGCCGGATCGCCACCTGCGGGCCGGTCGCGGCGGGCGCGCCCGCGTCGAGGGTGCTCGCCCAGACCCAGAGCCCGGTCGCGGCGACGCTCGCGGCGACTCCCGCCAGCGCGCCCACGTCGAAGCCGACGAGCGCGATCCACGGCGCGAACGCGATCGAGCCCAGCTCCGCCGTCAGCTCCGCTCCCGCCATCAGGGAGAAGGTCGCGAAGCCGCCGACGATCGCCACGAGCGTCGCCCGGGGGAACGCCTGCAGACGGCGGCTGGCTCTGGGCAGGACGCGCACGGCGCCGGGACTCTAGATGCTCTCCTACGCCGCGAACAGCGTCGCGAGCGCGGCGCCGAGCTGCACCCGCGAGCCGGGCTTCACGACGTAGGCGGCGCTGCCGGGCGGCGCCAGGCCGGCCTCGCGCGGGTAGATGCTGAAACAGATGACGGGCGGCGCGGCGTCGCCGAGGCGGCGCAGCAGCGAGCGCCCCTCGCGGCACCCCGGTTCGAGCACGACGGCGTCCACCTCCGGCAGCGGACCCTCGCGCGGATCGCGCACCGGCTCGTAGCCCAGCCGCCGCAGCGTCGCCTCGAGCAGCGAGACGACGTCCCCGTCCGGGTCCGAGACGAGCACGCGCTTCACGACCCGTCCTCGCCGGTCGCCGCCTCGTCCTTCGCGGCCGAGAACGCGACCTTCGCGAAGACGACGAACGACGCCAGCAGCCCGAGCAGCAGCGGCGAGTGCAGCCACTTGACGACGGCGAACGCGTGCGGGACGCGCAGCGTCTTCGCGCCGATCACGTCGGAGGTCTTCGGATGCCAGAGATCGGGGGCGGTGCGATTGTCGCCCTGGACGGTGAAGCCGGTCTCGCCGTCGCCGCCGACGATCCGGTGGATGACGACCGAGCCGGCGCCGACGTCGCCCTTCGGGACGCGGTAGGCGATCACCTGGCCGGCGTGGTAGCTCGACTGGCGGTCGACGAGGACGAGGTCGCCGGTGTGGTAGCGCGGCTCCATGCTCCAGCCGGACACCATCACCCAGTCGGCGCGGCCGCCGATCGTCTGCGGCAGCCCCCACCAGAGCCAGGCGGCCAGCATGCCGAGCTGGAGCGCGATCCGCAGCGCCCGCCACGAGTTCGCGAACGCCGTCCGCAGCACGGGCGGCGCCGGCTCGGGCGCGGCGGGCGGGACGAGCGAGAGCGCCGGGCGCGGCCCGAGCGCGGGTGCGTGGGCGCTACTTCTCATAGGTCAGCGTCATGCTCGGGCGGTCGCCGGCGGTGCCGTTCTCGGCCGCGCCGAAGGTCGTGGTCGCCTTTCCGTTGCCCGCCGTGTCCCGCAGCTCCCAGCCCCAGAGCGCGCCGCTCTTGATCGCGGCGTCGACGTCGGCGGTGACGGTGATCGTCTTCGTCCCGGTCGAGTTCGTGAAGCTGTCGGTCGGGGTCGAGCCGATCGTGAGGCCGGCGAGCCCGTTCCAGGTCAGGGACTCGCTCCAGCTCGAGTAGACGGGGTAGACGGAGATCGTGTGGGCCTGGCCCTTCGACGCGGCTATCACGTGCAGCGTCAGGACGGCGCTGTCGGCGCCGCCGGTAGCCGGGATCGCGCAGCCGGAGAGGTCGAAGCGGACGAGCGCGACCTGGTTCTGCCCGCCCGTGTTGTCGACGAGCAGGGTCGTCGCCGTGCCGCCGGAGGAGCTGGACGGGCTCCCCTGGTCGACGCTCGTGTCGTGGCCGCTCGTCGAGGTCTGGTTGCACACGACGTGGGTGACCGTCTGCTTCTGCGCGTAGAGGTGGGTCGAGGTGACCGACATCCCGGCCGCGTGGGCGACGCCGAGGCAGGCGAGCGTCGCGAGCAGAACGACGAGGGCGAGGCGGCGGCACATCAGTTCTTCACCTGGATCGCGTAGCCGGCGAGGCTCGAGGCGTCGATCGTCCCGAGCCCGCCGAAGCTGAGCGAGCAGCCGCCGACGCAGCCCGGGACGGTGGCGGACGCGCCGGCGAGGCTCGCGCCGTTGCTCGCGCGGAGCGTGAGCGAGAGGGTCTGCCCGGCGCAGGCCTGCGGGATGTTCAGCACGTCGACCCGGGTGATCGTTCCGCTGTTGTCCACGGTGCGGGTGGCGGTGAGGGAGGAGGAGACGCAGCCGATCCCCGTCGTTCCTCCCGTGGCGAGCCCGGAGGACGCGATCCCGAGGCTCGCCGCCGCCGCCACGCCCGCAAAGAGCGCGAACACGACGAGGGTGGTGCCGAGGGTCTGGATCATGCGCGTCATGGGGAGTTCGTCCTCCGGGTGGTGCTCCGTCGGCGTCACGGGCCGAGCGGGGCGCCGCCGCATGGGCGCCCCGCTCCCGTGTCCGCCGGTACGGAGGTCGGCTCGCTAGGAGATGACGACCGAGATGCCCTGGACCTGGCTCGCGTCGACGGCGCCCGACGTCGAGATCGAGGCGGTGTCGCCGCTTGCCGGGAGGGTGCCGGTCAGCTCGCCGCCGACGGCGGTGCCGCTCGCACCGGTCAGCTGGATCTTGTAGCCCTTGCTCAGGCAGCTCGCCGGGATGCTCGACAGGTTCACGGCGTTGACCGTGTAGCCGGGCAGCGAGGCGCTGTAGGCGGTGGTGTAGGCGGCCGCGATGCCCGAGCCGCAGGCGGCGACCACCTTGCTGTCGGCGCCGAGGCCGCTCGTCGTGGTGCCGAGCGAGGCCGCGAAACCGTAGACGCCGCCGAAGACGGTGACGGCCGAGACTGCCGCGAGCGCCATCTTGCTGGCGACGAGGCTCTTGAAGATCTTGCTCATGTCGTAACTCCTCTGGTCTGGTGTGTACCGGCCGGACGGGGTGCCCGGTGACCAGAGAATCGCGCGGCGCCTGATGAAATCGAGTGGTTGCCGCGTATGGGACCAGTATGAGTTGAAAATCACCCGAACGGGGGGTGCGGCGGCAACCACGGGAGAACTATCGCATCCCGGCCCGACGCCGCCAAGCGCGGCCGCGCCGCCTCAGAGCGAGACCGCGGGATAGCGGCCGCGGACGCCGTCGACGAACGCGGCGAGGGTCTCGGCGAGCGCGGCGTCGGCGATCTCCAGCACGTTCTCCGCGTTCTCCTCGCCGGAGTGGGAGAGGTTGAAGCTGCCGACGAAGACGACGTCGTCGGCGACCGTCACCTTCGCGTGCATGTAGTCGTGCACGGAGCCGGGCGCGTACGGCGTCGAGCGCTTGCCCGAGAACGGCGCCCGCGAGAGCGCCGCGCGGAGCAGCGGCCCCTTCCAGTCGACGTTGCCGTTCTCGTGCCACTGCTGCAGCACCTCCCGCACCTGGGTCGCGTCGACGACCCCCGCGAGGTCGACCTTGCCGTCGGAGGCGACCTGGGCGAGCGTGCCGAGCACCGGCCCGGAGCTGATCACCGGCGACGCGATCCGCACGCGCCGCTTCGCGGAGCCGATCGCCTTCGCGATCCGGTGCGCGAGCTTCTCGCCGCGGCCGGGACAGAACCAGGCGCGCATCCCGTCCACCGGCGCCGTGTCCACCTTGCCGCTGCGGCCGACGTCGCGCGTCGTCCAGAGCTGCTCGAAGTCCTCGCGGTAGCGCGCGGCGAGCCCGGCCGAGTCGACGGTGACGATCACGTTCTCCTCGCGCGTCCAGGAGTCGTGCGTCCAGTTGGTCGAGCCCGTCCAGACCGACGCGCCGTCGCGGACGACGTACTTGTGGTGCATCAGGTCGGGAACGCCCGGGATCGCGGCGGTCGGGAACGGCAGCGCCTCGACCCAGTCCGGGAGCGTGCGCGGCGGCGGCGGCACCGGCTTCGGCTTCGCGTGGTCGACGTTGTAGGCGAGCCGGACCGAGACGCCGCGGCGCGAGGCGTCGGCGAGCGCGCCGCAGACGGTCTCGGCGAGCGGGTCGGGCAGGTTCAGGTCGTAGATCGCGATCTCGAGGCTCTCGCGGGCCGCGCCCACGAACGCGGCGAGCGCGTGCGCGGTCGCCTCGGCGGGCTGACCGCCGTCGGTCAGCGTCCGGACTTCGACCACTCGGCCTTGTGCGCCTTCTTGGCGGCCTGGTAGTCGGCGAGCGCCTGCGGCGAGTCGACGTTGCCGAGCGTCGGATGCGACGGCACCAGCTCGCGCGCGGCCTCGACCCCGAACCGGTTCGCGAGCACCGAGCCGAGACTCTTGATCTTCATCTCGCCGAAACCGGGCAGCGCGGCGATCCGCCGGCGCAGCTCCTTCGCGTCGCCCGCCTCCGACCAGAGGCGCGAGGCGTCGCCGCCGTACTCCTCGACCACGATCGCGGCCAGCTCGCGCACGCGTTCGGCCATCGAGCCGGGGAAGCGGTGGATCGCCGGCTTCTCGCGGAAGAGCGGCTCGAGGTCGGCCGCGGCGACCGCCGCCGGGTCGAGCGTGCCGAGACGCTGCTGCAGGCGCAGCGGCCCGAGGAACGCCTGCTGGACGGTCACCTGCTGGTCGAGCGCGAAGCCGACGAGGAGCGCGAACGGATCTCGCGCGAGCAGCCGGCACGCCTCCTCGTCCTCGGTGAACCAGAGCGCGTCGGGCATGTGCGTGATCCTACGCCGAGCGGGTAGGGGAATGGCGTGACCGAGCCGAAGCAGCCGGGCGAGATCCTGCGCGGACGCGACGAGACGACGCCGCTGCGCGCGTTCTCGCGCGTCGGGCTCGTGGTCGGGGTCGTGTTCGTGCTGATCTGCGCCGCGGCCTACGGCGTCTGGACCGCGTTCAACTAGCGAGCCAGTTCCTCGAACTCCGGCACCTCGAGCCGCGCCTTCGCCCGGTGGCGGCCCGCGTCCGGCCGCTCCTCGAAGCGCGCGTCGAGCCAGGGAAGGATCTCCTCCTCGCCGGCGAGCGTCTCGCCGTCGGCGACGAGGGTCGGGATCTCGCGGCGGCCGGTCGCCGCCTCCATCGCGTCGCGATCCTCGCGCTCGGCCGGCACCTGCCGCAGCGTCACGTCCACGCCCAGCTCGGTGAGCCGCTGCCGCACCCGGTGCGAGTGCGGGCACCACTCGGCCTGCCACAGCTCCATGACGCGGCTCATGCCCTACCCTCCGCACATGGAACCTCTGAGCGTCTTCAGCCCGGAGACGCGCGCCTGGTTCGAGCGCACCTTCGACGGGCCGACGCCGGCGCAGGCGAAGGGCTGGCCGGCGATCGCGAGCGGCGCGCACACGCTGATCCAGGCGCCGACCGGCTCCGGCAAGACGCTCGCCGCCTTCCTCTACGCGATCGACCGCCTGACCGCGTCGCCCGGTGCGGGCCTGCGCGTCCTCTACGTCTCGCCGCTGAAGGCGCTCAACTACGACGTGGAGCGGAACCTGCGCGGGCCGCTCGCCGGGCTGCGCTCGGAGCTGCGCGTCGCGGTGCGCACGGGCGACACCTCGCAGAAGGAGCGCGCCGCGATCCTGCGCGAGGCGCCCGACATCCTGATCACGACCCCGGAGTCGCTCTTCCTGATGCTGACCTCGCGGGCGCGGGAGGTGCTCGCGTCGGTCGACACGCTGATCCTCGACGAGGTGCACGCGGTCGCCGGCACCAAGCGCGGCGCCCACCTCGCGCTCTCGGTCGAGCGCCTCGACGCGCTGCGCGACGCGCCGCTCCAGCGGATCGCGCTCTCGGCGACCCAGCGGCCGCTCGAGGAGATCGGCCGCTTCGTCGCCGGTGGACAGCCGATCGAGCTGGTCGACGCGGGCGTCGCGAAGCGGCTCGACCTCGAGGTCGTCGTCCCGGTCGAGGACATGCGCGAGCTGGGGACGACCGCGTCGCTCGACCAGCGCCAGTACGAGGCGGGGGCGGGGGAGTCGTACATCACGCCCGGGCTCGAGGTCGGGGCGCGCTCGATCTGGCCCTCGATCTACCCGGCGCTGCTGGAGCTGGTGCGCGCGCACCGCTCGTCGATCGTCTTCGTCAACAACCGCCGGCTCGCCGAACGGCTCGCGCTGCGGCTGAACGAGCTGGCCGAGGCGGAGATCGCCCGCGCCCACCACGGCTCGCTCGCGCGCGAGCAGCGGACGGTGATCGAGGAGGACCTGAAGGCGGGCCGGATCCCCTGCCTGGTCGCCACCTCGTCGCTCGAGCTGGGCATCGACATGGGCGCCGTCGACCTCGTGATCCAGGTCGAGTCGCCGAAGTCGGTCGCGCGCGGGCTGCAGCGGGTCGGCCGCGCCGGCCACTCGCTCGGCGAGGTCTCGAAGGGCCGCATCTTCCCGAAGTTCCGCGCCGACCTGCTCGAGTCGGCGGTCGTCGTGCAGCGGATGCAGGCGGGAGCGATCGAGGAGACGCAGATCCCGCGCAACCCGCTCGACGTGCTCGCGCAGCAGATCGTCGCGATCTGCGCCGACGAGGAGGTCGAGGTGGGGGAGCTGCTCGCGCTCGTGCGGCGCGCCTACCCGTTCGCCGACCTCTCCCGGTCGCAGCTCGAGAACGTCCTCGACATGCTCGCCGGCCGCTACCCGTCCGACGAGTTCGCGGAGCTGCGCCCGCGGATCGTCTGGGATCGCACCGCGGGCGCGATCCGCGGCCGGCCGGGCGCGCGGCGGCTCGCCGTCACGAACGCGGGCACGATCCCCGACCGCGGGCTCTTCGGCGTCTTCATCGCGGGCGAGGGCGGCGGCCGCGTCGGCGAGCTGGACGAGGAGATGGTCTACGAGGCGCGCGCCGGCCAGGTGATCATGCTCGGCGCCTCCTCCTGGCGGATCGAGGAGATCACCCGCGACCGCGTGCTCGTCTCGCCGGCGCCCGGGGTGCCGGGCGCGGTGCCGTTCTGGAAGGGCGAGGGCGTCGGCCGGCCCTACGAGCTGGGCGAGGCGATCGGCCGCTTCTCGCGCGAGCTGCTCGCGCAGAAGGAGCCGCACGTGGAGGGGCTGGATGCGCGCGCCGAGGCGAACCTGCTCGCCTTCCTGCGCGAGCAGGAGCGGGCCACCACCGTCGTCCCCTCCGACCGCACCGTCGTCGTCGAGCGCTTCCGCGACGAGATCGGCGACTGGCGGGTCTGCATCCTGACGCCGTTCGGGGCGCGCGTGCACGCGCCGTGGGCGATGGCGGTCGGGGCGCGGCTGCGCGAGTCGCTCGGGATCGAGGTGCAGTCGCTCTGGTCCGACGACGGGATCGCGTTCCACCTGCCCGACGCCGACGCGCCGCCCGCGACCGACCTGCTGCTGCTCGGGCCGGAGGAGCTGGACGAGCTGGTGCTCGCCGAGCTGGGGCAGACGGCGCTCTTCGGCGCGCGCTTCCGCGAGAACGCCGCGCGGGCGCTCCTGATCCCGCGCCGCCGGCCCGGCGAGCGGACGCCGCTCTGGCAGCAGCGGCTGAAGGCGCAGGGGCTGCTCCAGGTGGCGCGCAGGTACGCGAGCTTCCCGATCGTGCTCGAGACCTATCGCGAGTGCCTCCAGGACGTCTTCGACCTGCCGGCGCTGAAGCGGCTCCTGCAGGGGCTGCGCACGCGGGAGATCGACCTCGTCGACGTCGAGACGCAGTCGGCGTCCCCGTTCGCCTCCTCGCTCCTCTTCGACTACATCGCGACCTACATGTACGAGGACGACACGCCGCCGGCGGAACGGCGTGCGCAGGCGCTCTCGCTCGACCGCGACCTGCTGCGGGAGCTGCTCGGCCAGGAGGAGCTGCGCGAGCTGATCGACCGCGACGCGCTCGCCGAGGTGGAGGCGTCGCTGCGGCCGTTTCCGCGCGACCCCGAGCATCTCTACGACACGCTGCGCCTGCGCGGCGACCTGCGCGCCGGCGAGTTCGACGAGGCGCACGCGGCGATCCTCGAGGCGGAGCGGCGCGCGATCCGGATCCGCGTCGCGGGCGAGGAGCGGCTCGCCGCCGCCGAGGACGCGGGCCGCTACCGCGACGCGCTCGGCGCGATGCCGCCGTCCGGGCTTCCCGACGCGTTCCTCGAGCCGGTCCCGGACGCGCTCGAGCAGCTCGTCCGCCGCTACGCGCGCGGGCGCGGGCCGTTCACGACCGCCGACGCCTCCGCCTGGTTCGGGCTCGACGTGGAGCCGGTGCTGCGCGAGCTGGAGCGGCGGGAGGCGCTCGTCCGCGGCGAGCTGCGCCCGGGCGGGACGGATCGCGAGTGGTGCGACGCCGACGTGCTGCGGCGGCTGCGCCGTGCCTCGCTCGCGGCGCTGCGCCGGGAGGTCGAGCCGGCGGAGCAGGCGACGCTCGGCCGCTTCCTGCCGAGCTGGCACGGGATCGACCGCGGCGCGTCGCTGCGGGAGGCGCTGATCCCGCTGCAGGGCGTGGCGCTGCCGGTGTCGCTGTGGGAGTCCGAGGTGCTGCCGCGGCGCGTGCGCGACTACCGGCCGGAGCAGCTCGACCAGCTCTGCGCGTCCGGCGAGCTCGTCTGGGTCGGCGCCGGCCTCGACCGGGTGGCGCTCTTCTTCCGCGAGGACGCCCCGCTGCTCGGTCCGCCCGCCGGTGCGTCGCCGCTGATCGAGAGCGAGGTGTTCGCGGCGATCCGCGACGCGCTGCGGACGAGCGCGCTCTTCTGGCCGGAGCTGCTGGAGGCGACGGGGCTGAGCCACGACGACGCGCTGCTCGCCGTCTGGGGGCTCGTGTGGGCGGGAGAGGTCGCGAACGACGCGTGGGCGCCGCTGCGCGCCGACCGCCGCTACCAGCCCGACCGCCCCGACCGGCGCACGCGTCGCTTCTCGCGCAGCCGTGCGACCCGGCCGACCGCGACCCAGGGGCGCTGGTCGCTCGTCTCGCGGCTCTTCGCGGGCGAGCCGGATCGCCGCGCGCTCGCGGAGCTGCTGCTCGAGCGGCAGGGGATCGTGACGCGCGACTCGGTGCGCGGCGAGGGCGTCCCGGGCGGCTACGGCGCGGTCTACGGCGAACTGAAGGCGCTCGAGACGCTCGGCTCCTGCCGGCGCGGCTATTTCGTCGAGGGGCTCGGGGGCGCCCAGTTCGCGCTCGGCGGCGCGGTGGAGCGGCTGCGCGAGCTGCGGCCGCGCGAGGGCGACGAGCCGGAGCCGCTCGTGCTCGCCGCCGCCGACCCGGCGCAGCCGTACGGGGCGGCGCTGCCGTGGCCGAAGCGCGCCGACGGCCGCGCCGCGCGGGTCGCGGGCGCGCACGTCGTCCTGCTCGGCGGCGAGCCGGCGCTCTACGTCGAGCGCGGCGGCCGCTCGCTCGTCCCGCTGCGCGACCCGGATCCCGCCTGGCTGCGTCCCGCGCTCGCCGCGCTCGTCGCGTTCGTCCGCCGCGGCGGCGCGAAGCGGCTCGCCGTCGAGCGCTTCGACGGCCGCCCGGTCGCGGAGACCGAGGCGATGTCGCTCCTCGTCGAGGCCGGCTTCCTCGCCGGCCCCCGCCGCGCAGTCCTCCGCGCCTGACCGCGGCACCCCTCGTCGCTTTCGGACACGGCCGGTGTCTGACACCGGCCGTGTCCGTCCCGGCCGTGGCCGGGACGGACAGATCGCGATGCCCAGACGGTTCCGGGCGGGTGCGCGCGAAACGCCTCGTCTCTTTCGGACACGCCCGGTGTCTGACACCGGACGTGCCCGCGAAGGACATGTCCGGGCTCAGCCGCGGGCGGCCGCTTCCGCCTCCGCGACGAGCAGCCGGACGAGCGCGCCGGCGCCCAGCTCCCGCGCGCGGCGCGCAGCCGTGCCGCCCATGTGCACCGGGCCCTTCTCGGCGGCCGCCTTCCGCTGCTCGGGGAAGGGCAGCGGCGGCGGGCCCGCCATCAGCTCCTCGAGCACCGCCGTCCGGGCGGCCCGCATCGGCCGGCCCGTGTACGCGTCGGTGACGACGGTGTCGTGCGTCCGCAGCGCCTCGAGGTGCTCGCGCGGCCGCGCCGCCTCGGGTGTGAAGAGGAACGCGGTGCCGAGCGAGACGCCCTGCGCGCCGAGCGCGAGCGCGGCCGCCACGCCTGCGCCGTCGACGATCCCGCCCGCGGCGACGACCGGTACGTCGACCGCCTCCACGCACGCGGGCACCAGCTCCGCGAGCGGGACGAGCGGGAAGCCGCCGAGGAAGGAGCCGCGGTGGCCGCCCGCCTCGGCGCCCTGCGCCACGACCGCGTCGACTCCCGCCGCCGCGAGCGCCCGCGCCTCGTCCGCGGTCGTCGCCGTCCCGAGCACCGCGATCCCCGCCTCGCGCAGCGGCGCCGGGTCGACGATCCCGAACGTGAAGCTGAACACCGGCGGTCGTTCCTCGAGCACCACCTCGAGCAGCCCGTCGCGGAGATAGGGCGCCGCGAACAGGTTCACCGCGAACGCGCCGTCCGTCGCGGCCCGCACCTCGCGGATCGCCTCGCGCAGCCCGTCCGGCGAGAGCGTCGCCGCCCCGATCGAGCCGAGCGCGCCCGCGGCGGAGACGGCGGCCGCGAGCGCCGGCGGCGCCGTGCTCGCCATCGGCGCCTGCACGATCGGGAAGCGCACCCCGAGCAGCGAGCAGAGCGGCGTGTCGAGCGCGCGCATCAGGCCGGCACGAGCTTGTAGCCCTCGCCGCGCACGGTCAGCAGCCGCTCGGGGCGGGACGGGTCGCGCTCGATCTTGCGGCGCAGGTTCGAGATGTGCACCTCGCACGCGTGCTCGTCGCCGACGTGGTCGCTCGCCCACAGGTGCTGCATCAGCTCGCGGCGCGACACGACCGCCTCCGGCTGCTCCGCGAGCAGCGAGAGCACCTTGAACTCCGAGAGGGTCAGGTGGACGCGCTCGCCGTCGACCTGCACCTCCGAGCGACCGAGGTCGATCTGGAGACCGCCGAGCCGCCGCAGCGTCGACGCGCCGCCAGCGCGGTCGAGCTGGCGGCGGCGCAGGATCGCCCGCACGCGGCTCAGCAGCTCCGCGCTCGAGAACGGCTTCGTCACGTAGTCGTCGGCGCCCAGCTCGAGCCCGAGCACGCGGTCGGCCTCGGCGTCGCGGGCGGTCAGCATCAGGATCGGCACGTCGCTCTCCCGCCGCAGCGCCCGGCACACGTCGCTGCCCGAGAGGCCGGGCAGCATCACGTCGAGGATCACGAGCCCGTAGCGGCCGGAGCGGCCCGCCTCGAGCGCGCCCGGCCCGTCGCGCTCCTCGTCGACGTCGAAGCCCTCCCGCCGCAGCGTGAACGCGACCACGTCGCGCACGCCGGCGTCGTCGTCCACGAGCAGGATCCGCTCGCCCGCCGCCGCGTTCACGCCGCCACCTCCGTCCGCACCCGTGCGCCCTCGAGGACGATCCGGAAGAGCGTCCCCTGGCCGGGCGACGACTCCAGCTCGATCCGCCCGCCGAGCGTCCGCACCGACTCGCGCACGATCGCGAGCCCGAGCCCGAAGCCCTCGCTGTCGCGCTCGCCCCGGTAGAAGCGGTCGAAGACGTGCCGCTGCACCTCGGCCGGGATGCCGGCGCCGGTGTCCTCCACCTCGAGCGCGACGGTCGAGCCGTCGGCGCGGCAGCGGAGCGCGACGTGACCGCTCGCCGTGTGCTTGGCAGCGTTCTCGGCGAGGTTGCGGAGCGCCTGTTCGACGAGGTCGCGGTTCACGCGCGCCGCGAGCCCGGGCTCGCACTCGACCTGGACCGAGACGCCGCCGCGCGGGCGGAGCGAGTCGGCCAGCTCGCGCAGCAGCGGCGCCAGCTCGACCGGCTCGACGCGCGGCTGCTCCTGCCCGGAGTGGGCGCGCGCCAGCGTCAGCATCGCCCGCGCGAGGCGGGCCAGCCGGCCGGCCTCGCGCTCGATGTGGCCGAGGAAGCGGTCGCGCTGGGCCGGGTCGTCCTTCGCCCCTGCCTGCAGCACCTCGACGGCGCCGATGATCGTCGTCAGCGGCGTCCGCAGCTCGTGCGCCGCGTTCGAGACGAACTCGCGCTCCGCCAGCTCCCGCCGCTCCTGCTCGGTCAGGTCGTCGATCACGAGCAGCGCCCACTCCGTCTCGGGCTGGGCCGGGATCCCGGTGACCCCGTAGGCGTGCTGCTCGTCGGGGCTGACGTGCACCTGCAGCGGCGCCGGCCGCTCCTCGAACAGCTCCTGGGCGAAGGAGCGCAGCTCGAAGCCCTGCCACGGCTCGGGGAGCGCGTCCCCCTCCGCGAGCCGCCCGCCGAGCAGCCGCCGCGCCTCCGCGTTCGCGAAGTGGACGACGAGATCCTGGTCGATCGTGAGCACGCCCTCGTGCAGCCGCTCGAGCAGGAGCCGCAGGCGGTCGCGCTCGGCCTCGACGCGGCGGAAGGAGCGGCGGAGCTGGCGCCGCATCCGGTCGAAGCTCTGCGCGAGCGCGCCGAACTCGTCGCGGAAGCGGTAGCGGAGCGGCGTCTCGAAGTCGCCGAGCGCGATCGCCTCGGCCGCGACGGTGAGCCGGCGCAGCCGCAGCGAGATGAGCTGGGCGAGCAGCAGCCCGACGAGCACGCCGATCACGCCCGCGATCACGCCCGCGCGGAGCGCCTGGTCGTTCACCGTCCCGATCGCGGCGGCCACGTCGGGCCGCGCGCGCAGCGCGACGAGCGCGCCGTCGCGGAGCGGGACGCCCGCGACGAAGACGTCGCCGTCGCCGGTGCCGTTCGCGTAGGAATCCCCCGAGAGGGCGGCACCCAGCGCCTTCTGCTCGAGCGCCGGCGCGCGCAGCTTCGAGCCGGGCCCGGAGGCGGCGACGAACGTCCCGTCGGACCGGAACAGCCGCAGCGACAGCTGCTCGCGTGCCGCGATCCTGATCAGGTCCGGCCGCGACGTCGTCGTGTCCACCTGCCTCGCGGCGGCGCTCGCCCCGGCGATCACGGCCTCCTTCGCCTTGCTCCGGAACGCCTCCTCCGAACGGGACGAGAACTGCGAGACGACGATCGCGGTCGAGGTCGCCGCGACGACGGCGAACGCCGCGCCGAGCCACCACCGCACCCCGATGAACGGCCTGCTCATCGCCGAAATCATGCCCCAGTAGCCTTCGCGCATGCCGGAGGGCGACTCCCTGCACCGGGCGGCGGCGAGGCTGCAGGCGCTCGTCGGCCAGCGCGTCGAGGTCGAGACGCCGCACCCGCGCGCGGCCGGCAAGCGGCTCGCGGAGCGGCTCGACGGGCTGCGGCTCGACGCCGTCGAGGCGGTCGGGAAGAACCTGCTGCTGCGCTTCGAGAACGGCGACGTCCTTCGCAGTCACCTGCGCATGCAGGGCCGCTGGCGGGTCGAGCCGCGCGGCGCGCGCCGCGCCGGGCGGCCGTGGCTCGTCCTCCGCGGCGCCGAGCACGAGGCGGTGCTCTGGAACGGGCCCGTGCTCGAGCTCGTCCGCGCCGGCGACCCGACCGCGAGGCTCGGCCCCGACATCCTCGGCTCGCCCCCGAACCTCGCCGGGATGCTCGCGCGGCTGCGCGGCGAGCCGCCGCGGCGCGAGGTCGGCGACGCCCTGCTCGACCAGCGCCTCGTCGCCGGGATCGGGAACCTCTGGAAGGCCGAGTCGCTCTGGGAGGCGCGCGTCTCGCCGTGGCGGCCGCTCGGGGAGATCGAGGACGGGGAGCTGCTCGCGGCGCTCGAGGCGGCGCACCGGCTGATGCGGGCGGGCGTCGCGGGGACGCGGCCGCTCCGCCGCGTCTATCGCCGCGCGGGCCGCCCCTGCCCGCGCTGCGGCACGCCGATCCGCTCGCGTCCCCAGGGCGACGACGCGCGCACCGCCTACTGGTGCCCCGGCTGCCAGCCCGGTCCAGTCGTCTAGTTGCAAATTGCACATCACGCCTGTCGCTCGGCGCTCGCCCTGTCGATGCCGCGCCCGTCCTGCTCGCGGGAACTTTGTTGCAAATTGCAACTTGGCGAGTTGGGCTCGGGGTCGGGTCGCGGTAGGAGGTCGCGCGCCGCCGTCGTAGGAGGTCCGACGATGCGGTCGCCGCACCTCCACGACACGCTCCGCCGCTTCTGCCTCGGCGCCTTCGCCGTCTTCGTCCGCGACCTCGAGGACGGCGCCGACCTGCCGTTCGCGTTCGAGGAGCACGGCTCCTACGGCCGGCCGACCCTCTACGAGTACCGCCCGCTCGTGCGCGGCTTCGTCGAGGCGCGCGCCGACCGGCTCTACGACCGCCTCGACGTCCGCGACGCCGTCGCCGACCTGCTCCGCGAGCCCGCCGCCCGCATCTGGGCGCACGCGCGCGAGGGCGAGATCCGCGACGAGCCGCGCGCGCTCTACCGCAGCGTGCTCGTGCCGCTGCTCGTGCGCACCGCCGAGAGCTGCGGCGGCTTCGACTGGGACGACTCCGCCTTCGAGCGCGCCTACGAGGAGCTGGAGGGCCTGCTCTACGGCGACGGCCACGCCTACGCCGCCGTCGCGCCGCTCGTCGGGCTCTCGGTCGGGACGCAGATCGACCTCGGCGACGGGATCCGCGTCCGCGTCGCCGCCACCGGCGAGGTCGCCGCGATGTGGCCGGAGGCGGCCGGCCTGCTGCCGCGGGACTTCGGCCGCGAGCCCGACCGGCTCTGCGTGCTCGAGCTGGAGCGGCCGCTCGCGCAGGGCGACGTCGAGGCGCCCGACGCGCCCGGCGAGCTGGCGGACGCCGTCACCGCGATCCGGCTCGCCACCGCCGCGCCGGTCGCCGCCGGCCCCGTCCTCTTCGAGCGGCTCGACTGGCGCCCGTACGGGATCCGGCCGGTGCTGCCGATCGCGGCGACCGCGCCGCCCGGCGAGCCGAGCCGGCTCGACCCGTTCCGCGCCACCGTCGCCGCCGACCTCCGCACCCGGCTCGCCGCCGCCGACGACGACGCGAAGCTCGGCGACGCGCTCGACCGCTGGGAGCTGGCGCTCTTCCAGGCGGAGCCGTTCCGCGGCGAGCAGCTCCGCCACGCGCTCGACGCGGCGCTCGGCGAAGGCGACGGCGTCTGGGCGGCCGCGATGCGGGGCGCCGCGCTGCTCGGCGCCACCCCCGAAGAGCGCGCCGACTTCGCCGAGCGGCTCCGCGACCCGACCGCCGAGCTTTTGCGCCGCCTGCTCGTCGAGGTGCTCCTGCACGGCGACCGCCGTCGCCTCGTCCGCGAGCTGGACGAGACGCTGCTCGCCCTCCGCGCCCGCCCGGCGAGCGTCGCCGAGCTGCACGCACGCGCCAGCTAGCCGGCACACTCTCGTCACAGGTCGCCGCCTATCCTCGAGCCATGGAGGAGGCGCGCGCGGTGCTCGCCCGGCTGGAGCGGATCGAACGGCTCGAGCGCCGGCACGCGCCCCCGGACCAGCTGCTCGCCGAGCTGGCCGCGCTCGCCCGCGAGGCGGAGCGCTGGGCCGAGGCCGAGGGCGACCCGCGCGCCCGGGCGGTCGCCGCGGCGCTCGCGGCGCGCGCCGCGGTCGAGGCGTGACGAGGCTCCTCCGCAGGTCGCGCGAAAGCGGGCTACCGTGGAGCGGCTGCGGCCCGCGGCCCCTCCTTCGAGTGACGAGCTTCGCACCCACACTGCCGATACCCGCGTTTGGACTGCGGTGAGACGGCTGCTTGCGAACCGGAGGGTGCAACTCCTGCTGAACGGCGGGTTCGGCCTGCTGCTGCTCGGCGTCGCGATCGTCAGCGTCCGCCACTTCGTCTCGAACGGCTGGCCGCTCCACCACGCCGACCCGGTGCTCGTCGCCGGCTCCGCGCTCCTCTTCCTCGCCGCCTACGCGTTCAAGGCGTGGGGCTGGCAGCGGCTCTTCCACGCGCACGAGCGGCCCACCGCGGGCGCGCTCGCCTTCGCCGGCGGCGCCGCCTGCGTCGGCGGG
>DASSND010000069.1:0-68671 GCA_035688315.1 Gaiellaceae bacterium | reverse complement strand
GACGGCGTTCGTACCCGGCTTCGCGCGCTGGCCGTTCGAGGTGCACCTCTATCCGGAGCGGCCGGTGCCCGACCTCCCCGCGCTCGAGGACGACGAGCGGGACGACCTGGCCGCGCTCTACCTCGACGTCCTGCGCGGCTTCGACGCGCTGTTCGGGGAGCCGATGCCGTACATCGCCGCCTGGCACCAGGCGCCGGTCCGCGAGGACCGGGAGCTCGCGCACCTGCACCTGCAGCTCTTCTCCGTCCGCCGCGCGCCGGGGAAGCTGAAGTACCTCGCCGGCTCCGAGTCGGCGATGGGCGTCTGGGTGAACGACGTGCGTCCGGGCGAGGCGGCGGCGCTGCTGCGCGCGGCCGTTCAGAGCTCGCGCGCGCCGGCCGAGGCCGCGCACACGTAGGCGCGGCCGCGCGGGCCGTACTCGGCGAGCACGGCGTCGGCGAACCGGGCCGCGTCGTCGCGCTCGGCGAGGGCGACGATCGCGCCGCCGAAGCCGCCGCCGGTCATGCGCGCCGCGACGGCGCCGTGTGCGTAGGCGAGCTCGACGAGCCGGTCGAGCTCGGGCGTCGTGCACTCGAAGTCGACGCGCAGGCTCTCGTGCCCTTCGCGGAAGAGCGCGCCGAGCCGGTCGAGGTCGCGCGCGCGGAGCGCGTCGGCGACGGCGAGGACGCGCTCGTTCTCGGTCGTGACGTGCCGGACGCGGCCCGGGTGTCCCTCCTCGAGCTCGCGCTTGCGGTCGGCGTAGCCGGAGCCCTCGAGCCGGCGGGAGACGCCCGAGTGGAGGACGACGAGCGCGAGCTCGGGCGGCAGCGGCACGGGCTCGTGGACGAGGGTGCCGGTGTCGAGCAGGATCGCGCAGCCTTCCCGGCCGAGCAGCGACGCCGCCTGGTCGAGGATCCCGGTCGGGACGCCGACCGCGCGATGCTCGGCGCGTCGGCACGCCTGGGCGAGCGCGAGCGGGTCGAGCGGGAACTCGGCGACGGCGCAGAGCGCGAGCGCGACGACGACCTCGAGCGCCGCCGAGGACGAGAGGCCGGCGCCGGCCGGGAGCGTCGACTGCAGCGTCCCGGCGATCGCGACCGGCGGCCGCCCGAGCGCGTCGAGCTCCGCGACGACGGCGTCGACGTAGCGCGTCCAGCCGGGGTCGGCGCCGGGCGACTCGACGCGGAGCTCGTCCGCCGGCTCGCAGTCGAGGCGGATGCCGAGGTCGAGGGCGGCGGGAAGGACGAGTCCGTCGACGAGGTCGGTGAACTCGCCGATCAGGTTGACGCGGCCAGGGGCCCAGAAGCTCCGCGCGGGTCGCCCCACGCGCGACTCATAGCACGCTCGCAGCCGGCGGCGAGCACGGCGCCGCCGCGCGCGACGAGGCCGCGGTACTCGACGAGGCCGAGCGTCCGCCGTCGCAGGCAGCTCTCGCGCCCGCACTCGCAGAGGAAGTCGCCGGGAGCGGTCGGCCATGCCTGCTCGAGCAGATCGGCGATCCGCTCGTTCACCTCTCTGAACAGCATCGCCTTCCGCGTCGGGCTCATCCGGGGCCTCCTTGACTCCCTGTCCACCCGACTAGACCACAGCGGGGCCCGGAACCTGCAGGAATCCGCGCACGTCTTACGCAGCCTTTACGCGGTCGAATGGAAGAGCCCCGCCGTGGCGGGGCTCTTCGGTAGCAGGCCTGTAAGCCGGATTCTGTCGAGGGTGACCATCCATCTGTGCGGCTACCCGGCTCCTCGGCGGGCCGCCTCGGCGGAGCCTGTTCGCCTTGCACCGGACGGGGTTTGGCGAGCCGGCCCTGTCGCCAGGGCCGCTGGTGGGCTCTTACCCCACCGTTTCACCCTTACCGGCTGCGTCTCCGGAGATGCCGCAGCCGGCGGTCTGTTTTCTGTGCCACTTTCCGTCGGCTTTCGCCGCCTCCCTCGCGGGAGCGTCCTGCCCTGCGGTGTCCGGACTTTCCTCGACGCCCGAGGGCGCCGCGGTCACCCGGCCTGCGCCTCCCATGGTAGCCCCGGTCCGCTCAGCGCGCCTGCGGCCGGCCGACCCGCGACGGCGGCGGCGCGTCGTTCCAGCGCGCGGCGAATGCCGCCAGCTCGGCGAGCGGCGTCTCCGCGTAGGGGGCGAACGGATAGCCCTGGGTCAGCGCCTCCGGGGCGGTCGTCGGATCGGCGGGAGCGGTCGGCTCGAGCTGGGTGTCCTCGTTCCACTCGTTGAAGGAGGTGACGGCGAGGAGGCCGAGGTGCGGGTCGACGAGCGGCCCGGCCATCGCGAGCGTCTCCTGCAGCAGCGACGCGGAGCCGACGTCTCGCGGGAGCACGTGGTGGTCCTCGGCGAGCCGCTCGCCGCGGTCGTCGTAGCCGGGCAGCGCGCCCGGGACGAAGGCGACCCCCTCGCGCAGCGCGACGCGGCGGAACTGCTCGACCCGCTGCGAGACCCGCTGCAGGAACGCGGCGCCGGTCAGGCTCGCCGGCTGGGTGCGGCTGTAGAGCGTGTAGCCGGTGATCGCGTCGAACAGCCCGATCCGGGACGGGTCCGGCGGGTTGTCCCAGTCGACCTCGTCGCCGACGAGGTACGGGTTGACGCCGTAGACGGCCTCCAGGTGGGTGCGGATCCGGTAGATCGCGTCGGCGAGCCGTCCGCGATAGATCCGCGACGCGTAGATGACGATCACCGGCCGGCCGTCGATCTCGTAGAAGCCGGGCGTGCCGAAGTACGTGCGCGCGATGTAGTCGAAGTCGTCGACCATCGTCTGCTCGCCGGCCGCGTCGAGGTGGATCCGGTCGTCCGGGCCGATCGGGAAGCGGCCGAGCGACTCGTAGAGGAGCCCGATCTGCGTCGCCCCGCGGTCGGGCGAGGGCAGCAGCCAGTCGCGGATCGTGCCGTCGCTGTAGCCGCCGGGCCCGTCCCAGCTGCAGAGGAAGACGCCGATCCCGTAGTCGTGCGCCCAGGCGAAGTGGCGGGCGATCACGGCGGGGTCGCGGCTGTCGTACTCGCCGAGGAGGGGCGGCTCGGCGGGCGCGAGCTGTCCGCGCACGTAGCCCGTGTCCCAGCGTGCGTGGTCGGGCGCGAACCACGGGTAGTAGTAGGCGGCGACCGTCAGCGGCGCGGCCTGTGCGCCGCCGGCCCCGAGGAGCGCCGCGACGACGACGAACGGAAGGACGAGGCGGCGGATGCCGCCCATGGTACGGGCGTCCTGGCCGGGCCGGTCAGCCCGCCTGCAGCCCCGTCGCGTCGCCGGCGGCCGCCGCCTCGATCCGTCCGTGGAGGAGCATCCCGCACTCCGGGCAGCGCACCGCCGGCCCGTCGTGGAGGACGAACTCCCCGCAGACCGGGCACTCGAGCGAGGCGCCGCGCAGCAACGCGAGCAGCTCCTGGTCGAGCGTCCGGTGGAACGAGGCGACCCCGGTCATCTCACCCCAACTCCCGGAAGACGCCCACAACCTTGCCGAGGATCTGGACGTGCTGCGCGTAGATCGGCTCGAGCGCCGCGTTCTCGGGCTGCAACCGGACGCGGCCGGCCTCGCGGTAGAAGGTCTTGACGGTCGCCTCGTCGGCGGTCTCGTCGTCGCCGGCGAGCGCGACCACGATCTCGCCGTTGCGCGCGTCCTGGGCGCGGCGGACGACGACGACGTCGCCCTCGAGGATGCCGGCGTCGATCATCGAGTCGCCCTTGACGCGCAGGAGGAAGTCGCCGCGCAGCGTCTCGGGGACGGCGATCTCGTCCTCGACGTTCTGCTCGGCGAGCAGCGGCCCGCCGGCGGCGATCTGGCCGAGCAGCGGCAGCTTCGGCAGCTCCGCCACGGCCGGCTCGGCCGCCTGGACCTTGCCGCGCCCGACGAGCTCGAGGGCGCGCGGCTTCGTCGGGTCGCGCCGGAGCAGGCCCGCGCGCTCGAGGTTCGCCAGGTGCGCGTGGACGGTGGACGGCGAGGCCAGCCCGACCGCCTCGCCGATCTCCCGCACCGTCGGCGGGTAGCCGTGCCGGTCGACGTAGTGGACGAGGAAGCTCCAGATCTCGCGCTGGCGGCCGGTCAGCTCTGCTGTCGTCTCCACGAGTTCATCTCCGGGGTCGGGAACGTTGCCGAACGTGTGTTCGACGGAACTGTAGAGAGTCCTCCGGACGGCGTCAAAGGCCGCGCCGCGCGGCTCAGGTCATCGGGACCTGCAGGAGCAGCTTCGGGGCGATCCGGTCGAGGATCTCCTCCAGGCTCGCGCCGGTGGCGGTGATGCCGTGGTTGCGCAGGCCGATGATCGCGTGCGCCGGGTCGGGCTCGGCGGCGAGCAGGTCGGCGACGTTCTGTGCCAGCTCCTCCGTGCCGCACGGGTAGTTCACCTCGGTCGCCGGCACGCCCTCCACCCACGCGTGCACGTGCAGGATCGCGCCGACGTCGGGATGGTCGCGGTAGATCTTCCAGTGCTCGATCGCATCGACCGACACCCGCCGCGGCTCGATCCCCGGCGGGACGCTGAGCACGATCCGCCCCGCCTCGGCGTCGTAGCCGGAGACGAGCAGGATGTCGCGGCCGGGCAGGTCGAGCTTCGACTTGTCGACGCCGCTCGCGCTCATCCAGAAGCGGCTCTCGTCCTTGCGCGCGGACAGGTTCCCGTAGGAGAGGCCGCCGATCCCGTACAGGCGCTTGATGTGGCGGAGGTCGCGCTCGTCCACGAGCTCCTCGACCGGGAACGGCGCCGGCAGCAGCCCGAGCTCGTCGAGCCGGCGGCCGGCGGCCGAGATCGAGGCCGTGATCTCGTCGCCCGCCCACAGCTCGGTCTCGAGGTCGTCGTGGAAGGCGTTCTCGATCACGAGCCGAGAGCGCGCGAGCGGGGCGAGTCGGGCGACGACCGCGTCCGCGAAGCCGGGCCCTTCGGGGACGAGGTAGCTGCCGCGCTCGAGCGTCGTGAACCAGACACCGACGCCGGGGACGTAGGTGAGCGAGACGTTCGCGAGTGCGCGGACGAGGATCGGGTAGCCCTCGCGGAGCGGGTCGTCCGGCGGCTCGGCGACGAGGTGCAGGGCGGCGACGAAGGTGCCGCGCGAGCGGCGCCGGAACGGGCGCGGCCGCTCGCGCTCGACGACGTTCACGACCAGCTCGGGCGCGGCGTCGGGCTCCGCGGGGGCGAAGCCGTCGCGCTCGAGCGCCGCGCGCAACTCCTCGACGAGCGGCGAGAGCGCGGGAGCCGGATCTCCGGAGACGGCGTAGGCCATGCCGTCGAGGCTAGCGCCGCCCGCGCGGCCCGCATCGTGGAAAACCCCGGACTCGACGAAAAAGCCCGGACTCGGTCCGGGCTTCGAGGTGCGCTGGAGAGGACTTGAACCTCCACGGCCTGTTAAGGCCACTAGGCCCTCAACCTAGCGCGTCTACCAATTCCGCCACCAGCGCGAGAGCCCGCGCAGTGTAGCGGCTACTTCAGGTAGTGGAACAACGCGATGCTGTTCGCGAAGAACAGCACTGCGAGCACGAGCGTGACGCGCGTCAGGTTGCGCTCGACGATGTGGGTGCCGCCCTGCGAGGCGGGCGTGAAGCCCATCCCGCCCATGCCCGCGTCGCGGCCGCTGTGCATCAGGATCAGCGACGTGAGCGCCACGACGACGAGCACCTGCACCACTGCGAGGAACTGGAGCACGCGCCCAGAGTAGCTAGCGCGACGCGACCTCGACGATCGCGTCCACCAGCTCGGACGCGATCCGGTCCTTCGTCACGTAGCCGGACGCGCCCGCCTCGCGCGCGCGGTCGACGTCGGCGCGCGAGTTCGAGCCTGTCAGCATCAGGACGCACGTGCCGCGGTCTCGCTTGCGGATCTCGCGGGTCGCCTCGATCCCGTCCAGCACCGGCATGCTCACGTCCATCAGGACGACGTCGGGCTTCAGGCTCGCGGCGAGCTCGACCGCCTCGCGTCCGTCGCCCGCGCGGCCCGCGACCACGATCCGGTCGTCGCCCGCGAGGATCGCCTCGAGCGCCTCCGCGAACAGACGGTGGTCGTCGGCGATCAGGACGCGGATCGGCTTCGCCACCTGCTCATCCTGCCCTGTTACGCTCGCCCGCGGTGGACGAGGCGCGCGAGCGGATCCAGAAGCTGCTCGTCACCGGCGACAACCGGCTGAAGCAGGGCGTCGACCCGCAGAAGGCGCGGGAGAGCTGGGAGCAGGCGCTCGCGATTGCGCGCGAGGCGGGGATCGAGGAGCAGGTGCGGCCGCTCGTCGAGATCAGGCTCGCGGACCTGCCGCCCGCCTGAGGATCGCCTCGACCTTCTCCGCCTGCGCGCGGACGTCGTGGGCCTCGCTCGCCGCCCGTGCCGCCTCGTTCGGGCGCGGCAGCGCCGCGGCGGCGGCGAGCGCGCGGGCGAGCGCGTCGACGTCGAGCGGGTCGACGAGCACGCCCGCCCCGGGCGGCACGAACTCGGGCGGGCCGCCGATGCGCGTCGCCACGACCGAGCGGCCGCACGCCATCGCCTCGAGGAGCGCCTGGCCGAGCGGCTCGAGCAGGCTCGGCTGGGCGAGCACGTGGCTCTCCGCGAGCAGGCGCGGCACCTCGTCGTGCGGCACGCGGCCGAGCAGCCGGACGCCGTCGCGGACCTCGAGCGCGCCCCGCAGCGGGCCCTCGCCCGCGAAGGTGAGCGTCCCGTCGCCGAGCCGGGCGAACGCGTCGGCGAGCCGGACGACGTTCTTGCGCTCGTCGAGCGAGCCGACGCAGAGGAAGCGCGGCGGCCCCGCCGGCGCGGGCGCGACCGCGAAGCGCTCGCGATCCACGCCCATCGAGACGACCTCCGTCTTCCCGCGCGCGTCGGGGACGCGCAGCTCCAGCTCGCGGCGCAGGTACTCGGAGACGCAGACGACGGCGGCCGCGCGCCGCACGACCAGCCGCGTCGCGGCGGCGACGCCCGGGAAGGCGCCGACGTTGCGGACGTCGCGGCCGTGCGCGGTGACGACGAGCGGGGCGCGGCCGGCGAGCGCCGCGACGAGCCCGGACGGGACGAGGAAGTGCGCGTACACGACGTCCGGCCGGCGCGCGGCGGCCGTCCGACGCGCCAGGGTCAGGTAGCGGAGCTTGCCGCCGGCGCGCGTGTCGAGCACCGCGCGCTCCAGCTCGTGCCCGCGCGCGGCGAGCGCGCGCTCCATCTGCGCGACGAACACGCCGAGATCGGGTGCCTCGCGGCCCGGGTACATCTGCGAGACGAGCAGGATGCGCACGCTCGTACTCTCGCAGGCACTAGCCACATCCGAACGGGTGCGCTAGCCTCGAAACCCGGGTTGCCGTCGGTCGAAGTCCAGAACCTCTCGAAGATCTTCCGCGTGCCGGAGCGCGAGGCGGGCATGCAGGCGGCGACGCGCAGCCTCTTCCGCCGCCAGTGGCGCGACGTGCACGCGGTCGACGGGATCTCCTTCTCGATCGAGCCGGGCGAGGTGGTCGGCTTCCTCGGCCCGAACGGCGCCGGCAAGACGACCACGCTGAAGATGCTCTCCGGCCTGCTCTACCCGACCGGCGGCGAGGTGCGGGTGCTCGGGCACGTGCCCTCGAAGCGCGAGCGCGACTACCTGCGCCGGATGACGCTCGTGATGGGCAACCGCAACCAGCTCCAGTGGGACCTGCCCGCCCTCGACTCGTTCGAGCTGAACCGCGCCGTCTACCGGCTGCCGCGCGAGGACTTCACGCGCACCCGCGACGAGCTGGTCGAGCTGCTCGACATCGGCGACCTCGTCCGCAAGCCGGTGCGCCAGCTCTCGCTCGGGGAGCGGATGAAGGTGGAGATCGTCGGCTCGCTCCTGCACCTGCCGCAGGTGCTCTTCCTCGACGAGCCGACGATCGGCCTCGACGTGACGATGCAGAAGCGGATCCGCTCGTTCGTCGCCGACTACAACCTCCGCCACGGCGCCACCGTCCTCCTGACGAGCCACTACATGGCCGACGTCGAGGCGCTCTGCCGGCGCGTGCTCGTGATCCACCAGGGGCAGCTCCTCTTCGACGGCGACCTCGCCGCGCTCACGCACCGCTTCGCACCGCTGAAGACGATCGAGGCGGTGCTCGCCGACGGCGAGACCGTGCGGCTGAGCGTCCCGAAGGAGGAGACCTCCGAGGCGACCGCGCGCCTGCTCGCCGAGCACGACGTCGTCGACCTGACCGTCGAGGACCCGCCGATCGAGGACGTGATCGAGCGCGTCTTCGCCGGCGAGGCGCTCGCGGAGCCGGCGCCCGCGTGAGCAGCGCCGAGGCCGCCGCCGCGCCGGCGGCACCACGCGCGGAGAGCTGGCTGCGCTCGCTCGCGGACTTCTACGCGACGACGATGCGCACCCAGATCCAGACGCAGTTCCAGTACCGGGCGGCGACGTACGGTTACACGCTCGGGCTCGTCGCCGAGCCGACCATCTACCTCGTCGTCTGGTCGACGATCGCGCGGTCGCACGGCGGTGCGGTCGGCGGCTTCGACTCGGGGCACTTCGCCGCGTACTACATCGTCTGGACGCTCGTCCGGATCATGAACATCGTCTTCACGCCGTACGGCTGGGAGGAACGGATCCGGGAGGGGCAGCTGTCCGGCGCGCTGCTGCGGCCGATCCATCCGATCCACTACGACATCGCCGGGTTCGCGGGCGGAAAGGTGCCGTGGCTCGTGATGTACGTGCCGATCGCGGCCGGGCTCTCGCTCGCCTTCCACCCGAGCTTCGGCACCGACCCGCTCTCGGTCGTCGTGTTCCTCGTCGCGATCTGGGGGGCGTACCTGATCCGCTCGTTCGCGCTCTGGCTGCTCGGGATGTGCACGTTCTGGACGACCCGCGGCAGCGCGATCTTCGAGACGTACATGCTCGCGGAGCTGCTGCTCTCGGGCCGGCTGCTGCCGCTGCAGCTGATGCCGCACTGGTCGCAGACGCTCGCGTCGTTCCTGCCGTTCAAGTGGACGTTTTTCTTCCCGATCGAGGCGCTCGTCGGGAACCTGAGCACGGGCGAGCTGCTGCGCGGGCTCGCCTTCCAGCTGCTCTGGATCGCGGCGGGCGCGCTCGCCGTCCACGTCTTCTGGCGGCTCTCGGTGCGCAGGTACACGGCGGTGGGGAACTGATCCGGGCGCTCCGGCTGGCGGCGGTGTACGCGCGCCTCGGCGCGCTGAACGAGCTGCAGTACCGGGCGAACTTCTTCGTCGCCGCGTTCCAGGCGCTGCTCGCGGTCGGCGTCGGGCTCGTGGTGCTCGCGCTCGTCTACTCGCACACCGAGTCGCTGAACGGCTGGAGCGAGTCGGAGCTGCTCGTCGTGCTCGGCGTCCAGCTCCTGCTCGGCGGCGTCGTGCAGACCTCGATCGAGCCGAACATGGAGCGGCTGACCGAGGAGGTGCGGGACGGCAAGCTCGACTTCGTCCTGACGAAGCCGCAGGACTCGCAGACGCTCGTGTCGGTGCGCGAGCTGCGGGTCTGGCAGCTCGTCGACGTGATCTCGGGCGCCGTCGTCGTCGCCGTCGGCGCGGCGAAGGCGGGCCCGGCGATCGGGGTGGAGCACGTGCTCGCGTTCGTGGCGCTGCTCCTGCTCGGCGCCTTCCTCCTCTACTGCTTCTGGCTGATCCTCGCGACCGGCTCGTTCTGGGTGATCAACATGTGGTTCCTCGCCGACCTCTGGGGCGGCGTCTACCAGACGGGCCGCTGGCCGATCGGGATCTATCCGGGCTGGCTCCGCTACACGATGACCTACCTCGTGCCGATCGGCTTCGCCGTGACGGTGCCGGCGCAGGCGCTGACGGAGCGGCTCGCGTGGGGCACCGTCGCGGTCGCGGTCGGCTTCGCCGTCGCGCTCGCCGCGTTCGCGCGCTGGTTCTGGCGCTTCGGGCTGCGTCACTACGCCGGCGCGAGCGCGTAGCCGCCTCGTCCGTCCCGGCCACGTCCGGTGTCTGACACCGGACGTGGCTCGAGCGGACATGTCCGTCCGGCGGGAAACGGCTTGTTCGAGCGGAACGTCCGATCCGGACGCTGTCCGGATCGGACACGGCCGGTGTCTGACACCGGCCGTGTCCAGAAGTGACATGACCCGAGCGCGAGTCAGGCGCGGGCGCGGAGGGCGTCGTAGGTGCCCCATTCGTCCCGGAGGACGTTGCAGATCTCGCCGACCGTGCAGTGGGCGCGCAGGGCGTCGCGAAGGACCGGCAGGAGGTTCGACTCGCCGCGCGCGGTCTCGCGCACCGCGGCGAGCGCGCGCTCGACCTCGCCCGGGTTCCGCTCCGCGCGGACGCGCGCCGTCCGCTCGAGCTGGCGCCGCTCCGACTCCGGGTCGATGCGCAGCAGCTCGACCCGCTCGTCCGACTCCTCGGCGAACGCGTTCACGCCGACGATCGCGCGCTCACCCGCCTCGACCTGCTGCTGCCACGCGAACGCCGCCCGCTCGATCTCCTCCTGCACGAACCCCGCCTCGACCGCGGCGACCGCTCCCCCCAGCTCGTCGACACGCTCGATCAGCTCCCACGCGCGCGCCTCCAGCTCGTCGGTGAGCGACTCGACGAAGTAGGAGCCGCCGAGCGGGTCGGCGGTGTCGGTGGTGCCGCCTTCGGCCTGCAGGATCTGCTGCGTCCGCAACGCGATCCGCGCCGCCCGCTCGCTCGGCAGCGCGAGCGCCTCGTCGAAGGAGTTCGTGTGCAGCGACTGCGCCCCGCCGCACGCCGCCGCGAGCGCCTGCACCGCCACCCGCACGATGTTGTTCTCCGGCTGCTGCGCGGTCAGCGTCGAGCCGCCCGTCTGCGCGTGGAAGCGCAGCGCGAGCGCCTTCGGGTTCGTCGCGCCGAACCGCTCCCGCATGATCCGCGCCCACAGCCGCCGCGCCGCCCGGAACTTCGCCGCCTCCTGGAAGAAATGGTTGTGCGCGTTGAAGAAGAAGGAGAGCCGCGCCCCGAACTCGTCCGGCGAGAGCCCCGCCTCGACCGCCGCCTCGCAGTAGGCAATCCCGTTCGCGAGCGTGAACGCCAGCTCCTGCACCGCCGTCGAGCCCGCCTCCCGGATGTGGTAGCCGGAGATCGAGATCGTGTTCCAGCGCGGGATCCGCTCCGCGCAGTACGCGAACAGATCGGTCGTCAGCCGCATCGACGGCCGCGGCGGGAAGATGTAGTTCCCGCGCGCGATGTACTCCTTGAGGATGTCGTTCTGGACGGTGCCGCGCAGCTCCGCGGGCGCCACCCCCTGCCCCTCCGCGACCAGCTCGTAGAGGAGCAGCAGGAGCGACGCGGGCGCGTTGATCGTCATCGACGTCGACACCTCGCCGAGCGGGATCCCGGCGAGCAGGATCTCCATGTCGGCGAGCGAGTCGATCGCCACCCCGGTGCGCCCCACCTCGCCGAGGGCGCGCGGGTCGTCGGAGTCGTAGCCGAGCTGGGTCGGCAGGTCGAACGCGATCGAGAGGCCGGTCTGGCCGCGCTCGAGCAGGTAGCGGTAGCGCGCGTTCGACTCCTCCGCCGAGGCGAACCCCGCGTACTGGCGGATCGTCCACGGCCGGCCGCGGTACATGTCCGGGTAGGGGCCGCGCGTGAACGGGTACTCGCCCGGCGCCTCGAGCGGGCGCGGCGCGTCCTCGGGCCCGTAGACCGGCTTCACCTCGATCCCGGACTCGGTGCGGCGGTCGTCCGTCGCGGCCATCGTCCGGATCGTAGATGCCTCGAACGGGTGAAGCGCGCGGGCCCGGACTGTCGTTGAATCCCGCACGCACGCCCTCGGCGGGCGAGGGCACGAGGGGAAAGGACGAGGGGATGCGCAGGAGTCTGCGGCTCGGCATTCTCGTGGCGACCGCGACCGTCGCCCTCCTGGCCGCGAGCGTCTCCTCCGCCGCCTCGAGGAACCTGCTCGCCGATCCGCTCGCGCCGGCCTGCGGCTACGGCGACCAGAGCCGGGTCTTCCTCCGCTGGCTCGACCCGCTCTCCTACAGCCTCGCCCCCCAGGGCGACCTCGCCTCGACGAGCGACTGGACGCTCTCGGGCGCGTCGGTCTCGGCGGCGCACGACCCCTACGGGCTGAGCGCGCGCTCGCTCGTCTTCGACCGCAACGGCGACACGGCGACGACGCCGTGGATGTGCGTGAACCTCGAGAACCCGGTCGTCCGCTTCCTGACCGTCGACCGCGGCGGGCTCGGGCTCGGCGCCTTCGTCGTCGTCCTCCGCTACCTCGCGCCGGACGGCACGGTCGTGCGCCTGCCGATCAGCGTCGCCAAGCCGCTGCGGAGCTGGGGCCCGTCGCTGCCGGTCGCGCTCGGCCTCAATCTCCTCTCGGTCGCCTCCTCGAACGGGTACGCCGCGGTGTCGCTCGAACTGCACGCGGTCGGCCTCACGTGGGGCGAGTCGATCTCGGCGGACGGCTTCTGGGTCGACCCGTGCAGGGGCCGCTAGCGCCCGTCCTCGCACCTCCTCCTGCGGCATGCCAGACTCGAAACCGACGGCGTTCGATCCCGTCGCCGAGCGCCTCGTCGCCGAGGCGCGCGCGCGTGAGGGGCGGCGCTTCACGCGCGCGGAGCGGCTGACGCACTGGAGCCTCGGCGCCGGCTTCCTCGCCGCCGCCGGCGCGCTGCTCGCGCTCGGCGACCACGGCACGCGCCCCGCCGGCTGGGTCGTCGCGCTCCTCGTCGGCTCCTACGCCGTCGCCTCGCGGCTCGAGTTCGAGGTCGGGAGCGCGCTCGCCGTCGCGAGCGAGCTGATCCTCGTCGAGATGCTCTTCCTGCTCCCGCCCGCGCAGGTGCCGCTCTGGGTCGCGCTCGCGGGCGTGCTCGGCCAGGCGCCGGAGTACCTGCTGCGGATCGTCCCGATCGAGCGGGCGCTCGTCGTCGTCGGCAGCTCCTGGTTCTCGCTCGGGCCCGCGCTCGTCTTCGAGCTGGTCCCGGCGCGGCCGCCGGCCGCGGACACACGGACGGTGCTCCTGCTCGCGGGCGCCCTCGCGGCGCAGTTCGCGGTCGACCTCGTCGGCTCGACCGCACGCGAGTGGGGAGCCGTCCGCCTGCCGCCGACCCAGCTCGCCCCCACGCTCGCGCTCGTCTTCACGATCGACCTCGTGCTGGCGCCGATCGGCCTGCTGACGGCGATCGCGAGCCGGCACGGCGAGGCGGCGCTGCTGCTGCCGCTGCCGCTGCTGCTCGTGATCGGCCTCTCGATGCGGGAGCGCCGGCAGCGGCTCGACCAGGCGCTCGAGCTGTCGAACGCCTACCGCGGCACCGCCTTCCTGCTCGGCGACGTCGTCGAGGCCGACGACGCGCACACCGGCGCGCACAGCCGCGACGTGCTCCGGCTCGTGCTCGCCGTCGCGGACGAGCTGGCGGTCGACGCGCGCTCCCGCCTGAACGCCGAGTTCGTGGCGCTCCTCCACGACGTCGGCAAGATCCGGATCCCGCACGCGATCCTCGACAAGCCCGCCGAGCTGACCGTGGAGGAGCGGGCGATCGTGAACATGCACACGATCGAGGGCCAGCGCCTGCTCGAGCGCGTCGGCGGCCGGCTCGCCGAGGTGGGACGGATCGTCCGCTCCTGCCACGAGCGCTGGGACGGCGGCGGCTACCCGGACGGGCTCGCCGGCGAGCAGATCCCGCTCGTCGCCCGGATCGTCTCCTGCTGCGACGCGTTCAGCGCCATGACGACCGACCGCGCGTACCGGAGCGCGCGCAGCCTGGAAGACGCGCTCGCCGAGCTGGAGGCGTGCGCCGGGACGCAGTTCGACCCGCAGGTCGTCCGCGCGCTCGCCCGGCTCGCCCGCAACGGGCGGATCGCGCTCGAGGGCCGCCCCGACCTGCTCGCGCAGCCGGCGACCGTCTAGACGAGCGCCGGCGGCTCCAGCTCGGCGTCGCGGCTGACGAGCGCGGCGTAGCGGCCGCTGCGCGCGAGCAGCTCCTCGTGGCGGCCGCGTTCGACGACCCGGCCGCGGTCGAGGACGACGATCTGGTCGGCGTCCCGCACCGTCGAGAGGCGGTGCGCGATCGCGATCGTCGTCCGCCCCTCGGAGAGCCGGTCGAGCGCCTCCTGGACGAGCCGCTCCGTCTCGGTGTCGAGGCTCGAGGTCGCCTCGTCGAGGACGAGGATCGGCGGGTTTCGGAGAATCGTGCGCGCGATCGCGATCCGCTGCTTCTCGCCGCCGGAGAAGCGGTAGCCGCGTTCCCCGACCACGGTGTCGTAGCCGTCGGGGAGCGCCGCGATCACATGGTGGATCCGGGCCGCCTCGGCCGCGGCGACGATCTCCTCGTCGGTCGCGTCCGGCTTCGCGAAGGCGAGGTTCTCGCGCACCGAGGCGTGGAAGAGGTACGTCTCCTGCGAGACGACGCCGACGAGCGAGGTGAGCGCGCCGAAGGTGAGGTCGCGCACGTCGACGCCGCCGACGCGCACCGCGCCGCGCTCGACGTCGTAGAGGCGCGCGGCGAGATAGCCGAGCGTCGTCTTGCCGGAGCCGGTCTCGCCGACGAGCGCGGTCGTCGTGCCGGCCGGCACGTCGAAGCTCACGTCCTCGAGCGTCCACGCCTCCGGCCCGTAGCGGAACCAGACGGCGTCGAAGACGACGTCGCCGCCGCCCGCCGCGCCGACCTCGCCTTCCTCGATGTCCACCTCGTGGTCGAGGTACTCGAAGATCCGGTCGAAGAGCGCGAGCGAGGTCTGCACGTCGAGCGAGACGCCGAGCAGACCGCCCACCGGGAAGAAGAGCCGCGTCTGCAACGTCGTGAACGCGACGAGCGTCGGCACCGAGACCGCGTGGGAGCCGTGCGCGAGCGCGAGCCCGCCGAACCAGTACACCGCGGCCGGCATCACCGCGAAGCTCGTCTGGATCGACGCCATCACCCAGCGGCCAGCCATCCGCTGACGCACCTCCAGATCGGCGAGCCGCAGCGAGTCGCGCTCGAAGCGGTCGGCCAGCTCGGCGCCGCGGCCCATCGTCTTCCCGAGCAGGATCCCCGAGACCGAGAGCGACTCCTGCACGAGGCTCGAGATGTCGGCGAGCGTCTCCTGGGTCGTCTTCGCGATCTTCCGCCGCTCCTGGCCGACCCGGCGCGTCAGCACCGTGAACACCGGGATCAGCGCGAAGGCGAAGAGGGCGAGCTTCCAGGAGAGGAGCAGCATGCCGACCGCGGTCGCGACCACGGTGGTCACGTTCGAGGCGATCGAGGTGGCGGTGTTCGTGACGACGCTCTGCACCCCGCCGATGTCGTTCGAGATCCGCGACTGCACCTCGCCGGTGCGCGTGCGCGTGAAGAACGCGAGCGAGAGCCGCTGCAGGTGGCGGAAGACGGCGGCGCGCAGGTCGTGCATCACGCGCTGGCCGACCTGGTTGGAGAGGAGCGTCTGGACGACCCCGAGGATCCCGGAGGCGACCGCGATCGCGATCATCCCGCCCGCGTTCAGCGAGAGCGCGCCGGTGTCGTCGCGCACGATCGCCTCGAGCACGCGCTTCAGCAGGAACGCGGGCAGGACGCCGAGCCCGGCGCTCGCGACGATCAGGGCGAGCAGGCCGCCCAGCCGCAGCCTGTAGGGCGCGAAGAGCGGCCCGATCCGGCGCAGGTTCGCGCGGCGCAGCTCCGGGTCGGCGGTGCGCTCGGCGGGCGGGCCGCCGCGCTCGCGGAAGTAGACAGCCATCGCCGCAGTGTGCCCCACCGCGATACTGGTGCGGGATGCGCGTCACCGTCCGCCTCTTCGCCAGCCTGCGCGAGCGCGCCGGCGCCTCCCGGCTCGAGCTGGAGGACGTGGCGCGCGTCGAGGACGTGTGGCCGCGGCTCGGTCTCGGCGAGGAGCCGCCCGGGCTGATGTACGCGCTCAACCGCGAGTACGTGGAGCGCGACCGGGAGCTGCGCGACGGCGACGAGGTGGCCCTGATCCCGCCGGTCTCGGGCGGCGCGTTCCGGATCCAGGCGGAGCCGCTCGACGTCGCCGCGGCGATCCGCGAGGTCGAGGACGACGACGCGGGCGCCGTCGCGAGCTTCGTCGGCACCGTCCGCCGCCGCTCGCGCGGGCGCGAGGTGCTCCACCTGGAGTACGAGGCGTTCGCGGAGATGGCAGAGCCGATGCTGGCGCGCCTGGCCGCCGACCTGACCGCGCGGCACGGCCTCTGCGCGGTCGCGATCCACCACCGGATCGGGCGGGTCGAGATCGGGGAGGCGAGCGTCGCGATCGCGGTCTCGGCCGCGCACCGCGCCGCCGCGCTGGCGGCCTGCAAGGAGGCGATCGACACGCTCAAGGAGACGATCCCGCTCTGGAAGAAGGAGGTCTACACGGGCGGCGAGGAGTGGATCGGCCGAGGTTCCTGATGGAGGGACGCGACTACGAGCCGATCCAGCCGCAGGGCGGGCTCAGCCTCCGCAAGAGCTTCGAGCGCCTGGTCGGGCTGGCCGTCCTGATCGGCGGCACGGCGCTCAAGTGGGGCTTCGTGTTCGTCAAGTTCTTCGGCTTCTTCATCTCGGTGGCCGCGTACAAGTTCTGGTTCGGGAGCTGGTCGTTCGCGGTCGGGTTCGTCCTCCTGATCCTCGTCCACGAGCTGGGGCACGCGGTCGAGGCGCGCCGGCAGGGGCTGCAGGTCTCGCTGCCGACCTTCATCCCGTTCATCGGCGCCTACGTGACGATCCGGCACGCGGGCCTCTCGCCGTGGCGGAACGCGCGCATCTCGCTCGCGGGGCCGTTCGTCGGCGGCGCCGCGGCCGCGGTCGTCTGGGCGGCCGCGTCGGCGCGCGACTCGCACCTGCTGCTCGTGCTCGCGAACATGGGCTTCCTGCTGAACGCGTTCAACATGCTTCCGATCGGGTTCCTCGACGGCGGCGCGGTCTGGCGGGCCGCGACCGAGGCGTGGCGGATGCCGGTGATCCGCTTCGAGGGCGCGGTGCCGGTGGAGGCGTTCGCGCCCGACCGCTCGCGCGCGCTCCTGATCGGGACCGCCTACGTCCTCGTCGCCGCGGCGCTCGTGCTCGGGCTGCTGGCGACCCGACCGAACGGAGCGCTGTGACCGAGACGGACGACCGCGCGATGCTGCAGACCCATCTGCCGGAGATCGAGCTGGTGGCGCACACCGACTCGATCGGACGGGAGTTCCTCGAGGGCTTCCTCACCGTCGAGAAGATCGACCGGCCGGCGTGCTCGTTCTTCGGCTCGGCGCGGGTGCGGGAGGGATCGCGGCCGTACGAGCTGGCGCGGCAGACGGCGCGGCTCTTCGCCGAGGCCGGCTGGGCGGTCGTCACCGGCGGCGGCCCGGGGGTGATGGAGGCGGCGAACCGGGGCTGCCGCGAGGGCGGCGGCCTCTCGGTCGGCTTCAACATCGAGCTGCCGCACGAGCAGGGGCTGAATCCGTACTGCGACCTCTCCCTCACCTTCCAGCACTTCTACGCGCGCAAGACGATGTTCGTGAAGGCGGCGGAGGGCTTCTGCGTCTTCCCGGGCGGCTTCGGCACCGTCGACGAGCTGTTCGAGTCGCTGACGCTGATCCAGACCGGCACCGTGCTCGACTTCCCGGTGGTGCTGCTGGACGAGGGCTACTGGACGCCGCTCCTCGACTGGGTGCGGGAGCGCGCGCTGCCCGAGGGAATGGTCTCGCCGGAGGACCTCGAGCTGCTCACGGTCACCGACGACCCGCAGGTCGCGCTCCGCACCGTGCTCGACGGCTACGGCCGCCTGAACGGGCCGCCGAGCCCGCACGCGCCCGGGAAGCACGACGCGCAGTAGCCCCGAGTCAAGTCCATCCGGTGGGGTGCCGATGATCCGGGCGTGCTCCGGCCGCGTCGCCCGTCTCCCGGCCATCTCTCGCTGCTCGTCGAGCAGCTGCCGCAGTCGTTCGTCTGGACGACGGACTGCGAGCTGCGCCTGACCTCGGTCGCGGGCGCCGCGCTCTCGATCCTGGGCCTCGAGAGCGGCGAGGAGGTCGTCGGCCGGCCGCTCGCGACGGTGATCGGGCCGACCGTCGACCACGCGGAGGAGATCGTGGACGCCCACCGGCGGGCGCTCTCGGGCGAGTCGGCCACGTTCACCGAGCCGTGGCGCAAGTGGGCGTTCGACGTGCACGTCGAGCCGCTGCGCGAGGGCGGGAAGGTCGTCGGCGTCGGCGGGATCGCCCTCGACGCGTCGAAGCGCTTCCTCGCGGAGCGCGCGCTCGCCGAGTCGGAGGCGCGCTTCCGGACGCTCGTGGAGCGGCTGCCGGCGCTCGTCACCTACGTGAACCCGCTCGGCTTCCCGATCCGCACGACCTACATCAGCCCGCAGATCGAGGGGCTGCTCGGCTTCCCGGCCGAGCGCTGGACCTCGGAGGACGACTTCTGGGTGTCGCTGCTGCACCCCGACGACCGCGACCGCGTGCTCGAGTACGCGAACCGCACGCACGAGGCCGGCGACTCGTTCCGCGCGGAGTACCGGCTCGTCGCCGCCGACGGGCGCGTCGTCCACGTGCGCGACGAGACCGTCCCGGTCAGCGACGAGCGGGGCCGGCCGCTCTTCCTCCAGGGCTTCCTGCTCGAGGTCGACGCGGCATAGTTCCCGCGTGGAGCTGCGGGACCTGCCGTCGGTGGACGAGCTGGCCCGCGCGGCCGGCGACCCGCTCGCGGTCGACGCGGCGCGCGCGGTGATCGAACGCGCGCGGGCGGAGATCCGCGCCGGAGGCGAGCCCGGAGACCTCGCCGAGCTGCTGCGCGAGGAGCTCGCGTCGGCGCGGGCGCCGCGCCTGCGACGCGTGCTGAACGCGACGGGGGTCGTCGTCCACACGAACCTCGGCCGCGCGCCGCTCGCGGAGGAGGCGCTCGCCCGCGTGACCGAGGCGGCGCGCGGCTACTCGAACCTCGAGTTCGACCTCGCGGCCGGCGCGCGCGGCTCCCGCCAGGACCATCTCGCCGGGATCCTGCGTCGTCTGACCGGGGCCGAGGCGGCGCTCGCCGTCAACAACAACGCCGGCGCCGTCCTGCTCGCGCTCGCCGCGCTCGCGGAGGGGCGCGAGGTGGTCGTCTCGCGCGGCGAGCTGATCGAGATCGGCGACGGCTTCCGCATCCCCGACGTGCTCGCACGCTCCGGCGCCCGCCTCGTCGAGGTCGGGACGACGAACCGCACCCGCGCCGCCGACTACGAGCGCGCGATCGGGCCGGACACGGCGCTGCTCCTGCGCGTGCACCAGTCGAACTTCCGCGTCGTCGGCTTCAGCGAGCTGCCGCGGCCGGAGGAGCTGGCGGCGGTCGCGCACCGGCACGGGCTGCCGCTCGTCGACGATCTCGGCTCCGGCGCGCTCCACGCAAGTAACAGACTGTTACAAGGTGACGTCGAGCCGACCGCGCGCGAGTCGCTCGCGGCGGGCGCGGATCTCGTCTGCTTCTCGGGCGACAAGCTGCTCGGCGGGCCGCAGGCCGGGATCGTCGCCGGCCGCGCCGACCTCGTGGAGCGGCTGCGCCGCCACCCGCTGCAGCGCGCGCTGCGGATCGACAAGCTCTCGCTCGCGGCGCTCGAGGGGACGCTGCTGCTCCACGTCGACGCGCCCGAGCGGATCCCCGTGCTGCAGACGCTCGACCAACGGCCCGACGCGGTGCGGGCGCGGGCCGAGCGGCTCGCTGCGGCGACCGGCGGCGAGGTCGAGGAGACCGTCGGCCGCGTCGGCGGCGGCGCGCTGCCGCTCGCCGAGCTGCCGAGCTGCGCGTGCGCGCTCCCCGACGAGCTGGCGGAGCCGCTGCGCGCGGGCGAACCGCCCGTCGTCGGCGTCGTCCGCGACGGCCGCCTGCTGCTCGACTGCCTGACGCTCACCGACCCGGAGGCCGACGAGGCCGCCGCGGCGGTGGCTCGCGCGCGAGCTGGACGAGGCTGACGCCGCCCGCGAGCGGCGACTCCCCGACGAGCGCCAGCCCGCAGACGGCGCCGAGCCGGCGAAAGTCCGCGAGCGTCCGCTGCCTGCCGCCCGAGAGCGTGAGCATGAAGAGGTCGAAGCTCGCCTCGTCCGCCGACGGCCGCTCGGGCTGCACGCCCTCGACGACGAGCACCCGCGGAGCCGCCGCCGCGCAGCGCGCGAGGATCGCCTCGGCGCCCGGGTCGGGCCAGCCGTGGAGGATCTGCGAGAGGACGTACACGTCTGCGGCGGGGAGCGGGTCGACGAGCAGGTCGCCGGCGACGACCTCCAGGCGCTCCTCCGGCTCGACGCCGGCCGCCACCTGCGGCCGCTCGTAGAGCGTCCCGCGCAGGTGCGGGTGCGCCGCGAGCAGGGTGCGGACGAGCGTGCCGGTTCCGCCGCCGAGGTCGACGACGTGCCCGACGCCGCTCCAGTCGTACGCCTCGGCGAGCCGCTCCGCGTTCGCGCGCACCTGCGCCGCCATCAGCTCGTCGAAGTGCTCGCCGCGCCCGGTGCGCGCCAGCTCCTCGTAGTACCAGCCCTCGTCGCGGCCGGGCGAACCGGTGCGGACCGCCTGTAGGAGCCGCGGCCACGACGCCGCCCAGATCGCGGGCGCGCCGTCGAGGTCGAACCAGCTCCGCCAGCCGCCGCCGACGAGCAGCGCGGACACCTCGGTGTTCGCGTAGACGCCGTCCGACTCGGCGAGCACGCCGCGGGCGACGAGCAGCGCGAGCAGCCGGCGGAGCGCGTCCGGGTCGGCGCCCGCGGCCTCCGCGAGCGGCTCGAGCGTCGTCGCGCCGGCCTCGATGTGGTCGGGGAGCCCGAGCGTCGTCGCGATCCAGACCGCCCACGGCGTCGCCAGGTCGCTCAGCTCCCGCAACCGCGCCGCCGCGTCCATGCCTACGCAGCCTCGAGGTCGGCGAAGACGAAGCCGTCGCGCTCGACCACCTCGCCGCGCGCGCACGCGACCGGCTCGGCGAAGACCGGCCCGTCGTAGACGAAGGTGTGGAACTCGCCGTTCTCACCGCACGGGTCGACGCCGTCGGGAAGCTCGGCGAGCAGCGCCTCGTCGTACTCGCGGCCGGCGAACGACGGGTCGAGCGCGCGCGGGTCGACGCAGACGAGCACGGCGCGGAAGCCGGCCGCGACGAACCGCCGCGCGAGCGCCGCCGTGTCCTCGCCCCAGATCGGGAACGCGGCGCGGCGGCCGGCGGCGGCGAGCCGCTCCTCGCGGTAGGCGCGGATCTCCTCGAGGAAGAGGTCGCCGAACGCGAACTCCTCGGCCCGGTCGAGCGGCGGCGCGGCGAGCGCCGCGGCGAGCCGCGCCTCGTAGACCTCGTTCGTGCAGGCGGCCGGGATCTCGACCTCGACGAGCGGCAGCCCGGCCGCCTCGGCCTGCCGGCGCAGGAGCGCGCGGCGGACGCCGTGCATCGAGATCCTGTCGTAGGTCTCGGTGACGGTCGTGAGGAGCGCGGAGGGCTCGACGCCGTGGCGCTCGCGCAGCGTCCAGAGCGCGAGCGCGGAGTCCTTCCCGCCGCTCCACGAGAGCGCGAGGGATGGCCGGGAATCCACATGTCGAGTCTAGGCTCCCGCCATGGCGCTCACCGTCGGCACCGCGGGGCACATCGACCACGGCAAGACGACGCTCGTCGAGGCGCTCACCGGCCGCAACACCGACCGGCTGCCCGCCGAGCGCGAGCGCGGCATCTCGATCGACCTCGGCTACGCGCCGCTCACCCTGCCCGACGGTACGCAGCTCTCCGTCGTCGACGTGCCCGGGCACGAGCGGTTCGTGCGGACGATGGTGGCGGGGGCGAGCGGGATCGACCTCTTCCTGCTCGTCGTCGACGCCGGCGAGGGGGCGCGACCGCAGACGCACGAGCACCTCGCGATCCTGCGCCTGCTCGGGATCGAGCGCGGCGTGGCGGCGCTGACGAAGGCCGACCTCGTCGACGAGGAGACGCTGGAGCTGGCGCGCGCCGAGGTGGAGGAGCTGGTTCCCGGCGCGCCGGTCGTCCCGACGAGCGCGCGCACCGGGGCCGGGCTCGAGGAGCTGCGCGCCGCGCTCGCCGGGGTCGCGGCGCGGGTCGAGCGCCACCCGGCCGACGGGCCCGCACGGCTGCACGTCGACCGCTCGTTCTCGCTGCGCGGGATCGGCACCGTCGCGACGGGGACGCTCTGGTCGGGCACGATCGGGGAGGGCGACGAGCTGCGGCTCGAGCCGGGCGGGCGCGAGGTGCGCGTGCGCAGCGTCCAGGTGCACGACCGCCCGGTCGAGCGCGCCGAGGCGGGCCAGCGGGTCGCGGTCGCGCTGCCCGGGGTCGAGCGGCGCGAGCTTCGCCGCGGCGACGTCCTCGTCTCCCCCGGCGCGTTCGCCGCGAGCTACCGCCTCGACGTCTCGCTCGACGCGCTCGCGGAGGTGCCGGCGCGCGTGCACGTCCACCACGGCACCGCCGACGTCGTCGCCCGCGTCGCGCGCGCCGGCGAGCGGTTCGCGCAGCTCCGGCTCGCCGAGCCCGTCGTCGCGGCGCGCGGCGACCGCGTCGTCCTGCGCGCCGGCACCACCGTCGCGGGCGGCGTCGTCCTCGACGCGGCGCCGCCGCGCCACGCCGATCCGGCGCGGATGGAGGCGCTCGAGCGCGGCGAGACGCTCGTGCACGCGCCGGCGCTCGTCGATGGCAAGTGGCGCTGGTCGGAGGAGTGGCTGGCGGAGCTGCGCGGCGAGCTGGAGCGCTCGCTCGACGCCGCCGACCCGCTCGACCCGGGCGTGCCGGTGCCGAGCGAGCCGTGGGCGGGCGCCGTCCTGCCGCGACTCGGGCTGGAGCGGCGCGGCGCGAAGCTCTACCGGCCGGGCGCCGCGGCGCGGCTCGACGGCCGAGAGGAGGACGCGGCGGCGCTCGAGGCCCAGCTCGGGCTCGAGCCGGTGCGGGTCGAGGACGCGGCGCTGGCCCGCTTCCTCGAGCAGCAGGGCCGGCTCGTGCGCGTCGGCGAGGGGCTCGCGGTCGCGGCTGCCGAGTTCGAGCGGGCGCGGGCGGCGCTCGTCGCCGAGTGCGAGGCCGCCGGGACGATCACGCTGGCCCGCTTCCGCGACCTGCTCGGCGTCGGCCGCAAGACGGCGCAGCTCCTGCTCGAGCGCTTCGACGCGGACGGCGTCACGCGCCGGGTCGGCGACGAGCGGCGGCTGCGCAGGCGCTAGCTAGGCGTCCCAGGCGACCGGGAGGGCGACGAGGCTGCGGAAGAGCGGCACCGCCCGCCGGCGCAGGTCGTCGGGGGAGGCGGCGAGCCGCAGCCCGGGCAGCCGCCGGAAGAGCGTCGCGAGCGCGATCTCCGCCTCGAGCCGCGCGAGCGGCGCGCCGAGGCAGAAGTGGCTGCCGCGGCCGAAGCCGAGGTGGCGGGCGGGCCGCTCGGCCGCGAGGTCGAGCCGGTCGGGGTCGGCGAACCGCTCCGGGTCGCGGTCGGCGGCGCCGAGGACGACGATCACCGGCTCGCCGCGGCGGATCGTCCGGCCGCGCAGCTCGACGTCGACGGCCGCCCAGCGCGTGAGCGTGCGCTCGACCGGCCCGTCGTAGCGGATCAGCTCCTCGACCGCACGCGGCAGCAGCGCCGGGTCGCGCTCGAGCGCCGCCCGCTGCTCCGGATGCGTGAGGAGCGCGAGCGTCGCGTTCCCGATCAGGCTGACCGTCGTCTCGTGCCCGGCGACGATCAGGAGGGCGACCATGCTGCACAGCTCCTGGGTGGAGAGCGTGTCGCCGCCGTCCTCGACCGCGACGAGCGCGCTGACGAGATCCTCGCCCGGCCGGCGCCGCCGCTCGTCGAAGAGGTCGAGCAGGTAGCGGGAGAACTCGCCCATCGCGGCGCCCGCCTGCTGCAGCTCGGCGGCGGCGAGCGTCGGGCTCACCATCCAGCCGGACCACTCGCGAAAGCGGTCGCGGTCGGCGGCCGGGACGCCCAGAAGCTCCGCGATCACCGTGATCGGGAGCGGGAAGGCGAACGCGGAGACCAGCTCCATCTCGCCGTCGGCGGCGACCGCGTCGACCAGCTCGTCGGCCAGCTCCTGGATCCGCGGCCGCAGCCGCTCGATCATCCGCGGCGTGAACGCCTTCGAGACGAGGCGGCGCAGGCGGCGGTGGTCGTCGCCGTCGCGGTTGAGCATGTGGCTGTCGACGAACGCGAACGCCTCCGGCAGCGCCGAGTCGTACGCGGCGAACCGCTCGGGCGGCAGCGCGAGCCGCGGGTCGCGGACGAAGCGCTCGTCGTCGAGCAGCACCGCCTCCGCGTCGTCGTAGCGGGTGACGAACCAGATCGGGCTCTCGCCGTCGAGGCCCGGCTGGCGGAGCACCGGGTCGTGCTCGCGCATCCGCGCGAAGGTCGCGTACGTGTCGGCGCGGAAGGCGTCGCTGTAGAGGTCGTACGGCGGCTCGGACGCGGCCACGGGCCGATGCTACTCGCCGCTACGAGGCGGGCTCGCGCGCGGGCACGTCGGCGGCGCGCGCCGACGGGTTCACGCCGAGCTTCAGCACGTCCGGACGGTGGTAGTGGCCGGCCGGGTCGAAGCGCTGCCGCTCCTCGAGCAGCCGCGCCGGGTCGAGCTGGGCGTAGAGGATCCCCTCCTCGTCGTGGAGCGGCCCGGCGAGGTAGGAGCCGTCGGGGGCGAGGATCGCGCTGCCGCCGCGGCCGATCGTCCCGGCGCCCGCGATCTCGTCGCGGAGCGGGAAGTCGTCCGGGTAGGCGGACTCGCGCTGGTAATGGGAGGGCGCGATCACGTAGGCGCGGCTCTCGCGGGCGACGTGGACGAGCGTCGACTGCCACGCGTCGGAGTCGTCGGCGGTCGAGGCGACGTACAGCTCGACGCCCGCCTCGTAGAGCGCGAAGCGCGCGAGCGGCATGTAGTTCTCCCAGCAGATCAGCCCGCCGAGCCGCCCGAAGCCGGTCTCGACCGCGGTGAGGCCGCGCCCGTCTCCCTGCCCCCAGACGAGCCGCTCGTGGTTCGTCGGCACGAGCTTGCGGTGGTGGAGCGCGAGCGAGCCGTCGGGCGCGTGGAAGAGGAGCGCGTTCCAGATCGTGCCGGGCCGCTCCGGGTCGACCTCGTTCGCCCCGGTGACCAGCCAGATCCCGAGCGCCTTCGCGGCGGCGCCGAGCCGGCGCTCCGCCTGCGAGCCGACCGCGATCGCCTCCTGCGCGATCCGCGCGAACGTCGCCTTCGCGCCCGAGTGGTGCCAGCCGGCGAACGCCTTCGCCCAGCGCGACGACGGGTAGACGGAGACGAACGTCTCCGGGAAGACGACCAGCTCGGCGCCGTTCCGCGCCGCGGCGGCGGCGACGTCCTCGAGCTTCGAGAGCGTCGCCTCGCGGTCGAGCACCACCGGCTCCACCTGGACGCACGCGACGGTGACCGGACGCTCCACGGCGGGGAGCCTACCCGGGAGGCGGCGGGCCGAAGCCGCCGCCGCCGGGCGTCTCGATCCGGACGACGTCGCCGGCGGCGAGCGCGCGCGTCGTCTTCGCCGGCTCCTCCTCGCCGTCGACGAGCGTGCGGCCGGGTGCGCCGTCCTCGCCGCCCGCGGCGCCGCGCGGCCCGTGCGCCCTCCGCTCCGCGAGCACCGAGAGGCGGCAGTCCTCGAGCACCCGCAGCTCGCGGACGACGCCGTCGCCGCCGCGGTGCGCGCCGGCGCCGCCCGAGCCGAGCCGCAGCTGCCAGCGCTCGACCCGCAGCGGGTAGGACAGCTCGAGCGCCTCCACCGGGGTGATCAGCGTGTTCGACATCGCCACGTGGACGCCGCTCGGCCCGTCGGCGTCCGCGCTCGCGCCCTGGCCGCCGCCGATCGTCTCGTAGTAGGTGAACCCCGCGTTGCCGAGCGCGACGTTGTTCATCGTCCCCTGGCCCTGCGCGAACTCGCCGAGCGCGGCGAAGACGACGTCGACGATCCGGGAGGACGCCTCGGTGTTGCCGGCGACGACCGCGGCGGGCGGGCGCGCGTTCACGAGGCAGCCCTCGGGCGCCGTCACCGCCACGGGCGCGAAGGCGCCGCCCGAGGCGGGCAGGTCGGGCTCGGTCAGGCAGCGGACGACGAAGTAGCAGGCGGACTTCGTCACCGAGAGCGGGCAGTTGAGGTTGTGCGCGTCCTGGGAGTCGGTGCCCGCGAAGTCGATCCGGATCTCGTCGCCCGCGACCTCGACGGTGGCGCGGATCGTGCGCTCGCCGTCGACGGTCTCGACGACGTCCTCCGCGGAGCGCGTCCCGTCCGGGAGGCGCGCGATCGCCGCGCGCACCATCCGCTCCGAGTAGGCGTACAGCTCGTCCATCGCCGCGGCGACGCGCTCGCGGCCGCGCCTTGCGCACAACTCGTCGAGGCGCCGCTCGGCGAGCCGGTGCGCCGCGATCTGGGCGCGCAGGTCGCCGCGCCGCTCGTCCGGGTTGCGCGCGTTCGCGACGAAGAGCCCCTCGACCTCGGGCGTCAGGCGCGTGGGCGGCAGGATCAGCCCCTCCTGGTACAGCTCGCGCGAGAACGCGGGCAGGCTCGCCGGCTCCATCCCGCCCACGTCCGCGTGGTGCGCGCGCGAGACGGCGTAGCCGAGCGCGGTGCGCGAGACGAGGGTCACGTCGGGCAGGTGCGTGCCGCCCGTGTACGGGTCGTTGAGGATCGCGACCTCGCCCGGCTCGAGGCCCAGGCGCCTGCACGCGGCGACCGCGTCCGGCATCGCACCGAGGTGGACCGGGATGTGCTCCGCCTGCGCGACCATCCGCCCCGCCTCGTCGAACACGGCGGTCGAGCAGTCGCGCCGCTCCTTGATGTTCGCCGAGAAGGCAGAGCGGATCAGCACCGCGCCCATCTCCTCGGCGACGGCGCGGAGCGCGCTCCCGATCACCTGCAGCTCGACGTTCATCGCCGCAGCACCAGCGTCCCGTCGTCGTTCGTCTCGCCGTGCCATCCCTCAGGCACCCAGCAGCTCGCCCCGGGCAGCTCGACGAGCCTCGGCCCCTCGACTTCGTAACAGTCTGTTACTTGCAGAGCGAGTGCGGGGCCGGGTGTCACCTCGTGCGTGCGGACGGCGACCAGTTCGATCTCCCGCTCCGGGTCGGCGTAGCCGTAGCGCTCCTCGTGGGCGTGGTGGAAGCGGGCGGCGAGGTCGTCGCCGAGCGGGACGGTCAGTTCGAAGCTCTGGCCGCGGTAGCGCAGGTCGGCCTCGCCCTCCGCCGGCAGCTCGCCCGCCTCGGCGAGCGGACGCACGACCGAGACGACGCGGTCCCGCCGCTCGTCGCTCGCGACGAGGCCGAGCGCCGAGAGGACGCCGGCCGCGTGCGGGACGAGCACCGCCTCGATGCCCAGCTCTTCGGCGAGCGCGCACGCGTGCAGCGGTCCGGTGCCGCCGAAGGCGACGAGCGCGAAGTCGCGCGGGTCGTGGCCCCGCTCGACGGAGACGACGCGGAGGGCGCGCAGCATCTCCGCGTTCACGACGTCGACGACCGCGGCCGGATCGAGGTCGCCGAGCGCGGCGGCCGCGGCGGCGCGATCGAGGACGAGCCCGCCGGGCAGCTCCGCCGGCAGCCGCCCGAGCAGGAGGTTCGCGTCGCTGACCGTCGCGCCGCCGCCGCGGCCGTAGCAGGCGGGGCCGGGGTGCGCCCCCGCCGACTCCGGGCCGACGCGGATGGCGCCGCCCGCGTCGCGCCGCACGAGCGAGCCGCCGCCGGCGCCGACGGTGTGGATGTCCACGGTGGGCAGCCGGATCGGGAAGCCGCCGACCTCGCGCTCCGGCACGCGCGCGGCCCGACCTCCGGGCAGGAGGCAGACGTCGGTGGAGGTGCCGCCCATGTCGAAGGCGATCGCGTTCTCGAAGCCGGCGCGGCGGGCGATGAGGCCCGCCCCGACGACGCCGCCCGCAGGCCCGGAGACGAGGAGCGCGGCCGGGTGCGCCGCCGCCTCCGCGACGGTGGCGACGCCGCCGGAGGAGAGCATGACGAGGGGCTCGGGCAGCCCCGCCTCGCCCGCCGCCGCCGCGAGCGCGCGGAGGTACCGCCCCGCGACCGGGCCGAGGTAGGCGTCGGCGGCGGTCGTCGCGGCGCGCTCGTACTCCCGGAACTCGGGCGCGACCTCGTGCGAGGCGACCACGTGGAGCCCGGGGTGCCGCCGCCGCAGCTCCGCCGCGGCGGCGCGTTCGTGCGAGGGGTCGCGGAACGAGAAGAGGAGGCAGACCGCGGCCGCGTCGACGTCGCCCAGGTCGGGGAGCGTCGCGAGGTCGAGCGGCTCCAGCTCCCCGTCCGGGCCGAGCCGGCCGCGCACGCCGTGGCAGCGCTCGAGCGGGACGAGCGGCTCCGGGTGCGGCTGCTGGAGCCGGTAGAGGTGCGCGCGCGTCTGCCGGCGCAGATGGAGCAGGTGCTCGAAGCCCGCGTTGCCCACGTACGCGGTGCGCGCCCCGCGGCGCTCGAGCAGCGCGTTCGTCGCGACGGTGGTGCCGTGGGCGAAGCGGGTCGTTCGAGCGTCTGCGCCAACCGCCCGGGCCGCTGCGCTTACCGACTCCTCCTGCCGCGGCGCCGTCGGAACCTTCGCCGTGCGGACGCGGCCGTCCTCGAGCAGGACGGCGTCGGTGAACGTCCCGCCGACGTCGACGCCGAGGATCGCCACGGCCCGTACTCTGCATCGCGATGGCGATCCGCGCCTTCCTCTTCGACTTCGACGGCCTCGTCCTCGACACCGAGGTCGCCTCGCGCGCCGGCTGGGAGCTGCTCTACCGCGAGCACGGCCACGAGCTGCCGCCCGCACGCTGGGCGCAGGTCGTCGGGACGCACGGCGCGTGGGACCCGATGGAACATCTCGAGGAGCTGGTCGGCGAGCCGCTCGAGCGCGACGCCCTGAACGAGCGCCGCTTCGCGCACGAGCTGGCGCTGATCGAGGCGGAGGAGCTGCGCCCCGGGATCGGCGACTACTTCGCCTTCGTGCGGGAGCGAGGGCTTCTGCGGGCGATCGTCTCGAGCGCGTCGCGGCGGTGGATCGACATGCACCTGCACCGGCTCGAGCAGGCGGTCGGCTGGGACGCGATCTGCACCGCCGACCGGGACGCCTCCCGCGCGAAGCCCGCGCCGACCCTCTACCTCGAGGCGCTCGAGCTGCTCGGGGTGACCGCGGGCGAGGCGGTCGCGTTCGAGGATTCGCCGAACGGCGTCGCCGCCGCGAAGGCGGCCGGGATCTTCTGCGTCGCCGTCCCGAACGACGTCACCCGCGACCTCGGCCTCGACGCCGCCGACCTCGTCCTCGACTCGCTCGCCGACCTGCCGCCGGACGAGCTGGTCGCGCGCTTCGACTAGGCCGCGGCCGCCTCAGGCGCGGCGCCGGCGCTCCCGGAACGCGCGCGCCTTCTCGCGGTTCCCGCACACCTCCATCGAACACCACTGCCGCGACCTGTTCCGCGCCGAGTCGACGAAGGCCCAGCGGCACGTGTCCGCCCTGCAAGCCTTGAGCCGCAGCCAGGAGCCGTCGGCCATCGCCTGCCCGGCGGCGGCCAGCACTCGCCCGATCCCGCCCGCGGGCGCGTCGAGCCGGACGCCGTCGCGGTCGAAGCGGACCGTCACGCCCGCCCCTCGCGCCGCCGTGTCGAGCACCGCCGCGGACGCGTCCGGATCGGCCTCGCAGCCGTTGTTCGCGCGCATCAGGTCGCGCAGCGCCTCGCGGACGTCGCGCGCGGCCTCCAGCTCGTCGAGCCCGGAGCGCCGCGTCCACAGCCCGCGCGCACGCAGCCATCCGTCCAGCTCGTCGCCGCCGCTCTCCACGTCGAGCGTGTTCACGAAATCGCACAGGAGCTGTAGCTCGGGGTTGACCTGCTCCATAACCAGTCAATAGCATATCAATGGTTACGACGACGAGGGAGGAACGATGAGCGCCTACCGCACCGCCACGCTCGAGGAGATGACCTCGACGGCCTGGCCGCACTGGGTCGGCATCCGCCACCATTTCGACATCCAGACGTTCGGGATCAACGCCTGGCACGGCCGCGAGGACGGCACCGTCATCCCCGAGCACGACGAGGGCGACGGCGGCGAGCCCGAGCTGTACTGGGTCGTCAGCGGCCACGCGACCTTCACGGTCTCCGGCGAGGAGATCGACGCGCCCGCGGGGACGTTCGTCTGGGTCACCCACTCGAGCGCGCGCCGCGCGGCCCGCGCGAACGCCGCCGGCACGCTCGTCCTCGCGGTGAGCGCGGGCGCCCCCGGCGAGATCTACGCGCCGGACGGGTGGGACAGCGAATACCTCGACTAGAACTCGAGGGCTGATGGAGGTGTACACCGTCGCCGGCGGCGGTGTACACCGTCTCCTGCAGACGGTGTACACCGTCTCATCGGGCTGTGTACACCGTCGCAGGGGGCTGTGTGCACCGACTCCGACTACGCTCCGCGGCGGAGCGGCCGGGCCCGGTGGCCCAGCGAGTCTTCAAAACTCGTACGGTCGTGCAACCCACGGCTAGGTCGGTTCGACTCCGGCGCCGCTCCGTCGCCGCCGGCGCCCGCTACTCGCGCTGCATCTCGTCGAGCGCGGAGCGACCCTGCTCGTGGACGCGTCGCCGCCGCTCCTCGGGCGACTCCGGCGCGGTCTCCTCCGCCTCGGCTTCCGGCTCCGGCTTCCGGGTCTCCTCGAGCTTCGCGCGCAGCTCCTCGGCTCGCGGATCCGGCTGAGCGGGCGGCTCCCCGGCGGGGGCCGCGGGGCGTCGCCGCAGGAAGCGGTAGGCGGCGAGCCCTCCGGCGGCGCCGGCGAGCCAGGCGGTGAGGCGGCGCACGAGGCGGATGCTACAGTGGCCGTCGCTTCCTGCCCCGTCATCGCGCCGTTCCGTCCCGAGCGGCGCCGGCAGTCGGGGCCGACATCGAGACCGTGGGAAGGATGGTGATCGGGACGGTGACGACGTACGAGATCCTGCTCATGCTGGACCCCGAGCAGGCGGAGGCCCGCCAGGAGGAGATCGTCGCGCGCACGCGCGAGCTGGTCGAGAAGGGCGGCGGCACCTGGCGCAGCCACGACCCCTGGGGCCGGCGGCGCCTCGCCTACGAGATCGCGCACAAGCCCGAGGGCGTCTACCACCTGGTCGTGTTCGACGCCGAGCCGGAGACGCTCGCCGAGATCTCCCGCGTTCTGAAGATCGACGACGCGGTGATGCGGCACATGGCGACCCGGCACATCGAGGGGTCGCGGACGAGCGCGCCGCGCGACGACTTCGCGCCCGCGCCGGCCGTGTCCGCGACGGCCGTTTCCGGCGACGACGAGCCGGAGTACGCTGACGCGGACGTCGAGTCGGCAGAGGAAGAGGAGGAGTAGCGCCATGGCCGCCAACATCAACCGCGTCGTGCTGGTCGGGAACCTGACGAGGGATCCCGAGCTGCGCCACACCCCGGGCGGCACGCCCGTCTGCAGCCTGCGGATCGCCGTGAACAGCCGCCGGCGCGACGAGTCCGGGCAGTGGACCGACAAGCCGAACTACTTCAGCATCTCCGTCTTCGGCAACCAGGCGGAGAGCTGCGCGCAGTACCTGAGCAAGGGCCGCCCGGTCGCGATCGACGGCCGGCTCGACTGGCGCGAGTGGCAGGCGCAGGACGGGGCCAAGCGCGAGGCCGTCGAGATCGTCGCCGAGAGCGTCCAGTTCCTGGGCGGCCGCGGCGACGGCGATCTCGGCGGCGGCAACCAGTTCGTGCCGACCGGCGCGGCGCAGGAGAGCGCCGACTTCCCGGCGGCCGCCGACGACGACATCCCGTTCTAGGAGACCGATGGCACGCGAGAGAACCCAGACCAAGCGTCGTCCCGGCGGCCCCGCGGGGCAGATCAAGCGCCGCAACTGCTTCTTCTGCAAGGAGCACATCGCCGAGATCGACTACAAGAACGTGAACCAGCTCCGGCGCTACATCTCCGAGAAGGGGAAGATCCGGAGCCGGCGCATCACCGGGGCCTGCCGGCGCCACCAGGTGCAGGTCGCACAGGCCGTCAAGCGCGCCCGCGAGATGGCGCTGCTCCCGTACGTCGCCGAGGGCGTCGAGGGCGGCGGCGGCGGCCGGCGCGGCCGCGAGGACCGGGAGCGCTGATGGAGGTCATCCTGCTCTCCGACGTCGAGCACGTCGGACTCCGCGGCGAGGTCGTCTCGGTCGCCCGCGGCTACGCGCGCAACTACCTGCTACCGCGCCGGCTCGCCGAGGAGGCGACGCGGGCGAAGGTGGCGGAGCTGCACAAGCGCGACGCCGACCGGGCGCGCCAGGAGGCGAAGACGGCCGAGCAGGCGCAGGCCGTCGCCGACACGCTCGCGAAGACGGTGCTGCGCTTCGAGGTGAAGGCGGGGCCGACCGGCTCGCTCTTCGGCTCGGTCACCCCGACCGACATCGCGGACGAGATCTGGCGCACCCGCAAGATCCGCGTCGACCGCCGCAAGATCGGGATCGACACGATCAAGCGGATCGGCCGCTACGACGTCTCGATCGACGTGTTCCAGGACGTGAGCGTCGAGGTGAAGACGCTCGTCGTCCCGGAGGGCGGCGAGCTGCCCTCCGACGAGGAGCTGGCGGCGATGGAGGCGGCGGAGCGCGCCGAGCAGGCGCCCGAGGCCTCGCCGGAGCCGAGCGCGGAGCTGGAGGAGATCCTCGCCGAGGCGGACGCGGCCGAGGCCGAGGAGCCCGCGGAGGAGGCGGAGCCCGAGCCCGAGTGGCGGGCCGACGCCGAGGCCGCGCTCCGCGACGAGTAACGGCTAGCGCGCGTCCCGCAGCGTGTCGACGTACGCCGAGACGGCGTCGTCGGCGAGCTGCGGGTACGTGTAGCCGAGCCGCTCCCCGACCTCCCGCGCGACGCGGCGGAAGAGCGCGACCGTCCGCTCGAACGAGCCGGCCGCGGCGTCCAGCTCGGCCGCGATCTCGGGCGGCAGCTCGCGCTCGATTCCGCGGCCGTAGGCGCCAGGCCTCCAGTCCCAGCCGCGCTCGGTCTCGACCAGCCACTCGAGCATCCGCCGCAGGACGCCGTGGGTCATGTCCACGTCGAGGACGAATCGCTGGAAGAGCCGCTCGTCGCGCGCCCGCGCCTTCGCCACGTAGGTGGCGCTCCACCAGAACTCCTCGACGAGCGCCGCGTACTCCCGCTCGCCGGGACGAGCCGGGATGTGCGCGCGGAAGGTCGGCGCCGGCCAGGCCGCGGCCGCGCCGTCCTTGTCGAGCAGGACGCGGTAGCCGACGTCGAGCGCGTCGTCGAGCCCGTGCGCGGCGACGAGCGCCGGCACGGCCGCCGGCCAGAGCGTCCAGTCGACCTTGATCCCGTCCGCGTAGACGACGCCGCAAAAGTGCGCCCGCTCGCCGTGGATCTCGTGCTCGTCCCCCCAACGCGCCGCCGGCTCGCCGTACGCGGCGGCGGCGTCGAACCGCTCGAGGTCGTCGAGGGCGACGATCACGTCGTAGTCGGAGAGCGAGTCGGGCGGCCCCTCCGCCCGCGCGCGCGTGCTCGTCAGCACCACGAGCCGCACGGCCGGCTCCGCGTCCGCCCAGGCGACGATCCGGCGCAGCACCCCGTCCATCCCGCCCGCATTCTCCACAGTTCGTCCACGGCCTGTGGATCCGGGCAGGAACTTCCCGCTCGGAGCGGAGGAGTCATCCACAGCAGCGCCGTCCGACGCGCCTGCAACGATGCTTGATTCCCCTGCAAATGGCCGAAAAAGACACGTTCACAACGGACATATCAAGACCTGGCACTCGCCGCCCTCGCCTGCTGGAATCGGGGTCGATGGCGCTCGCCCCGGTCCCTTCCGCCCCTGCTCCCGAGGGCGCCGTCCCACCGCAGAACCTCGAGGCCGAGGAGTCGGTCCTCGGGGCGATGATGCTCGCGCCGACCGCGATCGCCGCGGTCAGCGAGGTGCTCGACGCGGGCGATTTCTACCGCGAGTCGCACGCGCGCATCTACCGCGCGGCGCTCGCGCTCTACGGCAAGAACGAGCCGGTCGACGCGATCACGCTCACGAACGAGCTGGAGCAGCGCGGCGAGCTGGAGGCGGTCGGCGGCCGGGTCCGCCTGCACGAGCTGGCGCGCCTCGTCCCCGCCACCGCGAACGCGCGCCACTACGCCGAGATCGTCCGCGAGACGGCGACGCTCCGCGGGCTGATCCGCGCCGGCGGCGAAATCGCGCAGCTCGGCTGGGAGCGCGAGGGGGAGCCGGGCGAGCTGGTCTCGCGCGCCGAGCAGCTCGTCTTCGAGCTGGGCGAGCGGCGCGCGAAGGGCGAGCTGACGCTCTTCAAGGACACGCTGCACGAGACCTTCGAGCGGATCGAGCACCTCTACCAGTCCGGCGCCGAGGTCACGGGCCTCCCGACCGGCTTCAAGGACCTCGACCGGATCACCGCGGGCTTCCAGCCCGCGAACCTGATCATCCTCGCCGCCCGCCCGTCGATGGGAAAGAGCGCGTTCGCGCTCGAGATCGCCTCGCACGTCGCAGTCGACGGGAAGGTGCCGACCGCGTTCTTCAGCCTCGAGATGTCGCGGCAGGAGGTCGCCCAGCGCATGATGTGCTCGCGCGGCAAGGTCGACTCGCACGCGATCCGCACCGGGCGGCTGACGCGCGACGACTGGCCGCGCCTGATGAAGGCGTGCTCCGACCTCGAGGGCGCCTCCCTCTACGTCGACGACACGCCGGCGCTCAGCCTGCTCGAGCTGCGCGCCCGCGCGCAGACGCTCAAGCGCCGCCACCCCGACCTCGGGCTCGTCGTCGTCGACTACCTGCAGCTGATGACGACCGGCCGCTCCGAGGAGAGCCGCCTGCAGGAGGTGTCGGCGATCTCGCGGGGCCTGAAGGGGATCGCGAAGGACCTCGACATCCCGGTCGTCGCGCTCTCCCAGCTCTCCCGCGCCGTCGAACAGCGCCACGACAAGCGCCCGATGCTCTCCGACCTGCGCGAGTCCGGGTCGATCGAGCAGGACGCCGACCTCGTCATGTTCCTCTACCGCGAGGAGTACTACGAGCGCGACGAGGTCGACGACACGAAGAAGGGCCGCGCGGAGGTGATCGTCGCGAAGCACCGCAACGGCCCGGTCGACTCGTTCGAGGTGGAGTTCATCAGCCGCTATGCCAAGTTCGCAGGCGTCAAGCACTAGCGCGCTCGTCGTCGCCTGCCTCGGCTGCGGGCGCGAGTTCGCGACCGAGGAGGTGGTCGTGCTCGGGCGGCGCTTCCCGGCGGAGCGCTACTGCGACCTCTGCCGCGCCGGCGAGGCGGCGAACGACGAGCAGCGGCGCGCCGAGGCGCGCTGGGCGCGGGTGCTCGTGCCGTCGAGCTACGCGAGCTGCACCTTCGAGAGCTTCGAGCCGGTGCCCGGCACCGCGACCGCGCTCGGCGTCTGCCGGCAGTGGGCGAAGGAGTACCGGGCCGGCACGCCGCTGCGGCAGGGGCTCCTGCTCCGCGGCAACCCGGGCGCGGGAAAGACGCACCTCGCCGTGGCGATCCTGCGCGAGCTGGTCTGGAGCGACCGGCCGCGCAGCGCGCTCTTCATCAACGTCCCCGAGTGGCTCGACCGCCTGCGCGCGAGCTACGGCGACGCGGAGCCGCCGCCGAACCCGAGCGGCTACGACATCGTCGTCCTCGACGACCTCGGGGCGGAGGCGTGGTCGAGCTGGGCGCGCGACCGGATCTACAGCCTCGTCAACCACCGCGAGCAGGAGAGCCTGCTCACGATCGTGACGACGAACTGCACGTGGAGCGAGCTGGCCGCGCGGGTGGGCGCGCCGACCGCGTCGCGACTGCGGCGGCTCGTCCGCGAGGTGCACGTCGACGCGCGGCAGGACTACCGGGAACGGTTCGCGGAGGCGCCGGCGGCATGACGGAGGTGCAGGTCGTGGCGATCTCCGCACTCGCGACCTCCTTCACCGCCGTCTGCGAGGCGTGCGCGCGCGAAGAGGACGGCTGGGAGGGCGCGAGCTTCGCGGGACGCCTCGACCTCGATCTCGTCTCGGCGATGTTCCTCTGCCGGCGAGGGCATAGACTCCGGGTCGAGCGGGTAGACGGGTCGAGTTCGGCCGCGACGGAAGCGGCGTGACCGATCCGGGGGAGGCAGTGGTGAAAAGGACGAAGCGCATCGAAAGCTCCTCGCCGGAGTTCGCAGTCCGCGTGCTCCGGTGGGACGACGAGACCGGCGAGGCCGAGCAGGTCCTCTACGACGCCGACGGCAACCGCGTGCGCCGCGCCGTCGTCCGCCGCTTCCCGCGCGACGCGTGGGAGGACGACGTCGTCGGCGAGGCGACCTGGTTCGACGCCGACGACCGCGAGGTCGAGCGCACGCCCGTCCTGCTCGGCCGCACCCCGTTCTGACCGCCGGACACGCGGCGCGTCACTCCCAGTCGCGCTCGCGCAGCTCGAGCATCGGCACGCCGAGCCGGCGCGCCGCGGTCGGGATCGTCGCCGCCTGCAGCGTCACCGAGAGCGCGACGACGACGAAGACGATCAGGTAGATCCGCTCCGCGTGCGGCACGTCGCCGAGCAGCGCGAACGAGGCGAGCAGGATCGGCACCGCCCCCTTCAGCCCGGCCCACAGCACGAAGACGCGCTCCCCGTTCGTCAGCCGGACGGGCGCGAGCAGCGGCGCGAGCGCGAGCGGCCGCACGAGGAACGTCCCGAGCAGCGCGAGCACGAGCCCGTCCAGCCACACCGTCCCGGAGAACACGGCGCCGAGGTCGACGGTCAGCCCGAGCGCGACGAAGACGACGATCTCCGCGAGGCTCGCCAGCGAGGTGTGGAAGCGCGCGACCGCGCGCCGGTTCGGGAAGGCCTGGTCGCCGACGAGCACGCCCGCGATGTAGGCGGCGAGGAAGCCGGAGCCGTGCGCGGCCGAGGCGGCGCCGAAGACGACGCCGACGAACGCGAGCGTCCGCAGCGGCGAGAGCGACGGCTCCCGCAGCGGCAGCCGCGCCAGCAGCGGGTGCACCCAGAGGGCCGCGGCGACGCCGATCGCGAGCCCGATCAGGAGCGACGAGACGAAGTCGCCGACGGCGCCGCCGACCGAGCCGCCGCCGACCGCGGCCGAGACGAGAGCGAGCGTCAGCGCGATCCCGACCGGGTCGTTCGCCCCGGACTCGCCCTCGAGGATCGTCCCCGTCCGCCCCGCGATCTCCTTGCGGCCGAGGACGGAGAACATGATCGCCGGGTCGGTCGGCGCGAGCGCCGCCCCGAGCACGCCCGCGGTCGCCCAGCGGAACCCGAGCACGACGTGCGCGGCGAGCGCGAGCAGCCCGGCCGTCAGGAACGTCCCGGCGAGCCCGAGCGAGACGATCGGCGTCGCCGCCTCCCGGAAGCGGCGCCAGCCCGTGCGGAGGCCGCCGTCGAAGAGGATCACCGCGAGCGCGACCGAGGCGACCCGCTCGACGCCGAGGGTCGAGAGGCGCGAGAGCGACGGGACGAGGTCGGATGCGACCGCCGCCGCGATCAGGAACAGCGCGCCGGGCGGCACGCGCACGCGCTCCGCCAACCGGGTCGAGACGACCGCCGCGAGCGCCGCGGCGGAGACGATCCCGACCCAGCCGCCGAAGTGGGCCAGCTCCTCCACGCGACGAGCCTACGCGGAGCGGCCGCCCCGCGAGCCCGGATCGGGCACACTTCGGTCGTGCCCGCGACCGTCATCGTCGGCGCGCAGTGGGGCGACGAGGGCAAGGGGAAGATCGTCGACCTGCTCGCGCAGCATTCGGACGTCGTCTGCCGCTACCAGGGCGGCCCGAACGCGGGCCACACGATCGTCGTCGGCGAGGAGACGTACAAGATCCGCGCGCTCCCGTCCGGGATCGTGCGCGGCAAGCCGTGCGTGATCGGCAACGGCTGCGTGGTCGACCCCGAAGTGCTGATCGGCGAGCTGGACGAGTTCGAGCGGCGCGGCCACTCGACCGAGGAGGTCTACCTCTCCGGGAACGCGCACCTGATCATGCCGTGGCACGTCGCGATCGACGCGGCGAGCGAGCGCCGGCTCGGGAAGCTCGCGATCGGGACGACGAAGCGCGGCATCGGCCCCTGCTACGCCGACAAGGCGATGCGGCTCGGGATCCGCGTCCAGGACCTGCTCGACCCGAAGATCCTCCGCCAGAAGATCGAGCTGGCGCTCGCCGAGAAGAACCTCTGGCTCGAGCGCGTCTACGACGCGGAGCCGTTCGACCTCGAGACCGTCGCCGCCCAGCACGAGACGTACGCGCAGCGGCTGCGGCCCTACGTCGCCGACACCTCGCTCTACGTCGACGAGGCGCTCGCCGCCGGCCGCGTCGTTCTCTTCGAGGGCGCGCAGGCGACGCTGCTCGACCTCGACCACGGCACCTATCCGTTCGTCACCTCGTCGAACCCGGTGGCCGCGTACGCGGCGGTCGGAACCGGGATCGGCCCGAACCGGATCGACCGCGTCCTCGGCGTCGCGAAGGCGTACGTGACCCGCGTCGGCGAGGGGCCGTTCCCGACCGAGATCCCGGAGCCGGAGCAGTCGCGCGTCCGCGAGCTGGGCCACGAGTACGGGACGGTGACCGGGCGCGAGCGGCGCTGCGGCTGGCTCGACCTCGTCGCCCTCCGCTACGCCGTCCGCGTGAACGGCATCCACCAGCTCGCCCTGACGAAGCTCGACGTGCTGTCGGAGTTCGCGGAGCTGCCGGTGTGCACGCGCTACCGGCTGCGCGACGGCTCCGAGAGCCGCGACTTCCCCGCCCACCAGAGCGACTTCCACGCGGCCCGCCCGGTCTTCGAGACGCTGCCCGGCTGGCAGGAGCCGCTCGACGGCTGCTCCTCGATGGCGTCGCTGCCCGAGGCGGCGCGGCGCTACGTCGAGTTCGTCGAGCGCGAGCTGGACGTCGAGGTGACGCTCGTCGGCACCGGCGCCGACCGCGAGCGGATCCTCTCGCCGCGCGGCCTCGAGGCCGTCGCGCGGCCCTAGGAGCGGCCGGTGGACGCCGAGGCGCTCGCCGCGCTCGAGCTGCCGGCGGTCCTCGAGCGCCTCGCCGCCGCGACGGCGACCGGGATGGGCGAGGCGGCGGCGCTCGCGCTCGCGCCGTCTCCCGACCCGGACGAGGTGGCGCGCCGGCAGGCGCTCGCCGCCGAGGCGATCTCGCTCCTGGACGAGGCGGCCGAGCCGGGGCTGCGCGGCGGCGAGGACGTACGGCCGGCCGTCGAGCGGGCCGCACGCGGCGGGCTGCTGCAGTCGGCCGACCTGCACGCGGTCGCGCGCACGATCGAGGCGGGGCTGCGGGCGCGCGCCGTCGAGACGCCGCTCCTCGCCGAGGTGGCCGCCGCGATCGACCCCGGCCTCGGCGCGCTGCGCGACGCGGTCGCCCGTGCGGTCGAGGACGACGGCTCCGACCTGCGCGACGCCGCCTCTCCCCTGCTCCGCCGGCTGCGCTCGGAGCTGCGCACCGGCCGCGCCCGCGTCGCCGAGGAGCTGGCGCGCCTCGCGCGCTCCTCCGAGCTGTCGCCGCACCTGCAGGAGTCGTTCGTCACCCAGCGCGGCGGCCGCCCCGTCCTCGCCGTCAAGGCGGCGGCGCGCGGCAGCGTCCCCGGCCTCGTCCACGACGCGTCCAGCTCGGGCGAGACGCTCTTCGTCGAGCCGTTCGCGATCGTCGAGCGCAACAACCGGCTCGCCGAGGCGGCCGGGGCCGAGCGCGAGGAGGCGGAGCGGATCCTGCGCGAGCTGTCCGCGGCGGTCGCGGAACGGGAAGCGCAGCTCGTCGCGCTCGTCGAGGCGCTCGCGGCGCTCGACCTGGCGCTCGCGTGCGCGGCGCTCTCGCGCGGCTGGCGGGGCGCCGAGGTGGAGGTCGGCGGCGAGATCCGCCTGCTCGGCGCGCGCCATCCGCTGCTCGACACCGCGACCGCCGTCCCGATCGACCTCGACCTCGGCGGCCTGCGCGCGCTCGTCGTCAGCGGCCCGAACACGGGCGGCAAGACCGTCGCCTTGAAGACGCTCGGGCTCGCCGCGCTCCTGCACCAGTGCGGCCTGCGCCCGCCCGCGCTCGAGGCGGCGCTGCCGGTCTTCGACCACGTGCTCGCAGACATCGGCGACCGGCAGTCGATCGAGATGAGCCTCTCGACCTTCTCCGGGCATCTGCGCACGATCGTCTCGATCCTCGAGGCGGCGGGGCCGCGCTCGCTCGTCCTCCTCGACGAGCTGGCCGCGGGCACCGATCCCGAGGAGGGCGCGGCGCTCGCCGCGGCGCTGCTGGCGCGGCTGGCCGGGCAGGCGCGGCTCGTCGTCGTCACCACCCACTTCCCGGAGCTGAAGGAGTGGGCGAGCGCGACCGGAGACGCGGCGAACGCGGCGACGGGCTTCGACCCGGAGACGCACGCGCCGCTCTACCGGATCGCGGTCGGGCGCGCCGGCACCTCGCGGGCGCTCCAGATCGCGGAGCGGCTCGGGCTCGATCCCGCCGTGGTCGCGGACGCGCGCTCGCGGGTCGACCCGGCGCGCGCCCGCAGCGAGCAGCTCCTCGCCGAGGCGGAGTCGGCGGAGCGGCGGGCGGCGGAGGCGCTCGCGGCCGCCGAGGAGCGGGAACGCGAGGCGGAGCGTTCGCTCGCCGAGGCGCAGGGGCGCGAGCGGGAGCTGCGCGAGGAGATCGACGCGGTGCGCGCATCGGCGGAGACCGAGCGCCGTCGCGCTGTCGAGGCGGTCGAGCGCGAGCTGGCGGATGCGCGCCGCGAGCTGCGGACGCTCCGCGACGAGATCCGGTCGGCGCGCCGGCGCGAGGAGGAGCGGCGGCGGGCGGCGGCGCCGGCGGCCTCGCCGGCGGCCCGCGAGCGCGACCGGCGGCTCGGCGCCGCCTCGCAGCGCGCGGCGCGCGCGGAGCGGGCGCTGCGCGCGCTCGACGAGCCCGTCCCGCAGACGACGCCGCTCGCGGCCGGCGATCCGGTCGAGGCTCCGGAGCTGGGCGTCCGCGGCACGATCGCGGCCATCCGCGGCGAGAACGCGGAGGTGGTCGGCCCGGGCGGCTCGCGCATCCGCGTCCCGCTCGGGCGGCTGCGCCCCGACCCGCGCGGGACGGTGCGCGAGCCGGACGCGGAGCCGCCGGTGCGGGTGCGCGCGAGCGCGCCCGACCGGGCGAGCGACGAGCTGGACGTGCGCGGCCTGCGTCCGCAGGAGGCGCGCGAGGCGGTCCGCTCCTTCGTCGACGACGCGGCGCTCGCCGGCTTCCCGCAGGTGCGGGTCGTCCACGGCCGCGGCACCGGCTCGCTCCGGCGGGCGGTGCGCGAGGAGCTGGCGGAGCACGCGCTGGTCGCGACGCAGGAGTCGGATTCGGCCGACGGAGCGACCGTCGCGCATCTGGGCTAGACGGTCGATTCCGACGCGGAGCGACCGCCGGGGGCGTCACCGGCCGAGCGGGGCGACGCGATCGGCGCGGCAATCGGCTAGTCTGCGCGCGCGCCGGCCCGGTCCTCCGGCGGGGTCTCGATATGCGGAAGAGGGTTCTGCTCACGACGTTCGTCGCCGCGCTGCTGCTGGCGCCTGCGGCTGCCGCGGGGACGCCGATCCTCGGCCTGGCGGCGGTGCCGCCGGAGCAGGCTGCGCTGTGGGCGCGGCTGAACGGCGCCACGCGCACCTTCGTCTCGCTGGCGCCGCTCTACTGGCGGGTGGCGGAGGAGGTCGGGGTGCGGCCGGAGGTGGCGTACGCGCAGGCGGCGAAGGAGACGAACTTCGGCCGCTTCACGGGCGTGCTGAACGCGAGCTTCCACAACCCGTGCGGCCTGAAGCGCACCGCGGGCGGGTCGAACCGCAGCCCGGCGGCGCACATGCGCTTCCGCACGTGGCGGCAGGGCGTGACCGCGCACGTCGACCACTTGGCGCTCTACGCGGGCGCGCCCGGGTATCCCCGCGCCGGCTCGCCGGACCCGCGCGCGTTCGCGCGGCTCTTCGGCAGCGCGCGGACGGTGCAGAAGCTCGGCGGCAAGTGGGCCCCGAGCCGCGGCTACGGCACCTCGCTCGCCCACTTCGTGCGGACGCTCCTCGAGCTGCGCCGAGTCAGCTAGCGCGCCGCGGACACGTCTCTTCCGGCCACGTCCGGTGTCAGACACCGGACGTGGCGGTTTCGGCCGACGGCCGATTCGGACATCTGGCTCGGTTGAGCCGATTCTCGCCCCGCGGACACGTCTCTCTCGGCCACGTCCGGTGTCAGACACCGGATGTGGCGGTTTCGGACAGGGCGTTACGCGGTGAGGCGGGCGAGGTCGGCGGGCTCGTTCACGTTCGCGAGCAGCGCGGGATCGAGCTGGACGGGCGCGGTGTCGAGCTCGGCGACGAGGTCGCGGAGGCGCAGCTCGCCCGCGGCGAGCCGGCGCTCGACCACCGCCAGCACGCCGCGCCGGTAGGCGCCCGGGAGCGGGTGGCCCGGCGGGGTCGCCGCGGCCCGGCACGCCGAACCGAGCGCACGCAGCGCGGCCACGTCGACGAGCGGCGCGTCGACCGGCAGGAAGACGACGACGTCGTGCGCCGCGGCCCGGAGCCCGGCGGCGATCCCGGCGAGGGGAGCGCGCACCTCGCTCGCGTCGTCGAGGAGCGGGAACGGCAGCGCGAGCCCGTCCGCCGCCTTCCCCACCGCGAGCCGCTCGTCGCAGGCCTCGCCGAGCACGCGCCACCCCCGCTCCGCCAGCGTCTCGCCGCCGAGCCGCGCCAGCGCCTTCGGCGAGCCGAACCGGCTGCTCGCGCCGCCGACGAGCAGGACGCCGCTCAGCCGTCGATCCGCCACGGCTCGGTGTAGACGTTCGCCCGGCCCTCGCGGACGAAGCCGCAGAGCGTCACGCCGCGATCCGCCGCCAGCTCGACCGCGAGGCTCGACGGCGCCCCCACCGCGACCAGCACCGGACACCCGGCGACCGCCGCCTTCTGTACCAGCTCGAACGAGAGCCGCCCGCTGACGCAGAGCACCGACTTGCCGAGCGGCAGCCGTCCCGCCCGGAACGCCCAGCCGACGACCTTGTCGAACGCGTTGTGCCGCCCCACGTCCTCGCGGACGCACAGCGGCTCCCCGGCGGCGGAGAAGAGCCCGGTCGCGTGCAGGCCGCCCGTCGCGGCGAACGCCGCCTGCGCCTCCCGCAGCCGTCCGGGCAGCGCCGCCACGAGCGCGAGCGGGACGCGCAGCCGCGACTCGACGCGCGGCGCGTCCACGGCGACCGCCGCCAGCGCGCCCTTGCCGCACACCCCGCACGACGAGGTCGTGTAGAAGCTCCGCTGCAGCCGGGCCGGATCGAAGGCGGGCGCCTCCACCTCGACCGCGTTCGCGGCGAGGTCGTCCGGGAGCCGGGCCCCCGCCGGCCGCAACCCCTCGGAGAGGCAGAACCCGAGCGCCAGCTCCTCGTCGTGCCCGGGCGTCCGCATCGTCACGGCGACGGGCACGCCGCCGATCCGGATCTCGAGCGGCTCCTCCACGGCGACGCGGTCGCGCTCGCGCCGGCCGTCGGGGAGCCGGACGACCTCGACCGGGGCGGCGGAGTACGGGGGCGCCTCCACGGCGCGAAGCCTACGGCTCGCCGGCGTCGTCCAGGTCGCCGTCGGAGGCGGAGCGGGCGGCGACGAGGTGGTCGTAGACGGCGCGGTAGCCGTTGATCGCCGCGGCGACGTCGCCCGGCGACAGCTCGCTCGACCCGGCCTCGGAGGCGCGCGTGATCTCGCGCGCGGCGAGGAACTCCGTCACCACCTCCGCCTCGTCGCCCTCGCGCCCGACGGGATCGTCGAGGTCGAAGCCGCCCTCGGCGAGCATCCCGCCGACGAGGTCGTCCAGCTCCGGCAGCGACTCGGCCGGGTTCTCGGCGAGCTGCTCCTCGAGCGCCTCCATCCGGCTCGTCCACTCGTGCAGGTCAACTCCGGGGTCGTACATCTCCCCCTTCCTGCGCCGACACGCGCGGTCTGAAACCGCGCCCTCGAACCCGGTTACGTAGGATCGACCGGTGAGGGTGCTGCTGGCCGGGTCGGGGGGACGGGAGCATGCGCTCGCCTGGGCGATCTCCCGCAGCCCCTCGCTCACCGAGCTGCACGCGGCGCCGGGGAACCCGGGGATCGCGGCGCTCGCGGCCTGCCATCCGGTGCGCGCCGAGGATCCCGCCGCGGTCGCCTCGCTCGCGCGCGAGCTGGCGATCGACCTCGTCGTCGTCGGGCCGGAGGCGCCGCTCGTCGCCGGGCTCGCCGACGCGCTGCGCGAGATCGGGATCGCCGTGTTCGGCCCGAGCGCGGCGGCCGCCCGGATCGAGGGCTCGAAGGCGTTCGCGAAGGACGTGATGGAGGCGGCGGGCGTGGCGACGGCGCGGACGCTGCCGGTGGCGCGGCCGCCGTGCGTCGTCAAGGCGGACGGCCTCGCCGCCGGCAAGGGCGTCTGGGTCTGCCGGACGCAGGCCGAGCTGGACGCGGGGCTGCGGGCAGCGCAGACGCTCGGGCAGCCGTTCCACGTCGAGGAGCTGCTGGAGGGGCCGGAGCTGTCGGTGTTCGCGCTCGCCGCGGGCGAGGAGGCGGTCGCGCTCCCGCCGGCCCGCGACTACAAGCGGATCGGCGACGGCGACACCGGCCCGAACACCGGCGGCATGGGCTCCGTCTCGCCGCTCCCCGACCTGGCCGACGCCGACGCGCCCGAGATCCTGGAAACGGTTCACCGTCCGGTGCTGCGCGAGCTGGCGCGTCGCGGCACGCCCTTCCACGGCGTCCTCTACGCCGGCCTGATGCGCACCCGGGACGGCCTGCGCGTGATCGAGTTCAACTGCCGCTTCGGCGACCCGGAGACGCAGTCGCTGCTGCCGCGCCTCGACGGCGACCTGCTGCCGCTGCTCGCCGGCGACCTCGCCGTGGAGCTGCGCGTCGCGCCCCGGGCGGCGGTGACCGTCGTGCTCGCCGGCCGCGACTACCCCGCCCGCGGCGACAGCGGCACGCCGATCGAGGGGATCGAGGAGGCGGAGGCGACCGGCGCGCTCGTCTTCCACGCGGGCACGGCGCTCCGGGACGGCGCCCTCGTGACGAACGGCGGCCGCGTGCTCGACGTCGTCGGCGTCGGCGAGACCGTCGCCGACGCTCGAACTGCCGCCTACGACGCGGCGGCCCGCATAGATTTCGCCGGGATGCGCTTCAGGCGGGACATCGCGGATGGCTGAGACGAAGGTCGGGATCCTCGTCGGCTCGGAGTCGGACCGGGAGCGGATGCAGGGCTGCGTCGCCGCGCTCGAGGACGCGTGCGTCGGCTACGAGTTCGAGGTGCGCTCGGCGCACCGCACCCCGGACGCCGTCGCGGAGTACGCCCGCACGGCGCGCGAGCGCGGGCTGCGCGTCCTGATCTGCGGCGCCGGCCTCTCGGCCGCGCTCCCGGGCGCGGTCGCCGCCCACACCGACCTGCCCGTGATCGGCGTCCCGCTCCGCTCGAGCCTCAGCGTCCTCGACGGCCTCGACGCCCTGCTCGCGATCGCCCAGATGCCCCCGGGCGTCCCGGTCGCGGCCGTCGGCGTCGACAACGCGAAGAACGCCGCCGCGCTCGCGATCCGGATCCTCGGCGCCTAGCGGGCGCTGCGGATGTTCGTCACGGCGGGCACCTCGGCGTGCACGTTGCGGGCCGCCAGCTCGCGGACGAGCGTCTTGTGCGCGACCGGCGGCAGGAAGCCGCAGGTCCGGCAGCCCTCGACGTGCTGGGTCATCACGCCGGCGAAGCGGAGCTTCGTGTGGAACTTCCGTTTCGCGAGCCAGGCGGCGTGCGCCCACTGCTTCGCCATCGTGCGGTTGTAGATCTCCGGGATCGGCCGCGCGTAGCGCATGCCCGCGGTGACGTAGAAGATCTGGCGCGCGTTCCAGTAGGAGCCGACGCCGCCGTCGAGCGAGCCGAAGTTGTAGAGCGGGCGGCCGATCTTCGAGGCGCGGTAGCCGCGGAAGAAGTCGCGTGTCCGGTGGAAGCTCGGGTCCCACGCGGGCTCGGCGTCGATCGCCGCGGCCGACGAGACGTGCTCGCGCATCCCGAAGCGCTTCAGCCAGCGGGCGAGCTGCATCGTCTCGCGCGCCCACATGCGGCCCGCCCTGAACGTGCTCGGCACCGACGGGCGGTAGTTGCTCGTGCCGCGGGCGAGCACGATCGTCTCGTGCGAGCCGCGGCGGAGGCAGTAGCGGTAGCCGCCGGCGTAGGCGAGCATCGCGAGCGTGATCTCGCGGTTCGAGGCGAACCGGTTCGAGAAGAGGATCGTCCCGTAGCGGTGCCCCCGCGAGGCGGGCTTGCCGAAGTCGAGGATGACGATGCCGCCGACGCCGCGCTTCGCCGCGCTGCAGCCCTGGCGGCGCAGGACGCGCCGGTTCGTCGTCCGCTCGTAGAGCGAGATCGTCGCCCGCGGCGCCGCGTGCTTCGCGACCGCGTGCTTCGCGTGCGCGCGCTTCGCGTGCGCGCGCTTCGCGTGCGCGTGCGGGCGGGCCGCGCGCTTCGCGACCTTGGCGTGTCCCGGCCCGGCGGGCCGCGCCGCCCGGCGGTGCGCCGTGGCGTGCTCGGCGCCGCCGTGCTGGAGGGCCGGCAGGGTGAAGAGCCAGGGCTGGTGCCCGAGCAGCTCGACCCGGGACTGGGCGTCGTGGACGGAGCCGAGAGATACGGCCGCGGCGGCGACCAGGGCGCTGAGATATCTCAACCGAGCCTCCTTCTCGTCAGCGGGGGGCGGTGATGTTCGTGACGGCGGCGGGCACCTCCGGCGCGGCGTCGCCGACGCTGTCGGCGAGCGCGCGGACGAGCGTGCTGTGCGCTCTCGGAGGAGTGAGGCTGCAGCCGCAGCCGGTCGCGTACTGGGTCATCACGCCGGCGAAGCGGACGTCGCGGTGCAGGGTCTGGCGGACGACCGCGGCCAGCTCGGCCCACTGCGCCGCCATCGCCTCGTTGTAGATCTCGGGGACGACGCGGGCGTAGCGCATGCCCCCGGAGACGTAGAAGAGCTGCCGCGCGGTCCAGTAGGAGCCGACGCCGCCGTCGAGCGAGCCGTAGTTGTAGAGGAGGCGCCCGTTGCCGGCGGCGCGGTAGCCGCGGAAGAAGTCGCGCGTCTTGCGGAAGCCGGGATCCCAGGCGGGCTCGGCGTCGTCGGCGGCGGCCGTCCAGACGTGCTCGTCGAGGCCGCGCGTGTGCAGCATGATCCCGAGCGCCTCGGTCTCGCGCGCCCAGAGCCTGCCGGCCCGGAAGACGCTCGGGACGGCCGGGTGGTAGTTGCTCGTGCCGCGCGCGAGGTCGACGTGGGCGCTCGAGCCGTCGGCGAGGCAGCCGGCGTAGCCCTGCGCCCAGCCGAGCATCGCCTGCGTGATCGCCCGGTTCGACGCGAACGTGTCCGAGAAGAGGATCGTCCCGTAGGAGCGCCCGTCGTAGGCGAGCTTGCCGAAGTCGAGGATGACGATCCCGTCGACGCCCTTCTTCGCGGCGTCGCAGCCCTGCCGCCGCAGGACGGACGGGTCGACGGTCCGCTCGTAGAGCGAGGGGGTGGAGCGCGGCCGATGGATCGGCTTCGGGTCGTCCGGGTGCGCCGCGAGGGCCGTCAGCCAGTCGGCGGGGCCGAAGGAGAGCCCGGGCGCGGCAGAGCCCGCGCGGGCGACGGTTGCGAGGGCAAGGGCCGCAGCCACCGCCGCCGCCAGCGTGAGAAGGTATTTCAAGAAAGGTTCCTACAAGTTAGAAGCGGGAAACTTGTCCGAGGGTAGCGTGCCTTTCCGCGACCCGCAGTCACCCCGGCGAGGGAGATTCGCCTCGGACGAGGTCGACGGGGGCGCCCTCTAGAATCGAGGCGTGATCGCTCGCTACTCCCGTCCGGCCATGGCCCGGATCTGGTCGGACGAGGGCAAGCTCGCCGCCTGGCTCGAGGTCGAGCGGGCGGCGACCGCCGCCTGGGCCGAGCTGGGCATGGTGCCGCAGGACGCCGCCGCCCGCATCGCGGCCGTCGCGCCGCCGAGCCCCGAGCGCGTGGCGGAGATCGAGGCGGTGCTCCACCACGACACGGCCGCGTTCGTCGACGCGGTCGCCGAGCAGCTCGGCGAGGAGGGCCGCTGGTTCCACTACGGCCTCACCTCCTCCGACGTCGTCGACACGGCGCTCTCGCTGCAGATCCGCGACGCGGGCGCGCTCCTGCTCGAGGGCGTCGACCGCGCGTTCGCGGCCGTCGTCGCGCGCGCGGAGGAGCACCGCGGGACGCTGCAGATGGGCCGCACGCACGGCGTCCACGCCGAGCCGACCACCTTCGGGCTGAAGCTCGCCGGCTGGGCGTTCGAGCTGGCGCGCGGCCGCGAGCGCGTCGCGCGGGCGCTCGAGGGGATGCGCGTCGGCAAGCTCTCGGGCGCGGTCGGCACGTACGCGGCGACCGACCCGGAGCTGGAGCGGCTCGCCTGCGAGCGACTCGGCCTCGAGCCGGCGCCGACCTCGACGCAGATCCTCCAGCGCGACCGCCACGCCGAGCTGCTCGCCGCCCTCGCCGTCCTCGCGTCGTCCCTCGACGGGTTCGCGCTCGAGATCCGCCATCTCGCCCGCACCGAGGTCGGCGAGGCGCAGGAGCCGTTCGGCAAGGGCCAGAAGGGCTCGTCGGCGATGCCGCACAAGCGCAACCCGGTCGTCGCGGAGCGGATCTGCGGGCTCGCCCGCGTCGTCCGCTCGCACGCGCTCGTCGGGCTCGAGAACGTCGCCCTCTGGCACGAGCGCGACATCTCGCACTCCTCGGCGGAGCGCGTCGTCTTCCCCGACGCGTTCCTCGCGCTCGACTACATGCTCGACCGGTTCGCGTGGCTCGTCGAGGGGCTCGTCGTCCGCGCGGAGCGGATGCGGCGGAACCTCGAGGCGAGCCACTGGCTCTTCTTCAGCCAGCGCGTCCTGCTCGCGCTCGTCGAGTCGGGTCTCGCGCGCGACGACGCGTACCGCCTCGTCCAGCGCAACTCGATGCGCGCGTGGGACGAGGAGCTGGACTTCCGCGCGCTCTGCCGCGACGACGAGGAGATCGCGTCGCGGGTCGACCTCGCCGCCGTCTTCGACCTCGGCGCCTACACGCGCCACGTCGACACGATCTTCGCCCGCCTGCACGCACTCGCCCAGACCACGAAGGAGCCCGCCCATGTCTGAAGCCCGCCACCTCGCCTCGGGGAAGGTCCGCGAGATCTACGAGGTCGACGAGGAGACGCTCCTGCTCGTCGCCTCCGACCGGATCTCGACCTTCGACGTCGTCCTGCCGACCGAGATCCCGGACAAGGGCCGCGTGCTCACCGGCCTCTCCGGCTACTGGTTCGGTCTGCTCGGCTCGATCGTCCCGAACCACATGCTGTCGATCCGCGACGACGGGCGCTCGATGGAGTGCCGCAAGCTCGAGATGCTGCCGATCGAGTGCGTCGTGCGCGGCTACATCACCGGCTCCGGCTGGAAGGACTACCGCGCGACCGGCGAGGTGTGCGGGCACCCGCTCCCGGAGGGGCTGCAGGAGTCCGAGAAGCTGCCGCAGCCGATCTTCACGCCGGCGACGAAGGCGCACGAGGGGCACGACGAGAACATCACGCGCGCGCAGGCCGCCGAGCTGGTCGGCGAGGAGCTGTTCCGGCAGGTCGAGGAGGTCTCGATCCGGCTCTACACGACCGCCGCCGAGCACGCCTGGCGGGCCGGGATCATCATCGCCGACACGAAGTTCGAGCTGGGCCTCGACCCGGACGGGGCGCTCGTGCTCGGCGACGAGGCGCTGACGCCCGACTCCTCGCGCTTCTGGCCCGGCGACGCCTACGAGCCGGGCCGCGGCCAGGACTCGTTCGACAAGCAGTACGTGCGCGACTACTGCGAGACGACCGGCTGGGACAAGACGGATCCGGGCCCCGAGCTGCCGGACGAGGTCGTGCAGGCGACGCGCGCGAAGTACGTCGAGGCGTTCGAGCGGCTGACGACGATCCCCTTCGACCGCTACCTCGACGACCCGACGGTGGTGCTCGCGTGAAGGCGACGGTGCTGGTGCGGCCGAAGGCGGGGATCCTCGACCCGCAGGGGGAGGCGGTCGAGTCGGCGCTCGAGCACCTCGGCTTCGCGGTCTCGGGGGCGCGGGTCGGCAAGGTGATCGACCTGGAGCTGGAGACCGAGGACGCGGCCGCCGCGAAGACGCAGGTGGAGAAGATGTGCGAGCAGCTGCTCGCGAACCCGCTGATGGAGAGCTTCGAGGTCGAGATCGTTGGCTAGCCCTCAGCCGCGGATCGGCGTCGTCAGCTACCCGGGATCGCAGGACGACCGGGACGCGCTCTGGGCGCTCGCCGCACTCGACGCGGAGGCGGTGCCGGTGTGGCACGAGGAGCGCGAGCTGCCCGACCTCGACGCGGTGGTGCTCCCCGGCGGGTTCTCCTACGGCGACTACCTGCGCTGCGGCGCGATCGCGCGCTTCTCGCCGGCGACGGCGGCGACGTGCGAGTTCGCGGCGGCGGGCGGGCTCGTGCTCGGGATCTGCAACGGCTTCCAGGTGCTCTGCGAGGCGGGCCTGCTGCCGGGCGTGCTGACGCGGAACGAGTCGCTCCGCTTCGTCTGCCGCGACGTGCCGCTGCGCGTCGAGCGAGCCGACCTGCCGTTCACGTCGCGCTGCGCCGCCGGGCAGCGACTCTCGATCCCGGTCAAGCACGGCGACGGCCGCTACCAGCCGCCGGCCGACCTCGACCCGGCGCAGGTGGTGCTCCGCTACCTCGACAACCCGAACGGCTCGGTCGACGACATCGCGGGCGTCTGCAACGAGGCGGGGAACGTGCTGGGGCTGATGCCGCATCCCGAGCACGCGGTCGACCCGCTGCTCGGCTCCGACCACGGCGCGCTGCTGCTCGCGTCGCTCGTCGACGCGGCGCGCGAGCGCGCGCTCGCGGTCAGCTGAGCCCGAGCACGAGCTTCAGTGCCTCGTCGAGCCGGCGGAGCTCGAACGCGCTGAGGCGTCCGACCGACCGGCCGAGACGGTCGAGACTCGCAGTCGTCAGCCGATCGGTCATGACGTGAGTACGCGGGGCATGGAATGCACAGCGCACGACACGCCCCGCACGGTGCTCAGAGCCCGAGCGCCTCCGCGAGGCGCGGGCGCTCCGCGAGCGCGGCCTTCAGCCGTGCAATGTCCCGCTCCCGGAGCGTGACCGGGCCGCGCCTGCTCGTGCCGTCTGTCGAGTAGGCGAAGCGGACGAGCCGCTCCCCCTTCGCGGTCTCGAGCAGCTGCACGCGCGACGCGAACCGCCTCCCCGCCGCCTGCTGGGGCAGGGTCAGCTCCTCGACGAGATCCGCCGGTCCCCACGGTGTCGCCGCCTTCGTCGCCATGCGCAGGACGCTAGCCGGGGAACCGTCACGGCTTCGTGCCGCCTTCCCGGCGATCGCGTCACACGTCAGTGGCCGTGGAGGTCGTGCACGACCGCGTGCCCGCGCCCGCGCGCGATCAGGGCCCCGTTCACGGGCACGGTGAGCACGAACGCGATCGCGAGGCTCGCGCCGAGGCTCCACCAGAAGAGCGCGTCGGCGAGACCGGCGGCGAGCGCGCCCGGGACGAGCGCGATGAACGCGTTGTCGACCAGCTCCATCGTCCCGATCGAGACGGTGTCGGAGGCGACCGCGAGCCCGAGCGCGCGGCGCAGCGGGACCGCGCCCAGCAGCGAGCGCAGCGTCAGGCCGTAGCCGAAGAGGAACGCGAGCACGACAGAGAGGACGATCGAGGCGGCGCCGCCGAGGCCGAGCGCGGTCGCGAGCACCATGCCGAGGATCTCGCCGATCGCGCAGCCGGTGAGGCAGTGGAGCGTGGCGGCGGTCGCGACCCGCCAGGGCGAAGCCGAAGCGTGCTGCACGATTCCATCATACCCACCGGGGGTATCTAGACCGCGAGCCCGAGCAGCCAGCCGAGCGCGAGCGCCGCGGCGGGGCCGACGAGCCAGCCGCGCAGGATCCCGCGCAGGGTGCCGGCGTGGACGGTGTGCCGCCCACGCGCGAGCCCGGCCCCCGCCATCGCGCCGACGAGCGCCTGGTTCAGCGAGGTGAAGAAGCCGAAGACGACGGCGGCGAGCACGACGGCCGCCTGCACGAGCTGCGCCGCGGTCGCCATCGCCCGGTCGACCGAGACGACCTCGAACGCGACGCGGCGCAGCAGCGGCCGCCCCCAGGTGACGACGCCGAGCGCGAGTCCGGCGCCGCCGACCGCGCCGGCGGCGAGCGGCGAGAAGGTGCCGGTGCCGACGAGCGCGCCGCTCGCGTTCGAGACGTCGTTCGCGCCCATCGCGAACGCGGCGACGCAGCCCATCGCCACGAGCGCCGTCCCGATCCCGCCGCCGAGCGGCAGCCGGTCGAGCCCGCGTGTGAGCAGGAAGCCGAGCCCGGCCGCCGCGGGCGGCGCGCAGACCCAGACGGCCGCGAGCTTCCCGATCGCCTCCCAGCGGACGCCGCCGCCCGTCGCGAGCGCGACGCCGACGACGGCGAACACGAGGATCTGGATCGTCGAGGTCGGGATCCGCAGCCGGTTGAAGAGCGTCGTCAGCGCGAACGCGACCGCGATCACGACCAGCTGCGCCGCGACCGGCAGCCGCGCGTCGGTGAGGCCGGAGCCGACGCGCCGCTCGACCTCGTGGCTCGCGAACGCCGCGCCGAGGAAGGTCGGCGCTGCCATCAGCCAGAGCGCCTGCCGCGCGCCGATCGCGCGCAGCGCGTGCGGCATCCCCATCACCGCGCCCGTGTAGTGGGCGCCCATGCTCCAGGCGAAGCCGAGCGCGAGCACGATCAGGAGCGCCGTCACCTGCGCGAGCGTACGGCGTAGGCTGGACGCGTGTACGAGACGATCCTCTACGCGGTCGACGGCCCGGTCGCGACGATCACGCTGAACCGGCCGGAGTCGCTGAACACGATCGTCCCGCCGATGCCCGACGAGCTGGAGGCGGCCGTCCACGCAGCCGCCGCCGACGAGGCGGTCAAGGCGATCGTCCTGCGCGGCGCCGGCCGCTCCTTCTGCGCCGGCTTCGACTTCGGCGCGGGCTTCCACCACTGGGACGAGCGGATCGCCACCGGCGGCGCCTGGGATCCCGGCAAGGACTTCGCGTTCGCGACCTCGCCGACGCACGGCCCCGTCCCGAAGTTCATGAGCATCTGGCGCGCGCCGAAGCCGGTCGTCGCGCAGGTGCACGGCTGGTGCGTCGGCGGCGGCAGCGACCTCGCCCTGCTCGCCGACCTCGTGATCGCGAGCGAGGACGCGCGGGTCGGGACGCCGTACTCGCGCCTCTGGGGCTCCTACCTCACCGGCATGTGGATCTACCGGCTCGGCCTGACGCGCGCGAAGGAGTACGCGCTCACCGGCGCGCCGCTGACCGGAGCCGAGGCGGCCGAGGTGGGGCTGATCAACCGGGCCGTCCCGTTCGAGCGGCTCGAGCAGGACGTGCGCGAGACTGCGGAGCGGCTCGCCGCGATCCCCTCCTCGCAGCTCGCCGCGATGAAGCTCGTCGTCAACCAGGCGTACGAGAACATGGGTCTCGGCACGACGCAGCTGCTCGGCCCGATCCTCGACGGGCTGATGCGGAACACGCCGGACGCGCGCCGCTTCGTCGAGGAGGCCGAACGCGACGGCGTCCGCGCGGCGGTCGCCCGCCGCGACGGCCCGTTCGGCGACTACAGCCAGGGCGACGGGCCGGACCCGTCGCACGCGATCGAGCCGTGAGGACGAGGCTCCTGCTCGCAGCGGCCGTCGCGCTGGGGGCCGCGGGCTCGGCGCGCGCGGGCACGCTGCCGCGCGTCGACTCGACGCTGCCGCCGTGGCTCGCGCCGGGCGGCGTCGCGACGGTGAGCGGCTGGGCGGCGCCGGCGACCCGCGTCGCCCTCCTCACCGGCGGCGGCGCGACCCTCGCGCATGCGACGAGCGGGGCGGCCGGACGGTTCGCACTCCGCTTCCGCGCGCCCGCGAGCGGCGACTACCGCCTCCGCGTCGCGGCCGGCGGCGCGACCGCGGCCGCCGGGCGGCTCCACGTGCGCCCGCTCCGGCTCGCCGCGGTCGGGGACATCACCTTCGGCGAGCAGGTCGGGCCGGCGCTCGCGACCCACGGGGCCGCCTACCCGTGGACCGGCGTCGCCGCGGCGCTCCGCTCCGCCGACCTCACGGTCGGGAACCTCGAGACGTCGGTCTCGACGCGCGGCGCGCCGCAGGCGAAGCAGTACGTCTTCCGGGGCCCGCCGTGGGCGCTGCCGCCGCTCGCCCGGCTCGCCGGCTTCGACGTGCTGACGCTCGCGAACAACCACAGCGGCGACTACGGGCCGGGCGCGCTGCTCGACACGCTCCGAGCCGTCCGCGCGGCCGGGATCGTCCCCGTCGGCGCCGGCGTGGACGCCGCCCGCGCGGCCAGGCCGGCGCTGCTCCGTGCCGGCGGCCTGCGCGTCGCGGTCTTCGGCTGGTCGGACGTGAACCCGCTCGGCTTCCCCGCCGGCGCGCGGACCCCGGGCACCGCGCGCGCCGACGCCGCCGCGATCGAGTCCGCCGTCCGCTCGGTGCGCCGTCGCGTCGATCTCGCCGTCTGCTTCTTCCACTGGGGCGTCGAGCGGCGCGCCGCCCCGAACGCGGATCAGGAGCGACTCGCCGCGGCCTGCCTCGACGGCGGCGCCCAGGTCGTCCTCGGAGCGCACCCGCACGTGCTCGGACGGGTCGCCGAGACGCGCCCGCACCGGCTCGTCGCCTGGACGCTCGGGAACTTCGTCTTCCCCTCGTCCGGGATCGCCGCCCGCACCGGCATCCTCGACGTGCGGCTCGGCCGGGCCGGGGTGCTCGGCTGGCGGCTGCGCCCGGTCGAGATCGACGGTTTCCGGCCGCGACTCGCCGGACGCTGACAACCGCGGCGCCGAGGAGTAGATTCGCGCCGTGAAAACGGCGCTCGTGACGGGAGTCGCGCTGCTCGCGCTCGCGGCGGCGGGCTGCGGCTCGAACGGCCGCGCGGCCTGCCCGGACGGCGGCGCGACGGCCGCGCGGCACGCGGAGGGCGCGCCGCCGACGCGCTACCTCACCGGCGTCAGCGTCACCCGCACCGACTGCGCCGAGGAGATCTCCTTCGCGTTCGAGCACGGCGCGCCCGGCTACCGGATCTCGTACGAGCCGGCGGCGCGCGCCCAGAGCGAGGACGCCTCGGGGCGCCACATCCCGGTCGCCGGCTCCGCGTTCCTCGTCGTCCGGCTCGACGACGCCGCGACCGCGCGCAGCGACGGCTCGACGCTCACCCGCACCTACTCGGGGCCGCGGCGGGTCGGCGGTGCCGAGCACGTGCGGGAGGTCGTGAAGACCGGCGACTTCGAGGCGGTCGTCACCTGGGCGATCGGGCTGGACGGGCGGCGGCCGTTCACCGTCGCCAGGTCGGGCGACGCGCTCGTCGTGCGTATCGGCTGACGAGGCGCTACGGTCCAGGCATGGCGTCAGGCGGAAACCGGGGCGACTTCGACGACTGGTTCGACGAGCCGGAGGCGCCCCCGGCGCAGCCTCGGCGGCGCGGCGGCCGGCGGGAGCCCGAGCCGCTCGACGAGGGCTGGGTCGTCCCCGAGGAGCGCGTCGATCCGCGCCCGCGCAGGCGTTCCGAGCCGATCGTCGTCGCCGGGCGCGAGCTGACCCAGGGGCAGCTGGCGATCCTCGGCGCCTGCGCGATCGCGCTGCTGCTCGCGATCCTCGCCGCCGCCGGCGTCTTCAGCGGCGGCAAGCAGGCCGCGGCGCCGACGCTCGCCACGGTCACCCAGCCGCCGCCCTCGGTCACGCCGAGCGGCTCCGACACCTCCACCACGCCGACGAAGCCCGCCGTGCAGGCGCCCTCGACGACGCTGAAGCCGGGCGACACCGGCGGCGAGGTGACGACGCTGCAGAAGGCGCTCGCGGCGCTCGGCTACTCGCCGGGCAAGGCCGACGGCAACTACGGGCCGGGAACGAAGCAGGCGGTCGCCGACTTCCAGACCGCGAAGGGGCTGGACGCGGACGGCGTGGTCGGCCCGAAGACGCTCACCGCGCTCCAGCAGGCCCTCGCCCGCGGCTGAGCGCCTGCGACCGGGCGGGCGGCCGCTGCCGTAAGATCGGCCCGATGGGGGACGGGGGCGGCTTCGCCGACCTGCTGGCGGCGAACGAGCGGTATGCGGCGCGCTTCGCGCAGCAGGGGCTGAACGGCCGGGCGGCGCGGCGGCTCGCCGTGGTGACGTGCATGGACTCGCGGATCGAGCCGCTCGAGATGCTCGGGCTCGCGCCCGGCGACGCGAAGATCCTCCGTAACGCGGGCGCCCGCGTCACCCGCGACGTCCTCGGCGCGCTCGTCGTCGCCGCGTACCTCCTCGACGTCGAGCGGGTGATGGTCGTCGCGCACACGAACTGCCGGATGGCGTCCGGGACGGAGGCCGACGTGCATGCGGAGATCGCGGCGGCGGGCGGGCCGGACACGCGCAGCCTCGCGATCGCCTCGGTCACCGACCAGGAGGCGGCGCTCCGCGAAGACGTGCAGCGGATCCGTTCCTCGCCGTTTCTCGCCGGCGTCGAGGCCGGCGGCTTCCTCTACGACGTGGCGACCGGCCGCGTCACGCAGCTCGTCTAGCCGCGCTCGCGGCGCTGCCGCTGCGGGACGATCAGCTCGAACCGCGCGCCGCGGTCGCGGCGGTCGTAGACGAGGTCGCCGCCGTGGGCGCGCGCATAGGCGCGGGCGATCGCGAGCCCGAGCCCGCTGCCGGGCGCGTTCTCGCCGCGCGCGAACCGCTCGAACAGCCGCGGCAGGAGCGCCTCGTCGACGCCGGCGCCGGAGTCCTCGACCGCGATCCGCAGGTGGCGGTCGCGCTGCTCGGCGGCGACGGTGATCGGCGCCGCGCCGTAGCGCGCCGCGTTGACGAGCAGGTTCGAGACGACGCGGTCGAGGACGAGCGGGTCGGCGACCGCGGCGAGGTCGCGCGGGACGTCCAGCCGCACGTCCGCGTCCGGCGCGACGGCGGCGGACGCGATGTCGCCGAGCACGCTGCGAAGCACGAGCGGCTCCGGCTCGACGGCGATCGCGCCGGCGTCGAGGCGCGAGAGGTCGAGCAGCTCCTCCAGCAGCCGCCGCAGCCGCTTCGCCTGCTCGTAGCCGACGTGCAGCAGCTCCTCGCGCATCTCCTCCGAGAGGTCGCCGCCGCGGCCGACGAGCGTGGCGAGCACGCCGTAGACGGAGGTGGCGGGCGTCCGCAGCTCGTGCGAGGCGATCGCGACGAAGTTCGCCTTCAGCTGGTCGAGCAGGACGGTCTCCTCGTGCAGCCGCACCCGCTCGATCGCGATCGCGACGCGCTCGGCGACGAGCTGCAGCAGCTCGACGTCCTCGGGCGTGAAGACGTGCGGCTCGAGCGTGCCGACGTGCAGCACCCCGATCGGCGTGCCGCGGGCGAGCAGCGGCACCCCGAGCATCGTCTTGAGCTTCTTCTGGCGCAGGATCGGGTTGACGACCGGATAGGAGTCGACGTCGATCACGACCGGCAGCCGCTCGGCGACCACGCGGCCGGCGAAGCCGGCGCCGACCGGGATGCGCACGCCGACCTCCTCCTCGATCCCGAGCGCCTGGCGGACGACCAGCGCGTGCTCCTCCTCGTCGAGGAGCAGCACCGCGCAGGTGTCGGTGTGGAGGATCTCCTTGATGCGCGGCAGGAGCACGCAGAGCAGCTCGTCCAGCTCGAGCTGCGCGAGCGCGGCGTCGGTGACCGCCTGCACGTGCTCGATCCGCTCGCGCGCGGCCCGCTCGGCCTCGAAGAGGCGCGCGTGCTCGATCGCGATCGCGGCGCGGTCGGCGGCCAGCTGGAGCAGCTCGACCTCGTCCGGCTCGAAGCGGCGCGGCGTCAGCGAGCCGACGTGGAGGACGCCCACGACCTCGGAGCCGACGACGAGCGGCACGCCGACCATCGACTTGATCCCTTTCCGGCGCAGGATCGGGTTGCGGACGTCGGCGTGGTCGACGTCGTCGAGGACGATCGGCTGCCGCCCCGCCGCGACACGGCCGGCGAAGCCGACGCCGAGCGGGACCCGCACGCCCGCCTCGACCTCCTCCTCGATCCCGACGGCGGCGCGCGCGATCAGCTCCCCCGCCGGCGCGTCCAGCAGCAGGACGGCGACGGTGTCGACGTCGAGGATCTCGCGCGTGCGAATCAGCAGCGCCCCGAGCAGGTCGTCGAGCTCGAGGTGCGCGAGCGCCGCGTCGGTGAGCGCCTGGAGCCGTCGCAGCCGCTCGGAATGGACCTGACCCCCCGCGTCCATCGGGACCATTGTTACCGCATACCCGCCGCTCGGCGATTTCGACCAACTCGCGCCGCGAGCCTGAACCCTCGAGTTCGACTCGAGGGGTGATGTCGGTGGATGTCGGCGGCGATGTCGGTGGCTGGAACCACGAAGTGTGGCGTCGCCACCTGGCGTGGTGTGGCGACGCCACCCGTGAAGTGCCTGGAAAACCGTGGGAAATCGTCGCGGGTGGCGTCGCCACACTGTGACGCGTCGGTCGCCACCGGACAGGAAGGGCGCGGCCCCCGCTCACGGGCCGGAGACCCTGGCGGGCTAGCCGCGGCGGCCGATCAGCTCGATCCGGTAGTCGTCCGGATCGCGAACGAACGTCAGCCACGAGCCGCCCTCGCTCACCTGGTAGGGCGGCCGCTCCGGCTCGATGCCCTGCTCGGCGAGCGCGGAGAGCGTGGCGTCGATGTCGTCGACGCCGATCGCGATGTGGCCGTAGCCGGTGCCGAGGTCGTAGGTGCGCCCGTCGTGGTTGAAGGTCAGCTCGAGCACCGAGCGCTGGTCGCCCAGAGAGAAGAAGTAGTTCGTGGCCTCCGTCTCGCCGCCCCGGACGATGTCCATCTCGCGCTCGAACGAGAAGCCGAGCGCCTCGTAGAAGCGGCGGCTGCGCTCCGGGTCGGTGATCCGGACCATCGTGTGCAGGAACCGTGTCATGCCCTCGATCCTACGCGGCCGCAGAGCGCGAGCGCCGCCCGCTCGATCTGCTCCTCCGAGACGAGCACGAGGTTCGCGGCGTCGCCGAGCGGGACGAACGAGTCGCGGGCCGCGACGCGGGCGACCGCGTGGAAGCCGGCGTCGGCGAGGGCGGCGACGATCCCCTCCGAGACGCCGCCTGTGCGGCGCGTCTCGTCGACCACGAGCACCCGGCCGGTCGCCTTCGCCTCGCGCAGGAGATCGTCGACCGGCAGCGGCGCGAGCCAGCGCAGGTCGAGCACACGCGCGTGCAGCCCGTGCTCGGCGAGCCGCCGCGCCGCGCGCAGCGACATCCGCAGCCCGTTCGCCCACGTGACGATCGTCAGGTCGCGGCCGTCGCCGTAGCTCCGAGCCGTCCCGAGCGGCGCCTCGCCGCTCGCGGGCGCGAGCCACAGCTCGTCGCCGTCCTCGTAGAGGTCGCGCGTGTGGTAGAGCGCGATCGGCTCGAGGAAGACGCAGACGCTGCCGTCCCGGCGCGCCGCGTCGAGGCACTCCCGCAGCATCGCGGCGGCGTCGTCGGGGCGCGCCGGCGAGGCGAGCACGAGCCCGGGCACGTCGCGGAGCACACCGAGCGCGTTGTCGTTGTGGAAGTGGCCGCCGAAGCCCCGCTGGTACGCGTAGCCGGCGACGCGCACCACCATCCCGTTGCGGTAGCGGCCCTGGGAGAAGAACTGGAGCGTCGCCGCCTCGCCGCGGAGCTGGTCCTCCGCGTTGTGCAGGTAGGCCAGGTACTGGATCTCCGGCACCGGCACGAAGCCGGCGAGCGACGCCCCGAGCGCGAGGCCGAGGATCGACGTCTCGTCGAGCAGCGTGTCGAAGACGCGCGCCTCGCCGAAGCGCTGCTCGAGCCCCTTCGTCACGCCGTACACGCCGCCCTTCACGCCCACGTCCTCGCCGAAGACGAGCACGGCCGGATCGCGCTCGAGCGCGTGCGCGAGCGCCGCGTTCACGGCGAGCGCGAGGGTCGTCGGCTCGCCGCCCGCCACCCCGACCGCACGCGGGCGCGGCGCCGTCCGCGGCGCGAGCGGTCGCATCACCTCGTCGGCGCTCTCGAGCTGCGGCAACCGCGCCGCCGCCTCCGCCTCGGCAACGACCCGCTCGCGCTCGGCGAGATAGTCGGCGGCCAGCTCCGCGCCGCTGCGCTCGCCGGCGGCGGCGAGCCAGGCGCCGGTGGCGAGCAGCGGGTCGCGCTGCCAGTCGTCCCGGATCTCCTGCAGCGTCCGGTACGCCGCCTCGACGTCGGCGCCCGCGTGGCTCAGGTAGCGGACGGTCTCGAGGTGAAGGACGCCGGGGCGACGCTGCTCGCGGATCCGCCCGGCGAGGTCCTCGGCGGTCTCCAGCACCTGCTCGGGATCGTCGCCCGGCGCCCGCTCGTAGAGGAGCTGCGGCCGCGCGCGCAGCGCCGACTCGACCCAGCCGGCGGGCGAGCGGACGCTGATCCCGAGCCCGTTGTCCTCGCACACGAAGAGGAGCGGCAGCGGCACGCCGCGGTGCGCGAGCTGGGCGGCGGTGTTCAGGCCGGCCTGCGCGGTCGCGTGGTTGACGGAGGCGTCGCCGAACGAGCAGGCGACGAGCGCGTCCTGCGGCCACTCCGGCGCGACGCCGACCCGCTTCGCGCGCTCGAGCGCGAAGGCGAGCCCGACCGCGCGCGGCAGGTGCGACGCGATCGTGGAGGTCTGCGGGATCACGGCCAGCTCGCCGTGGCCGAAGACCTTGTGGCGCCCGCCGGCGATCGGCTCCTCGCGGGCGGCGACGACGCCGAGCAGCACGTCGCGCACGCCGTCGCGTCCCGCCTGCGCGGCCCGGGCGAGATAGAAGGCCCCGGAGCGGTAGTGGAGGAGCGCGGGATCGGTCGGCCGCAGCGCGAGCGCGACCGCGGCGTTCGACTCGTGCCCGGCGGAGCCGATCGAGTAGAAGCTCCGCCCCGTCCCCTGCAGGTGCCGGGCCGCGAAGTCGCAGCACCGGCTCGCGACCTGGGCGCGCCAGAGCGCCGCCGCGCCGCTCGCGTCGCCGCCGCCGCCGGCGGGCAGGGCGCGCAGCCGCTCGAGGAGGTGCTGCTCGAGCGGATCGAGGTCGGGAGCGTTCACGGCGCCCCAAGCGTGCCACGAACGTGCAGGATCTCCGCATGCGTCTCGGCTACAAGGCCTCGGCGGAGCAGTTCGACCCGCGCACGCTGCTCGACTTCGCGGTGCTCGCGGAGCGGGCCGGCCTCGACTCGGTCGCCGTCTCCGACCACTTCCAGCCGTGGCGGCACTCGACCGGGCACGCGCCGAACTCGCTCGCCTGGCTCGGCGCGGCCGGTCAGGCGACCGAACGCGTCGTGCTCCTGACGAGCGTGCTGACGCCGACGCTGCGCTACGAGCCGGCGGTCGTCGCGCAGGCGTTCGGGACGCTCGGCTGCCTCTTCCCCGGCCGCGTGATCCTCGGGGTCGGCACCGGCGAGGCGATGAACGAGACGCCGGTCACGGCGGGCGCGTGGCCGGGCGCGAAGGAGCGGCGGCAGCGGCTCGCCGAGGCGATCGCGCTGATCCGGGAGCTGTGGGCCGGCGAGCGGGTCAGCTTCGAGGGCGACTTCTACCGCACCGACCGCGCGACGGTCTACGACCGGCCGGAGCGGCCGGTGCCGATCTACGTCGCCGCGTCCGGGCCGCTCGCGGCGAAGCTCGCGGGCCGCGCCGGCGACGGCTTCATCTGCACGAGCGGCAAGAGCCCAGACCTCTACCGGGAGCTGCTCGACGCGGTCGGCGAGGGCGCCGAGGCGGCCGGCCGCGACGCGGGTGCGCTCGAGCGGACGATCGAGGTCAAGGTCTCCTACGACCGCGACCGCGACTACGCGCTCGAGGCGTGCGCGTGGTGGGCTGCGCTCGCGCTGACCCCCGACGAGAAGAGCGGCGTCGAGGACCCGGTCGAGCTGGAGCGGCTCGCCGACGCCCACCTCGACCGCGCGCACACACGCTTCATCGTCACGAACGACCCGGAGGAGTGCGCGGAGAAGATCTGGTGGTACGCCGAGCAGGGCTTCGAGCACCTCGTCTTCCACGCGCCCGGCGAGGACCAGCCGCGCTTCCTCGAGCAGTTCGCGGCCGACGTGCTGCCGCTCCTGCGGGCCCGTTCCTAGCTCCTCAGAGGAGCTCGTCGAGGTCCTCGGGCGAGTCGAGGTCGGCGGCGAGGCCGGGGATGTCGACGATCACCGCCTCGAGCCCGGCGGCGGCGGCGAGGCGCGCATGCCCCTGGGCGCTCCCGTCCTCGCCCTGGATCCCGAAGCAGGTCGCGATCGCCCCCGCGGGCCTCAGGACGAGCGCGTTCGTGCCGGCGTCGCGGGCGCGCGCGATCGCGACCCCGCGCGCGGGCGCCGCCGCGACGAGCGCCTCGACGTCGCCGGTCGTGACGAGCGGCAGGTCGGCGGAGAGGATCAGCACGTCGCCGGAGCGCACCGCCTCCCGGGTCGCGGCGGCGAGCGCGTCGTTCCAGGGCAGGCCGCGGTCGTCGAACCACGCGATCCCGTGCGCTGCCGCCAGCTCCGGAGCGCGCGGCTCGGAGGAGACGAGCACGATCCGCTCGAGCGACGGCGCCGCGAGCGCGGCGCGCAGCGTCCGCTCCAGCAGCGTCCCCATCAGCCGCGCGCGCTCGGCCGGCTCCAGGCGCTCCCGCAGGCGCGTCTTCGCGAGGTCGAGCCGCTTCAGCGGCACGAGCGCGTCCATCACGAGAGCTCCTCGGCGAGCAGCGCGTAGAGGACGGTGTCCTGCCACTCGCCGTGGCGGCGGTGGGCCTTGCGGCGGACGCCCTCGCGGACGAAGCCGCTGCGCTCGGCGTGCGCGCACGCGCGCTCGTTGAACGCGTAGATCTCCAGCTCCAGCCGGTGGTAGCCGAGGTCGCGCAGGAGCAGCCGCTGCAGCAGCCGTGCCGCCTCGTCGGCGACCTTGCGGCCGCGGAAACGCGGATCGACGGCGAGCCGCTCGAGCCGCGCGATCCGGCTCTGCTCGTGCGCGAGGTGGAAGCCGACGGCGCCCGCGCGCTCCCCGTCCAGCTCGACGACGAAGCGGCCGAAACGCTCCGGCTCGGCGTGCGAGCGCTCGATCTCGGCGAGCACCGACTCGCGGTCGGTCGCGGTGCCCGGGCCGAGGAACGGGCGCACGTCGTCGGCGGCGGCGAGCGCGGCGAGGAAGTCGGCGTCGGCCGGCTCGGCGCGGCGAAGAGCCACGGTCATGCGGCCGCCACCGCCCGCCGCGGCCAGCGCGCCGCGCCCGCGCCGAGCGCGACCCCGCCGGTGATCAGGACGAGGCCGGCGAGCTTCTGCAGCGTGATCGCCTCCCCGAGCAGCACGAGCCCGTAGACGAGCGCGAACGCGGGCAGCAGATAGGCGACGAGCACCGCGCGGGCCGAGCCGTAGAGCCGGATCATCCGGTAGCTGAGGATCTGCGCGAGCGCCGTCCCGAGCAGGCCGAGCGAGACCGCCGACCCGAGCGGCTTCCAGCCCGGCAGCGCGTCGGGCGGCGTCGCGGCGGCGAGCGGCAGCAGGAGCAGGAACGCCCACGCCATCGAGGTCGCGGCGAGCACCGGCCCGCCGAGGGACATGCGCCGGCCCGCGTAGAGGTTCGCGACGGCGTAGGAGATCGAGGCGAGCACGATCGCGCCGATCCCGGCGACGCCCGCCCAGCCTCCCTCCGGGTGGACGCCCGCGAGGATCGAAACGCCGACGAGCCCGAGCAGCACGCCGACGAGCCGCAGCCCGGTCGAGCGCTCGCTCGGGACGAAGAAGAAGGCGAGCAGCGCGACGAAGATCGGCACCGAGGAGTTCGCGACCGCCGCCGTTCCGGAATCCACGCGCTCCTCGCCCCAGGCGATCAGCGTGAACGGCACCGCCGCGTTCACGACCCCGAGCACGAGCCCGGCGCGCCAGCCGCGCCGCAGGGCGGGCCAGCCGTAGCGGCGCGCCGCGAACGCGACGAGCACGGGCGCGGCGAAGAGCAGCCGGATCTCGATCAGCATCGCGGGCGAGAGGTCGCGGACGCCGACCTTGATGAAGAGGTACGACGACCCCCAGATCGCCCCGAGGACGACGAGGAGGACGGCGTAGAGGCGGCTCACGCCTCGCAGGCTATCCCTCGCGCTACGGGATCTTCGCGAGCACGGCGCCGGCCATCGCCCGCACCTGCGCAGGGGTCGAGTCGCCGCCGATCTGCGCGGTCAGCTGGTAGCCGTCCTCGAGCACGATGACGTAGCCGGCGAACTCGGCCGAGTGCACGCCGAAGGGACGGAGGAGCCGGCAGGCGTCCGGGTCGGGCGCCGCGACCCCGGCCGGAGGCGCGTAGCCGGGCTGGCACTGCGGGGTCGCCGCGGCCTTCGCCGCGTCCTTGCTCCAGGCGTCGACGAGGTACTCGAACGAGCTCTTCCCGGGCCTGCCTTCGCTCGGGCTGCCGATCGCGAAGCTGATTGCCGCACTCATGGGTCCCGGATCCTTGGCGTCGCGGTAGTGGCAGGTCGAAGACCAGACCGATCGCCCGCGAATCGTGACCTTCTGGACGCCGACCGAGGTGAGCGGGATGCCGGTGAGCGCGCGCAGCCTCGCGACGGGCATCAGCGTCTTGCAGTCGAGGAAGGGAGGCTTCAGCGCCACGGCCTTGCCCTTCGCGGGATGCGTCTTCTCCACCTCGTGCTTCTTCGGCGGATGCTTCTTCGCCGGAGCGGTGACCGTGGCCCCGGCGGCGCCGGCGCCGAGCGCGGCGGCCGCTGCCACGAGTGACAGAAACACGACGCCGCGCCCGATCCGATCCCGCATCCCTCGACCCCTTCCTCGTGGACGAGCTCGTCGTCCGAAACTCACCGGACGATAGCGCGCCGCCGCGCGAATGCATAGGTCCTCGTTACGTCTCGGCGGGAAGGCTGCGGCGCAGCCGGACGGGCCGCCAGGCGCCCGTCCCGAGCGCGACCCCGGCGAGCACGAGCGCGAGCGCCGCGAACGCGGCGAGGCCGAAGCGCTCGTCGAGGAAGAGCGCGCCGTAGGCGAGCGCGATCGGCGGCACGAGGTAGGTGACGAGCGTCGCGTACGGCGCGCCGGCGCTGCGGATCAGCGCGAAGAAGAGCAGGTAGGCGAGCGCCGTCCCGACGAGCCCGAGCACGAGGATCGAGGCGATCGTCTTCGCGTGCCAGACGTGGTGCGGCGCCTGCGCGACCCCGGCCGGCAGCGCCGCGACCGTCGACACGGCGCACGAGGCGAGCGCGACGACGAGCGGCGCCGTCCCGCGAAGGTGCCGGCCGGCGAGCAGCGACCCGATCGCGTAGCAGAGCGCCATCCCGACGACCGCGATCGCGCCGAGCAGCCTCCCCTCCGGCTGCGCGCCGACGAGCAGCGCGACCCCGACGAAGCCGATCCCGAGCCCGGCGAGCCGCCAGCCGGTCACGCGCATCTCCCGGAAGAAGCCGAACGCGATCAGCGCGTTGAAGATCGGCACCGCCCCCTGGATGATCGAGGCGAGCCCCGAGTCGATCCGCGTCTCGCCCCACGAGAGGAGCCAGAACGGGACCGCGGTGTTGACGAGGCCGACGACGACGAGCCAGCGCCAGGCCGCGCGCAGCTCGCGCGCCGTCTCGCGCGCGCCGAGCGAGACGAGCGCGATCGCCGCGAGCAGGAGCGCCGCCGAGCCGAGCCGTCCCAGGATCAGGGTCGCCGGCGCCAGCTCGCGGTCGGCGATCTTGATGAACATGAACGACGCGCCCCAGATCAGCGCGAGCGCGACGAGCATCAGCGGGTTCGAGCGGCGCATCGCTGCCATGTGAAACGGAACGACGCGCCGCTGCGTGAGATTCCGCCGGAGGCCCGGTTACACTGGCTCACCTGACGGAGCTGGCGGAACAGCCCCTGCACCGCGCTCTCGGCCTCACCGACCGGGAGGCGACGCGAATCCGGGAGCTGCTCGGCCGCGACCCGAACCACTTCGAGCTGGCGGTCTTCTCGCTGCTCTGGTCGGAGCACTGCGGCTACAAGCACTCGGCGCCGCTCCTGAAGCGGCTCCCCTCGGCGGGCGAACGCGTGCTCGGCGGCCCGGGCGGCAACGCGGGCGTGCTCGACCTCGGCGACGGGCTCGCGGTCGCGTTCAAGGTCGAGTCGCACAACCACCCCTCCGCGGTCGAGCCGTTCCAGGGGGCGGCGACCGGGATCGGCGGCATCCTCCGCGACATCGTCGCGATGGGGGCGCGCCCGGTGGCGCTCCTCGACGGGCTCTGGTTCGGCGCGCCCGACTTCCACTTCTGGCGGGCCGTCTCCGGGATCGGCCACTACGGCAACTGCGTCGGCGTCCCGAACGTCGGCGGCCAGACCGTCTTCGACCCGGCCTACGCGGGCAACTGCCTCGTCAACGCGATGTGCGTCGGGCTGCTCGACTCGGCGCGGCTGCGCTCGGCGAAGGCGTCCGGGCCGGGCAACCTCGTCGTCCTCTACGGCGCGACCACCGGCCGCGACGGGATCGGCGGCGCGTCGGTGCTCGCGAGCGCCGAGCTGTCGCAGGACGACGCCGACAAGCGGCCCTCGGTGCAGGTCGGCGACCCGTTCACCGGCAAGAAGCTGATCGAGGTCTCGGTCGAGCTGGTCGAGTCGGGGCTCGTCGAGTCGCTGCAGGACTGCGGCGCCGCCGGGCTCGCGTCCGCGCTCTCCGAGATGGCCTCCGACGGGACCGGCCTCGACGTCCACCTCGACCGCGTGCCGCTGCGCGAGACGGGCATGGAGCCCTGGGAGATCATGATCTCCGAGTCGCAGGAGCGGATGGTCGCCGTCGTCCGGCCGCAGATGCTCGAGGCGGTGCAGGCGGTGTGCGCCCGCTGGGAGCTGCCGTGCACGCCGATCGGCGAGGTGACGGACTCCGGCGACCTGCGCGCCTTCCACGACGGCGCCGTCGTCGGTTCGATACCCGCGCGGCTGCTCACCGACGAGTGCCCGCGCTACGAGGTCGAGCGGCGCGAGCAGCCGCGGGCGGCCTCGCGCGGCGAGCGCGAGCGGGTCGACGTGCGCGAGGTGGTCGAGCAGTACGACCAGCTCGTCGGCTCGCGCACCGTGCGCCGGCCCGGCCTCGACGCCGCGGTGCTGCGGCTGCGACCGTCGCTGCGCGGGCTCGCGGTCGCGCTGCAGGGGCCGGCGCCCGGCGAGATGGACGGCTTCCGCGCCGGCGTCCAGGCCGCGCTCGGCGCGGCGCGCAACGTCGCGTGCGCGGGCGGCGAGCCGCTCGGGCTCACCGACTGCCTCAACTTCGGCAACCCGGAGAAGCCGGGGATCGCCCACGAGCTGGCGCAGGCGATCGAGGGGATCGCCCAGGCCGCCGAGGCGCTCGGGATCCCGGTCGTCTCCGGGAACGTCTCGCTCTACAACGACACCGACGGCGTCTCGATCCCGCCCACACCGGTCGTCGGTTGCGTCGGGCTCGTGCACGACGTGCGCGCGGTGCCCGGCGCGTGGGAGCGCGGCGACGCCGTCCTGCTCGCGACCTCGCCGGAGGGGAGCTTCGCCGGCGAGACGGCGCTGATCCGCTTCCTCTGGAAGGCGGCGCCGCACCTGACGCTCTGCCACGACGTCGGCGCGAGCGGGATCCGCGGCGCGCTCGCCGAGGCGGCGGCGTGGAGCGGCGGCCTCGAGGCGGCGGTCGAGATCCCGCCCGAGTACGACTCGCGGCGCGGCGCAGCGATCCTCGCGTGCCCACCGGAGGACGTCGCGAAGCTCGGCTCGCGCGGCTTCGTCCAGATCGGGAGCGTCGCCTAGTGTGCGGCGTCTTCGGGGTGTACGCGACCGAGCGCGACGTGGCGCGGCTGACGTACTTCGGCCTCTTCGCGCTCCAGCACCGCGGCCAGGAGTCGGCCGGGATCGCCGTCTCCGAGCACGGGCGGCTGACGGCGCTGCGCGACCTCGGGCTCGTCTCCCAGGTCTTCGACGAGCAGAAGCTGCACGGCCTGCGCGGCCAGGTCGCGATCGGCCACACGCGCTACTCGACGACCGGCTCGTCGCAGTGGGCGAACGCGCAGCCGCTCGTCCAGCACGGGCGCGCTCGCACCGTCGCGCTCGGCCACAACGGCAACCTCGTCAACACGACGGCGCTGCGGGAGGAGTTGAGCGCCGACGGCGTCGCGATCGGGACGACCTCCGACAGCGAGCTGATCGCGGCGCTGATCGCGAACGACCCGGCCCCGCTCGAGGAGGCGGTCGCGAACGCGATGCGGCGGCTCGAGGGCGCGTTCTCGGTCGTCGCGCTCTCGGAGGGGAAGCTCGTCGCCTTCCGGGACGCGCACGGGTTCCGGCCGCTCGTGCTCGGCCGCGTCGGGGAGGACTGGACGGTCGCGTCGGAGGACTGCGCGTTCGCGCTCGTCGGCGCCGACCTCGTCCGGGAGGTGGAGCCCGGCGAGGCGGTCACCGTCGACGCGGGCGGCCTGCGCGCCGTGCAGGCGCTCGAGCCGGCCGAGCGCGGCGCGCTCTGCATCTTCGAGTTCTTCTACCTCGCCCGGCCCGACTCGCGGCTCGAGGGCGTCGAGGTGCACGGCGCGCGCGTGCGGATGGGCGAGCGGCTCGCCGAGGAGGCGCCGGTCGAGGCGGATCTCGTCCTGCCGATCCCCGACTCGGGGACGCCGGCGGCGATCGGGTTCGCGCGCGCGCTCGGGATCCCGTTCAGCGAGGGCCTGATCAAGAACCGCTACGTCGGCCGCACGTTCATCCAGCCCGACCCGGAGATGCGGCGCCAGGGCGCGCGGCTCAAGTACCACCCGGTCGCGGAGATCGCGGGCAAGCGGATCGTCGCGGTCGACGACTCGATCATCCGCGGCACGACGACGCGGCAGATCGTGAAGATGCTCTTCGACGCGGGCGCCGCCGAGGTGCACGTGCGTGTCTCGTCGCCGCCGGTGATCGGGCAGTGCTTCTACGGGATCGACCTCGCCGACCCGGCCGAGATGGTCGCGTCCTCGAAGACCGTCGAGGAGGTGCGCGAGCACATCGGCGCGACCTCGCTCGCCTACCTCTCCCACGACGGGCTCGTCGCGGCGACGCGGCGGCCCGAGTCGGCGCTCTGCCGGGCCTGCCTCACGCGCGAGTACCCGACGGAGATCCCGGACGACGC
>DASSND010000042.1:0-41824 GCA_035688315.1 Gaiellaceae bacterium | reverse complement strand
AGGGCCAGGAGATCCTGCGGATCGAAGGGCTCGTGAAGCACTTCCCGATCCGCGCCGGGATCTTCAAGCGCCAGGTCGGGCGGATCCACGCGGTGGACGGCGTCGACCTGTCGATCCGGGCGGGCGAGACGCTCGGGCTCGTCGGCGAGTCGGGGTGCGGCAAGACGACGCTGTCCCGGACGATCATCAAGCTGACGGAGCCGACCGGCGGGAAGATCCTGTTCAACGGCCGGGACATCACCACGTTCAACCGGCGGCGGATGCGCGAGGTGCGTCGCGAGATGCAGATCGTGTTCCAGGATCCGTACGCGTCGCTGAATCCGCGCATGACGGTGCGGGACATCGTGTCGGAGCCGCTGCGCATCCACGGCACGGCGGGCCGCGAGCAGATGAAGAACCGCGTCAACGAGCTGCTGCGCACGGTCGGCCTGTCGCCGGAGCATGCGAACCGCTTCCCGCACGAGTTCTCGGGCGGCCAGCGGCAGCGGATCGGGGTCGCCCGGGCGCTCGCGCTGAACCCGCAGCTGATCATCCTCGACGAGCCGGTGTCGGCGCTCGACGTGTCGATCCGCGCGCAGGTCGTCAACCTGCTCGAGTCGCTGCAGCGCGACTTCGGCCTGACCTACATCTTCGTCGCGCACGACCTCTCGGTCGTCCGCCACGTCTCCGACCGCGTCGCCGTGATGTATCTCGGCAAGGTGGTCGAGATCGGCTCGAAGCACGACATCTACGAGCGGCCCTCGCATCCGTACACGCAGGCCCTGCTGTCGGCGGTGCCGATCGAGGAGCCCGGCCAGCGCGGCAAGCGCGAGCGGATCGTCCTCGAAGGCGACGTGCCGAGCCCGGCGAACCCGCCGTCCGGCTGCCGCTTCCGCACCCGCTGCTGGAAGGCGCAGGAGATCTGCGCGCAGGAGGAGCCGGCGCTGATCGACCGCGGCCAGGGCCACCCGACGGCCTGCCACTTCGCCGAGATCGTCAAGCCGCTGGATCTCGTCGGCCAGCCGGCGAGCGCGTAACACCCCGGCACGAGGCCGTGACACTTCCGTGACGGTGCCTGGGCACGCCCAGGCACCGTCACGAGACCGTCACGGCGTTCAGCGCGACTTCAGCCGCGAGCGCGCCCGCGCCTCGCGGGTCGCGAGGTGCCACTTGCGGCCCTCCTCCTTGCGCAGGCGGGCGTCGTGGCGCACCGCGACGGCACGCAGCTCCCGCTGGAGCTTGCGCCAGCTCGCGAGGCGCTCGCCCGGCAGCTCGCCCGTCTCGACCGCGGCGAGCACGGCGCAGCCGGGCTCCTGCGTGTGCGAGCAGTCGTTGAAGCGGCAGGCTGCCGCCAGCTCCTCCACGTCGGCGAAGGCCGCCCCGAGCGCCTCCTCGCCCACGTCCCAGAGCTGCAGCTCGCGCAGGCCGGGCGTGTCGATCACCATGCCGCCGCCGGGAAGGTGGAGCAGCTGCCGGTGCGTCGTCGTGTGCCGGCCCTCGTCGTCGTCGGCGCGCGTCTCGTTCGTCGCCATCGTCGTCTCGCCGAGCCAGCGGTTGACGAGCGTCGACTTGCCGACCCCGGACGAGCCAAGCAGCACGGCGGTCGTGCCGGGGAGGAGCCGCGCCCGCAGCGCGTCGCAGCCCTGGCCGGTGCGCGCGGAGACGACGTGGACGGGCACGCCGACCGCCGCCGCCTCGACCTCGGCGACGAGCGGCCACGGGTCCTCGAGCCGGTCCGCCTTCGTGAGCACGATCTCGGGCGCGGCTCCGCTCTCCCAGATCGAGACGAGGTAGCGCTCGATCCGGCGCGGCTCGACGTCCGGCCCGAGCGAGCTGACGACGAACGCGACGTCGACGTTCGCGGCGAGCGTCTGCGCGGTCGTGCTGAGCCCGGCCGCGGTGCGGACGATCGCGCTGCGCCGCGGCAGCACCGCCTGCACGACGGCGTCGTCGGCGATCGCGACCCAGTCGCCGACCGCCACGTCGACGCCCTCGTGGTGGAAACGGCCCGGCACGCGCACGCGCAGCTCGCCGCTCGCGGCGTGGACGGCGAGCTGACGCCGGTGCTCCGCGACGACGCGGGCCGGTATCTGGTGCGCCTCGAGGGCGCGAGCGAGCTCGGGGCTCCACCCGAGGTCGCCGAGGTCGAACTGATCCAACGCGGTTCTCCTTCGAGCGTGGGCAGGGACGCGGCGCGGCCGCGCGTCCTCGAAGGAGTGCGCCGTCGCGCCGGCTAGACGGCCGTGAAGGCCGGGAGGGCGGTGCGCACAGTCATCTGAACGGCCTCCTCTCGCCGGGAACGAAGATCGCGACCAGGCTAGGCGCCCGGAGCCCAGCCGTCAAGCCGGACGGCTCCGCCGAGGCGGGCGCGGATCCCGGAGACCGCGAACACGCGGCGCGGCCCGACGAAGAGCCACTGGTCGGCCGCCGGGCTGGCGGTGAGGAGCCAGCGCCCGTCCGGCGACCAGGCGAGGCCGGCGAGGCAGCCCGGCGCGGAGAAGAGCGTGGAGCGGGCGCCGTCCCGGCCGACGAGCTGGATCGACCGGCCGCGGACGACGGCCAGCCGCCCGTCCGGCGCGTAGGCGAGCGCGCGGATCCCGGGAAGCGCGACGCCGACCGAGACGCCGGTGCGCCCGTCGAAGAGGAAGAGCTGCTGCGGCGTCGCGACCGCGAGCGTCCGTCCGTCGGGCGACCAGGCGAGCGCGGTCGGACGCGGCGTGTGGGCCGACGAGTGCCAGAGGCCCGGGCTGCCTGGCCGGCCGGCGACGACGTGGCCGGACGCGGTCACCCAGGCGAGCACGAACGCGCCCGGTCGCGTCGGCCGCCATGCGGGCCGGACCGGCGCGGCGGCGCCGAGCGTCCGGTCGCCGCTGCCGTCGCCGGCGACGACGTGCAGGCGGCCGCGCGAGAGGTAGGCGATCCGCGTGTCGGTGCGCGTGCCGCCCCAGGCCGGCAGCGACGGCGAGGGCCGCTCGAGCGCCCAGCGGACGGTGCCGTCCGGCTCGAGCGCGCTCAGCCCGCCCGGGCCGGCGGCGGCGAGGTAGAGCGCGTGCGGCGACCAGGCCGCGCCGGAGAAGCTCCCGAGCCGGCGCCGCGAGCCGTCGGCGGCGATCACCCAGGCGCCGCCGCGGCCGCTGACGAGCAGCCGCCCCGGCGCGGGCAGCCGCACGAGCGCAGGCGCGGCGCGCTCGATCCCGAGCGAGCGGCCGACCGCCTCGACGACCGCCCGGCCCGGGGAGGAGAGCGTTCCCGCGACCGCCGCCGCGGCGACGACGGCCGCGACGGGAAGCGCGCGCAGCGGCGCGCGCCGCCGCCGCGGCGCCCGCTCCGCGTGCGCGGCGCGCACGAGCGCCCAGGCGCGGGCCTCGGCGCCGGCGTCGAGTGGAACCGCCTCGAGGCGGGCGCGGAGCTTCTCGCTCACGCCGGCTCCTCCCGCAGCGCGTCCTCCAGCCGGTCGAGCCCGCGACGCAGGCGCGAGTTCACCGTCCCGCGCGGCAGCTCGAGCAGCGCCGCGATCTCCCCCGGGGTGTACTCGAGCAGGTAGCGGAGGACGACGACCGCCCGCTGCTCGGGCCCCAGCTCCGCGAGCGCCGCGGCGAGCCGCCGCGCGTGCGGAGCCTCGTCGCGTTCCGGCGCCGCCGGCTCCGGCGCCTGCTCGGCCCCCAGCTCGCGGCGCAGGGCGCGCGCACGCGCCCAGTCGATCGCGCGGTTGACGACGATCCGGTGCAGCCACGGCCCGAACGGGCGCTGCCCGTCGAAGCGGTCGAGCGCGCGCACCGCGGCGAGGAACGCCTCCTGCGCGATGTCCTCGGCCGCCGCCGCGTCGCCGACGACGAGCAGCGCCGCCCGGTGCGCACGCGGCCAGTGGTGGCGGAAGAGCTGCTCGAGCGCGCGCACGTCTCCCTGCTGCGCCCCGCGCACCCAGGCGCGCTCGCGCCGGTCCGGGAGGCCGCGCACGCGCGGCGCCCCCGCGGCTCCCTCGGCCAGGGCGACGTCCACCACCTCCGGTACGGTCGCACGCCCGTGCGAGGTCCGCCAACCCGCTACCCGGGCGGGCGCAGCACCGCGAAGGCGTCCGTGATCTCCAGCTCGCGGGAGCGGAACCGGAAGAGCTGCGCGGGCCGCCCGCCCGCGGGGCCGGAGGCGCGCCGGCCGCCCGCCGGCTCGAGCACGTCGCGGCGCAGGAGCACCCGCTGCAGGTTCGTCGCCGACACGTCGTGGCCGAGCGCGGCCGCGTAGATCTCCCGCAGCTCGGAGATGGTGAACGCGCGCGGCGCGAGCGCGAAGCCCGCGTTCGTGTAGGAGAGCTTCGCGCGCAGGCGCTCGCACGCGGCGAGCGCGATCTCGCCGTGGTCGAAGGCGGTGGGCGGCAGCGCCTCGACCGGATGCCAGGCCGTGTCGGCGGGGACCTGCGGGTCGGCGTCGCTCGGGACGAGGCCGAGGTAGCTCGTCGCGAGCTGCCACGCGCCGGGGACGCGCTCGGGGTCGCTGCGCGTGTCGAGCTGCTCGAGGTGGGCCAGCTCGCGCACGTCGACCTTCTCGGCGAGCTGGCGCTGGATCGACTCCTCCAGCGTCTCGCCCTGCTCCAGCCGGCCGCCCGGGAGCGCCCACGCTCCCGCGAACGGCGCGCGCGCCCGCTGCCAGAGGAGCACCTGCAGCGCGCCGTCGCGCACGCGCAGGACCGCGGCGACCGCCACGTGCTCGGCGCGCGCGGTGGTAGACTCGCCCGGAGGTTTTCGCTTCACAGTCGTAAACTCTACTGGGAGAGGACGGGGAACGATGAAGGGACGGATCGGGATCGCCGCGGCGCTCGTCGTCGCGCTGGCCGCGGCGGCGGCCGGCTGCGGCGGCAGCGGCGGCGGCACGACCGAGCAGAGCGCGGGCGGCACGACCGGGAGCAGCGCGGCGAAGCCGCTCGTCGTCCTCGTCACCGACATCGGCCAGCTCAACGACCACGGCTTCAACCAGCTCGCCTACGAGGGCCTGAAGCGGGCGCAGCGCGAGCTGGGGATCGACGGCCGCGTCTACCAGTCGGCCTCCTCGCAGGACTACATCCCGAACCTCGCCCGCGCGGCGCAGCAGGGCGCGGTGCTCGTCGTCTCGGTCGGCTTCGACCAGGCGAACGCGATCGCGACCGCGGCGAAGAAGTTCCCGCACACGAACTTCGCGATCATCGACGTCGACCAGCGCGACCTGAAGGGGAACCCGCAGAACGTCGAGGGGATCGTCTTCAGCGAGCAGGAGGTCGGCTACCTCGCCGGCTACCTCGCCGGGCTGATGGAGAAGGGGCGCGGCGGCGCCGCGAGGATCGGCTCGGTCGGCGGCGAGAAGCAGCCGCCGGTCGACCGCTACATCGCCGGCTACCAGGCGGGCGCGCGCAAGGCGGATCCCGGGATCGGGCTCCTGAACGCCTACTCGCAGGACTGGGTCGACCAGACGAAGTGCAAGGTGGACGCGCTGAACCAGATCCAGGGCGGCGCGAACATCGTCTTCCAGGTCGCGGGCGGCTGCGGGCTCGGCGTGATCGACGCGGCCAAGCAGAAGCAGGTTTGGGCGATCGGCGTCGACGCCGACCAGAGCTACCTCGGCCCGCAGGTGCTGACGAGCGCGATGAAGCGGGTCGACAACTCGGTCTACGACACGGTGAAGCAGGTGCTCGACGGCACCTTCGCCGGCGGCACGAACAGCCGCTTCAGCCTCGCCAACGACGGCGTCGGCCTCGGCAAGATCAGCCCGAAGGTGCCGAAGGCCTACGTCGAGAAGGTCGACGCGATCCGCAAGCAGATCGTCGCCGGGAAGATCGCCGACATCCCGACGACCGTGAAGTGACCCTCTGCGTGTGGATGCTCGCCGAGTCGTACCTCTGAGCGACGAGTGCCTGGAAGAGACCACCAGGTCAGGCTCGAAGCGATCAGCCCGAGAGGCGAAGAGCGTCAGCTCTTCGCGACGGCTGAGCGGCGCGGGTCGCCCTCGACCATGCCGTGCGACTCGCCGTAGTCGGCGAGCAGGTCGAGGAACGGTTCCGCGGCGAAGTGCTCGGGGCCGAGCACGCCCGCGCCCGACCAGGCGCCCTCCGCGAGCAGCTCGAGCGCGACCACCGGATTGAGCGCAGTCTGGAGGACGACCGCCTGGTGGCCGTACTCGCGCATGCAGCGCTCGTTGTCGGCGACGTGGTAGAGGTAGACGGCGCCCTCGCTGCCGTCGGTGCGGCGCCCCGTCACGAGCGTGCCGGCGCACGTGCGGCCGCGCATCCGCTCGCCGAGCTGCGCCGGGTCGGGCAGCGCCGCCGCCACGACGTCGCGCGGCGCGACGAGCGTCCCGCGCACCGGCACCGGCTCGGTCGAGTCGAGCCCGAGCTTGTGCAGCGTCCGCAGCACGCCGATGAACTCCTCGCCGAGCCCGTACTTGAAGGTGACGCGCCGGCAGTCGATCTCGCGCGGCACGAGCACGACCTCCTCGTGCTCGACGTTGACGCACTCGACGACGCCGATCCCCTCCGGGAACTCGAACAGCTCAGGCTCGGAGAACGGCTCGGTCGTGTAGAAGCCGCGCTCGCGCTCCCAGACGAGCGGCGGGTTCAGGCACTCCTCGATCGTCGTCCAGATCGAGAAGGTCGGCGCGAAGTCGTAGCCCTCGACCACGAGGTCGGCGCCGTCGCGCACCGCCACCTCGTCGATCTCGGCGAAGAGGCGGTCGGCCGCGTAGCGCGCGAACACGTCGGAGAGGCCCGGCTCGACGCCGATCCCGACGAGCGCGAGCTGCCCGCGCTCGAGCCAGCGCTCGTGCTCGGCGAACTGCGCGTCGCCGAGCCTCACGTCCGGCCCCGAGAGCGTCATCGCCATGTCGAGATAGGTCGCGCCGGTCGCGAAGGCGGCGGCGAAGATCTGCGGGTTGAAACGCGGGTCGGTCGCGTTCAGGACGACGTCGGCGCCGCTCGCGCGGATCAGCTCCGCCAGCGAGGACGCATCCGAGGCGTCGACCGCCGCCGCGGCGAAGCGCGGGTCGCCGAGCGAGGCGACGAGCCGCTCCGGGCGGGCGGGGTCGAGGTCGGCGAGCGTCAGCCGCTCGAAGAAGCCGCGCCGTCTCGCCACGGCCGCGACCGCGGCGCCGACGCCGCCCGTGCCCACGACCAGGATCTTCATTGGCGTGCGATTCAACCACACCGGCGCGGCGTTTTGCGCGTTCGATCGCGACACGATTGACGGAATGCGCAGCGAAGTGGTAGGAATCCCACGCATTGCGCAGGGAGGACGCTCAGCCGCTCCGTCTCGCAGCAGCCGGCGACTCGCGCCGCGGGCCGGTCGCGCCGGCGCGCCGGGTCGACGACCTCGACCGGCAGATCATCGAGGAGCTGCAGGGCAACGGGCGCGAGTCGTTCCGCGCGATCGCGTCGCGGCTCGGCGTCTCGGAGGCGACGGTACGCGCCCGCTACGGCCGCCTGACCGGCGAGGGGATCCTGCAGGTGGTCGCCGTCACGAACCCGCTCGGGCTCGGCTACGAGCAGGCGCTCGTCGGCCTCAAGACGTCCGGCCCGCCGGACGCGGTCGCGGACGAGATCTCCCGCTGGCCCGAGGCCGACTACGTCGTCGTCACCGCCGGCCAGTTCGACATCGTCGTCGAGGTGGTCGCCGACGACCGGCGCCACCTGCTCGACCTGACGAACCGGATGCGCGCGCTCGACGGCGTCGTGTCGACCGAGACCTTCTTCTACCTCGAGATGTGGAAGCAGCTCTACGACTGGGGCAGCGGCCGCGCGAACGGAGGACGACGAACGTGACGAGCACCGACACGGCCGCGGGGGTGGAGGAGCTGCAGCGGCTCGCCTCCGAGCACCTGTGGCTCCACTTCACGCGCATGGGCCGCCACCGGCCGCCGATCATCGTGCGCGGCGACGGCTGCTACCTCGAGGACGCGAACGGCAAGCGCTACCTCGACGCGCTCGCCGGCCTCTTCTCGGTCAACATCGGCTACGGCTTCGGCGAGGAGATCGGGCAGGCGGCGGCCGAGCAGCTGCGCGAGCTGCCCTTCTACACGAACTGGACGTACGCGCACCCGCGCGCGATCGAGCTGGCCGCCGAGGTCGCGGCGATCGCGCCCGGCGAGCTGAACCGCGTCTTCTTCGTCTCCGGCGGCTCCGAGGCGGTCGAGGCGGCCTGGAAGCTCGCACGCCAGTACTACCAGGCGCGGGACGGGCTCGAGCCGGGGCGCCGCTACAAGGCGATCGCGCGCCGCACCGCCTACCACGGCACCACCCTCGGCGCCCTCTCGATCAACGGGATCGAGCCGCTGCGCGCGCCGTTCGAGCCGCTCGTCCCCGAGGTGCGCCACGTCTCGAACACGAACCGCTACCACCGGCCGCCCGGGGAGACCGAGGAGGAGTTCACCGCCTTCCTGCTCGACGAGCTGGAGCGGACGATCGTGGAGATGGGCCCGGAGACGGTCTGCCTCGTCCACATGGAGCCCGTCCAGAACTCCGGCGGCGCGTTCGTCGGCCCGGCCGGCTACTGGGCGGGCGTGCGGGAGCTGTGCGACCGCTACGACATCCTCCTCTCCGCCGACGAGGTGATCACCGGCTTCGGGCGGCTCGGCCACTGGTTCGCCTCCGAGCGCTACGACATCCGGCCCGACATCGTCACCTGCGCGAAGGGCCTCTCCTCCTCGTACGCGGCGATCGGGGCGGTCGTGACGACCGACCGCGTGATGGAGCCGTTCCTCGCCGACACCTCGATGTACTCGCACGGGATCACCTTCGGCGGGCATCCCGTGATGGCCGCGATCGCGCTCAAGAACATCGAGATCATGAAGCGCGAGCGGGTCAACGAGCACGTGCGCGAGCAGGAGGACGCCTTCCGCGCCACCCTCGCGCAGCTGCTCGAGCTGCCGATCGTCGGCGACCTGCGCGGCGCCGGCTTCTTCTACGCGCTCGAGCTGGTGAAGGACAAGGAGACGCGGGGCGGCTTCTCGGACGCCGAGTGCGAGACGCTGCTGCGCGGCTTCCTCTCGCCGCAGCTCTTCGAGCGCGGCCTGATCTGCCGCGCCGACGACCGCGGCGACCCGGTCGTCCAGATCTCGCCGCCGCTCGTCGCGACCCAGCGCGAGTTCGACGAGATGACCGGGATCCTCGGCGACGTGCTGACGGAAGCGTGGGGGCGGTTGGGATGACCGCGACGGCTGCGGCGGTCGACCACGACATCCGGCTCGTCGGCCTGACGAAGCGCTTCGAGGACGTCGTCGCCGTCGACGGCATCTCGCTCGACATCGAGCGCGGCCAGTTCTTCGCGCTGCTCGGGCCGTCCGGCTGCGGCAAGACGACGACCCTGCGGATGATCGGCGGCTTCGAGGAGCCGACCGCCGGCCGGATCGAGCTGGGCGGCGTCGACGTCGCGCCGCTGCCGCCCTACAAGCGCGACGTCAACACCGTCTTCCAGTCGTATGCGCTCTTCCCGCACCTCTCGATCTTCGAAAACGTCGCCTTCGGGCTGCGCCGCCGCAAGGTGAAGGGCGGCGAGCTGCGCCGCCGGGTCGGCGAGGCGCTCGAGCTGGTCGGCCTCGCCGGGCTCGAGCAGCGCAAGCCGCGCCAGCTCTCCGGCGGCCAGCAGCAGCGGATCGCGCTCGCGCGCGCGCTCGTCAACCGGCCGCGCGTGCTCCTGCTCGACGAGCCGCTCGGCGCGCTCGACCTGAAGCTGCGCAAGGAGATGCAGCTCGAGCTGAAGCGCATCCAGCACGAGGTCGGGATCACGTTCGTGCACGTCACGCACGACCAGGAGGAGGCCATGACGATGGCCGACCGGATCGTGATCATGAACGGCGGGCGGATCGAGCAGCTCGGCTCCCCGAGCGAGCTGTACGAGCGTCCGCACACCGCTTTCGTCGCCGGGTTCCTCGGCGTCTCGAACCTCCTCACGGGCACGGTCTGCGGCGAGGACCGCGTCCGGCTCGCCGAGGGGAGCGAGGTGCACGTGCCGAGGGACGTGCTCGCGGGCCGCACCGGGCCGGTCAGCATCGGCGTCCGCCCGGAGAAGCTGCGCGTGGGCGGCGGCGAGGTCAACACGCTCTCGGGCACGGTCGCCGAGAGCGCCTACATCGGCGTCTCGACGCAGTACGTCGTCGACACGCCCGCGGGAGCCGTGACGGTCTACGTCCAGAACGACCGTCCGGGAGCACGAGGGGTCGTGCCGGGGGAGCGCTTGACGCTCGGTTGGAGCCCGGACTGCACGTTCGTCGTCGACGCCCAGGAGGGTTCCGATGCCTGATCGCCTGTCTCGCCAAGCCTTTCTCCGCAGAGCCGCGGCCGGCGGCTCGCTCCTCACCGTCCCCGGCCTGCTCGCCGCCTGCGGCGGCGGGGGCGGCGGCTCGTCCACCGCGGCCGCGGCGGCCGGCGGCGGCTCCACCACGGCCGCCGAGACGCTGCCGAAGACGATCACCTTCTCGAACTGGCCGCTCTACATCGACGTCAACGAGAAGAAGAAGACCCACCCGTCGCTGCAGCAGTTCGAGCGGGCGCACCCGGGCACGACCGTCCGCTACATCGAGGACATCAACGACAACGACTCGTTCTTCGGGAAGATCGAGGGGCCGCTCTCGCAGGGCCAGAAGGTCGGCCGCGACCTGGTCGTGCTCACCGACTCCTCCGGCCTGCCGCAGCGGATGATCCAGCTCGGCTGGCTCGAGCAGTGGGACAAGTCGGCGATGCCGAACTTCAAGAACCTCCAGCCCTCGCTCGCGCACCCGAGCTGGGACGAGGACCGCTCCTACAGCCTGCCGTGGCAGTCCGGGATGACCGGCATCGGCTACGACCCGGACAAGGTCGGCTACGAGATCGACTCGGTCGACAAGCTCCTCACCGACCCGAAGCTCAAGGGGAAGGTGACGCTCCTCACCGAGATGGCCGACACGATGGGCCTCGTCATGCTCGCGAACGGCGACGACCCGTCGCACGTGACGAAGAAGACGTGGGACGCGGCCGTGGCGCGGATCAAGGCCGCCGTCGAGTCCGGGCAGGTGCGGCAGTTCACCGGCAACGACTACGCGCCGCTCCTGGCGAAGGGCGACGTGTGGGCGTGCTTCGCGTGGTCGGGCGACATGGTGCAGCTCCAGGCCGACCACCCGGGCCTGAAGTGGGCGGCGCCGACGACCGGGGCGATGATCTGGACCGACCAGATGCTGATCCCGAAGGGCGGCAACGCGTACGCCGCCTCCGTCCTCGCCGACTGGTTCTACAAGCCGGACATCGCGGCCGAGGTCGAGGACTACGTCAACTACATCTGCCCGGTGCAGGGCGCCGCGGAGGTGCTCGAGAAGAGCGACCCGGCGGTGGCGAAGAACCCGCTGATCTTCCCGCCCGCCTCGCTGCTCGCGAAGACGCACATGTTCGACGGCGCGGCGCTCAACGACTCGAACTACAAGCAGGACTTCCAGAACCTGATCGGCGCGTAGATGGGCCGGTTCTTCCACCGCTCGAAGTGGGCGACGCCGTACGCGCTGCTCACTCCCGGGACGGCGTGGCTCGTCGTCTTCTTCGTCGTCCCGATGTGGTACCTGGCGAAGATGGCCCTCTCGCAGGGCCTCTTCCCGCTCTTCTCGTTCGGGTGGGCGTGGTCGAACTTCAGCGACGCGGTCACGACCTACCAGACCCACTTCGTCCGCTCGCTCGAGTACGCGGGGATCGCGACGGCGGCAGCGCTCGCGATCAGCTACCCGCTCGCGTACTGGATCGCCTTCCGCGGCGGCCGCTGGAAGAACCTGTTCCTGCTGCTCGTGATCGCGCCGTTCTTCGTCACCTACCTGATCCGCACGCTCGCCTGGGAGACGATCCTCGCCGACGGCGGCCCGGTCGTCGCCGTGCTGCGCGACCTGCACATCCTCGGGGCCGACGGGAGGCTGCTCGCCACCTCGGCCGCCGTGATCGCCGGCATCACCTACAACTTCCTGCCCTTCATGGTGCTGCCGCTCTACGTCAGCCTCGAGCAGGTCGACCAGCGGCTGATCGAGGCGGCGGGCGACCTCTACTCGAACCCGGTCGTGTCGTTCTCGCGCGTGACGCTGCCGCTCTCGCTGCCGGGCGTGTTCGCCGGCGTGCTGCTCACGTTCATCCCGGCGGCGGGCGACTTCATCAACGCCCAGCTCCTGGGGACGCCGCAGCAGTACATGATCGGGAACGTCATCCAGTCGCAGTTCCTCTCGCTGCGGAACTACCCGACCGCGGCGGCGCTCTCGTTCGTGCTGATGGGCGCGATCCTCCTGCTCGTGCTGGTGTTCGCGCGCCTGCTCGGCACCGACCGGCTGACGACGGCGGCGGCCGCGGCATGACGACGCTCGAGGTCGCGCTCGAGCCGCGGACGCAGCTCTCGGCCGGGCTGCGCGCCTGGCGGTTCGTGCGCCGGCACCTGCTCGACGTCTACGCGCTCGTCGCGCTCGCCTACCTGTTCGTCCCGATCGGCGTCGTGATCGCGTTCTCGTTCAACGACCCGCTCGGCCGCTTCAACTTCACCTGGCGGGGCTTCACGCTGAAGAACTGGGAGAACCCGTTCGGCTACCCGGGCGTGTCGGGCGCGGTGAAGGTGTCGATCGAGATCGCGCTCGCCTCGAGCGTCTGCGCGACGATCCTCGGGACGCTGATCGCGCTGGCGCTCGTCCGCTACCGCTTCCGCGGCTCCGCGACGACGAACCTGCTGATCTTCGTGCCGATGGCGACGCCCGAGATCGTGATGGGCGCCTCGCTCCTGACCCTCTTCCTCAACTGGAGGATCCCGCAGGGCTTCGGGACGATCCTGATCGCGCACATCATGTTCAACATCTCGTACGTCGTCGTGACGGTGCGGGCGCGGCTCGTCGGCTTCGACCGGCACCTGGAGGAGGCGGCGATGGACCTCGGCGCCAACGAGCTGGTCACGTTCTGGCGGGTGACGCTGCCGCTGATCGCGCCCGGGATCCTCGCCGGCGGGCTGCTCGCGTTCGCGCTCTCGATCGACGACTTCGTGATCACGTACTTCAACGCGGGCGCGGTGACGACGTTCCCGCTCTTCGTCTGGGGGGCGGCGCGCGTGGCGGTGCCGCCGCAGATCAACGTGATCGGGACGGCGATCTTCGCGATCGCGGTCGTCGGGATGCTCGCGAACGTCCTCTGGCAGAACCGCCGCGCCAGGCGGGCGTGACGCTCACGGCCGAGCCGCGGCTGCCCTCCTGGTGGCTGGAGGAGGCGCTCGCGGCCGAGGGCGACCTCGCGCCGGCGCCGCCGCTTCGCGGCGACGCGGGCACCGACGTGGCGATCGTCGGCGGCGGCTACACCGGCCTCTGGGCGGCGCTTGCGCTGAAGGAGCGGGCGCCCGACCTGCGCGTGACGCTGCTCGAGGCGGAGATCTGCGGGCACGGGCCGAGCGGCCGCAACGGCGGCTTCCTGCACGGCTACTGGGCCGCGCTCGCGTCGCTGCTGCCGGTGCTCGGCGAGGAGCGGGCGCTCGCGCTCGCCGGCGCCGGCGAGGCGGTCGTCCCCGGGATCCGCGCCTGGGCCGAGTCGCGGGGCGAGGACGTCTGGCTGCGCGAGGGCGGGATGCTGATGGTCTCGGCGGCGCCGGCGCAGGACGCGGCGGTCGAGCGCGCCGTCGCCGCGGCGGCGGGCGTCGGCCGGCCCGAGCAGGCGGTTCCGCTCTCGAGGGACGAGCTGGCGCGCCGGCTCGCCTCTCCCGCGTTCCGCGAGGGGGTCTTCTTCCCGGACGGCGCCACCGTCCATCCCGGCCTGCTCGTGCGCGCGCTCCGCCGCGCGGCGCTCGACGCCGGCGTCGACGTGCACGAGGGCACGCGCGTGCGCCGCCTCTCGCCGGGCGTCCCGAACGAGCTGGAGACCGCCGGCGGCGTCCTGCAGGCGGAGCAGGTCGTGCTCGCGACGAACGCGGCGCTGACGGGCTGGCGGCCCGCGTCGCGCAGCCTGACGAACTTCAGCTCCTACGTCGTCCTCACCGAGCCGGCGCCCGACCTGCTGGCCGAGATCGGCTGGACGGGCGGCGAGGCGGTCGTCGACGGACGGATGTTCCTCCACTACTGCCGCACGACCCGGGACGGGCGCGTGCTGATGGGGAGCGGCAGCGGGCCGATCGGCTGGGGCGGACGCGTCGGCTCGCGGCTCTCGCACGACCGCCCGGCGGCGGCGCGCGCCGAGGCGGGGCTGCGGCGGCTGCTTCCGGGCCTGGCGGCCGCGCGGGTGGAGCGCGCGTGGGGCGGGCCGATCGACGTCTCCGCCGACCACCTGCCGTTCTTCGGCACGAAGCCGGGCACGCGGATCCACTACGGCGCCGGCTACTCCGGCCACGGGGTCGGCCCGAGCTGGCTCGGCGGCCGGATCCTCGCCTCGCTCGTCCTCGACGCCGACGACGAGTGGAGGCGGCTGCCGCTCGCGACCCGCAGCGTGCCGCGCCTGCCCGGCGAGCCGCTCCGGCGCGCCGGCGGCGGGCTCGTCCGCGCCTCGATCCTCGCGTGCGAGGAGGCGGAGGAGCACGGCGGCCGCGGCCCCGCCTGGGCGCGCGCGGGAGCGGCGCTGCCGCGCCTGCTCGGGATCGAGCTGGGGACGCGTTAGACGATGTTCTGCACCGGCGTCGTCGGCGCGGCGCGGCGGGCGACGCCGCTCCGCTCGGCCGCCTCGGCCACCGCGGCCGCGACGGACGGCGCGACGGCACGGTTGAAGACGCTCGGGACGACGTAGTCGGCGGACAGCTCGTCGTCGGCGATCGCGGCCGCGATCGCGCGGGCCGCCGCGACCTCCATCCCGTCGTCGATCGTCCGCGCCCGCACGTCGAGCGCGCCGCGGAAGACGCCGGGGAAGGCGAGCACGTTGTTGATCTGGTTCGGGTAGTCGCTGCGCCCGGTCGCGATCACCTCGGCGAGGCCCTCGATCGCCTCCGGCGCGATCTCCGGGGCGGGGTTCGCGAGCGCGAAGACGATCGCACGCGGCGCCATCCGCCGCACGCCCTCGACCGAGATCGCGCCCGGCACCGAGAGGCCGAGGAAGACGTCCGCGCCGGCGAGCAGTTCGTCGGCGGTGCCGCGCAGGTCGTCGGGGTTCGTCGTCTCCGCGTACTCCCGCTTCGCCCCGTCGAGCCCGGGCCGGCCGCGGTAGAGCGCGCCGTCCTCGTCGCAGCCGACGATCCAGCGCGCGCCCGCGCTCTGGAGGATCCGCGTGACCGCGATCCCGGCGGCGCCGCAGCCGGTGGTCACGATCCGCACGTCCTCGAGCCGCTTGCCGACGACGCGGAGCGCGTTCAGGAGCGCGGCGAGCACGCAGATCGCCGTCCCGTGCTGGTCGTCGTGGAAGACGGGGACGTCGAGGCTCTCCCGCAGCCGCCGTTCGATCTCGAAGCAGCGCGGCGCCGAGACGTCCTCCAGGTTGACGCCGCCGAACGCGGGCGCGATCGCCTGCACGGTGCGGACGATCTCGTCCACGTCCTTCGTCGCGAGGCAGATCGGGAACGCGTCGACGCCGGCGAACTCCTTGAACAGGACCGCCTTGCCCTCCATCACCGGCAGCGCCCCCTCCGGGCCGATGTCGCCGAGCCCGAGCACGGCGCTGCCGTCCGTGACGACCGCGACCGTGTTGCGCTTGATCGTCAGGTTCCAGACCTTCTCCGGGTCCTCGGCGATCGCGCGCGAGACGCGGGCGACGCCCGGGGTGTAGACCATCGAGAGGTCTTCGCGGGTCTTCAGCGGCGAGCGGGCGCGCACCTCGAGCTTGCCGCCGAGGTGGGCGAGGAAGACGCGGTCGGAGACGTTGACGACCTCGACGCCGGGGACGCCCCGGACCGCCTCGACGATCGCGTCGAGGTGGCGCTCGTCGTCGGCGAGGACGTTGACGTCGCGGATCTTTGTCGAGCGCTCGACGCGGACGAGGTCGATCGCGCCGAGCAGCCCGCCCGCCTCGCCGATCGCGACCGCGAGCCGCGCGAACGCGCCGGGGCGGTTGTCGATGCGGACGCGGATCGCGGCGCTGAACGACGCGGACGGGTGCACGAACGGCAGGGTACGGGCTCGCTCGCGCCGACGCATCCGAAGCAACTACGCTCACCGCCGTGGCGGTGATCCTGTGCGACGTCGGGCCGCGCGACGGGCTCCAGAACGAGGCGGACGAGCTGACCCCGGAGACGCGCGCCGAGCTGGTCGGCCGGCTCGCGGCGGCGGGGCTGCCGCGGGTGGAGGCGGTGAGCTTCGTCCGCGACGACCGCGTCCCGCAGATGGCGGGCGCCGAGGAGGTGGTCGAGCGGGCCGGGCGCCGCGCGGGGACGGAGCTGTCCGGGCTCGTCCTCAACCTGCGCGGCTGGGAGCGCTTCGCCGCGACCGGGCTCGATCGCGTGAACGCGACCTTCGCGGCGACCGAGAGCTTCAACCGCGCGAACGGGAACGCGACCCTCGCCGAGGCGCTCGAGCGGGTGGAGGCGATCCTCGCGGCGGCGGGGGAGACGCCCGCGACGGTGACGATCTCCTGCTGCTTCGGCTGCCCGTTCGAGGGGCGGGTCGACCCGGGTGCCGTCGCGGAGCTGGCGGCGCGGTTCGCCGGCCGCGCGGAGGTGGTGCTCGCCGACACGATCGGCGTCGCGACCCCGTCGGCGGTGCGCGGTCTCGTCGAGCGGGCGGGCGCGGACGGCTTCCACGGCCACAACACGCGCAACACGGGCTACGCGAACTGCCTCGCCGCGCTCGAGGCGGGCGCGCGCGTGCTCGACGCGTCGATCGGCGGCCTCGGCGGCTGCCCGTACGCGCCGCGCGCGACCGGCAACGTCGCGACCGAGGATCTCGTCTACCTGCTCGAGGGCGAGGGCGTCGAGACGGGCGCCGATCTCGACGCGCTCGTCGCGACCTCGGAGTGGCTGGAAGGCGTGCTCGGGCGCCGCCTCGAGGGCTACGTCTACCGCGCCGGCCCCTGGCCGAGCCGCGGCGGCGGCGAGGGGTAGGCGGGGCGCTCGCCGTCGAAGCGGAGCGGCGGCGCGACCGTCGTGCCGCCGCCGAGCCGCTGCAGGATCCCGAGCGCCTCGGTCTGCGCGTGCGCGACCGCCTCCGCGACGTCGCGCACCGGCGAGACCGGGACGCCCGCCTCGGTCAGGAGCGCCTCCCACTCCGCGCTCGTGCGGGTCCGGAGCACCGCCGAGATCGTCTCGGCGAGCGCGTCGCGGTTGCGCACCCGCTCGGGATTCGTGCGGAAGCGCTCGTCGTCGGGCAGGCCGAGCGCGCCGCGCAGCCGCTGCCAGAGTCCGTCGCTGCCCGCGGCGACCATCACGGCGCCGTCGCTCGTCGGGAACAGCTCGTAGGGCGCGATCAGCGGGAAGGCGGAGCCGTGCCGGCCCGCCGTCTCGCCGCTCGCCGCGAAGCCCGCGACGTGCGACGACATCGCGTAGAGCGCCGTCTCGTAGAGCGAGGTGTCGACCGTGCGCCCGCGGCCGTCGCGCTCGCGCTCCAGCAGCGCGGCGAGGATTCCGATCGCCGCCCACTGACCGGTCGCGAAGTCGAGCAGCGAGACGCCGACGCGGACGGGCGGCCCGTCCCGCTCGCCGGTCACGCTCATGATCCCGGACGCGGCCTGCAGCAGCGGGTCGTAGCCCGGCCGGTCGGAGAGCGGCCCGCCGCGGCCGTACGCCTCGATCGTGCAGTGGACGAGCCGCGGGTTGCGGGCGCGCAGCGTCTCCGCGTCGAGCCCGCGCTCCTCGGCGAGCCCGGGACGCAGGCTGAGCACGATCGCGTCCGCGTCGTCCACGAGCGCGAGCAGCTCGTCGCGATCCTCCCGGAGGTCGAGCACGACGGAGCGCTTGCCCGCGTTCGCCGCGAAGAAGAGCGCGCCCATCCCGTCGACGAACGGCGGCCCCCAGGCGCGCGCGTGGTCGCCGCCGGGCGGCTCGACCTTGACGACGTCGGCGCCGAGCGCGCCCAGGAGCTGCGTGCACGTCGGCCCGGCGAGCGACGCCGTCACGTCGACGACCCGGACGCCCGCGAGCGGGACGAAACTCATCGCGGATGCTCCCAGACGATATCTAGCCGCGGCTTCCGCAGCAGCAGACGTTCTGTCTCGATCACAGCGGCAGCAGGATCGACCGCTCGAACTCGATCACGACCTCGTCGCGCTGGTTCAGCCCGCGCGTCCGCACCGTCACCACGCCGAACCCGGGCCGCGACCGCGACTCCCGCTTCTCCAGCACCTCCGTCTCGGCGCGGATCGTGTCGCCCGCGAACACGGGCGCCGGCAGCCGCACCTCGCGCCAGCCGAGGTTGACCCCGCGCTCGGACACCGCCTCGACCGAGAGCCCGGTCACGAGCGCGAGCGTGAAGGTCGAGTCGACGAGCGGCCTGCCCCACTCGGTCGCGGCGGCGTACTCGGCGTCGAAGTGGATCGGGTTCGTGTTGCAGGTCAGCAGCGTGAACCAGACGTTGTCCGCCTCGAGCACCGTCCGCCCGAAGCGGCTGCGATGGACTGCGCCGACCTCGAGCGACGCGTAGCTCACGGCGCCGCGAAGTCGATCTCGGCCGTGGGCGCGACCGCGCCCTTGCGGCCCGGCGCCTCCGCCCACTCCCAGTACATGTTCGTGTAGGCGACCGACTGCTCCGGCGAGACCGGTAAGCCCCACTCGCGCAGGTCCTCCGTCGTGTGCGCGTCGGCGACGAGCGTCGCGTCGTAGCCGCGCACGAGCGCGCCGTGGAGCGTCGAGCGGACGCACGCCTCGGTCTGCGCGCCCGTGACGACGACGCGGCCGACGCCGCGCGCGGCGAGCAGCTGCTCCAGCTCGGTGGCCTCGAACGAGTCGCCGTACTCCTTGTGGACGAGCGGCTCGCTCTCGAGGCGCTGCAGCTCGGGGACGTACTCCCACTGCTCCGACCCCGCCGGCAGCTCCTCGCTCCTGTGCTGGATCCACACGACCGGGACGTCCTCGGCCCGCGCCTTCTCGACGAGCGCGCGGATGTTCGCGACCACGCGGTCGCGCTCCCAGGCGTTCGCGACGACGCCGTTCTGCATGTCGACGACGAGCAGGGCGGTGCGGGGACGGTTGTCGAGCGTCGTCATCGGTTCCTCCGTGTCCGCGGGTGGCTCCTGCGTACGCTAGTGGTTGTGACCGATCGCGACTGGACCTGGGAGCTCGTCCCGCTGCCCGACGGGCGGGACTGCGAGGTGCTGCTCTACGGGGAGGGCGAGCGCGCGCTCCTGCACCAGCCGGGGACGCCGAGCAGCCCGGCGCCGGACCCGCTCCTCGCCGGCGTCGTCGATCGCCTCGGCCTGCGGCTCCTGATCCCGCTCCGGCCCGGCTACGGGCGGAGCACGCCGAATCCGGGCCGCCGCATGGCCGACGTCGCGGCCGACAACGAGGCGGTCGCCAGGCGGCTCGGCGTGACCGAGTTCGTGAGTACGGGCTGCTCGGGCGGCGGCGGGCACTCGCTGGCCACCGCGGCGCTCGCGCCCTCGTGCCGCGCGGCCGCCGTCGTCGTCAGCCCCGCCCCGCGGGACGCCGAGGGCCTCGACTACTACGCGGGCATGGCGCCGTCGAACCACGAGGAGTGGGCGCTCGCCGACCAGGGCGAGGACGCCGTGCGGCCGTGGCTCGAGGAGCACGGCCCGATCCTCCGCGCGCGTCCGGTGGAGGAGTTCATCGCGACCTTCGAGGACGCGATCCCGGAGGTCGACCGCCACTTCATGACCACCGAGTCGGCGGAGCGCTACGCACAGGGCTGGAGCAAAGGCCTCGAGCGCGGGATCGAGGGCTGGCTCGAGGACGACATCGCGCTGACGACGCCCTGGGGCTTCGACCTGGGCTCGGTGACGACGCCGGTGGCCTTCTGGACGGGCGCGCTGGACGCGTTCGTCTCGAGCGACCACTCGGTCTGGATGGCCGCGCGGGTGCCCGGGGCCGACCTGCACGTGCTCGGCGGCCACGGGCACATCAGCCTCCAGCGCACCTTCCTGCCCGCGATCGTCGACGACCTCGCGCAGAAGGCCGGCTGGGGCGCGTCGTAGCGTCGCGGTCGGCTTCCGCCGCGCGTTGAGTCCGGGGCGCGAGCGTTGTAGTGTCTTAGTCGGGTATGCCAGATCTTGACACTGTTGCCCGGCCGCCGATCGACATGGCGGCGCGGTACGCGAAGGCGCTGAGCCTGTTCCCGCGCGGGATGGCGGCGCTGGTCGAATCGCCCCAGGCGCGGCCGAACTGGCTCCGCGACACCGACACGTTCTGGTACGCGAACACGACCTCGGCCGGGACGGAGTTCGTCTTCGTCGACGCCGCGACGAGGACGAAGCGGCCGGCGTTCGACCACGCCCGCCTCGCGGCGGTGCTGGGCGAGCTGCTCGAGTCGCCGCTCGAGGCCGGCGCGCTGCCGCTCACGATCACCGACCTCGACGCGAGCCTCCTGCGCGGCAGCGCGCTCGAGCAGCGCGTGGAGGTCGACCTCGACACCTACGAGGCCAGGATCCTCGGGCCGGCGCGCGCCGACGAGACACCGTCCCCGGACGGGCGCTGGGCCGTCGGGAGCGAGGACCACAACCTCTACGTCCGCGACCTCGCGAGCGACGAGGTGCGACAGCTCACGACGGACGGAGTCCGCGGCTTCGACTACGGCGGGCTGCCCGAGTTCGCGGTGCTGTCGCTGCAGGAGAACCACGGCATCACGCTGCCGCCGCTCGTCGTCTGGTCGCCCGACTCGAGCCGGTTCGTCACGCATCGCCTCGACCAGCGCCGGGTGGGGACGATGCACCTCCTGCGCTCGACCCCGGCCGACGGCGGCCGCCCGCAGGCCTACAGCTACCGCTACGCGCTCCCGGGAGACCCGCTCGAAGACCTCGCGACGTCGGACTACTTCGTCTTCGACGCCGCGTCCGGCGAGGCCGTCAAGGCCGAGCACGAGCCGTTCCTGACCCCGTTCATTCCCGCGATCGGCTACGGCTGGGTCTGGTGGGCGGGCGACGGCTCCAAGGTCTACGTGATCTCGAGCGACCGCGGCGACCGCAACGTCTGGCTGAACGAGCTCGATCCCGGCTCCGGCGAGCTGCGGGAGATCCTGGAGGAGCGAAGCGAGACCCACGTCACGTTCGGCCCGCAGCACCAGTTCTGCGAGGTGCGCACGCTCTCGACCGGCGAGGTGCTCTGGTGGTCGCAGCGCAGCGACTGGGGCCACCTCTGGCTGCACTCCCCCGACGGGGAGTGGCGGGCGCTGACCTCCGGCGAGTGGCAGGTCCGCCACGTCGTCTCGGTCGACGAGGCCGAGCGCCGCGTCGTCTTCACCGGCGCGGGCCGCGCCCCCGGCAGCGACCCCTACATCCAGGAGATCTACGCGGTCTCGCTCGACGGCGGCGAGATCGAGGCGATCACCGCGGACGGGCTCGACCACGATCCCGCCCCGTCGCCGACCGGCCGCTACTTCGTCGACGTCACCTCACGCTACGACACTCCCACCGTCTCGGTCCTCCGCGACCGCTCCGGCGAGGTCGTGCTGGAGCTGGAGCGCGCCGACGCCTCCGCGCTGTACGACGCCGGCTGGCGGCCTCCCGAGCGCGTCGTCGTCAAGGCCGCCGACGGCGTCACCGACCTCTACGCGCACGTCTACACGCCGCACGACTTCGACCCGGAGAAGAGCTACCCCGTGGTCAACGAGGTCTACCCGGGCCCGCAGATCAGCACGACGGCGATGCGCTTCCCGCTCTCCGGCGGGCTGATGGTCGCCGACCTCACGCTCGCCGGCTACGCCGCGCTCGGCTTCGTCGGCGTCGCCGTCGACACCCGCGGCACCGCGCTGCGCAGCAAGTCGTTCCAGGACCACACGCGGCTGGTGCGCGACGGCGACAACGTCGACGACCTCGTCGCGGCGATCCGGCAGCTCGCGGAGACGCGCCCCTGGATGGATCTCGAGCGCGTCGGCGTCTACGGGCACTCGGCCGGCGCCTACATGTCGACGCGGGCGCTCCTCACGCGCCCGGACTTCTTCGCGGCCGCCGTCTCGTCCTCGGGCGACCACGACGACCGGCTCAACCACGCGTGGTGGGGCGAGAAGTTCTTCGGGCTCGTCGACGAGTTCGACTACGTCGAGCACGCCAACGCCACCCATGCCGCGAAGCTCGAGGGCAAGCTGCTGCTGATGCACGGCGAGATGGACGACAACGCCGTGCCGCACGGGACGATGCGCCTGGTCGACGCGCTGCTTGAGGCCGACAAGGACTTCGACCTGGTCATCCTGCCGAACGCCGACCACAGCATGTCCGCGCACGGCACGTACTTCGTCCGCAAGCGCCTGGACTACTTCGTCCGGCACCTGCTGGGCGAAGAGCCGCCGAAGGGGGTCGTCCCCGCGTGACCGAGACCGTCCTCGAGCAGATCGAGCGCGAAGGGCGGGAGTACGCGGCGGCGCGGAAGGAGCTGACGCTGATCGTCGGCCTGACGCGGAACGGCACGCGCGACGTCAGGGCGTTCCGCTCCCCCGACGCGAGGTACGCGCCGCTCCCGGACGAGGAGACGCTCTACGAGATCGGCTCGGTCTCGAAGGTCTACACCACCGCCCTGCTCTCGGTGCTCGTCTCCCGCGGCGTGCTCGCGCTCGACGACACGATCGCCTCGTTCTTCCCCGACCTGGAGCTGAAGCCGGAGATCGCCGAGATCACCGTCTTCGACCTCGCGACCCACAGCTCCGGCCTGGACGGCAACGGGAAGGTGCTGGCACGGCTCGTCGACGAGGCCGTCGCCTCGGGCGACTTCGCGAACTACACCTACTACGAGCGCTACGGGAAGGAGCACCTCGAGGAGGAGATCCGGGAGGCCGAGCTGGCGCGCCCGCGCGGCAGCGGCTGGGAGTACTCGCGCACCGGGCTGAGCATGCTCGGGCACATCCTCGAGGTCGCGGCCGGCGAGCCGTACGAGATCCTGCTGAAGCGGCACATCTGCGAGCCGCTCGGCCTGAAGGACACGACGTACACGCTCACCGAGGAGCAGGACCGCCGCCTCGTCCGCGGCTACTACGAGGACGGGACGCCCTCGAACGTCTGGCTCTGGGGGATCATGCTCCCGCAGGGCGGGATCCGCTCGACGATGGACGACATGCTGACCTTCGCCGAGGCGAACCTCGCCGACGACGACTCGCAGCTGACCGCCGACCTGCGGCGCGCGCGCGAGACGGAGTTCGAGTGGCCCGACGGCTACGCGCTCCCCGGCACCGACGTGAGCCCGCCGCGCTTCCGGCAGGCGCTCGGCTGGCGCAACACGACGCTGCCGGCGGGCACGGTCAGCGAGCACGCGGGCGCCACGTTCTCCTACCAGGCCGTGCTCGGCGTGCACCAGGAGAGCAGGAGCGCGCTCGTGGCGCTGACCTCGAGCGCGACCAATCTCGAGGATCTGATGACCTTCCCCGGCTTCTGCCTGAGGCTCCTCGACCGGGCGATCGAGTCGGCCGGGTAGCTGCCGCGCTTACCCTGGGCGGATGAACCGCCTCGCGCAGGAGACGAGCCCGTACCTCCTCCAGCATGCGGGGAACCCGGTCGACTGGTTCCCGTGGGGCGAGGAGGCGTTCGGCGAGGCCCGGCGGCGCGACGTGCCGCTGCTCGTCTCGGTCGGCTACTCCTCGTGTCACTGGTGCCACGTGATGGAGCGCGAGTCGTTCGAGGACGAGGCGACCGCGCAGGTGATGAACGAGCGCTTCGTCAACGTCAAGGTCGACCGCGAGGAGCGGCCGGACGTGGACGCCGTCTACATGGACGCCGTCGTCGCGCTGACCGGGCAGGGCGGCTGGCCGATGACCGTCTTCGTCACCCCCGACGGGGAGCCGTTCTTCGGCGGCACCTACTTCCCGCCCGAGCCGCGGCACGGGCTGCCCTCGTTCCGGCAGCTGCTCGTCGCCGTCTCGGAGGCGTGGCGCGAGCGCCGCGACGACGTCGCCGCCCAGGCCGAGTCGCTCGTCGACGCGCTGCGCCGCGGCGGTGCGGCCGCGGCGTCGCGGGAACCGCTCACCGCCGAGCTGCTCGACGGCGCCGTGGCGACGCTGCGCGCGCAGGTCGACCCGGAGTGGGGCGGGTTCGGGCACGCGCCGAAGTTCCCGCCCGCCTCCGCGCTCGAGTTCCTGCTGCGGCGCGGCGCGCTCGGGCCGGCGCTCGCCACCCTCGACGGGATGGCGGCGGGCGGCATGTACGACCTCGTCGGCGGCGGTTTCCACCGCTACTCGGTCGACGAGCGCTGGCTCGTGCCCCACTTCGAGAAGATGCTCTACGACAACGCGCTGCTCGTCCCGCCCTACCTGCACGCGTTCGTGCTGACCGGCGAGGAGCGCTACCGCGCCGTCGTCGAGGAGACGCTCGGCTACGTCCTGCGCGAGCTGACGCTGCCGGGCGGCGGGTTCGCGTCCGCCCAGGACGCGGACACCGACGGCGTCGAGGGGCTCACCTTCACGTGGACGGCGGCGGAGCTGGAGGCGGCGCTCGGGCCGGGCCGCGAGTCGCTCCTGCAGCCGTTCGAGCACGGCCGCTCCGTCCTCCGCGGCACGCTGGGCGAGGAGGAGCGCGCGGCGCTGCTCGCCGTCCGCGAGCGGCGGCCGCAGCCGGCCCGCGACGACAAGGCGATCGCGTCGTGGAACGGGCTGCTGCTCGCGGCGCTCGCCGAGGCGGGCCGGCGGCTCGACCGCGACGACTGGCTCGCCGCCGCCACGGCGCTCGCGGAGTTCCTGCTCGGCCCGCTCTCCGACGGCGAGCGCCTGCACCGGACCTGGCGCGACGGCGTCGCGAAGGGAACCGGCTATCTCGACGACTACGCGAACGTCGCGCACGGCCTCTACGAGCTGCACGTCGCCACCGGCGAGCTGCGCTGGCTGCGCGAGTCGCGACGGCTCGCGCTGCTCGCCGTCGAGCTGTTCGCCGACGACGAGCGCGGCGGCTTCTTCCTCGCCCCGCACGACGCGGAGGCGCTCGTGGCGCGCCAGAAGGGGTTCGACGACAACCCGACGCCGTCCGGCAACTCGATGCTCGCGTTCGTCCTGCTCCGGCTCGCGCGGCTCTGGGGCGACGACGAGCTGGAGCGGCGCGGCGTCGCGGTGCTGCGGCTCGTCCGCGACATCCTCGTGCGCGCGCCCTCCGCGTTCGGCTGGGCGCTCTGCGCGCTCGACCTCCACCTCTCGCCGCCGCGGGAGGTCGCCACCGCCGGCGGGGCGCGCAGCGAGGTCGCCCGGGCTGCGCTCGCCGGCTTCGACCCGAACGCCGTCGTCGCGCACGGTCCGGCCGACGACGTGCCGCTGCTCGCCGGGAAGGGGCTCGTCGGCGGGCTGCCGGCGGTCTACGCGTGCGAGCGCTTCGCCTGCCGCGCGCCCGTCACCGACCCGGCCGCACTCGACCCCTGACCGCCAAGTTGCAAATTGCAACTTGCGGGTCGAAGCGGGCGGCTCGGTCCTCCGGGGAACAAGTTGCAATTTGCAACTTGGCTCGCGAGGGCGGTCAGGAGTAGCAGCTCCGCGAGGGGTCGGGCGGGTCGCGTTCGAGGAGTTCGGGCACCGTCACCGGCCGCAGGTGCCGCTTCGCCGCCGCGTCGAGGATCGCCCGCACCACCCGCACCGTCCAGGGATGGGTTTCGTGGAGGATCACGATCGCGCCCGGCTTCAAGCCGGCGACCGCGGCGCGCGTGACCCGGCCCGGGCGGGCTCCGGGCAACGAGTCGCCGGGATCGACGTTCCAGCGCACGTCGAGGAGGTGGAGCGCGTGGAGCATCCGCGTCGCCCGCGTCCCGATCCGGTCGTAGGGCGGCCGGAAGAGCCGCGAGCGGACGCCGAGCCGCCTCCACAGCTCCTGCTGCGTCCAGACCAGCTCCGCGCGCGCCCGGCGCGGCGTCAGCCGGCTCAGCTGCGGGTGCGACCACGTGTGGTTCCCTACGACGCCGTAGGCCGCCTCCGCGCGCGCCGAGGACTGCCAGCGCGGGATGCGGTTGCCGACGAGGAAGAACGTCGCCGGCGCGTGGCGGCGGCGGAGCAGCGCGAGCAGCCCCTCCGTCCAGGGCCCCGGGCCGTCGTCGAAGGTGAGGGCGAACAGCCGCTTGCGCGGGCCGCCGCAGAACACCGGCTTCCCCGCCCGGACGAGCCGGTCGAGCGCCGTCGGGGGCGGGCCGAGCGGCCCCGGGTGCGCCGACGCCGCGCCCGCCGCGAGGAGCGCTGCGGCGACCGCTGCGAGCGCGAGACGCATCACTCGAACATACGACGGGGGAGCCGAGGCTCCCCCGTCGCGACCTGCGATTCCCTGCGCGTCGCGGCTAGCGGCCGCTCGTCTGGAGCTTGCCGAACGGATGCCAGTCCCCGGTCGCGCCACCCGACCACCTGATCATGACCAGCTGCTCGATCGGGAAGTTGTCCTTCGCCGAGGTCTTGATCCGGATCTTCGGGTAGACGAACGGGTTCTTGGTCGTGTTCATGCTGTGCAGCGCCTTCATCAGGCTCGCGCGCGTCGGGTTCTTGCCGGCGTGCTGGAGCGCGTAGACGAACGTCCACGCGACCGCGAGACCGTAGACGAGGTTCGAGTCGCCGACCGCCCAGTCCGCCGACAGGTCGGCGCTGCCGACCGAGTCGATGATCGCCTTGCCGAGCTTCATCCCGGCCAGGTTCGGCTGCGTCGTCGGGCTCGCGAGATACGACGACGAGATCAGCCCGTCGAGGTCGGCGCCGGCCTTCGCCGCGGCGAGCAGGAACGGCCGGATCGCGGACACGTTCGCGAGGAACGTCGTCGGCTTCCAGCCGATCTTCGTCGCGGTGACGAGGCTCGCGATCGCCTGGCTCGGCGTGGCGACGATGAAGAGCGTGTCGGCGCCCGACGCCTTGAGCGCGAGGATCTGCTGGGTGACCGTCGTGTCGGTCACCGCGAAGCCCTCGGTGTCGACGATCTGGCCCTTCTTCTTGCCGAGGCCCTGCTTCATGCCGGCGATGTAGTTCTTGCCGAACGCGTCGTTCTGGTAGATGACCCCGATCTTCGCGTTGGGCATGTTGCTGGCGATGTACTTGCCGTACAGGCGCCCCTCGGCCGGGTAGTCGGGCTGCCAGCCGATCGTGTACGGCTTCGTGCCGCCCTGGCAGGCGCGGTGCGCGCAGAAGCCCCAGTAGGAGTCGCCGGTGGCGAGGAACACCTGCGGCACCTTGTGGCTGTTCGTGTAGCCCCACGTCGCGAGGTTCGGGGCGGTGCCGAGGCTGCCGAGGATCGCGAACACCTTGTCCTGCTCGACGAGCTGCTGGGTCAGCGGCACCGTCTTCGCCGGGCTGTACGAGTCGTCGAGGACCTCGAAGTTGATCTTGCGCCCGTTGACGCCGCCGCGCGAGTTCACGTACGCGAAGTACGCCTGCTCGGCCGCCGGGATCGTCTTGTAGGCGGACGCCGGCCCCGTCAGGGGGAAGGTGCCGCCGATCTTGATCGAGGTCTTCGTGATCCCCGGGTCTGCCCGGTGAGCGCCCGCCGCCGCGCTCGCCATGATCCCCGCCAGCGCGAGGACTCCGATGAGAGCTCCCAAACGCTTGCTACGCATTCGCCCTCCTACGATGTATTGACCCAACTCGAAACGTGGGGTGTGCCGATTATGACGAGGTGGGATCCGAATTGATAGAGAATTTTGACTCTCGGTTCAAGTCCCTTCGCCCGCCCGCGGCCGCAGCCGGGTGAGCGTCCGGAGGAAGCCCGCGAAGCCCTGCGGGAGCAGGAGCATCACGAGCACGACGAGCAGGCCGAAGACGACGTCCTGGCCGTGGGCGGAGCCGAGCAGCGGCACGTCCTTCGAGATCGTCGGCAGGAGCGCGACGAACGCCGCCCCGACCGGGATCCCCCAGAGCGAGCCGAGCCCGGCGACCGCCGCGCCGACGAGGAGCTGCAGCGAGAGGACGACGTCAAACTCGTTCGGCTGCGCGAAGCCGTTCGTCCCCATCACGAAGAGCGAGCCGGCGACGCCCGCGTACGCGGCGGAGATGCCGAACGCGAGCGTCTTGTAGATCGGCAGCGCGATCCCCGCCGAGACCGCGGCCACCTCGCTGTCGCGGATCGCCCGGAACGCGCGCCCGACCCGGCCGCGCAGCAGGAGCCAGGCGACGACGAAGAGCACCGCCGCGGCCGTCCAGCTCGCGCCGTAGAGCCACGTGTGGCTCACCGTCTCGCGCGACTGGACGCCGTTGGAGCCGCCGAGGAAGCGGTCGAACTTGAGCGCGACCTGCGGCACCGAGACGGCGAGCGCGAAGGTCGCGAGCGCGAGGTAGACGCCGGAGAGCCGCAGCGCCGGCAGCCCGAGCAGCAGGCCGAAGACGAAACAGATCGCGAACGCGGCCAGCATCGTGAGCACGAGGTTCGTGTGGTGGTCGCGCGAGAGGATCGCGGTCGTGTAGCCGCCGATCGCCATGAACGCGCCGTGGCCGATCGAGATCTGGCCGGAGTAGCCGGTGAGGATGTTCAGGCCGAGCACCGCGACGAAGAAGATCCCGACCTGCGCGGCGAGCGCGGTGTGGAACTCGCTCAGCGCGAAGGGGAGCAGCGCCAGCACGACCGCGCCCGCGAGCGAGGCGGAGAGGCCGGGGAGGAGCCGCCGCAGCGTCATACCTTCCGCACCGTCCGCTTCCCGAAGAGCCCGGACGGCTTGACGAGCAGCACCGCGAGCAGGACCGCGAACGCGAACGGCAGCCGCAGCTGCGCCGTCACGAAGTGCACGTACTGGCCGACGAGGTTCAGGAAGACGCCGAGCAGGAGGCCGCCGACGACGGCGCCGGCGGGGCTCTCGAGGCCGCCGAGCACGGCGGCGGCGAATGCGTAGAGCAGCACCGCCTGCATCAGCGACGGCTGCAGGATGAACTGGTTCGCCTCGGTCATCAGCCCGGCGACCGCGCCGAGCACCGCCGCAAGCCCCCAGCCGATCGCGAGCATCCGGTCGACGCGGACGCCGACGAGCGCCGAGGCGGCGGGGCGGAGCGCCGCCGCCCGCATCCCGAGCCCGAGCTTCGTGAAGCGGAAGAGCACCCAGAGCCCGAGCACGGTGACGACGCAGAGGATGAGCGTGCCGATGTCCTGCCGCGAGATCGCGACGCCGCCCCAGTGGTAGACCTCCTGGCCGAACGGGGCCGGCATGAACTTGATGTCGCCGCCCCACTTCCAGGTGACGAGGCCGTCGATCAGCACGAAGAGGCCGACGGTGACGATCACGACGGCGATCACCGACTTGTGCTGGACGGGCCGGATCGCGAGCAGCTCGATCGCCGTGCCGAGCACGAACGCGATCGCGAGCGTCGCGAAGAACGCGGCCCAGTAGGGAACGCCCCACTCGATCAGCTGGAAGGCGATGTACGTCGTTGCCATCGCCAGCTCTCCCTGGGCGAAGTTGATCACCTCGGTTGCGCGGTAGATGAGGACGAGCGCGAGCGCCAGGCTGCCGTAGACGGCGCCCTGCGCGAGCCCGGCGACGGTCTGCTGGGCGAAGATCTCGCTGCGCAGGCAGCCGACGAGCAGGAAGACCGCCGCCGCGACGAGCACGAGGTTGACCGGCCGCAGGGCGAGCCGGAGCGGGCGGTTCTGCTGGGTGGCGGCGACGGTGGACATCAGTAGCCCAGGTAGCTCCGGCGGACGGATTCGTGGGCGCGCAGCTCGGCGCTCGGGCCGGAGAGCGCGACGCGGCCGACCTCGAGCACGTAGGCCGAGTGGGCGACCTGGAGCGCGAGATGCGCGTTCTGCTCGACGACGAGCACGGTCAGGCCCTCCTGCTCGTTCAGCTCGCGGATGATCCGGAAGATCTCGGTCACGAGCACGGGGGCGAGGCCGAGCGAGGGCTCGTCGAGCAGGAGCAGGCGGGGCCGCTGCATGAACGCGCGGGCGAGCGCGAGCATCTGCTGCTCGCCCCCCGAGAGCGTCCCCGCCTCCTGATGGCGGCGCTCGGCGAGCCAGGGGAAGTAGGAGAGCACGCGCTCCCGGTCGGCGCCGAGCGAGCCTCGGCGCGTGTACGCGCCGAGGCGCAGGTTCTCCCAGACGGTCAGCTCCGCGAAGGTGCCTCGCCCCTCGGGGACGTGCGCGATCCCGAGCCGTGCGACCCCGTCCGGGCCGCGGCGGCCGAGCGGGCGGCCCGCGAAGCGCACCTCGCCGCTGCGGCGCACGGTGTTCGAGATCGCGCGGAGCGTCGTCGTCTTGCCGGCGCCGTTCGCGCCGAGCACCGCGACGATGCGGCCCTCGTCGACCGCGAGCGACACGCCGTGCAGGGCCTTGACCTGGCCGTAGCGCGCCTCCACGTCCCGCAGCTCCAGGAGAGCCGTCACGCCGCGCCCTCCAGCTCGCCGCCGAGGTAGGCCTCGACGACCGCCGGGTCGCGCTGGACCTCGGCGGGCGGGCCGCTCGCGATCGTGCGGCCGAAGTTGAGCACGTGGACGTGATCCGAGACCTCCATCACGAGGTTCATGTGGTGCTCGACGAGCAGCACGGTCAGCCCACGCTCGTCGCGGAGCCGCCGGATGAAGGCGGCCAGCTCCGCCACCTCCTCGTGGTTGAGCCCGCCCGCCGGCTCGTCGAGCAGGAGCAGGCGCGGGCCCGACGCGAGCGCGCGGGCCAGCTCGATCCGCTTCAGCGTCCCGAACGGGAGCCCGCTCGCCGGCCGGTGGGCGACGCTGGCGACCCCGACGTACTCGAGCGTCTCGAGCGCGCGGCGCCTGGAGTCGCGCTCGCGCGCGAAGCGGCTCTGCGTGTGCGCGCCGACGAGCACGTTCTCGAGCACGGTCATCGTCGGGAACAGCTCGACGTTCTGGAAGGTGCGGGCGACCCCGAGCCGGATCACCTGGCTCGGCGCGGTGCGCCGCAGCGAGCGGCCGGCGAAGAGGACGTCGCCGCCGTCGAGCCGGTAGAGCCGGGTGATCGCGTTGAACGCCGTCGTCTTGCCGGCGCCGTTCGGCCCGATCAGACCCGCGATCGTGCCTTCCTCGACCTCGAACGAGACGTCGTCGAGGGCGACGATGCCGCCGAAGCGAAGCCGCGCGTTCTCGAGAGCGAGGAGACCCATTCCCGGCGACACGGACCCTAGACGATTTTGACTCGTCAGTCAGTTCGCGTCGCGGGCGGCCAGATAGTCGGCCCAGAGCTGCTCCATCGTCGTCGTCCGCGGCGCGGCGGCGTGGGCGGGGTCGTACGAGACGTGGTTGACCGCCCGCACGATCCACTCGCCCGCCGCGTCGACGTCGAGGACGTTGACGCAGCCGGGCGCCTGCTCGAACCCGCCGAGGAAGACCGGCTCGCCGGCGACGGCGCGGCTGAGGATCGCGCGGTTGACGCCGCCGTGGAGGACGAGCAGGACGACGTCCCACCCCGGATCGGCGACGAGCGCGTCCAGCTCCGGGAGGACCCGGGCGAGCAGCTCGGCGATCGACTCGCCGCCGAGAAAGCGCGACTCGGGCGGCACGACGCCGCGGAACGCGCTCGTCATCATCGCCTGCACCTCGGCGGCCGAGACGCCGCGGATGTCGCCGCTCTCGATCTCGCGCAACGCGGGCCGCGCCTCCGGCTCGGCGTACGGCGCGACGATCCGCGCCGTCTCGAGCGTGCGCGGCAGGCCGCTCGTGAGGACGCGGTCGAAGCGGATCGGCGCGAGCGCGTCGCGAGCCGCCTCCGCCTGGGCGCGACCGCGCTCGGTGAGCTGGACGTCCGCGGGGCGGACGCCCTGGAAATAGCGCACCTCGGCGTGGCGCATCAGGTAGACGCGCCGGCGGTCGCTCACGGCGCGGCGCGCAGCGAGCGGCCGCCCGCCGCCTGCATTCCCGCGATCATCCCGGGCGGCGCCGCGCCGTCGGGGAAGCGCGCGAGCAGCTCGCCGAGGAGCGCGTCCGCCTCCCAGCCTTCCGGCGCGTCGAACAGCTCGCCCGCGCTCCAGCCGCGGAGCGCGTTCACGGCGCCGCCCCAGACGTGGAAGACCTGACCGGTGATCGCCTGCGCCTCGTCGGCGCAGAGCGCGACGACGACGGCCGACATGTTGGCCGGGTCGAGCGGGTCGAACGCGCCCTCCTGCGGCGCGCCCACGTCGAAGGTCTCCTCGGTCATCCGCGTGCGCGCGTTCGGGGCCAGGCAGTTGACGGTGACGCCGTAGCGCCGCAGCTCCTGCGCGACGACGAGCGTGAAGCCGGCGATCCCCGCCTTGGCGGCGCCGTAGTTCGCCTGGCCGATATTCCCGAAGACGCCGGAGGGGCTCGACGTGTTGATTACGCGCGCCCGCACCTCCTCGCCCGCCTTCGCGCGCTCGCGCCAGTGCGCGGCGGCGTGGCGCGTGGGGGCGAAGTGACCCTTGAGGTGGACGGCGATCACGGCGTCCCATTCCTGCTCGGTCATGTTCACGAGCATCCGGTCGCGGAGGATCCCCGCGTTGTTGACGAGGATGTCGAGCCGGCCCCACTCGTCGAGCGCCTGCTGCACGAGGCGGCCGGCGCCGGCGAAGTCGGCGACGTTCTCGCCGTTCGCGGCCGCCTCGCCGCCCCCGGCGCGGATCTCCTCGGCCACCTGCTCGGCCGGCGAGAGGTCGGAGCCCTCGCCCGAGAGCGCGGCCCCGAGGTCATTGACCACGACCTTCGCGCCCGCCGCGGCGAGCGCGTGCGCGTGGGCGCGGCCGATCCCGCGGCCGGCGCCGGTGACGATCGCGACCTTTCCACTGAGGTTCGGCATGCGTGGGAGGATACGCGGATGGACTTCGCGCTCACGCCCGAACAGGAGCTGATCCGGGACACCGCGCGGGAATTCTGCGCCCGCGAGATCGTCCCGTACGCCCGCGAGTGGGACCGGCGGGAGGAGCTGGACCGCGGCATCGTCGCGAAGCTCGCCGAGGTCGGGTTCCTCGGCTGCGGCCTTCCAGAGGAGTACGGCGGGATGGGGCTCGACACGGTCTCGTACTGCCTCGTGATGGAGGAGCTGGGGCGGGCCGACTCGTCCGTGCGCGGGATCGCGTCCGTCAACAACGGCCTCGCGGGCAAGACGATCGCGCGCTGGGGAACCGACGAGCAGAAGGCGGAGTGGCTGCCGCGCATGTGCTCCGGCGAGACGCTCGGCTGCTACGCGCTGACCGAGCCGGGAGCGGGCTCCGACCCGGGGTCGCTCGTGACGCGCGCCGAGCGCGACGGCGACGAGTGGGTCGTCTCCGGCTCGAAGATCTTCATCACGCTCGGCTCGTGGGCGGGCGTCGCGCTCGTGTTCGCGCGCACCGGCGGCGAGGGGCCGCGCGGGCTGACGTGCTTCCTCGTCCCGACCGCCGCGGAGGGTTACTCCGCGCGGAGGATCGACGGCAAGCTCGGCCTGCGCGCGCAGGACACCGCGGAGGTGTTCCTCGACGGCGTGCGCGTCCCCGACGCGGCTCGCCTCGGCGGCGAGGGCGAGGGCTTCAAGGTCGCGATGTCGGCGCTCGACAACGGCCGCATCTCGCTCGCGGCGGGCTCGGTCGGGATCGCGCAGGGCTGCCTCGACGCCTCGCTCGCTTACGCGACGCAGCGGCGGCAGTTCAAGCCGGCGATCGCGCAGCACCAGCTCGTCCAGGAGCTGCTCGCCGAGATCGCGGTCGAGACCGAGGCGGCGCGGCTGCTCACCTGGCGGGCCGCGGCGCTCGCCGACGCGGGGCAGCCGTACACGCTCGCCGCCTCGCAGGCGAAGTACTACGCGAGCGAGGCGGCGGTGCGGGCGGCGAACGCCGCCGTGCAGGTGCACGGCGGCTACGGCTACATCGACGAGTTCCCGGTGCAGAAGTACCTGCGCGACGCCCGCGTCTCGACCCTGTACGAGGGCACGAGCCAGATCCAGAAGCTCCTGATCGGGCGCGCCCTCACCGGCGAGTCCGCGTTCGTCTAGCGATAGCGCTCGAGGTACCGCGGGCTCGCGACGAGGAGCTTCGCCTCGACGTCGGCCGTGACGCGCGCCAGGTCGCCGTCGCGCACGTCGCCGGCGCGGATCCGGGCCGCCAGCTCGCGCTGCGCCGCGTCGTCCTCGGGCGGCAGCTTCGCCAGCTCGCGGTGGACGATCCCGAGCGCGTTCAGCGCGACGAGCATCCGGAAGCGGAGCCGGTGGTCGGTCAGCGTCGGCAGGATCTCTCCGGCGAGGAACTCCTCGATCGCGTCGGCCAGCTCCCGGGCGGTGGGGCGCTCGCTCATGTGGCGTCGCCACCTGGCGTGGCGTGGCGTCGCCACCTGGCGTGGCGTGGCGTCGCCACCTGGAAAAGGCCTGCAAATCCGTGGCTACACATGTCGCCAACCTGTAACGCTCATGACGCCACCTGCTCGAGAAGATGGCAGATCTCGTACTCGACCTCGGCGCCGAGGCGGCCGAGGATCGCCAGCTCCACCGAGCGATCCTGTCCGCTCAGGTGGCGGTGGGCCTGGGTGAGGCAGCCGATCGCCCAGCCGACGTTGCCGGCCAGCTCCCAGTAGTCCAGCTCTTCCGGCCGGACGTCGAAGCCGGTCAGCTCGTTGTAGCGCTCCAGATACGGCTCGACCTCGCCGACGCCGCCGAGGCGCTTCCCGTCGACGCCGAAGCGCCAGGCGCGGACGAGCCCGAACGCGAGGTCGCGGACGGGGTCGTCGAGGTGGACGAACTCCCAGTCGAGCACGCCGACGAGGCCGCGCTCGCCCACGACGACGTTCCCGATCCGGTAGTCGCCGTGGACGACGACCGGGTCGCGCGGCGGCGGTCGGTTCTCGCGCAGCCACCAGAGCCCCAGCTCGATCGCCGGGTGCGGCTCGCCGACCTCGTCCAGCTCGGCCACCATCCGCTCGAGCCGCGCCTCCTCGAGGAACGGCAGCCGCTCGCTCGGGATCGCGTGGATCTTCGCCAGCTCGTCGGCGAGCTGGACGGGGAGCGCCGCCCGGGCCGCCGCCAGCTCGGGCCGCTGCACGATGCGCCGCCCGATCGTCTCGCCGGCCAGCCGCTCCATCACGAACGCCTCGCGGCCCTCGAGATCCGCCACGTAGCCGTAGGGGCGCGGCACCTTCACGCCCGCCTCGTACGCCGCCTCGAGCACCGCGAACTCGTTCCGCAGCGAGAGCGTGTGCCGGTGGATCACCCCCACGGCGGCGCGGCGGACGAGCAGCGGCTCGCCGTCCGCGTCGACGGCCCACGCCTCTTTCGAGGCGCCGCCGGCGAGCAGCAGCGGTTCGGACACGGCGACCTCGCGGCCGAGCACGTCGGCGAGAGCCCGCTGGAACGCGTCGCGCACGTCTGCGATCATCGCCCACGGCCGTGTCCGTCGTCATCCCGGAGCCGATCCGCGAACGCCGCGCCCGCGTGCGCGCGTTCATGGAGGAGCACGTCTACCCGAACGAGCGGGCGCTCACCCGGGAGGACGAGGCGGCCGACGCGCTCGTCGCCGACCTCCAGCGAAAGGCCAGGGACGCCGGGCTCTGGGCGCCGCACCTGCCTCCCGAGGCGGGCGGCTCCGGCAGCGGCTTCCTCGAGTACGCCTACCTGAACGAGGAGATCGGCCGGAGCTTCGTCGCGCAGCTCGTCTTCGGCTGCCAGGCCCCCGACGCGGGCAACGCCGAGATCCTGCACCTGTACGGCACCGAGGAGCAGAAGCGGCGCTTCCTCGCCCCGCTCGTCGCCGGGGAGACGCGCTCCTTCTTCGGGATGACCGAGCCGGAGGTCGCCGGCTCCGACCCGACGCTCCTCCAGGGCCGCGCCGTCCGCGACGGCGACGACTGGGTGATCGACGCGCACAAGTGGTTCTCGTCGGGCGCCGACGGCGCCGGCTTCGGCGTCGTCATGGCCGTCACCGACCCCGACGGCGACCCGCACCGGCGCGCGTCGATGATCCTCGTCCCGACCGACGCGCCCGGCTACGAGCTGGTCCGCCGGATACCGGTGATGGGCCACGAGGGGCGCGGCTGGGGGACGCACTGCGAGACGCGCTTCACGAACGTCCGCGTGCCGGTCGCGAACACGCTCGGCGAGCCCGGCGACGGCTTCCGGATCGCGCAGAAGCGGCTCGGCCCCGGCCGCATCCACCACGTGATGCGCTGGCTCGGGCAGATGCAGCGCGCCTTCGAGCTGATGTGCTCCTACGCGCTCGAGCGGGAGGCGTTCGGCGGCCCGCTCGCCGAGAAGCAGACCGTCCAGAACTGGATCGCCGAGTCGGCCGCCGACATCCAGGCGTGCCGCCTGATGACGCTGCAGGCCGCGCACCGCCTCGACGAGGGGGACGAGGCGCGCGTCGAGGTGTCGCTGATCAAGTTCTTCGCGGCGCGCGTGCTCGGCGAGGTCGTCGACCGCGCGCTCCAGGTGCACGGCGGACTCGGCATGACCGACGACACGCCGCTCGCGCTCATGTACCGGATGGCGCGCGGCGGCCGGATCTACGACGGAGCCGACGAGGTGCACAAGATGGTCGTCGCGCGCCGGATCCTGCGCTCGTTCGAGGACGGCGGCGTCTGGCGCTTCACGTAGCCCTCGAAGGCCGCCGCGTGCGTCTCGTCCCGCTGCGGCCCGACGACGAGGAGGAGCTGTGGCAGGTCGCGCAGGATCCGCGCACCTGGCGCTGGATGCGCCAGCACGGCCACCGCCGCGACGAGTTCCGCGACTGGTTCGCCTCGGTCGAGATGGGCTTCCTCCATTACCTCGACGGCGAGCTCGTCGGGCACACGAGCTACCTGAACGACCGCCCCGCCGACCGCGTGGTCGAGATCGGCAACACGTGGCTCCACCCGGCCGCGTGGGGGACGGGCGCGAACGCCGAGGCGAAGTACCTGCTGCTCCGGCACGCGTTCGAGGACGAGGGCTACCTCCGCGTCGAGTTCAAGACCGACGCGCGCAACGAGCGCTCCCGGCCGGCGCTGCTCGCCGTCGGCGCCCGCTTCGAGGGGATCGCGCGCCGGCACATGCTCGTCCGCGGCGGCCGGCGCCGCGACAGCGCCTGGTACGCGGTGATCGACGAGGACTGGCCCGAGGCGAAGGCGCTCCTCGAACGCCGCCTCTACGGCACCGGCACCGGCTGACCTTCGGGCTGGCGCGAGCCGGCCTGGAGCACGACCGCCGCGAGCACGATCGCGCCGCCGGCGAGCACGCCCGCGCCGGGCCGCTCGGAGAGGAAGATCCACACCCAGAGCGGCCCGAGCACCACCTCGAGCAGCGTGATCAGGGCCACCTCGGCCGCGGGGATCAGCCGCGCGCCGATCGAGAGGAACGCGAGGCCGAGCCCGATCTGGCCGACCCCGAGCGCGACGAGCAGGCCGACGTCCCGGCCGCCGGCGCCGCCGAGCCCGACGAACGGCGCGGCCGCCGCGAGCACGAGCAGCTGCGAGAGGCACGTCGCCGGCGCCATCGACACCTGCCGCTGGTGCCGCGTGATCACGAGCAGCGCCGCGAACGCGACCGTCATCCCGAGCGAGAGCAGGAGCCCGAGCGCGCCCGGCCGCCCCGGCCCCCCGACCATCAGGGCGACGCCGCCGACCGCGACCACCATCGCCGCCCACGTGCGCCCGGACACCGACTCGCCCACCGCGAGCCCGAACAGCGCCGCGAGCAGCGGCGCGAACGCCTGCATGAAGAGGACGCTCGCCACCGACGCGTGGTTGAGCGCGACGAGGAAGAAGCCGGACGAGATCGCCATCAGCACGGCGACGGCGAGCCCGGGACGGCCGATCGCGAGAAACGCGCGCCGGAGGCCGCGCCGCTCCGAGAGCGCGATGAAGACGAGCAGGCCGACGACCGCGAAGAAGCCGCGCCCCGCGAGCTGGGTCGCGACCCCGACGTGCAGCTCCCGCTGGAAGATCCCGGCGCTCGACCAGGCGATTCCCGCGAGCGCCACGTAGAGGCGCCCCCGCCGATGCTCGGACAGCGTGCTCAGGATCCGGCCCGGCGGACGATCTGGGTGCAGCGGGCGGTCGCCGCGAGCGCGCCGTCCTGGTACAGCTCGGCCGCGCAGAAGACGACGCGCCGGGTGCGCTGCACGACGACGCCCTCCGCGCGCAGCACGCCCGGCCGCGCCGAGCGCAGGAACTCCGTGCGCAGGTCGGCGGTGAGGAAGTCCTCCGCCTCGCCCATGAGCGACCAGCAGGCGCCGCCCATCGCCGTGTCGAGCAGCGTCGTCACCATCCCGCCGTGCACGATCGGCCCGGACGGCGAGTGGAAGCAGTAGTCCGGGGTCGCCTCCCACTCGATCACGGAGCGCCCGTCCGCCTGCTCGACGCCGCGGTAGCCGAGCGTGCGCCAGACGTGCGGCGCCGGCGGCGGCTCCTCGCCCCACGAGACACGGCCGCGCACGTCCGTCATCGCGGCCCCGGGATCCCCGGGAAGCGGAACGGCTCCACCCGGTTCGGCTGGACGATCCACGCGCGGCCCGACTCGTCGTCGCGCGCGACGCGCAGCGCCGCCTCGGCGACGAACGCCGGCTCCATCAGCGCGGCCGGCAGCCGGCCGCGCAGCTCGTCCTCGACGATCGGCGTGTCGGTGAAGCCGGGGCAGAGCGCGTTCAGCCGGATCCCGCGCGCCGCCAGGCCCGGCGCGGCGGCGCGCACCCAGCCGACCACCGCGTGCTTCGTCGCGGTGTAGGCCGGGTCGAACGGCATCCCGGTCAGCCCCGCCAGCGACGCCGTCGCCACGATCGAGCCGCCGCGCGGCATCAGGCGCGCCGCCAGCTCGCGCGTCCCGTAGACGACGCCGTTCAGGTTCGCGTCGAGGATCCGCCGCCACTCCGCGTCCGGCAGCTCCGCCGCGTCGTCGTGGCCGATCCCGATGCCCGCGTTCAGGAAGGCGAGGTCGAACTCCCCCTCGAGCGCGCGCCACGCGTCCGGGTCGCCGACGTCGAACTCGGGCAGGTCGAGCGCGAGCGGGTCGTCCAGCAGCGCGCAGATCGCGCCGCCGATCCCGCCGCGGCCGCCGGTGACGAGCGCCCTCACGGGAGGAGGACGACCTTGCCGGTGCTCGCGCGCGACTCGAGCAGCGCGTGCGCCTGCTCCACCTCGTCGAGCGGGAACGCCTTGCCGACGTGCGGGCGCAGCGCGCCGCGCTCCCAGAGCGCGAGCAGCTCGCGGAGGCACTCGGCGACGAGCGCCGGGTCGTGGCGCATCAGCCGGCCGAGATAGAAGCCCTGCAGGCCGACGTTGCGGCCAACGAGCCGCGCCGGGTCGACCTCCGTCCACGCGCCCGCCGCGGAGCCGATCGCGATCACCGTCCCGAGCGGCCGGAGCCGCGCGAACGAGGACGCGAACAGCTCGCCGCCGACCGGGTCGACGACGACGTCGACCTGCAGGTCCTCCGGCAGGTCGTCGTAGACGTACGCCTCCTCCGCGCCCAGCTCGCGGCAGACGCCGAGCTTCTCGCGCGAGCCGGCCGCCGCCACGACACGCTGGCCGAGCGCCCGCGCGACCTGGATCGCCGCGGTGCCGACGCCGCCCGCCGCCGCGTACACGAGCACCGTGCCGCCCTCGCGCAGGCGCACCTGCCGCGTCAGCGGGACGTACGCCGTCAGGAACGTGAGCAGGAACGCCGCGCCCTCCGCGAAGCTCGCCGAGTCGGGAAGCGGGACGAGCGAGGCGGCGTCGACGGCGCAGATCTCCGCGTAGCCGCCGCCGCCGCTGAACGCCATCACGCGGCGCCCGTCCGCCAGCTCGCCCGCGATCTCGGAGCCGAGCACCGCCGGCAGCTCCGGCATCTGCGGGTAGCGGCCGCGCCGGATCAGGACGTCGGCGAAGTTCACGCCCGCGGCGCGCACCCGCACGAGCACGCGGCCGTCGTCCCCGCCCGGGTCGGGCAGCTCGCGCAGCTCGAACGGCCCGTCGACCTCCGAGAGGACCGCGGCCCTCAAGCGGTCGCGGCGGGCTCGGAGGCGAACTGCTCGCGCAGCGCCGTCTTGCGGAACTTGCCGACCGAGGTCTTTGGGATCTCGGCGACGAACTCGAACCGGTCCGGGAGCCACCACTTCGCGAACTGCGGCGCCAGGAACTCGCGCAGCTCGTCCGCGTTCGCGGCGGCGCCCTCCTTCAGCACGACCGCCGCGAGCGGGCGCTCCGCCCACTTCTCGTCCGGGATCGCGATCACCGCCGCCTCCGCCACGGCCGGGTGCGCCATCAGCGCGTTCTCCAGCTCGACCGAGGAGATCCACTCGCCGCCCGACTTGATCACGTCCTTCGAGCGGTCCTTGATCTGGATGAAGCCGCGCGGATGGATCGAGACGATGTCGCCGGTGCGGAACCAGCCATCGCTCGTCCATCGGTCGCGCTGATCTTCCGGCCGGGCGCCGGCGGCCTCGCCGCCGGCGCTTCCAGCCTCCCCGTCGTAGTAGGAGGAGGCGACCCAGGGGCCGCGCACCTCCAGCTCGCCCATCGCCTCGCCGTCCCACGGCACCTCCTCGTCGCCGACGCGCGCGCGGATCTCGACGAACGCGAGCGGCAGCCCCGCCATCGCCTGGTGGTCCCAGCGCGTGTCGTCGTCCGCGTCGGCCAGCTCGAACGGGAGCGCCGCGGTCGACGCGACCGGCGAGGTCTCGGTCATGCCCCAGCCCTGCACGATCCGCAGCCCGTGCCGCTGCTCGTAGGCGGCGATCATCGAGCGCGGCACCGCCGAGCCGCCGACGAGCATCGCCTTCAGCGCCGAGATGTCCCAGCGGCCGGGGTTCGCGTCGAGCTGCTGCAGGATCCCCATCCAGATCGTCGGCACGCCGGCCGCCCAGGCGACCTTCTCCTGCGAGATGTTGTCGAGCAGGCTCTCCGCGTCGAGGTGCGGGCCCGGGTAGACGAGCTTGCCGCCCTGCATCGTCGCGAGGTACGGGTAGCCCCACGCGTTCGCGTGGAACATCGGCACGACCGGCATGATCGCGTCGTTCAGCGCGACGCCGACCCCGAGCGGGTTGTTCGCGCCGACCCCGAACGCGTGCAGGACGGAGGAGCGGTGCGAGTAGACGACGCCCTTCGGCATCCCCGTCGTGCCGCTCGTGTAGCACATCGCCGCCGCCTCGCGCTCGTCGAGGCCCGGGTCGCGGTACTCCTCCGGGGCGGCGGTCGCGAGCAGCTCCTCGTAGGAGTCCTCGACGACGAAGACGTGCTCGATCTGCGTCCGGTCCTTGAACTGCTCGAGCAGCGGCAGCAGCGAGCGGTCGACGATCACGGCGCGGTCGTTCGCGTGCGAGGCGATGTAGGCGAGGTCGTTCGGGTGCAGGCGCAGGTTCAGCGTGTGCAGGACGAAGCCGCCGCACGGGATCCCGAAGTACGCCTCGTGGTGCTGGTAGTGGTTCCAGCAGAGCGTCGCGACCCGGTCGCCGCGCTCGAGCCCGAGCTTCCCGAGCGCGACCGCGAGCTGCTTCGCGCGCCGCATCGTGTCGCGGTAGTTCGTGCGGTGGAACGACTTGTCGGGGAGGCGCGTGACGATCTCCCCCTCGCCGAAGAACCGCTCCGCGCGCTCCAGCACGTGCGTGAGCGTCAAGGGAAAGTCCATCATCAGGCCGTCCACCGTGACCTCCTCGGGAATGAGTCTTCAGACGCCGACTGCGATGCCAAGGATGGCGTCTGCGACCTCGGCCCGCAACTTCGCAGGCGACGCGCCGAAGCCCTGAAGCCAGAGCGCGCGCTTGTAGAAGCGGTGCAGCGGGTGCTCCCAGGTGAAGCCGGTGCCGCCGTGCACCTGGATCGAGCGCTCGCAGGCGGCGACGGCCGCCTCGGTCGCGAACGCCTTCGCCGCGGCCGCCGCGACGGCGCCCTGCTCGTCCTCGTTCGCGAGGCACCAGGCCGCCCAGTAGGCGAGCGAGCGGGCCAGCTCGACGTCGGTGTACGTGTCGGCGAGCTGGTGCGAGACCGCCTGGTAGGCGCCGATCGGCTTGCCGAACTGGGTGCGCGTGCGCGCGTGCTCGACGCCCAGCTCGAGCGCGCGCTGCGCGATCCCGACCGCCTCGGCGGCGGCGGCGGCGCGGAAGCGCGGCGTCTCGTCGGCGGGCTG
>DASSND010000061.1:0-6260 GCA_035688315.1 Gaiellaceae bacterium | reverse complement strand
GGGACGGCGACGGTGAGGGTGAGCGGCCGGTCCCACTGGAGCGTCGTCTTCGAGGCGGTCACCGTCAGGTCGGTCTTCCGCGTCGGGACGACGACGTTGCCGAGCTGTCCGGTCGAGGGGAGGAGCCAGTGGTGGCCGGTGGAGCTTGCCCGGATCGTGTGGGTCCCGGCCGGCAGCGCCGACGCGGAGGGGGTGAGCGTGGCGACTCCCTGCGAGATCTGCGCGGTGCCGAGGCTCTTCCCGGATGCCGCGTCGAAGAACTCGACGCTGCCGAAGACCGCTTTGAACGGCGTCGGGTCTCCCCCGAGCGAGAGCGGGTCGCGCGACGCGACGGTGGCGGTCAGGGTGCCGCTGCCGGCGTCCCAGGCGACGGTGGTGGCCGAGGGTGCCTTGTCGAGCTTTCTGCCGATCGATCCCTTTGCGGTGGCGTGCGAGGTGTCGCCCGCGTACTTCGCGTCGAAGCTCACGTCCGCGGGCAGCGGCTCGAGCGTGAAGACCGGGGTCGAGACGCTCGCGGTGCCGCCGTGGAGGGTGGCGTTGAGGCTGGCGATGGTGATCGTGGTTCCGTCGGGGATGCCGGTGGCGGTGGCGGTGATCGTGACGGTGTCGCCGAACGTGTAGGCGGGCTTGTCGGGCGAGATCGAGACGGAGAGCGAGGTCGGGATCTTGCCGGCGGTGAAGGTCTGGGAGGTTGTGGTGAGGTTGTCGGTCGTGTCGGCGAAGCGCAGGGTGCAGCTGCCGGCGGCGCCGATCGAGAGGTCGGTGAAGGCGGCGACGCCCGCGGCGGCGGTCTGGGTGGTCGTGCCTGCGAGCGTGCCGGCGCAGGAGGAGGCGCTGGCCGTGATCGTGGCGGTGGAGCCGGTGACGAGGTGCCCTTGCGCGTCTTCGACCCGCACGACCGGCTGGGTCGCGAACGGTGAGAGCGCGGTCGCTCCGGCGGGCTGCCGGGAGACGACGAGCTGCGCGGGCGGGCCGACCCACTGCGCGTAGAGGGTGGTGTCGGCGTTGACGGTGATCGACTGGCCGTCGCTGTAGGCGGTGCCGCTGCCGTCGGCGGCGGTGTTCCAGCCGGCGAAGGTGTGGCTCGTGAACGTGAACGCGTTCGTATCGAGCGCCTGGGCGACGCCGCCGGTGAAGGTCTGGTCGGCCATCGTGCCGCTGCCGCCGTTGCGGTCGAACTGGACGGTGAAGAGCTGGCCGCTGATCGCGATCGCGCTCGCCGGGGCGACGAAGTTCTGGTCGCTCGAGGTGGACACCGACGCGCCCGTGTAGCTGCCCGCCGAGCTCGGGTTCGTGAGGGTGAGCGTGACCGTCGCGGCCGTCGACGCGGCGAGCGTGCAGCCGCTGGGCAGGTCGAGCTCGACGGTGCCGCCGCCGACGTCCTGCGGAACCGCAGCCTGGCCGTTGCAGGAGAAGCCCGTGGCGAAGGCGGCCGACGAGGGCGTGCCGAAGCCGCTGGGGAAGGTGACGAGGACGTAGCCGAAGCCGGCGCCGCCGGCGAGCTGGCCGGACGAGGAGCTGGTGAAGCCGACCGTCCAGGTGCTCGTCGCGGCCGCGGCCGTCGAGGAGCCGGAGAAGGTGACGTTCGTGACCGAGGTGGCGCCGCCGCCGCCACCGCCGCCGCTGATCACGATGTCGCTGCCGGTCGCGGCGACCGGGGTCGTCTCCTGCGAGGTCGAGACGGCGAACTCGCTCGCCGCATACGTCCCGGCGGCAGGGCTGATCCCGCTCAGCTCGACCGACGAGGGCGTGCCGCCGACGATCGAGCAGCCCGGCGGCAGCGGCACCGTGACCTGCTGGCCGGACGCGCTCGGCGACGAACTCAGGAAACACCCCGAGAAACTCTCGAAGGTCGCGCCCGAGACGTCGAAGCCGCTCGGGAACTCGACCGTGACCGTGTCCGACGCGAGGAAATCCAGGTCGGCCTGCGGCGTGAACGAGACCGTCCAGACCGCGTTCGTGTCGCCGGCCGTCGTGCTGTCCGCCGACACGGTCACGCCGACGACGTCGGCCCGGATCGCCGACGGCAGCACCAGCACCACCACGCACGCCGCCGCCGCCGCGACCCACCTCGCGGAACGGCCCAGCACCCTCGCGCTGTCACGAGCCCTCGTCTGCCGCAAAACCCCGAACCTCCTCCAGCGTCACAGTGTGCTCCTGTCTCGGCACAATGTCGAGACCCCGGCTAACGATCCGCTAACGGCCTCTAGACTCGTCCGGGTGAGCCAGGAGTCGGTCGAGCTGCTCCTGCGCGGCTACCGCGCATTCGTCTCCGGCGACCTCGACGCGCTCGCGACGATGCTCGACCCCGACGTCGAGTGGGTCGGGGCGGGGCGGGAGGCGATGCTCGTCAGCCGCGACCGCGTGCTCGAGGTGCTCGCCGAGCGGGTCGCCGAGGACTACCACGTCGTCGTCGACCGCGCCGTCGGGCTCGGCGACCGCGTCGTCGTCAGCATGCGCTTCTCGCGCGTCGAGACCGACCCGACCGACGAGCGGCCGCTGCAGAGCCGGCGCTCCTACCTGCTCGGCCGCTGGGCCGCGATCGTCCACGCCCGCGACGGCCGCGTCGCGCGCGTCGTCGAGTACCCGCACCTCGCGGCCGCGCTCGAGGCGGAGGGGCTCGAGGACGACAACCCATGACGACGTTGCTCACCGGCTTCGCGCCGTTCGGCGCCCACGAGACGAACCCGTCGCAGCTGCTCGTCGAGGCGCTCGCCGGCGACGGCGGCGTCGCGACCGCCGTGCTGCCGGTCTCCTACGCGCGCGCCGCTGGGGAGCTGGCGCGCGCCGTGCACGCCGCCGAGCCCGACCTCGTCGTCTGCTTCGGCCTCGCCGAGCGGCGCGCGGAGGTCTCGGTCGAGCGGTTCGCCCTCAATCTCGACGACGCTGAGTCGGCCGACAACGACGGCGTCGTCCGGGCCGCCGCGATCGACCCCGACGGCCCGGTCGCCTACCGCTCCGGCCTGCCGGTGGACGAGGTCGTCGCCGCGCTCCGCGAGGCCGGGCTCCCCGCCGGCTCCTCGCGCGACGCGGGCGGCTACCTCTGCAACCACGTCTTCTATGCGCTCTCGCGACTGCTCGAGCGCGAGCGGCCGCAGACGCGCTGCGGGTTCGTCCACGTGCCGCCGCTCGAGGTGCTGCCGCTCGAGCAGCTCGTTCGCGCCGCGAGGATCGTCGTCGCGTCCGCCGCGGGCTCGGCGTCCCCGGCCGGAGCTATCGTCCGCGCGTGACGCCGAAGCGCCTCGCCTGGGTCGCACTCGGAGCCGCCGCCCTCGCGTTCGCCTACCCGCTGCAGGACGTCGGCTGCGGCCAGACCTCGCACTACGCCGCGACCCGCGCGATCGCCTCGGGCACGGCGAACGTCGATCGCTACGCCGGCGAGACCTGCGACCTCGTCCGGTACGGCGGCCACTTCTACGCGGCGAAGGCGCCGGCGCTCGACTTCTGGTCGGCGCCCTGGTATCTGCTCCTGCACGCGGCCGGCGCCGTCCCGCGGAACCCGAACGCGGGACAGGGCTACCCGGCCGCGATGCTCGGGACGCCGCTGCGCGCGCTCTGGCAGCTCGGGCTCTGGGCGGTCGTACTCCCGTCGCTCGCGCTGCTCCTCCTCGTCCGGCGGACCGTGGAGCGCCTCGAGCCGGGCCTCGGGACGGCGACGGCGGCGATCCTCGGCCTCGGGACGCTCGTGCTGCCGTTCTCGACGATGCTCTTCTCGCACGTCGCGGCGGCACTGCTCGCGTTCCTCTCGTTCGCGCTCCTCTTCGACCGCGAGCCGGGGCTCCCGCGCGTCGCCCTCGCGGGGGCGGCCGCCGGGCTCGCGATCTCCACCGACCTGCCGCTCGCGGTGCCGGCGGTGCTCGTGGCGCTGTACGCGGCGTCGCGCGCGCCGCGCCCGGCGCGGCTCGGTGCGTTCGCGGCGGGAGGCGTCGCCGGCCTCCTGCCGCTGCTCGCCTTCGACTGGTGGGCGTTCGGCTCGCCGTTCCACCTCGCCTACTCGCACGCCGCGATCAACCCCGGCGCCTACGGCGTCGAGCAGACCCCGGGGCACACGTTCTTCACGCTCGGCGTGCCGAACGCGCGGATCGCGGTGCAACTCCTGCTCGGTGGCCGCGGCCTGCTCGTGCTGGCGCCGGTGCTGGCAGCGGGCGCGGCCGGGATCGCGCTGCTCTGGCGGCGCGGCCTCCGCGGCGAGGCGGCGCTCGTCGCGGCGCTCTGCGTCGTCGAGGTGATCTGGAACTCCGGGCGGCCGGACTACCCGCTCGCGCTCGGCGGCTGGGTGCCCGGGCCCCGGCTCCTGATCCCGCTGCTGCCGTTCCTCTGCTTCGCGCTCGCACCCGCGCTGCGGCGCGCGCCGCTCACGGTCGGCGCGCTCGGCCTGATCTCGGCGGGGGCGATGGCTGTCGCGACGAGCGCCGGGCCGCTGCTCCCGGACGACGACACCCGCCACTGGCTCTCGCGCATCTGGCACGGCAACCTCGTCGAGACGGTGCCCGGTCTCGCCGGCGCCGGGCACGGGCTGCTGCCGATGCTGCCCTTCTACGTGCTCGTGCTGGCCGCGGCGGCGGCGGCCGCCGCGTCAGTCCGCGCACCGCTCGCGCGACGGGACGCCGTCACCGCCGCGTGCGCGCTCGTCGCCTGGTGGCTCGTCGAGCACGGCGCACCGGAGCTGTTCCGGGTCGACGCCGCGACGCACAAGCACTTCGGCGTCGTCGCCGCGGTCGGCCTCGTGCTCGCCGCCTCGCTGGCGGTCCTGCGCGTCCACGCGGGCGATCGCCGCTCGGCGGCTCTGGCCGCGCCGCTTCTCGTCTTCGCGACCGTTCGCTTCGCGGAGCACACGAAGTGGGCGCTCGGGCTCACCGTGCTCGTCCTCGCCGCGCTCCTGGTCGCGGCGCCCGCGGCCGCGCGGGTCCGGCGGCCGAGCGCCGCCTGACCGAGCCCGCTCTCTAGTAGGTACAATTCCGATACCTGCTACACGAGATGGAGGCTGAACCAGTCGTGACCGACCTGGTGCTCGTCCCGCTCGAGGACACCGTCGTGTTCCCGGGCATGACCGTGACGCTGACCGTGGACGTCGGCGACGAGGAGCGCGTCCTGCTCGTGCCGCGCCACGAGAGCGAGTACGCGCAGGTCGGCACCGTCGCCGAGGTCGCCGACCGCGTCCGCCTGCCCGGCGGTGCGCGGGCCGTCGCCCTGACCGGGCTCCACCGCGGCGTGATCGGCGCCGCCCACACCGACCCGCTCGGCCGCCTGCGCGCCGAGGTCGAGGAGCGGCCCGACGAGAACCCGCCGCCCGTGCAGACCCGCGAGCTGGAGCGCGAGTACCGCGCCGTCGTCGAGGAGATCCTCGAGCTGCGCGACGCCGACGACCGCGTCCGCGAGTTCCTGCGCGCGATCACCGAGGCGGGCGCGCTCGCCGACACCTGCGCCTACGCGCCCGACGTCACCTTCACGCAGCGCGTCGAGCTGCTCGAGAAGGTCGACGTCGTCGAGCGGCTCGAGTTCTCGCTCGCGATCCAGCGCGAGCGGCTCGCCGAGCTGCAGGTGCGCAAGCGGATCCGCGAGGACGTCGAGTCCGGCGCGCAGAAGCAGCAGCGCGAGTGGTTCCTGCGCCAGCAGATGAACTCGATCCGCAAGGAGCTGGGCGAGGACGAGGGCTCGGTCGTCGACGAGTACCGCACCAAGATCGAGGAGGCCGGGATGCCGGACGAGGTCCGCGCCCAGGCCGAGCGGGAGCTGCGGCGGCTCGAGACGACGGGCGACGCCTCCGGCGAGGCGTCGATGATCCGCAGCTACCTCGACTGGCTGACCGCGGTGCCGTGGTCGAAGCGCTCCGAGGAGACGCTCGAGCCGCAGGGCGCGCGCGCGGTGCTCGACGCCGACCACGCGGGCCTCGACGACGTCAAGGAGCGGATCGTCGAGTACCTCGCGGTGCGCAAGCTCCGCCAGGAGCGCGGGATCGCGAACGACCGCAAGTCGGGCGCGATCCTCACGCTCGTCGGCCCGCCCGGCACCGGCAAGACGTCGATCGGCGAGTCGGTCGCGCGCGCCCTCGGCCGCGAGTTCGTGCGGATGTCGCTCGGCGGCGTCCGCGACGAGGCCGAGATCCGCGGCCACCGGCGCACCTACATCGGCGCGCTGCCGGGCCGGCTCGTCCGCGCCCTCCGCGACGCGGGGACGATGAACCCGGTGATCCTGCTCGACGAGGTCGACAAGGTCGGCGCCGACTGGCGCGGCGACCCGTCGGCGGCGCTGCTCGAGGT
>DASSND010000058.1:0-6836 GCA_035688315.1 Gaiellaceae bacterium | reverse complement strand
CTTGCGCGCGATCTTGTCGACCTCGTCGATGTAGATGATCCCGGTCTCGGCCTTCTTGATGTCGAAGTCGGCGGCCTGGATCAGCTTGAGGAGGATGTTCTCGACGTCCTCGCCGACGTAGCCGGCCTCGGTGAGCGCCGTGGCGTCGGCGATCGCGAACGGGACGTTGAGGATGCGCGCGAGCGTCTGCGCGAGCAGCGTCTTGCCGCAGCCGGTCGGGCCGAGCAGCAGGATGTTCGACTTCTGCAGCTCGACGTCGCCCTCGTCGGCGCCCATCTGCACGCGCTTGTAGTGGTTGTAGACGGCGACCGAGAGCGTCCGCTTCGCCTCCTCCTGCGAGACGACGTAGTCGTTCAGGACGCTGTAGATGTCGCGCGGCTTCGGGAGGTTGTCGAGGTCGAGCTGCGCGGGAGCGGTCAGCTCCTCGTCGATGATCTCGTTGCAGAGATCGATGCACTCGTCGCAGATGTAGACGCCCGGCCCGGCGATCAGCTTCTTGACCTGCCGCTGGCTCTTGCCGCAGAAGCTGCAGAGGAGCTGCTCGTTGCCGTCACTCGCGCGGGCCACTGTGTCTCCTTGTACCTCGGTCCGGCCGTTTCGTCTACGTCAGCGGTGCGCGATCACGTTGTCGACGATGCCGTACTCGTGTGCTTCGTTCGCCGTCATGTAGTAGTCGCGCTCCATGTCCTTCGAGACCTTCTCGACCGCCTGGTTCGTGTGCTGGGCGATGATCTCCTCCAAGCGCCGCTTGAGATTGATCGTCTCGCGCGCCTGGATCTCGATGTCGGTGCCCTGTCCCTGGAAGCCGCCGGAGACCTGGTGGATCAGGATCTTCGAGTTCGGGAGCGCCGTGCGCTTCCCTTCCGTGCCGGCGGCCAAGAGCAGCGCGCCCATCGACATCGCGATCCCGACGCAAGTCGTCGCGACGTCCGGCCGGATGAACTGCATGGTGTCGTAGATCGCGAGGCCCGCGTACACCGAGCCGCCCGGCGAGTTGATGTAGATGTTGATGTCCTTGTCCGGGTCCTCGGACTCGAGGTGGATCATCTGCGCGACGACGAGGTTCGCGACCTGGTCGTCGATCGGCGTCCCGAGGAAGATGATCCGCTCGTTGAGCAGGCGCGAGTAGATGTCGAAGAAGCGCTCGCCGCGCGAGGTCTGCTCGATGACGGACGGGATGACGAGGCTGCGTGGCGGGTTCATCGCGTAGCTCCTTCGCTCGGTCCTAGGACTGCGGAGTCCAGAGTTTCGTGTCGGTCTGCGGTTTTTCCTTGTCGGGCGTCCAGATCGCCTCGCGCGCCTCGGCCTGCTCCTTCGGGATGCGCTTGACCTCGGCGGCGACGCGGTCGAGCGCGTTGCGGAGAAGGATGTCCTCGCGCAGCGTCTCGAAGCGGCCGCTGTGGCGGAGCGCCTCGAGCTGCTCGTCGGCGTCGTCGCCGAACGCCTCCGCCTGCTCGCGCACGAGCGCCTCGATCTCGTCGTCGCCGACCTCGAGCCCGAGCTTCTCCGCGGCCGCCTCGAGCACCAGCTCCCTGGCGACCGACCGCTCGGCCTCGTCGCGGAGACGGGCGAGCAGCTCCTCGGGCTGCTGGCCGGTCATCGCGAGGTACGTCTCCAGCTGGACGCCGCGCGCCTCGACCTGGCGGGCGAGCCCGCGCAGCAGCTCGCGCGTGCGCGACTCGACCAGCGGCCCGGCGGCGTCGACCCTGGACGCCTTGACGAGCGCGTCGGCGACGTCGGCCCGGAAGCGGGCCTCCAGCTCGTCCTCGATCTGGCCGCGCAGCCGCTGCTCGACGTCGGCGCGCAGCTCCGCGAAGGTCTCGAACTCGCTCGCGGCGCGCGCCAGCTCGTCGTCGAGCGGCGGCAGCACGCGCTCCTTGATCTCGCGGACGGTGACGGTGACGGACTGCTTCGTCTCGTCGGCCAGTTCGAACTCGATCTCCTTCGTCTGCCCCGCCTCGAGGCCGACGAGGCCCTGCTCGATCTCCTCGACGACGGCGCCGCGGCCCAGCTCGACGACGTAGTCGCGCCGCGTCTCGCCGCCGGGGCTGACGAGGTCGACGATCACCGTGTCGTCGGCGGCGACCGGTCGCCCCTCGACGGGGACGAGCTCGGCGACGGTCGCCCGCAGCGCGTCCAGCTCGTGCTCGACCAGCTCCTCGGGCACCTCGGCCTCCTCGGCGCCGACCTCGAGCTGCGTCCAGTCGGCGACCTCGGGCTTCGCCTGCACGGCGACGGTGGCGGTGAACTCCCAGTCCTCGTCGGCGGACTCGGGCAGCTCGAAGTCGTACTGCGGCTGCTCGACGGGACGCACCCGCGTCCGGGCGGCGGCGTTCCAGAACCAGCCGCCGATGTGGCTCTCGACGGCCTCGGTCATCAGCCGCTCCTTGCCGACGCGCTGCAGGAGCACCTGCCGGGGCACCTTCCCCTTGCGGAAGCCCGGGATCTTGACGCTCTGCGCGAGGTCGGAGGCCGCGTGCTCGACGGCGTGGTGGACGTCGTGGCTCGGAACCTGGACGGTCAGCCGGACACGGTTCGCGGGCAGCTCTTCGACCTGCGTCTGCATCCGGCCATTCAAGCAGACCGTCTTTTCCCGACGCCGCGCGGTACCCGGCGCAACCTCCGCGACGCGAGCACCGTTGAATCGACGATGGAACGAAGGGGTCCGAACGGAAACAGCGAACGAGGTCTCCCGCGATGAGTGCCTGGACGTGGATGCTCCTGCTCGGCGTGAGCGGCCTCTGGCTCGCGATGTTGGCGGCGGTCGCCTACATGACGAGCCTGAGCGCCGCGCGCGAGCCGGCCGCCGAGACGACGCGCAGCTGACGCGCCGCCGCGAGGTGCGGGCGGAGGGACTCGAACCCCCAAGCTCTCTCGAGCACCGGCCTCTAAAACCGGCGTGTTTACCAGTTCCACCACGCCCGCGCGCAGTGCGGACAGTGTAGGGCTCGGCGGGAACGACATCCGTTCTGTTGTCTATTCTGAAAACACGCGCAACAACGCGGAGATCGAACGCGTCCTCGCCCTCGCTCGATCGCGAGACACTCGACGGGTCGCGGTCGCGCGACTCGACGAGTTCGTCGGTCCGAAGACGTAGCCGCTACGACAGCGGCACGCCGGGCAACACCTCCGAGTCGTCGTGCGCGACCGCGAGCAGCGCGGTCACGTCGAACGGCGGGCGGGGGCGGAGGATCTCGTCGAGCGCGCCGCGCGCGAGCGGCTCGTCCGCGTCGTCGCGCGCCTCGGTCGGATCCCTGCGCCCCTCGTCCTCGGTCATCCTCGAGCGGGATCTCCCCGCCGCGACACGAGTCAAACCCGCGGTATAGAGTCGCGCCGATGGCCGGGATGCAGCCCGACGACGTCTACGAGCTGACCGGCGTCGGCAGCCCGCGGATCTCGCCCGACGGGTCGCGCGTCGCCTACGAGCACTGGTGGGTCGACCGGGAGGAGGGCGCCTACCGCGGCGCGATCTGGGTGGCGCCGCTCGACGGCTCCGGCGAGCCGCGCAGGTTCACCTCCGGGGAGAAGCGGGACGGGCAGCCGCGCTGGTCGCCGGACGGGCGCCTGCTCGCCTTCACGTCGAACCGCGGCGGCGACAAGTCGCCGCCGCAGCTCTACGTGATGCCCGCCGACGGCGGCGAGGCGCGCAAGCTCACCGACGGCAAGGAGGGCGTCGAGAGCTTCGCCTGGTCGCCCGACTCCTCGCGCATCGCCTTCGCGCGCCGGGTGCGCGACGAGGCCTACGAGGAGGAGGACGACTCGAAGCGGGCGCCGCGCCGCTTCCGCCGCGTCTTCTACAAGCTCGACAGCGTCGGCTGGACGGGCGACCGGCGCAAGCACCTCTTCGTCGTCGACCTCGACGGGAGCGAGCGCCAGGTCACAGACGGCGACTACGAGGACGCCGACTTCGCCTGGACGCCCGACGGCAGGCGGCTGCTCTTCTCGGCGCTCCGCAGCGAGAACTGGGACACGGAGCTGATCTCCCGCTTCTACGAGGTCGAGGTCGACGCCGAGGGCGCCGAGCCGCGGCAGCTGACCGGCGACGACGCCTCGTTCGGCTCGCCGTCGTGGTCTCCGGACGGCTCCCGGCTCGCCTTCCACTGGGAGCCGGAGGACGGCACCGACCCGCACCACACCCAGATCGGCGTGATGAACGCCGACGGCAGCGACTGGAAGCTCCTGACCGCCTCTCTCGACCGCCAGTGCGGCCCGTTCCCGCTCGGGCGCGAGCCGGTGTGGGACGGCGACCGCATCTGGTTCACGCTCGAGGACGGCGGCAACGTCCATCTCTATTCGGTGCCGGCCGACGGCTCGGCCGAGCCGACGCTCGAGTTGGGCGGCGAGCAGGTGGTGGGCCTCTTCGACGTGCGCGACGGCACCGTCGTCTACGCCGCCTCGACCCACACGCGCCCGATGGAGCTGTTCGCCGGCGACGGGACGCAGCTGACCGACGTCTCGAAGGGCTTCCGCGAGGGCCGCGAGCTGGTCGAGGCGGAGCGCTTCACCGCCGTGTCGAAGGACGGCACCGAGGTCGACGCGTGGCTCGTCCGCCCGGCCGGCTTCGAGGAGGGCAAGCGCTACCCGGCGCTCCTCTCGATCCACGGCGGCCCCTTCACGCAGTACTCGACCGGCTTCTTCGACGAGTTCCAGGTGTACGCGGGCGGCGGCTACGCGGTGATCTTCTGCAACCCGCGCGGCGGCTCCGGCTACACGGAGGCGTGGGGCCGCGCGATCCGCGGCCCGCTCGGCGACGCCGGCCCCGGCTGGGGAACCGTCGACTACGAGGACTGTATGGCGGCCGTCGACTCCGCGCTCGAGCGGTTCGACTTCATCGACCCGGAGCGGCTCGGCGTCCTCGGCGGCTCCTACGGCGGCTACATGACCTCCTGGATCGTCGGCCACACGAACCGCTTCAAGGCGGCGCTCTCGGAGCGGGCGGTCAACAACCTCGTGAGCATGTTCGGCTCCAGCGACCTCTTCTGGGTGTTCGAGCAGCAGTTCGGCGGCCCGATGTGGGAGAACGTCCAGGCGTACCTCGACAAGTCGCCGTCCAGCTACGCGCAGCAGGTCGAGACGCCCGTGCTCGTCGTCCATTCCGAGAACGACCTCCGCTGCAACATCGAGCAGGGCGAGCACCTGTTCCAGCTCCTGCGCCTGCTCGGCAAGGAGGTCGAGATGCTGCGCTTCCCGGCCGAGAGCCACGAGCTGACGCGCGGCGGCTCGCCGACGCATCGCGTGCAGCGCTTCGAGGCGGTGCTCGAGTGGTTCGGGCGCTACCTCTCGCCCGGCTCCTGACCGTTCCCCGGAACGCGGACCGTCACCTCGGCCGTCGTCGAGGAGATCTCGATCCCGGACTCGTCGAGGCGGTCGCGCAGGCGCCGGTAGACGTCGTTCAGCGCGACCCGGCTCTGGCGCACGGGCACGACGAAGCGGGCGGAGAGCTCCATCCAGTTGTCGGTGGCGCGCACGAACACGCGCGGCTCCAGCTCGGTCTGCGGCAGCGGGTAGCGCTGTCGCATCGCCTCCATCGCCTCGCGCGCCCCCTCGGTGGCGGAGGCGCGCCGCGCCTCGTCGAGCAGGATCCGCTCCGCCTCGCGCCAGTCGCTGCGGTAGGAGATCGGGACCACCAGCTCCTGCCAGACGTACCCGAACGCGCCCGAGTAGTTGAAGACCGGCGAGGTGAACGTCGCCTTGTTCGAGATCGCCACCACGCGGCCGGTCGGCTGGCGTCCGCGCACCCAGTAGTCGGTCGCGGCCGGCGCGCCGACGGGCGGCGGGTCGGCGACGCCGGTCTCGAGCAGTTTCGTCCGCAGCGGGGTGACGTCGATCACGTCGCCGTGGACGCCGGCCAGCTCGATCCGGTCGCCGACGCGGTAGATCCCGCCGAGCAGGATGTTGAACCAGCCGGCGATCGCGCCGAGCACCTCCTGCAGCGCGAACGCGAGGCCGGCGCCGAAGAGCCCGAACGCGATCCCGGCGCGCCGCTGGAAGACGCCCCAGACGAACGCGACCGCCACGAGGCCGACGAGCAGCGTGAGGAAATGGATCGCGCGCGCGACCGAGTGGCGGGCGTACTCGTCCGCCGCGCGCCGCACCGCGACCCGCGCCGCGAGGAACGAGAGCGCGAGCGCGGCGGCGACGATCGCCGCGGTGACGACGCCGCGGTGCTCGGTCGCGGTGAGCGCGAGGACCCCCACGCCGGTGGAACGCCCGAGCGGGCGTCGGCGTTACCAGGCGTCTCGGTGCACCATCGAGTCGAGCGGCTTGCGCGCGCCCGGCTTGAAGTCGGTGCCGATCGTGTAGGCGACCGGAATCAGCGCGACCTGGGTCACCTCGTCGTAGGGGATGCCGAGGATCTCGGCCGCCTCCTGCTCGTGGCGCAGGTGGAAGGTCGTGTAGACGGTGCCGAGCCCGCGCGAGCGGGCCGCGAGCATGAAGCTCCAGACGGCGGGCACGATCGACCCGTACACGGACGCCTGCGCGAACGCCGGCTTGCCCTCGACGCGTCCCTCGATGCACGGGATCACGTGGACGGGAACCTCGTGCAGGTGCTCGGCGAGGTGGATCACGCCGTCGCCGACGCGGGCCATGCGGCCCTCGCGCGGGCCGCCGCGCTCGAGGTACGGGTAGGCGACGCGCTTCCAGATCTCGGCGAGCGCGGCGCGCTTGGCGGCGTCGGTGACGACGACGAAGTGCCAGTTCTGCAGGTAGCTGCCGGTGGGCGCCTGCTGGGCGAGCTGGAGGCACTCGTCGAGCACTTCCGGCTCGACCGGCCGGGTGAGGTCGAGCCGCTTGCGCACGGCCCGCGTGGTCGAGAGCAGCTCGTCGGTGCTGAG
>DASSND010000016.1:0-103187 GCA_035688315.1 Gaiellaceae bacterium | reverse complement strand
CGACCGAGTCGCTCTCCTCGCTGGCGGTCGCGATCGTGATCGCGCGCAGGCGGTGCAACTCCTCGGCGAAGCCGACGAGCGGGTGCATGATCTCGACGAGCGGCGCCTCCCCCGTGCGGTCGCGGACGGCGGCCGCGGCGCGCACGATCGCGCGCACCTGCATCTCGTACACCTCGGGCCACTGCAGCCCGAGCCGGCAGCCGCGCGTCCCGAGCATCGGGTTCGCCTCGCGCAGCGCCTTGATCCGGTCGCGCATGCGGTCGTCGGTCGCGTCCTCGAGGTCGGGCAGGAACTCGTGCAGCGGCGGGTCGAGCAGGCGGATCGTGACGGGCAGCCCGGCCATCGCCTCGAAGATCCCCTCGAAGTCGGACTGCTGCATCGGCAGCAGCCGCTCGAGCGCGGCGCGGCGGCCCGCCTCGTCGTAGGCGAGGATCATCTCCTGCACGACCGGCAGCCGGTCCTGCGCCATGAACATGTGCTCGGTGCGGCAGAGGCCGATCCCCTCGGCGCCGAACTCGCGCGCCTTCGCCGAGTCCTCGGCGTTGTCGGCGTTCGCGCGCACCTTGAGCCGGCGCACCTCGTCGGCCCACTCGAGGATCGTCTCGAAGTCCTCGTTGATCTGCGGCGGGACGAGGTCGACCTCGCCGACGATCACGCGGCCGGTGCCGCCGTCGATCGTGATCGTGTCGCCCTCGTGCAGCTCGTGGCCGCCGATCCGGACGGCGCCGCCCTCGATCTCGAGCCCCTCGCAGCCGGCGACGCACGGCTTGCCCATCCCGCGCGCGACCACCGCCGCGTGCGAGGTCATGCCGCCGTGCGCGGTGAGCACGCCCTTCGCCTGGATCAGGCCGTGGATGTCGTCCGGGGTCGTCTCCCAGCGGACGAGGATCACGGCCTCCCCCGCCTTGCCGCGCTCCTCGGCGCTGTCGGCGTCGAGGACGATCCTGCCGCAGGCGGCGCCGGGTGAGGCGTTCAGGCCGCGCGCGGCGACCTCGAACTCGGCGTTCGGGTCGAGCATCGGGTGCAGGAGCTGGTCGAGCTGGCCGGGGTCGATCCGCGCGATCGCCTCCTCCCTGCCGATCAGCCCCTCCGCGGTCATGTCGACGGCCGCCTTGATCGCCGCGGCCGCCGTCCGCTTCGCCGAGCGCGTCTGCAGGAGGTAGAGGCGGCCCTCCTCGACGGTGAACTCGATGTCCTGCATGTCGCGGTAGTGCTGCTCGAGCCGCTGCATCGTCTCGAGCAGCTCGTCGAACGCCTGCGGCAGCCGCTCGCGCATCTCCTCCAGCGGCTGCGGCGTGCGGATGCCGGCGACGACGTCCTCGCCCTGCGCGTTGACGAGGTACTCGCCGTAGAGGCCCTGCTCGCCGGTCGACGGGTCGCGGGTGAAGCAGACCCCGGTGGCCGACTGCTCGCCCTTGTTCCCGAACACCATCTGGACGACGTTGACGGCGGTGCCGATGTCGTCGGGGATCGAGTAGGTGCGCCGGTAGACCTGGGCGCGCGGGTTCTCCCAGGACTGGAAGACGGCGAGCACGGCGCGGCGGAGCTGCTCGCGCGCGTCCTGCGGGAAGCCGGAGCCGGTCTCCTGCTCGTAGATCCGCTTGTAGGTGTCGAGCAGCCCGGCGAGGTCGTCGGCGCCGAGGTCGACGTCCTGCTCGGCGCGGCGCTCGCGCTTGAGGTCCGAGAGCGCCTGCTCGAAGCGGTGGCCGTCGATCCCGTCCACGACCTCGCCGTACATCTGGATCAGGCGCCGGTACGAGTCGCGCGCGAAGCGGGCGTTCCCGGTCGTGCGGGCGAGCCCCTCGACGGCGTCGTCCGAGAGGCCGAGGTTGAGGATCGTGTCCATCATCCCGGGCATCGAGATCGCGGCGCCCGAGCGGACGGAGACGAGCAGCGGGTCCTCCGTGTCGCCGAAGCGCTTGCCGGTCTTCTCCTCGAGCCGCTCGATGTGCCGCTCGACCTCGTCGTCGAGCCCCTCCACCTCGCCGCCCGAGGCCATGAAGGCGCGGCAGGCGTCGGTGGTGATCGTGAAGCCCGCGGGGACGGGGACGCCGAGCTGCGTCATCTCGGCGAGCCCGATCCCCTTGCCGCCGAGGAGGTCGCGGCCGCCGTCGGCGGGCTCGTCGAAGTCGTAGACGTAGCGAGTCATCTGCCTGGATGTTCGCACACGGCCGACGGTCGATCGTCCGGTGGGGTGCGCCGGCGGCGGGCGCGGAACTCCGCCGTCCAGGCGGCGGCGCGCAGCCCCATCCAGATCGGGGTCAGCAGGACGTAGAAGACGACGTCGGCGACGAGGAGGATCGCCCACCAGAGCGCCCAGTAGCGGAGCGGCACCCGCGGCTTCGCACGCGCTGCGCCGCTCACCGGCGCGCCTTCTCCTGGCGGCGCTCCTCGACGACGCGCAGGACGCGGTGCGCGGTCTCCTCGATCGACAGCTCGGAGATGTCGATCACGGGGCAGCCGAGGCGCCGGTGGAGCTTCTCCGCCTGCTCCAGCTCCTCGTAGATCTCCATCAGCTCGGCGTACTGGCGGTTGCGGGCGCCGCCGCCCATCGTGCGGACGCGGGCGCGCCGGATCTCGACGAGCCGGTTCGGGTCGATCGTGAGGCCGACGATCGTGCGCTGGTCGATCTCGAAGAGCTGCTTCGGCGGCGCGATCCCCTTCACCACCGGGACGTTCGCCGCCTTGTGCCCGAGGTAGCCGAGGTAGATCGAGAGCGGCGTCTTCGAGGTGCGCGAGACGCCGACGAGGACGATGTCCGCGTCCTGCAGGCCGCGACCGACGCCGTCGTCGAAGCGGACGGCGAACTCGATCGCCTCCATCCGCTTGAAGTACGCCGTGTTGAGCGGCGGCCGCGACCCCGGCGTCATCTTCGCCGCCATCCCGGAGACGCGCGCGACCGCTTCGATCGGCTGCCCGAGCAGGTCGCAGTAGTGGAGCCGGGCGCGCCGGCAGAGCGTCCGCATCGCGTCGCGCAGCTCCGGCTCGACGAGCGTGTAGACGACGACCGCGGGCCGGCCGCGCATCCGGTTGACCGCGAGCTGGAGGTCGTCCTCCGACTCGACGCGCGGGTGCCGGATCTCGACGAACTCCTGGTCCGGGAACTGCGCCTCGAGCGCCTGCACGAGCCGCGCGGCGGTCTCGCCGGTCGCGTCGGAGACGACGTGCAGCTCGACGGGTGCAGCAGGCATTTCCCGCTCCGACGCCGGCTACGCCGGCGTCTCCGCTCCTGTCCGTGCTCCGTCGAGCCTCCGCACGGTGTCAGCGTAACGCGGCGATGGGCGCGACCCTCGCGCCGGCGAGGCGGACGAGGTCGCGCGGGTCCAGCTCGAGCTGGAGGCCGCGGCGGCCGGCGCTGACGAACACCGTCTCGTGGTCGAGGAGGGACGCGTCGGCGTGGGTCGGGAGACGCTTCCTGCCGCCGAGCGGGCTGATCCCGCCGGCGACGTAGCCGGTCGCGCGCTCCGCCGCGGCCCGCTCGGCGAGGGCGGCCCGCTTCCCGAGCGCGCGCAGGTCGAGCTGCGCCGCCACCGGGACGAGCGCGAGCGCGAGGGCGCCGTCGACCGAGACGACGAGCGTCTTGAACATCCGCGCGGGGTCGACGCCGAGCTTCGCCGCCGCCTCGAGCCCGTACGCCCCGGCGGCCTCGTCGTGCGCGTAGGCGTGCAGCGAGAAGCGGATGCCGGCCCGCTCCGCCGCCGCGATCGCCGGCGTGCTCGACGCGCGACGATTCTCTCCTCTCGACCGTCCCGAACCCCCACCCACCACGGGGATCGAAGGGTACGCGGGAAACGGTCACGGCGGGATCGCAACGTCCCGGCGAAACACCGGAATCTCGTCCACAGGCCTCCGTCCGGGACAACCGCGAGACCCGCGCCGGGAACCCGGGTAACCTCACGCCATGGCCGAGACCGCCCCCGCCCTGACGATGGACAAGATCGTCTCGCTCTGCCGGCGGCGCGGGTTCGTCTTCCCGTCGTCGGAGATCTACGGCGGCCTCGGGTCCACCTACGACTACGGCCACTACGGCGTCCTGACGAAGAACAACATCCGCTCGCTCTGGCTGCGCGCGATGGTGCAGGAGCGCGACGACATCGTCGCCCTCGACTCCGCGGTGATCCTCAACCCGCGCGTCTGGGAGGCGTCAGGCCACGTCTCCGGCTTCACCGACCCCCTCGTCGACTGCCGCTTCTGCAAACGCCGCTTCCGCGCCGACAAGCTCGAGGACTCGCAGTGCGGCCAGAAGCCGAGCCGCAAGCCCGGCGAGACCTCCGACTGCGACCTCACCGAGCCGCGCCAGTTCAACCTCATGTTCGAGACGCAGGTGGGCGCGATGCAGGACGGCAGCTCGCGCGCGTTCCTGCGCCCGGAGACCGCCCAGGGCATCTTCGTCAACTTCAAGAACGTCGCGCAGCTCGCCCGCCGCAAGCCGCCCTTCGGGATCGCGCAGGTCGGCAAGTCGTTCCGCAACGAGATCACCCCCGGCAACTTCCTTTTCCGGATGCGCGAGTTCGAGCAGATGGAGATGGAGTTCTTCGTCCCGCCCGGCGAGGCGGAGGAGTGGTACCGCTACTGGATCGACGCGCGCCGCGGCTGGTATCTCGAGCTCGGGCTGCGCGAGAGTCACCTGCGCGTGCGCGAGCACTCGGCCGAGGAGCGCTCCCACTACTCGAGCGGCACGAGCGACCTCGAGTACCTCTACCCGATCGGCTGGCAGGAGCTGGAGGGGATCGCGAACCGCGGCGACTTCGACCTGACCCAGCACACCGAGCACTCCGGCACGAAGCTCGAGTGGGTCGGCCCGGACGGCGAGCGCTACACGCCGCACGTGATCGAGCCCGCGGTCTCGATCGACCGGATCATGCTCGCGTTCCTCTGCGACGCCTACGACGAGGAGGTCGTCGGCGAGCGCGAGCGCACCGTCCTGCGGCTCCACCCGAAGATCGCGCCGGTGAAGGCGGCGATCCTGCCGCTGATCCCGCGCGACGAGGGGATGGCGACGCGGGCGCGCGCACTCTACGAGGAGCTGCGGCGGCACCATGCGGTCGAGCACGACGACAGCGGCCAGATCGGCAGGCGTTACCGCCGCCAGGACGAAATAGGCACCCCGTGGGCATTCACCGTGGACGAGCAGACGCTCGAGGACGAGACCGTCACGGTCCGGGAACGGGACTCGCTGGCGCAGGAACGGCTGCCGCTCTCCGGCGTGCGCGCCTGGCTGGACGAGGCGCTCGAGCGCGAATGGCGCTCGCCCAGGGCGGACTGACCCTCCTCCTGCTCGCCGCCGCCGGCTGCGGGGGCGCGAAGACCGTCACCCTGACGGTGACGCACACGACGACGCGGACCGTCACCGCGCCGACGGCGACCGCGAACGGAAACGCGACGACGATGTGCGCCGCGACCGACCTCGGCGGCGTCTTCAGGGTCGTCAACGGCAGCGCCGGCGCCGGCCAGATCAGCTACGCGCTCGTGCTCACGAACACGTCGCAGCACGACTGCATCGTCACGGGGATGCCGACCGTCCAGCTCGTGGACGCGCACGGCGACGACCTGGCGACGCACGAGGAGCCGGCGAGTCCCGGCCAGTCGACCGCCGCCCTGATCACGCTCCATCCCGGCGACTCGGCGAGCGCGCAGGCGCGCTTCTCCCCCGACGTCGCCGGCACGGGCGACTCGCAGAGCCCCGGCAGCCCCTGCCAGCCGAAGGCGAGCACGCTGCGGGTGCAGGCGAACGGAGGCGGAACGCTGGACGCGCCGATCCAGCCGCCGACGAGCGTCTGCGAGCAGGGGACGCTGCGGTTCGAGCTGCTCAGCGCGAGCTGAGCGGGCGCTCCAGCAGCCGCTCGCTCGGGGCGAAGCCGAGCTTCGCGTAGAGGCCGTGCATGTCGCGCGTGTGCAGCACCCAGCGCCGCGCCGCGAGCGGGCCGCGCTCGACCAGCTCGCGGACGACCTCCAGCCCGAGCCCCCGGCCGCGGTGCTCCTCGAGCACGTACACGTCGGCGAGATACGCGAAGCCGGCGGCGTCGCAGTCGACCGCCCGGGCGAAGCCGACCTGCGCGCCGTCGCGGTAGAGCCCGACGACGCGCGCGCTCGCGGCGATCAGCTCGTCCTGCCGCTCCCGGCTCCGCCCCTTCGCCCAGTAGGACTCGCCGCCGAGGTACGCGTGGACGGCGCCGCGGTCGAGCCGGGCCGGGTCGTCGTCCAGCTCGTAGCCGCCGGGAAGCTCCCGTCTCACGCGCTGAGCGTCCGCAGGCGGAAGCCGCCGTGGAACTCGTAGGAGGCGGTGACGACGCGCAGCGCGTCGCGACGGGCGCGCTCGGAGAGGCCGAGCGGCGCGGCCTCGGCGAGGGGGTGCGCGAGCAGCGCCTCGATCCCGGCGATCCCGTCGGCGGAGAGCGCGAGCGCCTGCGCGCGCGCGGCGCACCGCCCGCACACCGCGCCGCCGGCGCGCGGGGAGTAGCCGACGAGCGGCGTGCCGGCCTCGCCGCACTCCGCGCAGCTCGTCAGGTGCGGCAGATAGCCGGAGAGCCACAGGAGCTTGAGCTGGAAGGAGAGGCCGAGCGGGTCGAGCGCGGGCCGGTCGGCGGCGTGCGGGGCCGCGTCGAGCAGGTCGAGGAACCGCGTCAGCGCGTGGAAGGCGCGCTCGTTCGCCTCCTGCTCGCTGAAGAGCCGCAGCATCGCCTCCGCCCCGATCAGGCCGACCGAGAGCCGGTAGTAGTCGCCGCGGGCCGGGTCGTGGGAGCGGACGAGCTGCACGCCGGTGACCGTCTCCAGCTCGCCCGAGCCGCGATGGAGGAGCATCTCGACGTGCGAGAGCGGCTCGAGGCGTCCGCCGAAGCGCGACGTCGTCTTGCGGACGCCCTTCGCCACCGCACCCACCCGGCCGCGCTCGAGGGTGTAGAGGTGGAGGACCCGATCCGCCTCGCCGAGACGGAACGACCGCAGGACGACGGCTTCGGAGCGCACGGCGCGGCTGCCCATCGCGGTCAGTCTACGGAGCGGCACGGGCGGTATCCGGCCGCCGTCGCGCGACATAAGCTTGTCGCGATGACCGGGTCGATCATCAACCGCGACTGGGTCGCGCGGCGTCGCCAGCGCCTGCTCTACGGGCTGATCGGGCTCTCGCTCGCCGCGACGGTCGGGGCCGCCGTGTACTCCGGGCTGTTGCTGCGGCACATCGCGGTCGTCCAGCGCCAGACGCAGCGGACGCAGGCGCTCGGGCAGGCGACGCTGCGGACCTACGCGTTCTCGGTCGCACCCGGCCTGACGCAGGCGGTCGGGCTCACGCGGGAGGCGACGCTGCAGCGCGCGGCCAGCGCCTGGGCGGACCTCGCGGCGCACCATCCCGCCGAGGCGGAGCTGCTTCGTCCCGCGTTCGAGGCGTACCACGCCATCGCGACGCGCGTGCTCGGCGCGGACGCGCCCGGCTCGATCTCCCGTGCGTCCAGGCTGCAGCTGCAGCGCGCGCTCGCCCGGCTCGGCCTCGAGGTCAGGGCAGAGCAGGCGCGGCAGGAGCACGAGGTGAACGTCGCGACGCCGCGGGCGCGCTACGCCCTGGTCGCGTCCGCGATCGTGATCGCGCTCCTCGTCGCGCTGCTCGCTCTCCAGTTCGAGCTGGAGCGGCGCGCCGGACGGATCGACCGCGACAACGCGGCCCGAGCGGCCGAGCTGGTGCGGCTGCGCGACGAGTTCGTCGCCGTCGTCTCGCACGAGCTGCGAACGCCGCTCACGTCGATCGTCGGCTATCTCGAGCTGATCCAGGAGGACGCCGGCAACCTCACCGCCGAGCAGGACCGCTACCTCGCCACGATCGAGCGCGGCGCCGACCGGCTCACCGAGCTGGTCGGCGACCTCCTGATGGTCGCGGCCGCCGAGCGAGGCCCGCTCGCGCTCGACCGCACGGCCGTCGACCTCGACGCGCTGGCGCGCCGCGCGATCGGCGACGCGCTTCCCGCGGCCGACGCGAAGGAGATCCAGCTGACGCTCGCAGGCGGCGGCGCGGGCGTCGTCGACGGCGACGAACGGCGGCTCGCCCAGATGCTCGACAACCTGCTCTCGAACGCGATCAAGTTCACGCCCGCGAGCGGCACCGTCAGCCTGCGCACCTCCGCCGCCGCAGCGGGCGCCGTCGTCGAGGTCTCCGACACCGGCACCGGCATCGCACCCGGCGACCTCGAGCATCTCTTCGAGCCGTTCTTCCGCTCGAGCGCCGCCAACGCGCGGGGCACCCCAGGCACCGGGCTCGGGCTCTCGATCACGAAGGCGCTCGTCGAGGCCCACGGCGGGACGATCGCCGTCGAGTCCCGCCTCGGCGCCGGCACGACGTTCCGGGTCACGCTTCCCGCTCTCGTCACCGAGGCGGCCCCGGCGGCCTAGAACGAGCCGGGAACGCCGCAGCGGACTCCGACGTTGTATCCGCTGATGAGCAGGATCCGGATCTACACGACACGCTGGTGCGGCTTCTGCGTGCGCGCGAAGGCGCTGCTCGACTCGAGAGGGCTCGAGTACGACGAGGTGTCGCTCGACGACGACCCGGCGTTCCGCCAGACCGTCTTCGACCTCACGGGCGGCTGGACGGTGCCGCAGATCCTGATCGACGACCGGCCGATCGGCGGTTACACCGAGCTGTGGCGGCTCGACCGCGAAGGCCGGCTCGACGAGCTGCTCGCCGCCTGAGCGACGGGATCGAGCGGCTGGCACCGCGGGCAGAACCACGTGCCCCGGCCCGCGACGCGGATCTTCCCGATCGGGGTCCCGCAGCGCCCGCACGGCTCGCCGTCGCGGCCGTAGGCGCGGAACTCGTCCTGCATCGAGCCGGCGGCGCCGTCGGGCAGCCGGTAGTCGCGCAGGGTCGAGCCCTGCCGCGCGATCCCGTGCTCCAGCGCGGCGACGATCGCGCGGTGGAGCCGGCGCAGCTCCGCCCGCTCCAGCGTCTCCGCCGGACGGAGCGGATGGAGGCGCGCCCGCCACAGCGCCTCGTCGACGTAGATGTTCCCCAGCCCGGCAAGCGTGCGCTGGTCGAGGAGCGCGGCCTTCACCGGTGCGCGGCGCCCGCGGAGGCGCTCGCCGAGGTGCGCCGCCGTGAAGACGGCCTCGAGCGGCTCCACGCCGACCCGCTCGTCGAGATACGGCTGCGCCTCGCCCGGCTCGAGCAGGAGCCACGTGCCGAAACGACGTACGTCACGGTAGGCGACGTCCGATCCGTCGTCTAATCTGACAACTGCACGCCGATGGGGATCGTCCTGGAGGCTCCCCGGCGGCGTGTGACGCAGGCTCCCCGTCATCCGGAGGTGCACCAGGAGAACGCGACCGGACTCGAACCGAACAACCAGATACTTGCCGCGACGCTCGACCGCCGCGACCCGCTCGCCCTCCAGCTCGGCCGCCACCTCGACCGGCTCGTAGGGCCGCACGAGTCGCGAGTCGAGGATCTCGACGTGCTCGAACCGCCTTCCCACCAGACCGGGCTCGAGCTGGCGGCGGACCGACTCGACCTCGGGAAGCTCGGGCATGCGCTCAGGCTAGTCGTGCGCGGACGGGCTCAGGCGAGCGTCTCGAGCACCGTCGACCGGTGCGGCGGCGGCTCGTCCGCCAGCTCGTAGGCGGCGAGCACGGCGTCGGCGGCGGCGCGCGCGCTCTCCTCGTCGCGGGCGTGGATCTCGGCGAGCGCTTCGCCCTGCTCGACGACGTCGCCGCGCTTGCGCCGGCAGACGACGCCGACTGCGTGGTCGACGGGATCCTCCTTCTCGTGCCGGCCTGCACCGAGATGGAGCGCCGCGAGCCCGACCGGCAGCGCCGCGAGCCGGGCGACGTGGCCTGCCCGCGGAGCGAAGACCTCCCGGATGAGCGGCGCCCTGGGCAGCGCGTCGAGGTCGGGATCGCCTGCCTGCGCGCGGATCCAGCGCTCGTAGGCGGCGAGCGCCGAGCCGTCGCCGACGGCCGCCTCGGCGCGCCGGCGCGCCTCGGCGCGGTCGACGCCGAGGTCGGAGAGCGCCAGCAGGTGCGCCGACGCGTCGAGCACCAGCTCGGCGAAGTCCGGCGGCCCCTCCCCCTGAAGCGTCGCGACCGCCTCGCGCACCTCGAGCGCGTTGCCGACGGCGCAGCCGAGCGGCTGGTCCATGTCGGTGAGCACGCAGACGACGTCGCGTCCGGCGCGGCGGCCGAGCGCGCGCATCGCCTCGGCGAGCGCTCGCGCGTCGGAGAGCGACTTCATGAACGCGCCGTCGCCCACCTTGACGTCGAGGACGATCGCGTTCGCGCCGGACGCGAGCTTCTTCGACATGATGCTCGCCGCGATCAGCGAGATCTCGTCGACGGTCGCCGTCACGTCTCGGAGGGCGTAGAGCCGCTTGTCGGCGGGGACGAGGTCGGCGGTCTGGCCGACGATCGCGAGCCCGATCTCGCGCACCTGCGCGAGGAACTCGTCGGTCGACAGCTCGACGCGGAAGCCGGGGATCGACTCGAGCTTGTCGAGGGTGCCGCCGGTGTGGCCCAGGCCGCGCCCGCTCATCTTCCCGAACGGAACCCCGCACGCCGCCACGATCGGCCCGACCGCGAGCGTCGTCTTGTCGCCGACGCCGCCCGTCGAGTGCTTGTCGACGACGCGGCGGCCGAGCGCGGCGGCGAGGTCGAGCGTCTCGCCGCTCCGCACCATCGCGTCGGTGAGCGCGAACGTCTCCGCCTCGGAGAGCCCCCGAAAGTAGACCGCCATCAGGAACGCCGAAAGCTGGTAATCCGGCACGTCGCCGAGCACCAGCTCGGCGAGATCCTCGGCGGAGAGCTCCTCCCCGTCGCGCTTCCGCTGGATCAGCTCGGCGGCCCGGCTCACGGGCGCGGCTCGAGATCGGGGCCGGGCATCAAGGAGTGACGACCGGCTGCCCGGGGATGCCGCGCGACGGCGCCTTCCCGTTCAGCCAGGCGTTCACGGTCGCGCCCACGTCGGCGAACTCGCCCTCGTGGATCCGTCCGGCCGCGTTCCGTCCTTCGACGTACGCGAGCAGCATCGCGTGCTCGCGCGAGTGGTCGGTCGACGGCGTCGTCGGGTCGCAACCGTGGTCGGAGGTGATGACGAGCAGATCGCCGGGGCGGAGCGCGTCGAGCAGGTCGGGCAGCCGCCGGTCGAAGTCCTGCAGGCAGCGGTGGAAGTTCACCGGGTCGTTGCGGTGGCCCCAGAGCATGTCGGTCTCGACGAGGTTGACGAAGACGAAGCCCTCGTCCAGCTCGCGCAGCAGCCGTTCGGTCTGCTGGATGCCGTCGATGTTCGACTTGGTCGGGAACGACTCGTCGATGTCCTGGCCGGCGAAGATGTCGCCGATCTTCCCGACGCCGTACACCTTCGCGCCGGCCTCGCGCACGAGCGTCAGGTAGTTGGGCCGGCGCGGCTCGAGCGAGAAGTCGTGCCGGTTCGGCGTGCGCACGTAGTTGTCCGGCTCGCCGAGAAACGGCCGGGCGATCACGCGGCCGACGGCGTGCTTGCCGGTGAGGATCTCGCGCGCGGCGCGGCACGCCTCGTACAGCTCGTCGAGCGGCACCGTCTCCTCGTGAGCCGCGATCTGGAAGACGGAGTCGGCGGACGTGTAGACGATCCACTTGCCGGTGCGCTGGTGCTCCTCCCCCAGTTCCTGGATGATCTCCGTCCCGGAGGCGGGCTTGTTCCCGAGCACGCCGCGGCCCGTCCGGTGCATGAACGGGTCGATCACGTCGTGCGGGAAGCCGTGCGGATAGGTGGGGAACGCCTGCGCCGTCACGACGCCCATCAGCTCCCAGTGGCCGGTGGTCGTGTCCTTGCCCTTCGAGCGCTCGACCAGCCGCCCGGCGACGGCTGGCGCACCGGGCTGCGCGGAGCAGCCCTCGAGCGGCTCGACGTTGCCGAGCCCGAGCGCCTCCAGCGTCGGCAGGTCGAGCCCGCCGACGGCGCGCGCGACGTTGCCGAGCGTGTCGGAGCCCTCGTCGCCGTACGTGTCGGCGTCCGGCAGAGCGCCGGCTCCGACCGCGTCGAGCACGATCACGCACGCACGGGCCATGCGGCTATTCTAGGGCGGCGATGACGACCGCCCTCGGCTTGCTCACCTTCGTGCTCTATGTCGCGGCGATCGTCGGCGCCGCGGCGGGCATCACGTGGGTCGTCGTGCGCTTCACGCCGACGAAGCAGCCGGACTCGACGAAGACCTGACCTCAGGCCCGCGCGAGCGGGAGGACGTCCTCGATTGGGGTGAAGTCGAGGTCGTGCGCCTCGGCGACCGCCTGGTAGGTCACCTTGCCGGCGAGCACGTTCACGCCGCGGACGAGCGAGCGGTCGCGCGCGACGGCGCCGGCGAGCCCGCGGTCGGCGATCGCCTCCACGTAGGGAAGCGTCGCGTTCGTGAGCGCCTTCGTCGAGGTGATCGGGACGCCGCCCGGCATGTTCGCGACGCAGTAGTGGACGACGCCGTCGACCTCGTAGACCGGGTCGGAGTGCGTCGTCGCGTGCGCCGTCTCGACGCAACCGCCCTGGTCGATCGCGACGTCGACGATCACGGCGCCCGGCTGCATGTGCGCGAGCATCTCCCGGCTGATCAGCTTCGGCGCTCGCGCGCCCGGGATGAGCACCGCGCCGATCACGACGTCCGCCCGGGCGATCGACTCCTCCACCTGGAGGCTCGACGACATCAGCAGGCTGACGCGGCCGGAGAGGATCTCGTCGAGGTGACGCATCCGGTCGATCGACCGCTCGAGGATCGTCACCTGCGCGCCGAGCCCGAGCGCGATGATCGCCGCGTTGTAGCCGACGATCCCGCCGCCGAGCACGACGACGCGACCCGCCGCGACGCCCGGCACGCCGCCGAGCAGCACGCCGCGGCCGCCGAGCGGCTTCTCGAGGAAGTGCGCGGCGGCCTGCGGGGCGAGCCGTCCGGCGATCTCGCTCATCGGCGCCAGCAGGGGCAGCCGGCGGTCGTCGGTCTCGACGGTCTCGTAGGCGACGGCGGCGATCCCGCTCTCGACGAGCGCCCGCGTGAGCGGCTCGTCCGCGGCGATGTGGAGGTAGGTGAAGAGCGTGAGCCCCTCCCGCAGCCGCGCGTACTCGGGCTCGATCGGCTCCTTCACCTTGAGGAGCAGCTCCGCCTCCGCCCAGACCTCGTCGACCGACCGGATCTGCGCGCCCGCGCGCTCGTAGTCGGCGTCGGTGAGCGCGCTCCCGTCGCCGGCGGTCGTCTCGACGAGCACCTCGTGGCCCCGTTGAACCAGCTCCCGCGCCCCCGCCGGGGTCAGCGCGACGCGGTACTCGTCGGTCTTGATCTCCTTCGCGACGCCGATCCGCAAAACGCGCAGACATTAGCTTGCGCACGGAGGCCGCGCACGCCGACCCGCACCTGTGGGGGAATCGTCGGAAAGTCGACACACCACCGTCACGGGTCCGCCGATAGCATCGATCCCGAGGGCGGAGGGACCTGCGGCCCCACCCAGGGCGGGGGTCCGGGCTCGGAGCGGACATGTCCGCGACGGACATGTCCGGGCTACGGAATCGTCTGCAGGTAGAGCAGGAGCCCCGCGAGCGTCTTCGCGTCCTCGATCTCGCCGAGCCGCCGCGGGATCTCGGTGACGGGCCACCGCACCAGCTCGAGCTCCTCGTCCGCCTCCGGGGCCGCCTCGCCCGGCTCGACGCCCTCAGCCGCGTACAGGTGCATGTGCTCGCGGCAGAAACCCGGCGTCGTCCAGAAGCTCGCCAGCTCGCGCCAGACGCCGCCGGTCAGCCCGCACTCTTCCCGCAGCTCGCGCTGCGCGGTCGCGAGTGGATCCTCCCCCGGCTCGGCCGTGCCCGCGGGAAGCTCGAGCAGCCGCTTCCGCGCCGGCTCCCGCAGCTGCCGGACGAGCGCCACGAAGCCGGCTGCGTCCACGGCGACGATCGCCACCGCCCCCGGATGCTCGACGATCTCCCGCTCGTGCTCGCCCCAGCGCTCGACCGTGAGCGAGACCAGCGTACCCTCGTAGACCCGCCGCGAGTCGTCGGGCCGCTCGCTCACCGGCCCGCCAGGCGCTCCACGAGCGCCCGCTCCTCCGGCCCGAACCACGGCGGCTCGCCCGCGGCGGCGTTCTCCGCCGTCCGCTCCGGCCGGCTCGTCGCCGGGATCGCGACGTCGACCCGCTCGTCGGAGAGCACCCACTTCAGGAGCGCCTGCGGCCACGTCTCGACCCCGAACGGGCGCAGCGGCTCGAGCTCCTCCGGCCGCGGCGCCGCGCGCGCGAGCCTGCCGCCGCCGAGCGGCCGCATCACGATCACCGAGATCCCCAGCTCCTCCGCGAGCGGCAGCAGCTCCGCCTCGACCTCGCGCTCGTGCGGGTTGTACGGGAGCTGGACGACGTCGAAGCGGCCGCTCCGGAGCGCCGCCGCCAGCTCGTCGAACGCGCTCGGCTCGTAGTGGGTCACGCCGAGCCGGTCGATCCGCCCCTCCGCCCGCTCGCGCTCCAGCCACGGGAGATGCTCGCGCCAGGCGGCGAGATTGTGCACCTGCTCGACCTCGACGCGGCCGAACCAGTCGCGCTGGCGGCGGTACTGCTCCCGCCCCTCGTCGACCGACTCGCTCCAGATCTTCGTCGCCACGACCGCCTCGCGCCGCCGCTCCGAGAGCGCCTCGCCCAGCGCCCCCTCGGCCCCGCGGTACATCGGCGAGGAGTCGAAGAGCCGGACGCCCGCCTCGAGAGCTGCCGCGACCACCGCCGTCGCGAGGCCGGCGTCGTCCTCGAAGGTGCTCCAGGTGCCGAGCCCGACGACCGGGCCCAGCCGCCGCTGCTCCATCACGCCCGCGCCGCCTCGACGAGCGCCGCGGTCACGTCCACCATCGCCTCGAGATCCGCCACCGAGATCCGCTCGTCCGGGGTGTGGATGTCCGTCATCGCGTTCGCGAGATTGACGCAGCGGCGGCCGCGCTCGTTGAAGACGTTCGCGTCGGCGCCGCCGCCGGAGAGGCCGTAGCGCACCTCGTGCCCGCAGCGCTCCAGCGCCCCGGCCGCGAGCCGAACCGCCTCGTCGTCGCGGCGCAGCCGGTAGCCGTTGTAGCTCTTGCGCGTCCGGGTCTCCACCTCGACGTCGCACTCGGACGCGGCGAACGAGAACGCGTCGAGCATCTCCTGCACGACGTCGGCGAGCTTCGCCTCGCCGTGGCAGCGCGCCTCCGCGAGGAACGTGCACCACTCCGGGACGATGTTCCCGCCCGTGCCGCCGGAGATGACCCCCACGTTCGCGGTCGTCTCGTCGTCGACGCGGCCGAGCCGGAGGTCGGCGATCGCCTTCGCCGCCGCCTGGATCGCCGACCGGCCCTCCTCCGGGAACATGCCCGAGTGCGAGGCGCGACCGTGGAAGCGCACCTCCAGCGAGCGCGACCACGGCGCCCCGAGCACGATCTCGCCGATCGGGCCGGCCTGGTCGTAGACGTAGCCGGTCCGCGCGTGGAGCCGATCGTGGTCGAACTCGGCCGCGCCGAGTAGGCCGATCTCCTCCCGCGTCGTGAAGAGCAGCTCGACCCCGGCGTGCGGGCGGCTCTCGGCGAGCACGCGCCGCGCGCCCTCGAGCATCGCCGCCACCGCGGCCTTGTTGTCGGCGCCGAGGATCGTGCCGCCCGCGTTCCGGATCACCCCGTCCTCGACGACCGGCCGCAGCTCCCCGTCCGGCGGCACCGTGTCGAGATGCGCGCAGAAGAAGAGCGGCGTCCCGGCGGCCGTCGGCTCGAGCCGCGCGTACACGTTGCCGGCCGCGTCCTCGTCGGCGGCCAGGCCGAGCCCGCGCAGGTAGCGGAGGACGACGTCGGCGGCGGCGCGCTCCTCGCCCGGCGGCGTCGGCAGCGCGGCCAGCTCGAGGAAGAGGTCGACCGCCTCGGACACGCCCCGATCCTACGGGCGCGGGCTCAGGCCGCGATGCGCTCGCCCGCCCGCCGCCGCGCCCGGTCGAGCGCCGCGGCGACGAAGCCGCGGAAGAGCGGCGCGGGCCGCGTCGGCCGCGACTTGAACTCCGGATGGAACTGGCTCGCCACGAACCACGGGTGGTCGGGCAGCTCGACGATCTCCACCAGGCGCCCCGCCTGGAAGGTGCCCGAGACGACGAGCCCCGCCTCGACGAGCCGTTCGCGATACGCGTTGTTCACCTCGTAGCGGTGCCGGTGGCGCTCGTGGATCGTCGGCTCGCCGTACAGATCGCGCGCGCGCGTCCCCTCCGCCACCTCGACCGCCTGCGCGCCGAGGCGCATCGTCCCGCCGAGATCCTCGATCCCCTTCTGCTCGGGGAGCAGGTCGATCACCGGGTACGGGGTCTCCGGATCCATCTCCGTCGAGTTCGCCCCCTCGAGCCCGACGACGTGACGCGCGAACTCGGAGACCGCGACGTGCATGCCGAGGCAGATGCCGAGGTACGGGATGCCGCGCTCGCGCGCGACCCGGCAGGCGAGGATCTTGCCCTCCCAGCCGCGCGAGCCGAAGCCGCCCGGCACGAGCACGCCGTCGACGCCGTCGAGCAGCTCGGCCGCCTCCTCGTAGGACATGTTCTCGGCGTCCACCCAGCGCACCGCGACGCCGCAGCCGTTGTCGAGGCCCGCGTGCTTGAGCGCCTCGTGCACCGACAGGTAGGCGTCCTGGAGCTTCACGTATTTGCCGACGAGCGCGATCTCGACCACGTCGCGGCGGCGCTCGATCCGCTCCAGCAGCGCGTCCCAGTCGGAGAGGTCGGGCTCCCCCACGTCGAGGCCGAGCTTCTCGCAGACGAGCCGGTCGAGGCCCTCCTCGCGCAGCACGCGCGGCACGAGATAGACGTCGGGCACATCCGGGCTCGCGATCACGGCGCCCGGGTCGACGTCGGCGAAGAGCGCGATCTTGTCGCGGATCTCGCGCGACAGCTCCTCGTGCGAGCGGCAGACGACGACGTCGGGATGGATGCCGATCCGGCGCAGCTCGTTGACCGAGTGCTGGGTCGGCTTCGTCTTCAGCTCGCCCGCCGCCTCGATGAACGGCACGAGCGTCACGTGCACGTACATGACGTTCTCCGGGCCCGCCTCGCGACGGAACTGGCGGATCGCCTCGAGGAACGGCTGCGACTCGATGTCGCCGACGGTGCCGCCGATCTCCGAGATGACGACGTCGGTCGAGGACGCCTCGGCGGCGCGCCGGATCCGGGCCTTGATCTCGTTCGTGATGTGCGGGATCACCTGGACGGTCGCGCCGAGGAAGTCGCCCTTGCGCTCCTTGCGCAGCACCGTGTCCCAGACCGCGCCCGCGCTGTGGCTCGCGTGGCGGAGGAAGTTCTCGTCGACGAAACGCTCGTAGTGCCCGATGTCGAGGTCGGTCTCCGCGCCGTCCTCGGTCACGAACACCTCGCCGTGCTGGAACGGGCTCATCGTGCCCGGGTCGACGTTCAGGTACGGGTCGAACTTCTGGAGCTGCACGCGCAGGCCGCGGGCTTTCAGGAGACGGCCGAGCGACGCGGCGACGATTCCCTTCCCGAGCGCCGACACCACTCCCCCGGTGACGAAGACGTACTTCGGGGCCCGTGCGCTCACGGGATTTCAGGGTAGCAGGGCATCCGGTCGGCGTTCACTCCGCCGCGGTCTGGACGAGGTCGTAGAGCCGGCCGAGCGCGTGGTGCGCGAAGGTGCGGCGCACCGAGAACCACGGCGCCTCCACCTCGAGCCGCGCGTCGGTCCTGCCGTCCTCCCGCGGCGAGAGCTGCAGCTCCGCGTCGAGCCGCTCCGCGGAGAGCTGGAAGGCGACCCGCGACATCGGCACGACGTCGAGCACGAGGAGCGTCCCGTTCAGCTGCGGCTTGCGCAGCCAGCTCGGCTGGTTCGGGCCGACCACCTGCCAGCGCGCCCCCGGGGCCAGGCCGCGCCGGTCGGGCTGGACGCCCGCGATGCCGGGCCACCAGTCGGCGAGATGGTGCGGCTCGGCGAGGAACGCCCACACGTCCTCGAGCGGCGCGAGCAGGATCCGGCTAGCCGCGTACCGCGGCAAGGAACTCCTGCCCTCCGAGCATCCGCTCCAGCTCCGCCTTCCGCTCGTCGTCGGCGAGGCGCTCGATGCGCGTGTGGGTCGGGTCGCCGGGCACCTTCTCGACCCGGAAGTGCCGGTCGGCGAGCGCCGCGATCTGCGGCAGGTGCGTGATCGTGATCACCTGCGCGCGCTCGGCGAGGCGCGCGAGGACGCGGCCGACCGCGTTCGCGGTCTCGCCGCCGATGCCCGCGTCGATCTCGTCGAAGATCAGCGTATGACCGCCGGCGACCGCCGCGATCGCGAGCGCGATCCGCGACAGCTCGCCGCCGGAGGCGGTCTCGGCGACCGGCGCGAACGGCATCCCCGCGTTGGGGCGGACGAGGAAGACGGCGTCGTCGGCGCCGGTCGCGCTCGGCTCGTCGCGCTCGCGCAGCTCGCAGAGGAACTCGCCCTCGCCCATGCCGACGTCGTGCAGCTCGGCGGCGACCGCGTCGGCGAACGCGGGGGCGGCGGCGTTGCGCTCGGCGCGCAGCCCGAGCGCGAGCGCGTGGACGCGCCCCTCGGCCGCGGCGAGCGCCCGGGCGGCCGCCTGTGCCGGATCGGCGCCCTCCTCGAGCGCGGCCAGCTCGGCGCGCGCCTCGGCGGCGTGGGCGAGCAGCTCGTCGTAGGTGGCGCAGCGGAAGCGCCGCTTCGCCTCGGCGATCCGGTCGAGCTCCGACTCGAGCTGTTCGAGCCGGCCCGGCTCGGCCTCGAGCGAGGCGAGGAACGCGTGCAGGTCGGAGGCCGTCTCGCGCAGGCGCAGCTCGACGTCGCGCAGCTCGGCGCCGGCGCGCTGCAGCTCCGGGGCGAGCCGCTCGAGCGGCGCGACGGCGCGCTCGGCGAGCGCGACGAGGCCGGCGGCTCCCTCGCCGTCGTCCGGCGCGAGCGCCGCGGCGGCTGCAGCGGCCGCCTCGGCCAGCTCGGCGACGTGGCGGAGGCGCTCCCGCTCGGCGCGCAGGCTCTGCTCGGCGTCGGGCTCCATCCCCTCGGCGTCCTCGGCGAGCGCGCGCAGCTCGGCGAGCCGCGCCTCGGCGACCGCGGCGTTCGCGACCAGCTCGTCGTGGCGGCGGCGCGCGGCCTGCAGCTCGCGCCAGGCGGCGCGGGCGTCGGCGCGGCGGCGAAGCTGCTCCTCGCCGCAGAACCGGTCGAGCACCTCCAGCTGGTAGGAGGGCCGCGCGAGCCGGCGCTGCTCGAACTGGCCGGACATGGCGACGACGCGCTCCACGGCGGCGGCGACGTCCTCGCGGGCCGCGGCCCGCCCCCACGCGTAGGCGCGGGTGCGTCCGTCGGCGAAGACACGGCGGGAGACGAGGAGCGCGTCCTCGTCCTCGGGCCGCAGCTCGCCGAGCGCCTCCAGCTCGTCGTGGAGGTCCAGCTCGGCCTCGACGTACGCCTCGTCGCCGGCGGGGCCGACGAAGGCGTCGTCGCCCTTCGTCCCGAGCAGGAGCCCGACCGCCTGGGCGAGGATCGTCTTGCCGGCGCCGGTCTCCCCCGTGATCGCGTTCAGGCCGGGCGCCAGCTCCAGCTCCGCCTCGCGGATCAGGACGAGATTCTCGATGCGCAGCCGTCGCAGCACTCGAGCGATGGTAGACCCGCCGCCCGACGCCGCCCATTCGCCGCGCCGGACCTGGCCGGCGCGGCCATGTCCATGCTCAGGGGTTGGAGGTGAAGGTCTCGCGATACCGCCCGAAGAAGGTCGTCTCCGGCAGGGTCGCGAGCAGGCTGCGCTGCTCGCCCAGGCGGATCGCGAGGCTCGCCCGGGGCGGCAGCTCGCCGCTGCGGTGGCCGTCGACGAGGACGGCGGCGCCGACGTCGGCGGTCGCGTTCCGCACCGTCACCTCCGCCCCGCGCGGGACGACGAGCGGACGCGCGTGCAGCGAGTGCGGAGCGATGAACGTGATCGCCATCGCGTCGAGGCCGCGGACGAGCACCGGCCCGCCGTTCGAGAGGTTGTACGCGGTCGACCCGGACGGCGTCGAGCAGATCATCCCGTCGCACGGCACCGCCCCGAGATCCTCGCCCGCGATCTCCCAGGCCAGCTCGACCATCCGCCCGAGCGTCGCGCTCGTCGCCACCACGTCGTTCACCGCGACGAACTCCTCGCCGTCGAGCCGCGCCGCGAGCGTCGGCTGCTCCAGCACCCGGTACTCGCCGGCGAAGACGCGCGCGAGGCCCGCCTCCAGGTCGTCGGGCGAGATCGCCGCGAGGAAGCCGACGCGGCCGAAGTTGACCCCGATCACCGGGACGCCGCTGCCGAGCAGCCGTGCGAGCGTGCGCAGGATCGTCCCGTCGCCGCCGAGCGCGACCGCCAGCTGCGCCTGCTCCGGCTCCTCGACGACCGCGACCCCCGACCGCTCCGCGACCGCCCGCACCCGCTCGATCGCCCCGCCGACGTCGAGCCGGCCGTGGCCGACGACGGCCACCGTCTCAACCGGCGACCGCGTGCTCGATTCGCTCGTCGAGGTCATCTGGAAGCGTTGGCTGGTCGGAGTGCGCGAGGTGGAGCACGAGCTCCCGGTTCCCCTTCGGGCCGGGAAGCCCGGAGTCTACGACGCCGAGGGTGCTCGACCCCCACCCGAGCGCCGCCTCGGCCACCTCCCGGACGACGCGCCGCCGCACTCCCGCGTCGCGGACGACCCCGCCCTTGCCCACGTCGCCGCGGCCCGCCTCGAACTGCGGCTTCACGAGCACGACCGCCTGCCAGCCCGGCGCGGCGAGCCGCAGCAGCGGCGGCAGGGCGAGCCGCACCGAGATGAAGGAGACGTCGCAGACGACGAGCTGCGGCGCGAACGGCAGCTCCGTCACCGCGCGCGCGTTCGTCCGCTCCATGACGACGACGCGCGGATCGTCGCGCAGCCGTGGGTGGAGCTGCCCGTAGCCGACGTCGAGCGCGATCACCCGCCGCGCGCCGCGCTGGAGGAGGACGTCGGTGAACCCGCCCGTCGAGGCGCCCACGTCGAGGCAGTCGAGCCCGCCCGGGTCGACGCCGAGCCGGTCGAGCCCGTGCGCGAGCTTCTCCCCGCCCCGGGAGACGTAGGCGGGGCCGCGCTCGACGCGCAGCTCCGCCGCCTCGTCCACCTGTTCGCCCGGCTTCGCGTGCCCCGGGACGAGCCCCGCCATCACGAGCGCCTGCGCCTGCGCGCGCGACTGGGCGAGGCCGCGCTCGACGAGCAGGACGTCCAGCCGCTTCTTCACGCCAGGCGCGGCGCGGGGCTCACGCCGTGCGGACGGCGAGACCGTCGACGATCTCGCGCAGGACGCTCGTGTCCGCGTCGATCGCCTCGAGCCGCGCGCGGGCGCGCTCCGCCGCCTCGTCGGCGTGACGGCGCGCCCCGTCGGCGCCGTGCGAGCGCACGTAGCCGTCGCCGTCGAGGATGTCGTCCACGATCTGGAAGAGGAGCCCCAGCTCCTCGGCGAACGCGCGCCAGACGCCCTGCTCGGCGGCGGGCAGCCCGGCCGCCCAGAGCGCCATCGTCACCGACGCGAAGAAGAGCCGGCCCGTCTTCAGCCGGTGCACCTCGGCGAGGTCGTGCCCGGGCGCCGTCGTGTCGAGGTACTGGCCGCCGATCATCCCGAGCGTCGCCTCCGCCAGCTCGCGCGCGACGTCGGAGCGCTCGTAGCGCGCCGCGAGCCGGAACGCCTCCGCGTGGAGCGCGTCGCCGGCGAGCACGCCCGTCCCCTCGCCGAACCGCTTCCAGGTGGAAGGGTGGCCGCGCCGCTCCTCGTCGTCGTCCATCGCGGGCAGGTCGTCGTGGACGAGCGAGAAGGTGTGGACGAGCTCGATCGCGAGCGCCGCGGGCAGCACCTGCTCGACCGGCGCGCCGAGCGCCTCGCCGACCGCGAGCGCGATCACCGGCCGGATCCGCTTGCCGCCGACCTCGAGCGAGTAGCGCACCGACTCGGCCTGGCCGTGCAGCTCCGGCCACAGCTCGAGCGACTCGAGCGCCTCCTCGACCAGCTCCTTCAGCTGCTCAGGACTGTGCATCCGCCTCGGCCGCGCGCTTCGCGCGCTCCAGCTCCTCCTCGACCGACTTCGCCAGCTCGGACAGCTCGCCGAGCAGCTCGAGCGCCCGCTCCGGCGAGCCGCCCTCGCCCGCGGAGAGCCGCTCCAGCTCGCCGCGCGCCGCCTCGAGCCGCGCCAGCAGCTCCTCCGCCCTGCCCAGCGAATCGTCGGCTGCGTTCACGTTCCCCTCTCTCTCGCGATGCGCCCCAGGATCCCGTTCACGAGCCTACCGGCATCGTCGGTGGCGTACCGCTTCGCGAGCGTCACCGCCTCGTCGAGGACGACCTCCACCGGCACCTCGCCCGCGTCCAGCTCCTCGAGCGCGACGCGGAGGACGTTTCGCTCGACCGCGCCGAGCCGGTCGGCCGGCCAGTCGCCCGAGACGGCGCTGATCCGCGCGTCCAGCTCTGCCGCGCGCGCCGCGACCGACTCGGCGAGGCGGAGCGTGTACGCGTCCGGCTCGCCCCCCGAGAGCGAGCCGAGCGGCCGGCCGGTCACGTCCCACTGGAAGAGCATGAAGACGGCGGCGCGGCGCGCCTCGCGGCGGCTCACCTGCTTCGGCGCGTTCACCGGACGAGCTCCGCCACCGCGACGTCGACGGCGTCCACCTCGACCCCGCACATGCCTGCGAGCGCCTCGGCGACCCGTTCCTGCACGGCGCGCGCCACCTCGGGGAGGACGCTGCCGTACGCCACCGCCAGCTCGAGGTCGGCGCGCGCGTGACCGGCCTGCAGCTCGACGGGAGCGCGGCGGCGGCCCCTGCGGAGCCGCGCCCCGGGCACCGACTCGACCGCCGAGACCACGATCTGCGCGAGCGCCCCCTCGCCGAGCGACACCGAGCCGCCCGCGTCGCGCGACAGCTCCCGGCTCACGCCGCCGCTCCCGCCAGCGACGGCAGGCGCGCTCCCGCCTCCTCGAGGAACGAGGTCGAGTACTCGCCGCTGCGGAACTCGTCGCTGCCGAGGATGTCGAGCGCCGCCTCGCGCGTCGTCGGCACGCCGACGACCTCCAGCTCGCCGAGCGCGCGCAGGGCGCGGGCGATCGCCTGCTCGCGCGTCTCGTCGCGGACGACGAGCTTCGCGATCAGCGAGTCGTAGTGCGGCGAGATCACGGCGCCGTCCTCGACGAACGTGTCCACGCGGACGCCCGGGCCCAGCGGCGGCCGGAAGCGCTCGATCCGGCCCGGCGCGGGCGCGAACCCGCGCGAGGGGTCCTCGGCGTTGAGCCGGATCTCGATCGCGTGCCCGCTCCGCGGAGCGCGGCCCGTGAGCGGCAGCGGTTCGCCGTTCGCCGCCCGCAGCTGCAGGCGGACGAGGTCGAGGCCGGTGACCAGCTCGGTGACCGGGTGCTCGACCTGGAGGCGCGTGTTCAGCTCGATGAAGGAGAACGAGCCGTCCGGGCCGACGAGGAACTCGAAGGTGCCCGCGTTCCGGTAGCCGATGTGGCGGCAGGCGCGCTCGGCCGCCGCCTCCATCTCCTCGCGCAGCTCGGGCGTGAGCGCGGGCGACGGCGACTCCTCGATCAGCTTCTGGTGGCGGCGCTGGATCGAGCACTCCCGTTCGCCGCAGGTGAGCACGCCGCCGTGGTTGTCGCAGAGGACCTGGATCTCGACGTGGCGGGCCGGGGTGATCGCCTTCTCGACGTAGAGGGTGCCGTCGCCGAACGCGGCCTGAGCCTCGGAGGCGGCGCGCTCGTACAGCTCGCGCAGCTCGCCGGCGCCCCGGACGAGCCGCATCCCGCGCCCGCCGCCGCCCGCCGCCGCCTTCAGCAGCACCGGGAAGCCGAGCTGCCCGGCCGCCGCCTGCGCCTCGTCGAGGCTCGCGGCGCCCTCGCTGCCGGGAACGAGCGGCACGCCGGCGGCCCGCATCTCGGCCTTCGCGAGCGCCTTGTCCCCCATCCGCTCCATCACCTGCGCGGACGGGCCGACAAAGACCAGGTCGTTGTCCTCGCAGGCCCGGACGAAGTCGGCGTTCTCGGAGAGGAAGCCGTAGCCCGGGTGTACCGCCTCGCAGCCTGTCGTGGTCGCCGCGGCCACGACGGAGGCGATGTTCAGGTAGCTCTCCCCCGCCGCGGGCGGCCCGATGCGGACGGCCCGGTCGGCGAGACGGACGTGGAGCGCGTCGGCGTCGGCGGTCGAGTAGACGGCGACCGCCTCGATCCCCAGCTCGTGCAGCGCGCGGATCACGCGCACGGCGATCTCGCCGCGATTGGCTACGAGGACGCGCGAGAACACGCGGGAGAGCCTAGTCGCGGCCGCCGTCGCCGGCGAGCACGGCCGCGAGGGCGCGCGCACCGCCGCGGAGGACGGGGCGGCCGTGCGAGACGAGCACGCGTGACACGGGCAGCTCGAGCAGCGGCCGGAGGCTCGCGCGGAGGTCGTCGTGGGTCGCCTTGCCGAGCCAGCGTTCCGGGCAGAGCCGCAGCGGCTCGGTCGTCGCGCGCGGCTTCGCGCCCGCGCCGAGCAGGACGTCGCCGGCCGCCACCGCCCGCTGCCGCGGCAGCCAGTAGGCGACCTCGCCGCGACGGGCGGTCGCGAAGGCGCGCACGCCGCCGGGCAGCGTCGTGCTCTCGCGGATCGGGTCGGTCAGCTCGACGCCGCGGTTCGCGAGCGTCTGCGCCGCCTGCGGGCTCGCCCATACGCGCGCGCCCGAGAGCGCGGCGGTGCCCCGCGCGTGCCAGAAGACGGTCAGGAGCACGTGCGCGGGACGCGCGAACGCCGGCGGCGGCTCGAGCGGGTCGACGAGGACGAGCCCGTCGTCGGTCTCGAGCGCGAGCGAGGCGACGCTCTCCTCCCACTCCTCGTGCCACGCCGTCCAGCGCTGCAGCCCGGGTGCGACCTCCTCGACGTCCACGCCGCCGAGTCTACGGATCGGCCCCGGCCGCGAGCTACACCGACGGGCGGCCGAGCAGCGGCTCGAGGTCGAAGAGCGCCTGCCCGAACTCGACCGGCGTCGCGTTCTCGACGTAGATCCGGCGGACGACGCCCTCCACCTCGGCCTTCACCTCGTTCATGAGCTTCATCGCCTCGAGGATGCAGAGCGTCTGCCCGGCAGCGACGACGTCGCCCTCCTCGACGAACGCGGGCGCGCCCGGCTGCGCGGCACGGTAGAAGGTGCCGACCATCGGCGACTCGACCCGGACCACCCCGCTCGCAGGCGGCAGCGACGCGGGCTCGCTCGGCTCGGGGATCGCGAGCGGCGCCGCCGCGGCCGCCCCCAGCGGCGTGTCAGGCGTGGCGCGCACGGAGACGCGCATCCCCTCCTCCTCGAGCGCGATCTCGCCAATCCCCGACTCCTGGACGATCCGGACCAGCTCGCGGATCCGCTCGGCGCGCGCCTGGTCGACCGAGGACAGCTCGTTCTCGCGGCGACCGCGGCTGCGGATCCCCCGCAGCAGCCGCTCCGCGTCGTCGCCGAAGAGCGCGAGCAGGAGCAGCTCCTCCTCGCTCGACGCGATCCCCTCCGCCCGCGCGCGCAGCTCGTCGAGCGGCGGGGCCGCGTTCTCCTGCGACTCGGGGTCGTTCGTGAGCGCGACGGCCCGCTGCAGCGCCGGGTCGACCGGCGCGGGCGGCGAGCCGAAGCTGCCGGTGACGAGCGCGCGCACCTCGTCGACGACGGTGAGGTAGCGGCTCGCCGAGAGCACGTTGAGGAGCGCCTGCGAGCCGAGCACCTGGCCGATCGGCGCCGCGAGCGGCGGCCAGCCCGTCTCGGCGCGGATCCGGTCGAGCTCCTCGAGCACCTCGTCGAGCCGGCCGCCGCCGCCCTCGGCGCGCAGCGTCTGGTCGAGGCCCGCGACCAGGCTCGTGGGGACGTCGTGCTGGGCCGCACGGACGGCGATCCGCGGCGCGAGCGGCGTCACCGGCTCGTCGCCGATGTGCTCGTCCACCAGCTCGGTCGCCTCCCAGAGCGTGTCGACGTCGACGCCCGGGTCGAGACCGATCCCGGCGAGCGCCTCGGCGAGCGCCTCGCCCGAGACCCGGTGGAGCGACAGCGCGAGCGGATAGATCGCGCAGGCGATCAGCTGCGCGCCCGCCCGCGCGGCGGCGAGCGCGGCGGCGAGGCCGCTCCCGCCCGCACCCTGGACGTAGATCCCGACCGGGAGGCCGCTCGCCTCGGCGAGCGCCCGCACGAGCGCCTCGGCGGTATGCGGCTGCAGCGAGCCCGTCGGGTCGTGGAGCAGGACGCGGACGGCGCCGAGCTCCGGCAGCATCCGCGCCTTCTCGATCAGGGTCTCGATCTCGCCGGTGCGCCCAGGGCTGTAGACGAGCCCCGCCTCGAAGTCGCGTTCCGCGGCGACGACGGCCTCGGCCGCCTCGCGCAGGTTCGAGACGTCGTTCAGCGGGTCGTGCAGCCGGAAGACGTCGATGCCGTTCGCGGCCGCGGACGCGACGAACCGCCGCGCGAGGTCCGCGTCGACCGCGCGCGACCCGACAAGGAAGCGGCCGCGGAGCGCGAGCCCGAGCGGCGTCTTCACGCGCGCCTTCAACGCGCGGATCCGCTCCCACGGGCTCTCCGTGCCGCGCTTCACCGCCGCGTCGAAGCAGCCGCCGCCGGACACCTCGAGGTACGCGAAGCCGGCGTTGTCGAGGATCTCGGCCAGCCGGAGCTGCTCGGAGGTCGGGACCCGGCCCGCGAGCGGCTCCTGCCCGAGCAGCCGGATCGTCGTGTCCGCGAGGGTCGGCATCGGTCGGGAGCCTACCGCCCTCGCGTCACGAAACCGTCACGAGACCGTGACCGACAGCGGTGTACACCGTCGCCGGCGACGGTGGATGTCGTCGCAACCGTCGAAAAACGGCCGCGGCTACGCGCGCGAGATGTAGCGCTTCTCGCGCGGGTCGACCTTGAGGCGGTCGCCGACGTTCACGAACAGCGGCACCTGGACGACGGCGCCGGTCTCGAGCGTCGCGGGCTTCGTCACGTTGGAGACGGTGTCGCCCTTCACGCCCGGCTCCGTGTCGACGACGGCCAGCTCGACCGAGGAGGGGAGCTGCACGCTGGACGGCGTCCCGTTCACGACCATCGCCTGGAGGACGGCGTTCGGCTGCATGAAGGGCAGCTCCTCCTCGAGGTCGGCGTGCGAGAGCGAGAACTGCTCGAAGGTCTCCTGGTCCATGAAGTGCACCTCGGAGCCGTCGTCGTAGAGGTACTGGACGTTCTTCGTCTCGGTGTGCACGCGTGGGAACTTCTCGCCGGCGCGGAAGGTGCGGTCGACGACGGCGCCCGCCTCGAGGCTCTTCAGCTTCGTGCGGACGAACGCGCCGCCCTTGCCCGGCTTGACGTGCTGGAACTCGACGATCCGCCAGACCTTGCCGTCCAGCTCGATGTGCATGCCGTTCTTGAAGCTGTTCGTGTCGACCTGCTCGGCCATCCGGCGCGTGATGGTAGCGGCGCGGTCAGGAGACGGTGACCAGTTCCTTGCCGACGCCGGTCAGGTTCTCGATCCCGTCCTCGGTGACGACGACGTCGTCCTCGATCCTGACGCCGAAGCGGCCGGAGACGTAGACGCCGGGCTCGACGGTGAGGACGTTGCCGGGGCGGAGCACGTCGTCGCTCTCGTCCGAGAGGCGCGGCGCCTCGTGCACCTCGAGCCCGAGGCCGTGGCCGAGCCCGTGCCCGAACGTCCCGGCGAACGGGCTGTCGTCGACGACGCGGCGCGCGGCGGCGTGGGCGTCGCCGCCCTTCACGCCGGCCCTGATCGCGTCGAGGCCGGCCTGCTGCGCCGCCAGGACGACGTCGTACGCCTCGCGCAGCTCGCCGTCCAGCTCCCCGGTGGCGAAGGTGCGCGTGTAGTCGCAGTTGTAGCCGCGCAGGATGCAGCCGCTGTCGACGACGACCAGCTCGCCAGGCCCGATCACCCGCTCGCAGGCCGTGCCGTGCGGCTGCGAGCCGGTCGGCCCCGAGCCGACGATCGACTCGAACGCGGCGCCCTCGCCGCCCTCCTCGTGGTAGAGGCGCGCGATGTCCCAGGCGACGTCCAGCTCGCGCCGCCCGACGAAGCGCACCTCGCTCGCGAGCCGCTCGTACATCCGGTCGGCGATCGCGCACGCCTCGCGGAGCGTCGCCAGCTCGCTCTCGTCCTTGACCGCGCGGAGCGCCTCGACGAGGCCGGTGCGCGGGACGAGGTCGAGCCCGCCCGCGCGCAGCCGCTCGTAGTAGCCGTACGGGAGCACGGCCGCCTCGAAGCCGATCCGGCCGGAGAGGTTCTCCGCGAGCCAGCGGATCGTGTCGCGCGCGGTCTGGATCGTCTCGACGCCCTCGACCTGGCGCGCCGCGTCGACGTAGCGGAAGTCCGTGTAGAGGCGGGCTCGCTCCGGCTCGACGAGGAGCGCGGCGTTCGAGCTGTCGAAGCCGGTCAGGTAGCGCACGTTCACCGGGTTCGTGACGAGGAGCGGCTCCTCGAGCGAGGCGGCGAGCCGGGCGAGGCGGGATTCGGTCACGCGTTCTCCTTCAGGTATTCGAGGGCGAGCCGGTAGCCGTCGGGGCCGCGGCCGAGGAAGCGGGCGGCGACGAGGTCGGCGATCACGGAGTGGCGACGCCATTCCTCGCGCTCCTCCACGTTCGAGAGGTGCACCTCGACGACCGGGACGCCGACGAGCTCGAGGGCGTCGTGGATCGACCAGGCGTAGTGCGTCCACGCCGCCGGGTTGACGACGACGCCGTCGACGGTCCCGAACGCGTCGTGGCACCAGTGGACGAACTCGGACTCGCTGTTGGTCTGCCGGCACTGGACGGTCAGTTCCAGCTCGCGCGCCCACTCGTAGATGCGGCTCTCCAGCTCGGCGATCGAGAGGCCGCCGTAGTGCTGCGGATCGCGGCGCCCCAGCATGTTCAGGTTGACGCCGTTGAGGACGAGGATCCGCACCGGCTCGCAGCCTATCCCGCGATCAGCCGGTCGAGCTCGCGTCGCACCTCGTCGGCCGGGACGGGAACGTCCCAGCGCGGCCCGTCGTCGCCGAGCAGGACGAGCCGCAGCTCTCCCGCGACCGCCTTCTTGTCGCGCTGCATCGCCGCCCACGCCGACTCGCGGTCGACCCGAACGGGCTTTGGCGCGAGCGCCTCCTCGACGACGCCGGTCTCTCGCCCCGAGAGCCGCAGCGCCGCGAGCAGGCCGAGCGCGACCGCCCGCCCGTGCGTCACGCCCTCGTAACCGGCGGCCGTCTCGAGCGCGTGCGCGAACGTGTGGCCGAGATTGAGGATCGCGCGCTCGCCGCGGTCGTGCGGGTCGCGCAGGCACACCGCCGACTTGAACGCGGCGCAGCGCCGCACCAGCTCGTCGTCTGCCAGCTCCCAGAGCGCCTCGCCGGCGAGCAGCCCGGTCTTGACGACCTCGGCCATCCCCTCGCGCCGCTGCGTCTCGGGCAGCGTCTCGAGCAGCGCGGGATCGACGATGGTGCGGGCCGGCCAGTGGAACGCGCCGACGAGGTTCTTCCCCTGCGGCAGGTCGACCGCGGTCTTGCCGCCGATCGCCGCGTCCACCTGCGCCACGAGGCTCGTCGCGACCGGCACCCAGGGGATCCCGCGCAGGTACACGGACGCCGCGAAGCCGCCCGCGTCGGTCGTGCAGCCGCCGCCGAGGGCGACGAGCGTGCCGCGGCGGTCGAGCCGCAGCTCCTGCCAGAGCCGGTCGAGCGCGGCGAGTGTCTTCGCCTCCTCGCCGGGCGGCAGCTCGTGCCGCTCGACGAGACGCGCGCCGAGGGCGAGCTGGGCCTCCATGCCGTGGATGCCGGCGACCGTGGAGTCGGAGACGAGCGCGACGGAGCCGTCGCCGGGAACCAGCTCGCCGAGCCGCGCGAGCGCGCCGCGCTCGACGTGGACCCCCGCGGCCGCGAGGACGGCGTCGTCGGCGTCGCGGACGGCGACGTCGGCGACCTGGCGGTAGATCGGCGCGCGCTGGTCGTAGAGGGCGAGGAAGGCGGCGCGCTCCTGCGCGAGCGGGCGATCCGTGCCCTGGACGCGTCCCCACGCGGTCTCGACGTCCACGTCGAGGAGGAGCGTCAGCGCGTGCTCGCGCAGCGCCTGCCGGACCGGCTCGCGGGTGACGGCGCCGCCGCCGAGCGCCAGCACTGCGGGTTGCAGGCTGCGCAGCGCGGCCACCGTCGCCGCGGTCTCGCGCACGCGGAACGCCTCCTCCCCCTCGGCCGCGAAGACGCTCGCGATCGAGGTGTTGAGCGCCAGCTCGATCTCGCGGTCGACGTCGCGGAAGGGCAACCCGAGCCGCCGCGCCAGCTCCTCGCCGAGCGAGGTCTTGCCCGCGCCCATGAAGCCGACGAGCGCGACGTGGCGGGTCAGCGGCGCGTCCAGCCGATCCGCTCCGCGTACGCGTCCCGCGCGGCGACGAGGTCGCCGAGCGCGTCGCCGCCGAACTTCTCGCGCGCCGCGCGCGCCAGCTCCCACGCGACGGTCGCCTCGGCGACGACCGCGAGCGCCTCGACCGCCGACACGTCGCTGCGCTCGACGAGCGCCTGTGCCGGCTCACCGCTCTCGAGGTCGACGGAGCCGAGCGGCCGCATGAGCGTCGGCAACGGCTTCATCGCGGCGCGGACGACGATCTCCTCGCCGTTCGAGATCCCCGCCTCGATGCCGCCGGCACGGTTCGTCGTCCGCCGCAGGCCCGCCTCGTCGCGGACGATCTCGTCGTGCGCCTGCGAGCCGCGCAGCCCGGCGAGCGCGAACCCGTCGCCGACCTCGACCCCCTTCACCGCCTGGATCCCCATCAGCGCGGCCGCGAGCCGCGCGTCGAGCCGGTCCTCGCGGCGCGCGTAGGAGCCGAGACCCGGCGGCACGCCGCGCGCCCGCACCTCCACGACCCCGCCGAGGGTGTCCCGGTCGGCGCGCGCCTCGTCCACCGCGGCAGGGTCGGCGCCCGCCTCGGGCAGCGCCTCGCCCGCCACCTCGATCCCCAGCTCGCGCAGCAGCGCCTTCGCGACCGCGCCGGCGGCGACGTGCGCGGCGGTGTGGCGCGCGGAGGCGCGCTCGAGCGCGTCGCGGACGTCGGCGAGCCCGTACTTCTGGACGCCCGCGAGATCGGCGTGGCCGGGCCGCGGCAGCGTGACGGCCTTCGTCCCCTTCCCGTGCGGCTCGCCTTCCGGCGGCCAGGGGCTCATCCCCCACGTCCAGTTCTTGTGGTCGCGGTTGCGGACGACGAGCGCGAGCGGCGTCCCGAGCGTGCGCCCGTGCCGGAGGCCCGCGAGCACCTCGACCTCGTCGGTCTCGATCTGCTGGCGCGGCGAGCGGCCGTAGCCCTGCTGGCGGCGGCGCAGGTCGGCGTCGATCGCCGCCTTCTCGAGGACGAGCCCCGCGGGGAGGCCGGAGACGATCGCGACGAGCGCGGGCCCGTGCGACTCGCCGGCCGTTGCCAGCTCGAGGCTCATGGCGAGAGCCTAGTCGCGCGTCAGTGGAGGTTCCGGACAACAGCCCGCCGCAGCCGCGTGAGCGGATCCGACCGCTCCTCCGCGGAGACCGCCGCGCCGAGGAAGCGGGCGAGCCGCCGCCCTTCCGCGGGCGCGAGCGAGACGACCGCCTCGGCCCGCTCGTCGCGCCAGATGCTGAACCGGACGTGCTGCGGCTCGGCGAGGTAGGCCGAGACCTGCAGCGCGCCGTCGCCGAGGTCGTCGCGTCCGTGGAACGACTCCACGATCTTCGTCCGCTGCGCGGCGCCGCAGTGCGGGCAGAAGCGGAACGCATCCTCCACCCGGCCGCCGCACGAATTGCAGCTGTGCATACGCCGGTTCTATGCCCGCTCGCGGCTCAGGTCAAGCCGAGCGCGGCGCGCATCGCGGCGAGCGGCGCGGGCCGGCGCGTCCACAGCTCGAACGCGGCCGCGCCCTGCGCGAGGAGCACCTCGAGGCCGTCGAGCACGCGCGCCCCCGCGCGCTCGGCCGCGAGCGCGGTCGCCGTCCGCGGGTACGGCAGGTCGATCAGCGTCTGCCCCTCGCGCAGGTCGACGAGCACGGCGTCGCGCACCGAGGTGGCGTGGATGACGAGATCGGCGTCGCGCACCTCGGGCGGCCACGCACCGCGCCGTGAGAAGACGCGCGCGTCCGGCAGCGCGTGCCGGAACGCCGCGGCCGCGCCGCCGTCCCCGACGATCGCGACTTTGTGACAGTCTGTTACGTGTTCGAGGATCGCGGCGTCCGTCGAGTGGGCCTCGCCGCGGACGAGCGTGTTCACCGAGGGCAGCTCGCTGCCGAGGATCCGGGCGACGTCGCGCTTGTAGGGCGCCGTCACGTTCGCGTACTCGACCTCGCGCACCGCGTCCTCCAGCTCCTCGGGCAGGACGTCGCGGGCCGCGTAGACCCAGTCGAGCCCGGCCGCCGCGAACGCGGCGTTCTGCATCCGCGGCGAGAGCGAGTGGGCCACCGGGTGGCCGAGCAGCCAGACGTCAGTAGCCGTAGGCGTGCTCGTGGTTGACGAAGTCGTCGTAGTCGTTCGTGAAGTAGTGATGGCGGTGGTCGGGCTTGCGGACGAAGTAGAGGTAGTCGACCTTCGCGGGCTTCGCGGCGGCCTCGAGCGCGGCGAGGCCGGGGTTCGCGATCGGCGTCGGCGGCAGGCCGGTGCGGTTGCGCGTGTTGTAGGGGTTGTCGCTCTGCAGCTGCGACTGGTGGAGCGGCTCGGTCGGCGGCACGTGCAGCCCGTAGCGGATCGTCGCGTCGATCCCGAGCGGCATCTGCGCGTGCAGCCGGTTGTAGATCACGGCGGCGATCTTCGCGCGCTCGCTCGGCACCTGCGCCTCCCGCTCCACCATCGACGCGATGATCAGGACGTCGTACGGGGTCAGGTTCTTCGAGCGCGCGTACGCGAGGTCGAGCGTCGCCCAGTTGCGCTCGAACGCCTCGAGCTGGGCGGCGACGAGCTGCTTCGACGTGGTCTTCGCGAGGAAGTCGTAGGTCGCCGGGAAGAGGAAGCCCTCGAGCGGCAGCTTCCGGGCGCCGAAGCCCGGGACCTTCCGCGGGCCGGCGGCGGCGAGATAGGTCGGCTTCGAGATGTGCGGCTTGCCGCGGTGCTCGCCCGCGGCGATCTTCGCGACGGCCGCGACGCGATCGGCCATCTGCTCGCGCGTGAAGCCCTCCGGGAAGACGACCCGGAACGGCTTCGGCGGCGGCGCCACGGTGATCGTCGGCGACGCGGGAGCCGCGTCGCGGTGCCGCTTCAGCACGACCCAGGCGGCCGCCACGCCGCCGCCGAGCAGCACGGCCGCGCCGGCGAGCGCGATCAGCCGCCGCACGAGGATCCGGCCGCGCGACGGCCGCGCTCGCACGCCGTTCATGCGGCCGAGCTCGTGCGGTCCAGGTAGTCGCCGAGCAGGACGGCGGCCGCGCGCGCGTCCTCGGGAACCGCCGACGGCGTGCGCGCGGCGATCGCGGTGGTGAACCGCTCGTCGTAGAGGACGACCGGCACGTCCACGACCTGCCGCAGCGCCTCCACGAAGCGTTCGGTCGCCGTCGCCTGCTCGCCGCGGGCGCCGCGGAGCGTCAGCGGCAGGCCGACGACGATCCGCTCGGCCTCCTCGGCGCGCACGAGCCGCGCCAGCTCCGCGAGCCCGGCCTCGCTCCCGGCGCGCTCCACGACGCAGAGCGGCCGCGCGACGACGCCGGTCGGGTCGGAGACGGCGACACCGGTTCGCGCCGACCCGAAGTCGAGCGCCATCACCTTCACGCGAGCGCCTTCCTCGCCAGCTCGAACGCTCCGGGAAGCGCACCGGCGTCGCCGCCGCCGGCCTGCGCCATCGTCGGCCTGCCGCCGCCGCGGCCCCCGACCGCCTCCCCCATCGCGTTCGCGATCTTCGCCGCGTCGGCGCCGACGCCCTCGGCGAGGTTGACGACGATGTGGACGCGGCCGCCGGTGACCGAGGCGACGATCGCGCCGTCGGCCTTCTCCTGCTGGCGGATCCGGTCGGAGAGGTCGCGCAGCGGCCCGGGCTGCAGGTCGCGCGTCTCCGCGAAGACGACCCCGTCGACGCGCTCGCGCACGTCGTAGCCGGCCGCCGCCTCGACGGGCTTCGGCTGCCTCGACTGCTTGCGGACGCGCTCCAGCTCGCCGCGCAGCTCGTCCGCCTCGCGGGCGCGCTCGTGCAGGAGCGCGAACGCCTCGCCGGCGGTGACCGCCTCGATCCGGCGCGCGCCGGCGCCGACGGACGACTCGGACACCACCGCGAACGGCCCGATCTCGGCCGTCGTCCGGACGTGCGTGCCGCCGCACAGCTCGAGCGACCAGCCGTCGACGTCGACGACGCGCACGACGTCGCCGTACTTCTCGCCGAAGAGCATCATCGCGCCGAGCGTTCTGGCCTCGTCGATCGGCGTCTCGTAGATCCGCACCGGCAGGTTCGCGAACACCCGCTCGTTGACGCGGCGCTCGACCTCTCCCAGCTCCTCGGAGGAGAGCGCCTGCGGGTGCGTGAAGTCGAAGCGGAGCTTGTCCGGGCGCACCGCCGAGCCGGCCTGGTGGACGTGGTCGCCGAGCACCTCCTGCAGCGCCTTGTGCAGGAGGTGGGTCGCCGTGTGGTTCGCCATCGTCGGGTACCGCACCGGCCACGGGACGACGGCGCGCACCCGGTCGCCCGCCGCGAAGCCCGTCCCCTCGAAGAGCAGCGCCTGGTCGGCGTCGAGGCGGTACGCCTCGCGCAGCTCGGCGCGCGCGCCGTCCTCGCGCTCGATCCAGCCCGCGTCGGTCACCTGCCCGCCGCCCGCGGGATAGAACGGCGACTCGCGCAGCTTGGCGAGGAAGAGACCGTCCTCGAGCTGCTCGACCGCGCCGAGCTGGGTCAGCACCTCGGTCTGCTCGTAGCCGACGAACTCGCTGCGGAAGCCCGCGCCGGCCGCGAACTCCGCGGCGCGCTGCGCGTTCCCGCCCGCAACCCCCGCCCGCGACACCTCGCGGTGCTGCTCCATCAGCCGCGCGTACTCCTCCTCCGCGACGGCGAGCCCGCGCTCGCGCGCCAGCTCCTGCGTCAGCTCGATCGGGAAGCCGTAGGTCGCCTGGAGCGTGAAGGCGTCGTCGCCGGTGATCTCGCCCTTCGCGGCCGCCTCCTCGAACAGCGACATGCCCCGCTCGAGCGTCTCGCCGAAGCGCTCCTCCTCGGCCGCGAGCACGCGCCGGATCTCGTCGCCGTGCTCGCGCAGCTCCGGGTATGCGTCGCCCATCTGCTCGATCACCGTCGCGGCGAGGTCGGGGAGGAACGGCGCCTCCATCCCGATCCGCAGCCCGTGCTGCGCCGCACGGCGGACGATCCGGCGCAGCACGTAGCCGCGGCCCTCGTTCGACGGTGCGACCCCCTCGGCCGCGATCAACGTCATGCCGCGGCCGTGGTCGGCGAGCACGCGATGCGCCTTCGTCGCGTCGGGCGAGTCGCCGTACGCGACGCCGGAGTTCGCCGCGACCCATGCCATGATCTGCTGGTAGCCGTCGGTGTCGTAGACCGACGGCACCTGCTGGATGATCTGCGCGATCCGCTCGAGCCCCATCCCCGTGTCGATGTTCTTCGCGGGCAGGTCGGTGAGCGTCCCGTCCGCGTGCAGCTCGTACGACATGAAGACGAGGTTCCAGAACTCGAGGAAGCGCTCGTTCCCGCAGCGCGGGCAGCCCGGCCTGCAGTCCGGCTCGCCGCAGCCGTGCCCCTCGCCCCAGTCGTAGTAGATCTCAGAGTCGGGGCCGCACGGGCCGGGGCCGCCGACCGACCAGAAGTTCTCGGAGGACGGCAGCGGCACGATCCGCTCGGCCGGCATCCCGATCTGCTCCCAGAGCTCGATCGCCTCCTCGTCGGGCCCGAGCTTCAGCGCCGGGTCGCCGGCGTGGACGCTCGCCCAGATCCGGTCCCAGTCGAGCTTCAGCTGTTCCTGGATGAACTCGGTCGCCAGCTCGATCGCGCCCTGCTTGAAGTACTGGCCGAACGAGAAGTTGCCGAGCATCTCGAAGAACGTGAGGTGGTAGGTGTCGAGGCCGACCTCGTCGATGTCCTGGGTGCGGAAGACCTTCTGCGCGGTGGTCGTCAGCGGCGCCGGCGGCCGCTCGCGGCCGAGGAAGAACGGCATCTGCGGCTGCATCCCGGCCGACGTGTAGAGCGTCGAGCGGTCGTCCGCCCGCGGGATCAGCGGGTAGGACGCGCAGCGGAGGTGGCCCTTCGCCTCGAAGAAGGACAGATAGCCCTCGCGGATCTCGGCCGTCGTGCGCACGCGCGCATTCTAGGTGGCGCCTTCTGGAGCCCCGCCGGTCGGTCGCGTAGGCTCCTTCCGTGTCCCTCGACGCGCTCGCGTCCGCCGCGCCGTCGCGGCGGCGACGTCGGAGATACCGGTACCGGTTGCGGCGTCTGACCCCTCTGGGGGCGGTCGTCCTGTGCGCGTTCGCGGTCGGGGTCTGGACGGGGACGCGGGGCGGCGCGGTCGCGCAGCTCGCCGCCGGGGCGACGCCGGTGGTCGCCGCCGCGGACGAGCCCGCGGACGCCCCGGCGCAGAAGACGCTCACCGAGAAGGTCGAGCCGCTGAAGCTCGTGCACGGGCCGGCGCTCCTCGCGGGGAAGCTGCACGCGCCGATCGCCGCCGAGGCCGCGATCGTCGTCGACGCGGGGACGGGGCAGGTGCTCTGGGCGAAGCATCCGCACGAGCGGCGCCCGATCGCCTCGACGACGAAGATCATGACCGCGCTCCTGGCGTTGAAGCAGCTGAAGTGGCACCAGGTGATCACGGTCGACCGGGCGGTGACGCGCGTCCCGCTCGTGCGCGAGGGGCTGCGGACGGGCGAGCAGGTGCAGGCGTGGAAGCTGTTCTACGCGATGCTCCTCTACTCCGGGAACGACGACGCGCTCCAGATCGCGATCGCGGCCGGCGGCTCGAAGCGGGCGTTCCTGCGCGAGATGAACCTCGAGGCGCGCAGGCTCGGGATGCGCGACACCCACTACACGAGCCCGAGCGGCGTCGTCGACGAGGGCAACTATTCGAGCGTCTGGGACCTCGCCGCGGTGACGCGCATGGCGCTCCGCAACCCGACCTTCCGGAAGATCGTGCGGACGAAGATCGTCCACGTGAAGTGGGCGCCGCCGACCTACGCGAAGACCTACGTGAACAACAACTCGCTGCTCGGGATGTACGAGGGCGCGAACGGCGTCAAGACCGGCTTCACGCACAAGGCCGGCTGGTGCCTCGTCTCGTCGGCGACCCGCCACGGCCGCACGCTGATCGCCGTGGTCCTCCACTCCGGCGACATGTACGACGACTCGAAGAAGCTGCTCGACCTCGGTTTTCGTAACGGCTAGGAAAAACCGGCCGCCGGGCCGTTTGCCGTTGTCGCCGCGCGGCAATCCGCCTCGTCGGGAGACGACGGATGGGACGGACGACGGGGATCGCCGCCGCGCTGGCGGCAGCCGCACTCGCGGCGCCGGGGCTCGCCCGCGCCTACTGCTGGCCGCTGCGGCCGTTCTACGCGACCCACCCGATCCGCGGCGGCTTCGACGACCCGCGGCTGGAGCTGAAGGCCGGCCAGGCGGTCGGCCGCTTCCACTTCGGCGTCGACATCGCCGCCCCGGACGGGACGCCGGTGTACGCGGTCAAGCCGGGCCGGGTCGTCGTCCGCGCCGACAGCGTCTCCGTGCGGCGCCCGAACCGGCGCGAGTTCGGCTACTGGCACATCCTGCCGGTCGTCGCGAACGGCAGCCACGTCCGGCTGCACCAGCTCCTCGGCTACGTGCAGCCCGGCTGGGGCCACGTCCACTTCGCCGAGAGCGTCGCCGGGAACTACCGGAACCCGCTGCGCCCGGGCGCGCTGCAGCCCTACCACGACCACACCGTCCCGGTCGTCGACGCGATCTCGGTCGTGCCGCCGGCCGACCACACGCTGCAGACGGTCGGCGGTCCCGTCAGCGGCGTGGTCGGGCTGGCCGTGGACGCCTACGACCTGCCGACGATCGCGCCGCCGCCGCCGTGGAACGTCGCGCGCCTCTCGCCGGCCCTCGTCCGCTGGCGGCTGCTCACGCCGGACGGCGACGCGCGGCCGTGGCGCACCGCCGTCGACTTCCGCCGCACCCTGCCGCTGCCGTCGCTCTTCTGGGCGACCTATCTGCCGGGCATCTGGCAGAACAAGCCGCACCGGCCGGGCGACTACCGCTTCTGGCTCACCCAGACGCTGAACACCGCGGCGCTCGAGCCGGGCACCTGGACGGTGCAGGTCGCGGCGAGCGACCTCGCCGGCAACACCGGCACCGGCTCGCTCTCCTTCGTCGTCGCGCCGCGAAGCTAGAGGCTTGATGTGGAATGGCCGGGTCGCCCGGATGCCGCCCCAGGCGCGGCGCGAGGCCGTCTCGTCGTCCTCGCGCAGGCCTACGGGCCTGCCCTCGTCCGCCGAGCCGCCCTCGCTTGGCCTGGAACGGCCCCGAACGGGCGTCCATTCCACATCAAGCCTCTAGCGGACGCGGGTCTCCTCGTCCTCGGCGATCGTCTCGCGGATCTTCTCGAGCGAGCGCCGGATCAGGCGGGAGACGTGCATCTGCGAGATCCCGACCTGCTGGGCGATCTGCGACTGGGTCAGCCCCTCGAAGAAGCGCAGCTGGAGGATCCGCCGCTCGCGCTCGTCGAGGGCGCGGAACCCCGGCGCGAGCACGGCCCGGTCCTCCGAGACCTGGTACTGGTGCTCCTCGGTGCCGATCGACTCGAGCGGGTCGAGGTCGTCGTCGTCGCCGCCTCCACCCCCCACCGAGAGCGAGAGCGACGAGTAGGCGCGGCCCGACTCGAGCGCCTCCAGCACCTGCTCCTCCTCCACCCCGGCCGCCTTCGCCAGCTCGGGGATCGTCGGCGAGCGGCTCAGCTGCACGGTCAACTGCTCCATCAGCCGCGAGAGCTGCACGTTCAGCTCCTGCAGGCCGCGCGGCACGCGCACCGACCAGCCCTTGTCGCGGAAGTGGCGCTTGATCTCGCCGATGATGTTCGGGGTCGCGTACGTCGTCAGCTCGACGCCGCGGTCGAGGTCGAAGCGGTCGATCGCCTTGATCAGCCCGATCGCGCCGATCTGGACGAGGTCCTCGAGCTGCTCGCCGCGGTAGGAGTAGCGGCGCGCGAGCGAGCGCACGAGCGACATGTACTGCTCGATCAGCTGCTCGCGCGCGGCGAGGTCGCCCTGCTCGTGGTAGCGGCGCAGCAGGATCTTGTCGTCGATCCGCGGCATCAGGCGCTCGCCTCCGCGGCGGGCGCGAGCCGCTTGCGCAGCTCCACCCAGGCGCCGTCGGGATGCCGCTCGACGTCGAACCCGTCGCTCACCGTCTCGAGCACGCGGCGCAGGCCCAGCTCGCCGCGCTCCTCGTCCAGCTCGCGGACGGCGTCGTCGGCGAACGGACCGACCGCCGCGCGCAGCGCGCCGTCGGCGAGCCCGAGCGAGACGACGACGTCGTCCTCGTCGTCGCGAAGCCCGAGCAGCGCCTCGATCGCCACCTGCACGTCCTCGAGGTCGTCGTAGGTGAGGTCGAGCCGAAGGCCGAGCCCGCCCGTGACGAGGTGGGCGATCGGCCGGAAGTCCTCCTCGGCCGGGATCACGAGCCGGATCTCGTCGCGGCCCGCCGTCACGCACTCCCGCCCGCGTCCCGCAGCTCGTCGTGCAGCTCCTCCTCACGACGTGCCGCAGCGTCCTTGCCCGCCTGCACCGCGTGCCGCCAGTCGCGGCGCGCCTTGAAGTCGGCGGCGCCGTAGCTGAGGCCTGCGGCGAAGCCGGAGACCTTCTGCACGGGTCGCGTCACGGCCATGCTGACCGCGCGGACGGCGGTGTCCACGCTGTCGGCCGCATCGACGGCGCTGTCCGTGATGCGGTCGACCTTGTCGAGCTGCCCGTTGACGCGATCCACGCTGCCTCCGACCTTGGTGATGACGGGGAGGACTGCTTCCTCCGTCCCTCGGATCAACGAGGAAAGGCGCCCGACGGTTCCGGCCACGCGCACGAGCAGGTACGCGAAGGCCAGACCGACGGCCAGGAGGAAGATCGCGAGCGCGAGTCGCCAGAGATCCCCCCACGTGAATGCGGCGACGAGCATCCCACGGGTCATCCTAGTCGGCGTCGCCGGACGCGACCACGCCGCAGCCGACGACGGCGTCCCCGTCGTAGAGGACGGCGGCCTGTCCCGGGGCGACGCCGTAGGCGGGCTCGTCCAGCTCGAGCAGGAAGCCGTCGCCGTCCTCGACCACCGTCGCCGGCACCGCGGGAGAGCGGTAGCGGAGCTTCGCTTCGACGCGGGCGACCGGGACGTAGAGCCGTCCGCTCGCGCGCACCCGGGTGCGCGCGAGCGCGGCGCGCGGGCCGGCGACGACGGTGTTGGCGGCCGGGTCGGTGCGCAGGACGTAGAGCGGTTCCGGCGCGGCGACGCCGAGGCCGCGCCGCTGCCCGGGCGTGAAGCCCCAGTGGCCGTCGTGGCGGCCGAGCCGCCGTCCCTGCTCGTCGACGATCTCGCCCGCGCGCGGCGCGAGGCCGTGCCGGGCGAGGAAGGCGCGGTAGTCGTCGCCGGCGAGGAAGCACGCCTCCTGGCTCTCGCCCCGGCGCGCGGCCGCGAGACCGGCGTGCTCGGCCTCGAGGCGCGTCTCCGCCTTCGTCTGCCCGCCGAGCGGGAAGCGGAGGCGCGTGAGCCGATCCGGGTCGAGCGCGGCCAGCATGTAGGACTGGTCCTTCGCGGGATCGGCGCCGCGGGCGAGCAGCGGCGTGCCGTCGCGCTCGACGACGCGGGCGTAGTGGCCGGTGGCGAGCGTGTCCGCGCCCGCCCGGTCGAGGAAGGCGAGCAGCTCGTCGAAGCGGAACGCGCCGTTGCAGCGCAGGCACGGGTTCGGGGTCTCGCCGCGCGCGTACCCGTGCACGAACGCGGACACGACGCTGCTGTGGAACTCCTCCCGCAGGTCGAGCGTGACGTGCGGGACGCCGAGCCGGTGGCACGCCTCGCGGGCGGCGATCACGCTCTCGGGGGAGCAGCAGGCGCGCTCCGCGTCGGGGCCGGCCGGGTCGAGCCAGAGCCGCAGCGTGACGCCGACCGCGTTCGGCAGCGAGCGGAGGAGCGCGACGGCGCTGTCGACGCCGCCGCTCATCGCGACGGCGACGCGGCCGGGGCTCGGGGCGGCGCGGAAGACGGGGCCGAGCGCGGCGGCGAGCGCGTCGACCGCGAGCGTGTCGCCGCCGACGGCGGCCGCCTCGAGCAGGGTCAGGCCGGCGAGGTCGCGGTCGAGGCCGGGCGCGTCCGCCTCGACGATCCGCTCGCCGTCGACCCGCAGCCGGACCGACGCCCAGCGGCCGTCCCGCGTCGAGTCGCCGAAGGCCTCGAGCATCGGCTCACGGTAACGAAGAGCGGGGCTCGCGCCCCGCTCTTGGTGCTCCACCCCGCCGTTGCGGCCCGAGCCATGTGAACCTGGTCACCCAGGTGGGCGCCTGCCCTTCCGCGGGCCTGCCGCGGTCGGGACGCCGGCTCCCTTGCATGTAGCGTTGGTTCTACATTTGAGCCCGGGCCGTCGCACGGGGTCGAGCCGGAGCAGGATAGCTCGCCGGGCCGCGTCTAGATCAGCTCGCCGAAGCTCTCGCGCACGAGGCTGTCGAAGTCGATCGGCAGGTTGCCGGCCGCGTCGGCGAACTCGCGGAGGTAGACCAGCAGGAAGCCGCGCTCCTCGTCGCGGGCGGGGTCGGAGCCGCCGCGCTCGCGCGTGAGGCGCTCCAGCTCCCACACGTTCCATTGCTGCGGCCGCGCCGGGACGGCGATCGGCACCGGCGCAGGCGGCGCCGGCTCGGGCTCCCGCGGGGGCTCCGGCGGCGGCGGAACCGCCGCGAGCGGCGGCGGCGTCCAGGCGGGCGCGGGCTCCGGCTCCGGCTCCGGAGCGGGTGTCGGCTCCGGCTCCGGCTCCGGCTCGGGTGCGGGCTCGGGCTCGGGCTCGGGCTCCGGCTCGGGTGCGGGCTCGGGCTCGGGCTCCGGCTCGAACACGGGCTCCGGCGCAGGCTCGGGCTCCGGCTCCGGCTGGAGAACGGGCTCGAGTACCGGCGCCGGCTCGGGTTCCGGTTCGGGCAGCGGCTCAGGCTCCGGTTCGGGCAGCGGTTCCGGCTCGGGCTCCGGTTCCGGTTCCGGTTCCGGCTCGGGCTGCGGCTCAGGTTCCGGTTCCGGTTCCGGTTCGGGCTCCGGCTCAGGTTCCGGTTCGGGCAGCGGCTCAGGCTCGGGTTCCGGTTCCGGTTCCGGTTCCGGCTCCGGCTCTCGCGCGGGGGTGAGCGCCTCCGCGAGCGGTCGCGGGCGCGGCTCGGGCGCGGAGGCGGACCGACGCCGCCCCCGCGGCTCGCTCGTGCGCCTCGCCGTCCGGGCCGAATCGCCCGAACGGGCGAACAGCGTCTCGACGCCGAGCACGACGAGGTATGCGACGGCCGCCGCGGCGATGATCACGGTCGCGCCGAAGCCCGCGGCGACTGCCGCGATCGGCACGGCGATCAGGAAGATCGCCTCGAGCGCGGTCCTGGCCCCGAAGACGCGCCGCATCCGGGAGCGCTACTGCTCCGTCGAGTCCGCGCCGCCGTCCTCGTGCTGCTCGGGCCAGGAGTCTCCGGGCTCCGGCTCGGCGGCGCTCGACGGCTCCTCGGGCGCAGGCGGCTCCTGCGCCTGCGGCTCCTCGGCCTGCGGCTCCGGCGGGGTCGGCGCGCCGGCGAGCGCCGCCGCAGGCGGCGGCGGGGCCGACGACGCCTCGGCGGCGGCGACGATCGCGCGCGCAACCTCCTGGATCGCCTCCTGCCCGAGGCCGGCCGCCGCGAGCAGCTGCTCGGCCCCGTGCTGGGCGCGCGAGAGGATCGCGCTCGCCTGCGTGCGCGCCCACTGGAGCGTCTGCTCCACCTCGGCGCGCGCCGCGTTCGTCAGCTCGGTCGCCTGGTGGCGGGACTGCTCGAGCAGCCGCGCGCCGCGCGCCTCCGCCTCCTGCAGCTCGCGGTTCGCGTCCGCGCTCGCCTTCGCGAGCAGCTCGCGCGCCTCGCGCCGCGCCACGTTGAGCGCGTCGGCACGCTGCCGCTCGCTCTCCTGGCGGTAGCGCTCGACCTCGCCCTCCCGCTCCTGCAGCTCGCGCTGGCGGCGGCTCACCTCTTCCTCCGTGCGCTGAAGCTGCGTTGCGGACGCCTGCTGCGCGTCCGACTCGATCGCGTCGGCGAACTCGGCAGCCGCGCGGATCAGATGGAGCGCGTCCATCCGGACGGCGTGGCCGGTGGCGTCGACGGCGGCGCCGCCGCCGGGGCGCGAGCCCGCGACCTGGAGGACGCGAAGCTGGGCCTGGAGCTGCGCCGCATGACGGCGGTAGGCGTCGAACGCCTCCCGCACCCGCTCCGGGTCGAGTCCGTCCCCGACGCGGGGGATGTCCTCGTACCGCGGCAGCGACGTCAGCGACGGCGCGGGTGCCGCACCCGTACCCTCGGTTGCCATTTCGACCGGTCCTCCTTGTGGACAGCTAGCTGGTGCGCGTGGTGCGCCGACACAAGTATGACTTCTTCATCGGCGTCTGCACACCTACGCTTGACCGGGCGGCTCCACGAGCCGGATCCCCAGCTCGCGGAGCGCCTCGTCGGGAAACGCGGTCGGCGCCCCGGTGAGCGGGTCGGAGCCGCTCGACACCTTCGGAAACGCCGTCACCTGGCGGATGTCGGGCTCGCCGGCGAGCAGGGCGACGAACCGGTCGATCCCCATCGCGAAGCCCCCGTGCGGCGGCGCGCCCATCCGCAGCGCGTCGAGCAGGAAGCCGAACTTCGACTCCTGCTCGGCCCCGTCCAGGCCCATGACGCGGAACACGGCCTGCTGCACGTCGGAGCGATGGATCCGGATCGAGCCGGAGCCCAGCTCCCAGCCGTTCCAGATCAGGTCGTAGTGCTGGCCGAGCACGCTGCCCGGGTCGCTCTCGATCCGCTCCTCGTCGCCCGCCGCGGCGGCGGTGAACGGGTGGTGCATGAACGTCCAGCCGCCGCTCTCCTCGTCGCGCTCGAAGAGCGGGAAGTCGAGCACCCAGTGGAAGACGTTCGCGCCCGCGGGCGCCAGCTCCAGCTCGCGGCCGAGGTGGACGCGCAGGCCGCCGAGCACGCGGCTGACCGCCTCCTCGGCGTCCGCCGCGAAGAGGAGCGTCGTCCCCGGCTCGGGCCGCAGCTGCTCCAGCTCGCGCTCGGAGAGGAACTTCGCGATCGGCGAGCGGATCTCGCCGGATTCGTCGCCGACGAGATACGCGAGCCCCTTCGCGCCCCACTCCTTCGCGATCTCCTCGAGCCGGCCCAGCTCCGCCCGCGAGAACGCGCGCGGCGCGCGCAGGAAGCGGACGGCCGGCGCGCCGGCGAAGACGCCGAACTCGGAGCCGCGCGTCAGCTCGGTCGCGTCCTCGATCTCGAGCCCGTAGCGGAGGTCCGGCTTGTCGGAGCCGTAGCGGCGGATCGCGTCCGCGAAGGAGAGGCGCGGGAAGGGGCGCGCGGGCGGTGTCTCGCCGGCCGCCTCGAACGCGCCGACGACGCACGCCTCCAGCACCTCCAGCACGTCCTCGCGGTCGACGAACGCCATCTCGAGGTCGAGCTGGCGGAACTCGAACTGCCGGTCGGCGCGGAGATCCTCGTCCCGCCAGCAGGTCGCGATCTGGTAGTAGCGGTCGATCCCGCCGACCATGCAGAGCTGCTTGAAGAGCTGCGGCGACTGGGCGAGCGCGAAGAACCTGCCGGGCTGGAGCCGGACCGGCACGAGGAAGTCGCGGGCGCCCTCGGGCGTGCCGCGCGTCATGCTCGGCGTCCAGACGTCGACGAAGCCGCGCTCGTCCATCACCCGCCGGATCGCCGCGATCGCCGTGTGGTTGAGCCGCAGGTTGCGCTGCATCCGCTCGGTGCGCATGTCGAGCCAGCGGTAGCGGAGCCGCAGGTTCTCGTCCACGTTCTCCTCGTCGAGCTGGAACGGGAGCGGCTCGGAGCGGGAGACGATCCGCAGCTCGGCCACCTGGACCTCGACCGCGCCGGTCGGCAGGTTCGGGTTGACCGCCTCGGGCGCGCGCGGGACGACCTCGCCGACCGCCTGCAGCACGAACTCGTTGCGGATCTCGTGGGCGGTCGCGGCCGCGTCGGGCGCGTGCTCCGGATTGACGACGAGCTGCACCTTGCCGGTGTGGTCGCGGAGGTCGACGAAGACGAGCCCGCCGTGGTCGCGACGCGTGTCCGCCCAGCCGGCGAGCGTCACCGTGCGGCCGGCGTCGTCGGCGCGGAGCGCGCCGCACATCGTGTCGCGCCAGGTCACAGCTCGCTCACGTCCTCGACGACCCGGTCCTGCTCGCCGCGGCGGCGGACCTCGTAGCGGCCGTCGGCGCGCGCGACGACGACGGTGGCCGCGCCGCTTCGCTGGGCCTGGGTGAGCTGACCCTTCATCGAGCGGCCAGCGTAGTCGGTGTCCGCCGAGCGGCCCTCCGCTCGCCAGCGCGCGAGCAGCGGCAGCGCGGCGGCGCGCAGCTCGGGCGACTCGACGACGAGGAAGACGTCGAGCGCGGCCGGCTCAGGGGCGGCGCCCTCCCGCTCGATCGCGAGCAGGAGCCGCTCGAGCCCGGCGCCGAAGCCGATCCCCGGGACGTCGGGGCCGCCGACCGCGGCGACGAGCCCGTCGTAGCGGCCGCCGCCGCAGATCGTCGAGTTGACGTTCTCCTCGGGGCCGACGAACTCGAAGGTCGTGCGCGTGTAGTAGTCGAGGCCGCGGACGAGCACCGGGTCGAGCACGTAGGGGACGCCGTAGGCGTCGAGGAAGCCGCGGACGGCGTCGAAGTGCTCGCGGCAGGCGTCGCAGAGCGACTCGCCGATCTTCGGGGCCTCGTCGAGGGCGGCGCGCAGGCGCTCGTTCTTGATGTCGAAGACCTGCAGGACGCTCGTCTGCCGTTTGTGCGCGACCTCCTCGTCGACCAGCTCGGGGTGCGCGTCGAGCCACTCCTCGAGGCGGGCGACGTAGCGGGGGCGGCAGTCCGCGTCCCCGATCGAGTTCAGGTGCAGCTCCCATTCGGTGACGCCGAGGCGGCCGAGCAGCTCGACGTAGAACTGGAGGATCTCGGCGTCGAGGGCCGGGTCGGCGGAGCCGATCGCCTCGAGCGAGAGCTGCCAGTGCTCGCGATAGCGGCCGCGGCCGGGGCGGCCGTACCGGTACATCGGCGCGATCGTGTACGCCTTCACCGGCTGCGGCTGCTGTGCGAGGCCGTGCTCGACGTAGGCGCGCGCGATCGGCGCCGTCCCCTCGGGCCGCAGCGTCAGCGAGCGGCCGCCGCGATCCTCGAACGAGTACATCTCCTTGTGGACGACGTCGGACGCCTCGCCGGAGGTACGCCGGAAGAGGCCCGTCTCCTCGAAGCCGGGCGTCTGGATGCGGCCGTAGCCGTAGCGGCGGCACTGCTCCTCGATCGTGCGGACGACGTGCCACCAGAGGTGGTCGCCGGGGAGGACGTCGTGCGTCCCGCGCGGCGCCTGGAACGCGGGGCTCATCGGTCCGCTCTGAGCTCTGCCAGGAAGGGGTTGCGCGCCAGCTCGTCGCCCAGGGTGGTGCGGCCGCCGTGGCCCGGGTAGACGACGGTCTCGGGCGGGAAGCGGTCGGCGAGCGCGCGCACCGAGGCGAGCAGCGCGTCCCAGTCGCCGCCGGCGAGGTCGACGCGGCCGACCGATCCCGCGAAGAGCAGGTCGCCGGAAAAGAGCGCGCCGCCGGCGTGGAAGGCGACGTGCCCGGCGCTGTGGCCGGGGACGTCGACGACCTCGAACTCGATCCCGGCGACCTCGATCGTGTCGCCGCCCGAGACGACGTGGGCGGGGTCGTGCGCGCGGACGCGGCCGCTGCGCGTCTCGCCGGTGCGGAGCGCCTCGACCTCGCCGGCGGGCGCCCAGACCTCGGCGCCGGTTCCCTCCGCGAGGTCGGCGACGCCGAAGACGTGGTCGACGTCGGTGTGCGTGACGAGGATGCCGCCGGTCTTCGTCCCCAGCCGCGCCAGCTCGAGCCGCAGCGGCGTCGGGTCGTCGCCGGGGTCGACGACCGCGGCCTCGGGCGCGCCGCGCTCGGCGCGGATCACGTAGCAGTTGGCCTGGATCGGTCCAAGCGGGAAGCGGTCGACCACGAGCTCCACGCGGCGAGTCTAACGGCGGGTTAGAGCGCGGCCGCCCCGGGAACCGAGGCGGCGTGGAGCACTGGAACCTGAACGAGATCGAGACGCCTGAAGGGAGCCGTTCGCCGGTCGTCGTCCACTCCCGCGAGGGCGAGCGGCGCGTCGTCCTCCTCGGGCTCGAGGCCGGGCAGTCGCTCGACGAGCACCAGGTGAAGGAGTCGGCGCTCGTGCTCGTCCTCGACGGCGAGGTGCGCGTCGAGGCGGCCGACGAGTCGGTGGACGGCCGGCCGGGAACGCTCGTCCGGTTCGGCCCCGACGAGCGGCACTCGGTCACCGCCGACGCGGACGCGCGCCTGCTGCTGCTCCTCGCGCCCTGGCCGGGCGACGGGCACTACCGGGGCGACCGCGGCGTCAGCGCTTCTTCCGAGGCGTCTTCGCCGTAGACGCGCTCTGCTGGCGCCGCTGCCAGCGGTTGTAGGCGAAGCGGTCGATCGCGTACGTGAAGGGGACGAAGAGCGCGGTATAGAGCGCGGCGAGGCCGAGCGCGCTCACGACGCGGCTGCCGCCGCGGCCGCCCGCGTAGAAGAGCACGAAGACGACGACGCCGAGCAAGAGCGCGCGCCGGCCCGCGCGCTGCCAGGACGGCGGCGGGGGCGTGCGCGCGCCGCGGGCCGGCGGTCTGCCTTTCTGCGCGGTCTGCGCCCTCGCGTCCTTCTTCTCCGGGCGCGGCGCGGCCGCCGCTTCCTCGGGCGGCTCCTCGAGCTCGTTGCCCTCGGCGTCCACCCAGACCGTCTCGTACTCGTGCCGCTTCTCCTTCGCCGCGCGGCGCCGCTGCTTCCTCGTCGGCATGGGCGGTCAGCGTAGCTGGGCGGGTTCCCCGGCGAGGACGACCTCGGCGACGAGGTCGCCGCCCAGGTGGTAGGCGAGGTACCGCCAGTCGGGCGCGTCGAGGAGGACGAGGTCCGCGCGGCGACCGGGCGCGACCCTGCCGAGCCTGTCGTCGCGGCCGAGTACGTGGGCCGCGTTCACCGTGCACGCCGCGAGCGCCTCCGCGGGCGAGAGCCCGAGCTGCGTCGCGGCGAGCGAGCAGACGAGCGGCAGGCTCTCGCAGAACGCGCTGCCGGGGTTGAAGTCGGTCGCGAGCGCGATCGCCGCACCGGCGTCGACGAGCTCGCGGGCAGGCGGCATCGGCCGGTCGAGGAAGAGCGCGCTCGCCGGCAGCAGGACGCCGACGACGTCGCTCGCTGCGAGCGCGCGCACGCCGTCGGAACCGGTCGCCTCGAGGTGGTCGACGCTCCGCGCCCGCAGCTCGACGGCGAGCGGGATCGCGCCCTGCTCCGTGAACTGGTCGCCGTGCAGGCGCAGCGCGAGGCCCGCGTCGCGGCACGCCTCGAGGTAGCGGCGCGCCTGCGTCGCGTCGAACGCGCCGCGCTCGAGGAACACGTCCGCCGCCTCCGCAAGCCGTGCCGCCTCCGGCAGCACCTCGGCGAGCGCGAAGTCGAGGTACGCGTCGGCGTCGCCCGCGAACTCGGGCGGGACGGCGTGGGCGCCGAGCCACGTCGGGACTCCGCCCGCCGCACGGATCGCCCGCAGCGACGCCAGCTCCGTGTCGCGGTCGAGCCCGTAGCCGGACTTCGCCTCGAACGTCGTCGTGCCGTGGCGGAGCATCCAGCCCCGGTGGCGCTCGACCGCCTCGCGCAGGCCGGCGTCGCCGGCCGCCCGAGTCGCGCGAACGGTGGCGAGGATCCCGCCGCCGGCTGCGTGCAGCTCCTCGTAGCTCGCGCCGCCGGCGCGGAGCGAGAACTCCTCGACGCGGTCGCCGCCGAACGCCGCATGCGTATGGCAGTCGACGAGACCGGGCACGGCGCAGCGGCCGCGACCGTCCAGCTCGACGACGTCGCCGTCGAGCGCGGGCAGGTCGCGCATCCGCCCGACGGACTCGATCGTGTCGCCGGCGCACAGCACGTAGGCGTCCTCGAGCACCTCGACGTCGCCGAGAGCGGGCCCACGAAGCGGCGCGTCGGTGCCCGCCGGCGTCGCCACCTGGGCAAGGTCGCGGACGAGCAGGCGCGGGCTCACGTGCCGGCCGGAGCCGACGGAATCCGCACGCCGCCCGCCTCGGCGGCCTCGACCGCCTCGGGGTAGCCGGCGTCGACGTGCCGCATCACGCCCGTGCCCGGGTCGGTCGTGAGCACACGCTCGAGGCGCTCCGCCTGCCCGTCGGTGCCGTCGGCGAGGACGACCATGCCCGCGTGGATCGCGTTGCCGATCCCGACGCCGCCGCCGTGGTGGACGCTCACCCACGTCGCTCCCGCCGCGACGTTCACGAGGGCGTTGAGGATCGGCCAGTCCGCGATCGCGTCGGAGCCGTCGCGCATCGCCTCGGTCTCGCGGAAGGGCGAGGCGACCGAGCCCGAGTCGAGGTGGTCGCGACCGATCACGACCGGCGCCGTGACCGCGCCGCTGCGGACGAGCTCGTTGATCGCAAGCCCCGCTTTCGCGCGGTCGCCGTAGCCGAGCCAGCAGATCCGGGAGGGCAGCCCCTGGAACGCCACCCGCTCGGGGGCCAGCTCGAGCCAGCGCTGGAGAAGCGGGTCGTCGGGGAACAGCTCCCGCAGCGCGTCGTCGATCGCCGCGATGTCGGCCGGGTCCCCGGACAGCGCTGCCCAGCGAAACGGCCCGATCCCGCGACAGAAGAGCGGCCGGATATAGGCCGGGACGAAGCCCGGGTATGAGAAGGCCTCCGCTACGCCACCGTCGAGGGCCTCACCTCGCAGATTGTTGCCATAATCGAAAACATACGCCCCGCGTCGGACGTAGTCGAGCAGCGCCTCGACGTGGCGTGCGATCGACTCCCGCGCGAGCCGCAGGTACTCGTCCGGATCGGCCGAGCGGAGCGCCGCCGCGTCGGCGACCGAGTGGCCGCGCGGCACGTAGCCGTTGAGCGGGTCGTGCGCGGCCGTCTGGTCGGTGATCAGGTCGAACTCCTCCCCGCGCGCCGCCAGCTCGGGGACGACGTCGGCAGCGTTTCCGAGGAGCCCGACCGACAGGGGCCGGCGTTCGGCAGCCGCGCTCTGCACGCGCGCGAGCGCGTCGTCGAGCGAGTCGGTCGCCTCGTCGAGGTAGCGGGTCTCGAGCCGCCGCTCGATCCGGCCCGGATCGACCTCGACGCAGAGGATCGCCGCGCCGGCCATCGTCCCGGCGAGCGGCTGCGCGCCGCCCATGCCCCCGAGCCCCGCGGTCAGGATCGTCCGGCCGCGCAGGTCGGGCGAGCCGAAGTGCTTCTCCCCCGCCGCCGCGAACGTCTGGTAGGTGCCCTGGAGGATCCCCTGGCTACCGATGTAGATCCAGGAGCCGGCTGTCATCTGGCCGAACATCGTCAGGCCCTCCGCCTCGAGCCGGCGGAACTCGTCCCAGGTCGCCCATCTCGGGACGAGCAGCGAGTTCGCGATCAGGACGCGCGGGGCGCCCTCGTGCGTCGTGAAGATGCCGACCGGCTTGCCGGACTGAACCAGGAGCGTCTCGTCCGGCCCCAGCTCGAGCAGCGAGGCGACGATCGCGCGCAGCGCCTCGTGGCTGCGCGCCGCCTTGCCGGATCCGCCGTAGACGACCAGCTCCTCCGGTCGCTCCGCAACCTCCGCGTCGAGGTTGTTCAGGAGCATCCGCAGCGGCGCCTCGGTCGCCCACTGGCGCGCGTTCAGCTCCGTCCCGCGCGGCGCGCGGATCCGTGCAAGGTCGCCGCAGAGGGCGTCGACGCGTGCCGGCAGCTCGTCGGTGACGCTCATCGCAGCTCGCCCGCCTCCTCCTCCACCGCGGCGAGGAGCGAGCCGTCCCGGATCGCGGCGGCGACGGCCTCGATGTCGGCCGCGAGCGACCGGTCGTCGCGCAGCCGCGGCGACAGTTCCCGCACCGCCGTCCGCGCTGCCGCCGCGCCCGCCCCGGGCTCGAGCGGCGCGTGGAATTCGACCGCCTGCGCGCCGGCGAGCAGCTCGATCGCGAGCGCCCGCTCGCAGTTCGCGAGCACCTGCCACGCCTTCAGCCCGGACGCGTTGCCCATCGAGACGTGATCCTCCTGGCCCGCGCTCGTGGGGATCGAGTCGACCGAGGCGGGATGGCAGAGCACCTTGTTCTCCGACACGAGCGACGCGGCCACGTACTGCGGGATCATGAAGCCGCTGTTCAGGCCGCCGTCGGTGGTGAGGAACGCGGGCAGGCCGTCCGAGAGGTTCGGGTTGACGAGCCGCTCGACGCGCCGTTCCGAGATGCTCGCCAGCTCCGCGACCGCCATCGCGAGCGCGTCGAGCGCGAAGGCGAGCGGCTGGCCGTGGAAGTTGCCGTTCGAGACGAGCGCGTCGTCCTCGACGAGCACGAGCGGGTTGTCGGTCGCGGCGTTCAGCTCGACCGAGACCGTGTACTCCGCGTAGTCGAGCAGGTCGCGCGAGGCGCCGTGCACCTGGGGCGCGCAGCGCAGCGAGTACGCGTCCTGCACCTTGTCGCACCAGCGGTGCGCCTCGATGATCGCCGAGCCGTCGAGCAGCCGGAGGACGTTGGCGGCCGCGTCGCCCTGCCCGCGCAGCGGCCGCAGCGCCTGGATCTGCGGGAGGAACGAGGTCCGCGACCCCTGCAGCGCCTCGACCGAAAGGGCGCACGCGACGTCGGCCGCGCGCGCGAGCCGCCGCGCGCGCACGAGCCCGAGCGCGAGCGTCGCCGCCATGAACTGCGTGCCGTTGATCAGCGACAGCCCCTCCTTGGCCTCGAGCCGGAGCGGCTCGAGCCCGACCCGCGCGAGCGCCTCCGCCCCGGGGAGCCGCTCCCCATCGACCCACGCCTCCCCCTCGCCGACGAGCGGGAGCGCGAGGTGCGCGAGCGGCGCGAGGTCGCCGGAGGCGCCGACCGACCCGCGGCTCGGCACGAACGGCAGCACCTCGCGTTCGAGGCACGCGAGCAGCAGCTCGACGGTTTCGATCCGGGCGCCCGAGTTCCCCTTCGCGAGCGTGTTCGCGCGCAGGAGCATCGCCGCCCGCACGATTTCCGGCGGGTACGGATCGCCGACGCCGCACGCGTGGGAGCGGAGGAGCCGGAGCTGCAGCTCGCCCGTCAGCTCCTCGGGGATCGAGCGCGAGACGAAGCGGCCGAAGCCGGTGTTGACCCCGTAGGTGTGCTCGCGCGTCCCGTGCGCGGCGCGCTCGACCAGCTCGCGCGCGGCACGCATCTTCGTGCGAGCCTCCTCGGTGAGGCCGGCGGCGGCGCCCTCGACGCCGACCGCCCAGACGTCGGCAACGGTGAGATCGTCCCCGGTCAGGCCGATCGCGGTGCCACGAGCCACGGCGCGAGTGTAGTCCTCCGGGCCCGACTGTTCCCCCACGTGCCCCCAAGGGGTGCGAAGACCCCCTGCAGTGACGGTAGCCGTGAATCTGTGACGGGACCGTGCCGGGTTTCCGGCTATTCGTCCCCGGGATCGAGCAGGCGCAGTTCGAGCACGCGCGAGGCGTCGAACCCGGCGATCCGGAGCGCCGAGCCGGCCGCCGCGGCGACGGCTCCCGCCGGCATCAGGCCGACCAGCTCCGAACCGACCGCCTCGAGCCCGCGCTCGCGCGCCTCCCGCTCGATCGCGGCGACGACGTCGTGCAGCGCCGCCGCCTCCCAGTCCTCGACGTTGAGGCTCACCTGGACGCGGCCGGCGCGCGGGAGCCGCAGCCCGAGCGCGCGCACGCCCGGAAAGCCGCCGTCGCGCTCCCGCACGGCGCGCGCGATCTCCCTCGCCGCGGCGAGGTCGTCGCCGGAGAGGTCGACGTTGAACGCGATCAGCGGCCGGCGCGCGCCGACGATCACGCCGCCGGAGGCCGGATCGAGCCGCGGCGGCCCGAAGTCCGGGGCCAGCTCGCCCGCCTCGATCCGCCGCTGCAGCTCGGCCGGCCCGCCGCGACGGAAGAAGGCGGGGCCGCGACCCGGTGCGCAGTCGGCGTAGAGGAAGACGGGAAGCGCTAGCTCCTCCCCCACGCGCCGCGCCAGCTCGAGGGCGGCGGCCCGGGCCCGCTCGGCGTCCCGCGGCCGGATCGGGACGACCGGGACGACGTCCGCGGCGCCGATGCGCGGGTGCGCGCCCTCGTGGCGGCGCAGGTCGATCCGCTCGCGCGCGACCGCGATCCCGGCGAGCAGCGCCTCCACGAGCGCGCCGGCCTCGCCGACGAGCGTGTAGACGCTGCGGTTGTGGTCCTCGTCGGAGTGGACGTCCAGCAGCTCCGCGCGCCCGGCGAGCGCCGCGCCGATCGCGTCGATCGTCGCGCGATCGCGCCCCTCCGAGAAGTTCGGGACCGCCTCGAGCGGCAGCTGCACGCGTCGAGGTTACGCGCTTCCGCCGCCGAGCACGCGGGCGCAGTCGACGCACACCGAGGCGGGGACGAGGCCGAGCCGCATCCCGAGGTAGAAGACGCGGCAGCCCATGCAGAACCCGAGCGTCGCCTCGAGGGTCGCGAAGGCGGCGAGGATCGCGACGAGGACGAGCGCCTCGACGTGGAAGCCGCCGTACCAGAGCGCCGTGGCCGCGAGCGTGAGGGCCGCGCCGATCGCCTGCGCGAACCGCTTCGCCGGGCCGGGCGAGTAGCGGTGCGACACGTCGAGGCGCGGCGTCACGACCCGCGTGGCGAGCTGCCCGAGCGGGCTCAGGGTCGGCCCGGTGAGGGCGCGCGCGACGAAGCCGTACGCGAGCACCGGGATGAGCCAGCCCTGCTGAAATGCGAGCGTGAGAACGGCCAGCACCGCGACCGCGCCCGCGACGACGCGCGCCGAGGTCTCGTTCACCGGGTTCGGGAAGTCGAAGATGCCGCCCCTCACTTCAAAAACAATAGCGCGATGACGACGCGCAGGGCGTCGTACCGGTCGCTCAGCTCGCTCCAGCGCGACACCTCCCGCTGCCGCGCCTGCGTCGAGGCCGGCTTCCCCCTCGAGTCGCTCCCGGTGCGGGCGCCGTTCGCGAGCCAGCGCGCCTACCTCTTCGGGCAGGCGCCGGGGATCGTCGAGGGCGAGGAGCGGCTCCCCTGGCGCGGCCGCGCCGGCAGAACGCTGCGCCGCTGGCTCGGGCTCGAGGAGGAGGAGTTCTACGCGACCTTCTACTGCGCCTCGGTGACGCGCTGCTACCCGGGGCGCGCGCCGTCGGGCCGCGGCGACCGCACGCCGACGCCGCGCGAGCAGGAGCTGTGCGAGTTCTGGCGCGACTGGGAGCTGGAGCTGCTCCGTCCGCGCGTCGTCGTCACCGTCGGCGGGCTCGCCCTGCGGCGGCTGCTCGGGCTGCCGCAGCTGACCGCCTGCGTCGGCGAGCGCTACGAGCGGGACGGCGCGGCCGTGATCCCGCTCCCGCACCCGTCCGGCGCGAGCGGCTGGCTCAACGTGCCGGCGAACCGCGAACGGCTGGAGGTCGCGCTCGGGCTCGTGCACGACGAGCTCACGCGACTGCCGTGAACCAGCGCTCGTCGAGCCGTTCTCCGAGCCGGAGCCCCGACTCGGCGAGCGCCGCGCGGAGCTCCGCCTCGTCGGCGAACACGCGCATCGCGAACCGGTGCTCCCACGACTGTCCCCGCGCCGCGTACTCCATCGCGCCGTGGACGAGGCCGCCCTCGAGCCGCTCCACCCGCAGCCGCACAACGACCTCGCCGAGCCGCGACTCCGCCTCGCGCGGCTCCCAGCCGAGCGGCAGCCCCTCGACGACGACGAGATCCGCGTGGCGGCGGCAGGCCTCGAGGAAGGAGCGCCGCGTCTCCGGCTCCGCGGTCACGAGGTTGCTCGCGAGCAGCGCCGCGTCGAAGCGGCGGCCGAGGTCGAGGCCCTCGATCCGCGCGCACACGGTCTCCGCCCCCTCGACCCGGGCCAGCATCTCGGGCGACTCGTCGACGGCGGTGACGCGGTAGCCGAGCCGGACGAGCTGCCGCGTGATCCGCCCCGTCCCGCAGCCCAGCTCGAGCACGGTGCCGCCCGCCGGCACCGCCCGCGCGACCGCCTCGCCCTCCCCCAGCTCGGGCAGGAGCGCGTACAGCTCCACCGGGCTGCCGTCCGGGGCGGCGGTCACGCCGTTGCGAGCCAGAGCGCGCGCCGGTGCTCGTGCGTGAGCGGCTCCGCGTCCTCGCCGAAGCCCTCGACGCGCGAGAAGCCCGCGTCGAGCAGCCAGTCGCGCAGCTCGGTGAAGGTGAAGCCGCGGATGAAGACCGGGTAGCGGCGCACGTCCCCGTCGCGGATCGCGACGTACTCGGTCTCGAAGCCGCCCCGGAGCGGGTCGAAGCGGCGCCGCTCGAGCAGGAAGTCGTCGCCGCGCTCGCTCAGCCCGAACGGCTGGAGCCGCGTCATCACGTTCGTCAGCGAGTTCGCCTCGAGGAGGAAGCGTCCGCCGGGCCGCAGCGTGCGGCGCACGCCGCGCAGCACGTCGCGGAGCACGCCGTCCTCGAAGTACCCGAACGCGGTGAACCAGCAGAGCACGGCGTCGAAGCGCTCGTGCCAGGGAAGCTCGCGCATGTCGCCCTCGACGTAGTCGACCTCGACGCCGCGCGCGGCCGCGTCCGCCCGGGCAGCCTCGAGGAACCGCGCCGAGCGGTCGAGCCCGGTCACGCGCAGGCCGCGGCCCGCGAGCCGGTTCGCGATCCGGCCGTGCCCGCACGCGAGATCGAGCAGCTCCGTCCCCTCCGTCGGCGCGAGCAGCCGCCAGATCACCTCCACCTCGCGGTCGGAGCGCTCGTCGGTGAGCAGGTGGCGCCAGAAGTGGAGATAGCTCTCCCCGAACAGCTCGTCGAAGCCCTGCACGGAGTCGCAGACTAGACCGCGCGGGTAGGCTCGAAGCGATGAGCGCCGTGCCGTACCGGCGGACGTTCGTGCGTCTGCTCGCGTTCCTGAAGCCCTATCGCGTGGGGGTCGGGGTGAGCATCGTGCTCGCGGCCGGCTCGCAGGCGGCCCAGATCGCGCTCGTCTGGGTGACCGGCCGCGACGTGATCGACCGGGCGCTCGTCGACCACGACGCGCGCCGGCTCTGGATCGCCGTCGGCGCGATCGTCGCGCTCGGGATCGCCCGCGCGGTCCTGATGAGCGGGCGCCGGCTGATCTCCGGCAAGCAGGCGCTCGACGTCGAGATGGACATGCGCCAGGGCCTCTACGCCCACCTCGTGCGGCTCTCGTTCGGCTTCTACGACCGCCACCAGACCGGTCAGCTGATGTCGCGGGCGACCGTCGACCTGCAGGGGGTGCGCTTCTTCCTCGGCTACGGCCTGATCTTCTTCTTCCAGAACGCGCTCACCGTCGTCTCGGTCAGCGTCGTCCTCTTCTTCGTCGAGTGGCAGCTGGCGCTGATCGTGCTCGCGGTGATCCCGCTGCTGATCGCGCTCGCGTACCGGTACAGCCATGTCGCCCATCCGACGCTGCGCGAGGTGCAGCAGAAGCTCGCCGACGTCGCGACCGTCGCGGAGGAGAACATCGTCGGCGTCCACGTCGTGAAGGCGTTCGCACAGGAGCCCGCGGAGGAGGCGAAGTTCCGCGGCCGCAACGAGACGCTCTTCGCCGAGACGCTGCGCGCGAACCGCCAGCGCGCCACCTACGTGCCGCTGATCTCGTTCGTGCCGCTGCTCGCGCAGGCGGCCGTGCTGCTCGTCGGGGCGCGGATGGTCGTGCACGGGTCGCTCTCGGCGGGCGGCTTCGTCAGCTTCAACCTCTATCTCGCGATGCTCGTGATGCCGCTGCGCTCGCTCGGGATGTGGATCGGCCAGGCGCAGCGCGCGACCGCCTCGGGCGAGCGGATCTTCCAGGTGCTCGACGAGCCGGAGGACGTGGCGGATCGTCCGGAGCCGACACGCCTCGTCCCCGCGACGGGACGTGTCCGTTTCGACCACGTCTCGTTCGAGTACCTGCCCGGCCGGCCCGTGCTCGAGGGCGTCGACCTCGAGATCGAGCCGGGGACGACGGTGGCGCTGATCGGCCACACGGGGTCGGGCAAGACGACGCTCGCGTCGCTGATCCCCCGCTTCTACGACGTCACGGCGGGCGCCGTGCTCGTGGACGGCGTCGACGTGCGCGACTACGAGCTGACCTCGCTGCGCCGCGCGGTCGGCGTGATCCCGCAGGACCCGTTCCTCTTCTCGACGACGGTGCGGGAGAACATCGCGTTCGGCCGCGCCGGGATGGCCGACGACGAGGTCGAGCGGGTCGCCCGGCTCGCGCAGGCGCACGAGTTCGTGGAGCGGCTGCCGCAGGGCTACGACACGATCGTCGGCGAGCGCGGGATCACGCTCTCGGGAGGCCAGCGGCAGCGGCTCGCGATCGCGCGCGCGCTCGCGGTCGACCCGCGGATCCTGATCCTCGACGACGCCACCGCGTCGGTGGACGCGACGACCGAGTCGCAGATCCGCGCCGGCCTGCGCGAGGTGATGCGCGACCGGACGACGCTGATCATCGCGCACCGGCTCTCGACGATCGCGCTCGCCGACGAGATCGTCGTCCTCGACGGCGGCCGCGTCGCCGCGCGCGGCACCGACGAGGAGCTGCTCGGGACGAGCGCGATCTACCGCGAGATCCACGACCACGGCCTGCTCGAGCAGCAGTTCGCGGAGGCCGTCGAGGCGCGCGGCGACGTCGAGGAGGAGACCGCCGCGTGAGGGAGCGCGCCGGATGAGAGTCCATCAGCCCGGGGGCCATCTGCTGCGGGAGCGCGGCGCCGAGGTCGAGGACTGGTCGTGGCGCCAGACGCGGCGCCGGATGGGGACGCTGTGGCGGCTGACGCGCCCGTACCGCGGCCGCACCGGCTTCTCGGTCGTCTCGCTGCTGACGGCGACGGCGACCGCGCTCGCGCCGCCCTACCTGGCGAAGTACGCGCTCGACGACGCCCTGCGCGGCCACGACGACGGCCGCCTCTACGTCGTCGTCGGGATCTTCGTCGCGGCCGGCCTCGCCAACTGGGGCATGACCTACGTCGAGACGTATCTGACCGGCTGGGTCGGGGAGCGGATCCTCGCCGACCTGCGGGCGCAGCTCTTCGGGCACCTGCAGCGGCTCTCGCTCGGCTTCTTCGAGCGCAACCGCGCCGGGGTGATCATCAGCCGGATCACGAACGACGTCGAGGCGATCGACCAGCTCGTCACCGACGGGGTGACGACGCTCGTGCAGTCGACGCTGACGCTCGGCGGCACCGCGATCCTGCTGTTCGTCCTCGACTGGCGGCTCGCGCTCGCGACCCTCGCCGTGATCCCGTTCATGAGCGTCGCGACGCTGCTCTTCCGCTCGCGCTCGGCGCGCGCCTACTCGGGGGTGCGGGAGCGGCTCGGCCTCGTCACGGCGACCCTCGCCGAGGACATCGCCGGCATGCGGATGGTGCAGGCGTTCGTGCGCGAGGAGCCGGCGAAGGAGAACTTCCGCACGGTGACGCTCGACTACCGCGAGTCGAACATGCAGACGGTCGTCCTGAACGGCCTCTACTTCCCGTTCGTCGACCTGCTCTCGTCGGTGGCGCTCGCGGTCGTGCTCGGCTACGGCGGCCACCTCTACTTCGACGGCGGGATCACGCTCGGGACGCTCTTCGCGTTCATGCTCTACGTGAACAACTTCTTCGACCCGGTCCAGCAGCTCTCGCAGCTCTACAACACGTTCCTGTCGGCGGCGGCGGCGCTGGACAAGATCCTCGGCGTGCTCGACCAGAAGCCGCAGGTGGTCGACCGGCCGGGCGCGCGGCCGCTGCCGCGGATCGCCGGGCACGTCGCGTTCGAGGGGGTGCACTTCTCGTACGGCCGCGGCGACGAGGTGCTGCACGGGATCGACCTGGACGTGCCGGCGGGGACGACGGTCGCGCTCGTCGGCCACACGGGCGCCGGCAAGTCGACGATCGCGAAGCTGATCGCACGTTTCTACGAGCCGACCGGCGGCCGGATCGCGATCGACGGCGTCGACCTGAACGAGGTGACGCAGGAGTCGCTGCGCCGCCAGCTCGGCGTCGTGCCGCAGGAGGGCTTCCTCTTCGCGGGCACCGTCGCGGAGAACATCGCCTTCGGCAAGCCGGACGCGCGCCCGGAGGAGATCGTGCGCGCGGCGCAGACGGTCGGCGCGCACGAGTTCGTGCGGCGCCTCGAGGACGGCTACGAGACCCAGCTCGGCGAGCGCGGCTCGCGGCTCTCGCTCGGCCAGCGCCAGCTCGTCGCCTTCGCGCGCGCCCTGCTCGCAGACCCGCGCATCCTGATCCTCGACGAGGCGACCAGCTCGGTCGACATCGGCACCGAGCGCACGATCGAACAGGCGCTCCGCACGCTCCTGGCCGACCGGACCGCGTTCGTGATCGCCCACCGCCTCTCCACCATCCGCGACGCCGACCTGATCGTCGTCCTCGAACACGGCCGGATCGTCGAGCAAGGCAGCCACGAAGAACTGCTCGCCGAGCGCGGCCTCTACACGAGCCTCTACGGGGACTGGGCGGCGGCGTAGGCGGCCCCGCGTAGAGTCCCGGGATGGTCGCGGCCGTTCTCGGGGACGCGTGGCGCGTCTACCGCGCCCTCTGGCGGCGCTCGGTCGTCGTCGCGGGCGCGGTCTTCCTCGTGATCGCGCTCGCCGACGCGCTCGCGTCGCAGCGGACGACCGCCGGCACCTCGCTCGTCTCGATCGTGCTCGCGCTCGTCGGCGGGCTGCTCGTGCAGGGCGCGCTCGTCGCCGTCGTCCGCGACCTGCTCGAGCACCGGCCGCTCGAGACGACCCGCGCCTACTACGACCGCACCCGCGGCCGGCTCGGCACGCTGCTCGGCGCCTCGATCCTCTACGGGATCGGCGTCCTGATCGGGTTCGTCCTGCTTCTGATCCCCGGGCTGATCGCGATCGCACGCTGGGCGCTGATCGTGCCGCTCGTCGTGATCGAGGAGCGCGGCGTCGGCGAGGCGTTCGCGCGCTCCTCGCAGCTCGTCCGCGGCCGCACCGGGCGCGTGCTCCTGCTCGTCGTCGTCGCGAACGTGATCACCGGCGCCGTCGGCTTCGCGATCCGCGCCGCGTTCGGGTTCCTGCCCGAGTTCGCCGCGATCTGGATCGGCGGGACGATCGCGAGCGCGCTCGCCGTCCCCTACGAGGCGCACGTGCTCACCGTCCTCTACTACCGGCTCACCGCGCCCGACCGCTCGATCCTGCCCGCATAGAATCCGGCATGGCCGACGACGAGACGATCGTCGATCCCGAGACCGAGGAGCGGATCGAGCAGCCCGCCTCGGCGGAGGCCGAGCACGAGGCGCGGCTGACGCCGTCCGAGGCGGTCGAGCGGATGCGGATCCGCGTCCCCGTCCGCGGCAACCGCAAGCTCCGCACCCTGATCGAGCGCGTCAACGCCGACGACCAGCTCAAGGGCTGGTGGCACGTCTCGAACGTGAACGCCGTCTCGCGGATGGAGATCAACGACCACTCGTGGGTGCACATCCAGATCGTCGCGAACATCGCGCTGAAGCTCCTGCGCCAGCTCGTCAAGCACGGCGTCGAGCCGGGCGTCGTCCGCGACTTCGGCCTCGAGAGCGACGACGCCGAGGTCGTCGTCACGCTCGCCGCGCTCATGCACTGCGTCGGCATGTCGATCCACCGGCACGGCCACGAGGACTTCTCGCTCTTCCTCGCCGAGCCGAAGCTGCGCGAGCTGCTCGACGGCCTCTACGACGAGCCCGACCGGACGGTGATCGTGTCGGAGGTGCTGCAGGCGATCATCAGCCACCGCGCCGACGGGCAGCCGCTCACCACCGACGCCGGCCTGATCCGGGTCGCCGACGCGCTCGACATGGCGAAGGGCCGCTCCCGGATCCCGTTCGAGAAGGGCCGCGTCTCGATGCACTCGCTCTCGGCGGCCGCGATCGAGGACGTCACGATCTCGGACGGCGAAGAGCGCCCGATCCGGATCGAGATCCGCATGAACAACAGCTCCGGGATCTTCCAGGTCGACGGCCTGCTGAAGGCGAAGCTGCGCGGCTCCGGGCTCGAGCCGTACGTCGAGGTCGTCGCCCACATCGACACCGAGACCGAGCAGCGCCTCGTGCCGATGTACCGGCTCGAGGTGTGAGGCGCGGGGCCGCCTCGCTACAATGCCCGCCGGCCCGTGCGGGGTCGTCTAATGGTAGGACGCCTGACTCTGGATCAGGAAGTTGGGGTTCGAGTCCCTGCCCCGCAGCCTCGCGAAAGCCTCGGAAACGGGGCTTTTCCGTTTTTCGGGTGCGGTTCCCCCCTTCACGAACGGGGCGAGGCACGGCACACTGGACCGGATGCGGAGCGGGGTCTGCGTTCTCGTGCTCCTGGTCGTCGGCGTGCTCGCCGGGTCGGCGCGGGCCGACGAGCCTGCGACCACGACCGCCGCGACCACGACGACCGCGACCACCGCGACCACCGAGAGCGCGACCTCCTACGCGCCGCTCGGCGCCTCCACCCTCTCCCGCTGCGCCGGCGCCGGCGCCGCCGCGATCGTCGTGCCCGGCAAGGTGCCGCTCGTCGTCGGCCGCGCGCCCGCCGACCTCGGCGCCAGCGCCTACCCGGTCGCCGACCCGGTCGTCAGCTTCGACTCCGCCGACGCGGGCGGCCGCTCCTGCAAGCCGGGCGGCGTCGCGATCCGCTCCCTCTCGCTCTTCGGCGGCGCCGTCACCGCCGACTCCGTCACCGCGACCGGCGGACGCGGCACCGTCACCGGGCTCGAGGTCGACGGCAACCCGGTGCAGCTCCGGCTCGGCGAGTCCACCACGGTCGGGGCCTGGGGCCTGCTCGTCGGCGGCGAATGGATCGACAAACGGCTCTCCGCCCCGCTCGTCCTCCACCTGCTCGAGCCGCGCGGCGCGCTCCCGGCCGGCACGATCCTGCTGATCGGCTTCGGCGCGAAGCCCGCTCCCGCCGCGAAGGCGAAGCCCGCCGCAACGCCGAAGCCGGCCGTCGCGCCGCGGGCGAAGCTCGTCCCCGCCACGCAGCCGGAGGCCACGGCGACGACGAGCGTGAAACGAAAGCACAAGCGGCACCATGCGAAGAAGCAGCACCTGCCGCTGAAGGCGACGCCGCCGCTGCACGTGCAGCGGCTCGTCTTCCCGGTCGCCCACGGCGCCTCCTGGGGGGACAGCTACGGCGGGCCGCGCAGCGACATCGCGAACGGCTGGCACCACGGCGACGACCTCTTCGCCCCGCTCGGGACGCCGGTCCTCGCGGTCGCGACCGGCACGCTCAGCCTCGTCGGCTGGAACCAGCTCGGCGGCTGGCGGCTCTGGCTCGAGGACGCCGCCGGCAACGAGTACTACTACGCGCACCTCGCCGCCTACTCGCGCTGGATCCTCCACCACCCGCACGTCCGCAAGGGGCAGGTGCTCGGCTTCCTCGGCCGCACCGGCGACGCGTTCACCACGCCGCCGCACCTCCACTTCGAGATCCACCCGAAGCAGCTCTTCAAGCTCGGCTACGACGGCGCCGTCGACCCGACGAGCTACCTGCGCACGATGCGGATCGGCTGGCCGAAGACGAAGCACCTGCCGAAGCCGGCGCGGCTGAAGGCGCCGGTCGGCTCGCCGCGCGTCGAGGCGTCGGTCGTCTGGCGGCAGCTGATGGCGAAGCGGCACGCGCGGGAGGCGGCCCGCCGGCCGGTCGCACGCGCGCTCGCCGCCGCGCACCCGCCGCCGCGGGGCGACGGCTCGGCCCACTTCCCGCCGCCGCGGCGCCTGCAGGCGGTCCGCCTCGCCGCCCGCGTCGCGCCCCGGCCGGCAGAGACGCGCTTCCCGCTCGTCCTGCTCGCCCTGATCCTCGGCGCGAGCAGCGTCGCCGGGCTGCTCCTCCGCAAGCTCGGCTCCCGCTAGCGGGCTACCAGAGCAGCGTCAGGACGTGCGGGACGCCGTCGTGCGAGGTCGGGACGCTCACGTACTGCACCGGGAAGCTCTGCCCGTCCTTGCGGCGCACGCCGACCGTGCCGTGGCGGATCTTGCCGGCGACGACCTCGCGGACCGCGTCGAGCAGGCCGCCGGAGGCGCGCTCGACGACGTCGGCGACGCGCAGCTGGAGCAGCTGGTCGCGCGTGTAGCCGAGCAGCTTGCAGGCGGTCGAGTTCGCCGCGACGTAGCGGAGCGTGTCGTCACAGACGAGCACGGCGGCGCCCGCGGCGGCGGCCGCCGCGCCCAGCAGCGCCTCGTGATCTCGGCCGTCGGCGGGCTCGCGCATGGCGGGCGGAATCCTACGCGCCGCCGCGCCGCCCGCCGAGCCCCGAACACTGCGAGGATGGGGCCATGAGTCGCCGGCTGCTGCTGCCGCTCGGAATCGGCGTCACCGTCCTCCTCGTGCTCGCCGGAATCGCCAGCCACGGCCGCCCGCTCGCGGGCACCCACCGCGGGCCGGGGCCCAGCTCCTCGTTCTTCGACTACGTCTTCACGACGGCCGCCCTCGTCGCCGTCCTCGTCGTCGCGGTCGTCGTCTGGGCGCTCACCTCGAACACCGGGACGAAGACGGGACAGCGGCGGCAGAAGCGAAGCGTCCTCGCCATGCTCCTCTTCGTCGCCGCCTCCGCCGCGCTCGCCTACCTGATCTCGACCAGCTCGTTCGAGAAGCGGCTCCAGAACGCGATCCAGCAGGCGCAGACCGCGCAGACGCGGACCGCCCCGACCGCCGCGCCGGTGACCGCGCCCGAGCACCCGCGCGGCGCCCGCCTCCGCTGGGACGAGGTCGCGATCGTGCTCGGGATCCTCGGCGGGCTCGCCGCGCTCCTCGTCGTCGAGCGCGCGCGGCGCCGCAAGGCGCCGCTCTCGTGGCGGCGCGCCTCGCAGGAGGCCGTCTCGCTCGCGCTCGACGAGTCGCTCGACGACCTGCGCGCCGACCCCGACCTGCGCCGCGCGATCATCGCCGCGTACGCGCGGATGGAGCGCGCGCTCGGCGGCGCGGGGCTCCCGCGGCGGCCGTCCGAGGCGCCGCTCGAGTACACGGAGCGCGCGCTGCGCGAGCTGGAGACGAGCGGCGCGTCGGTGCGCAGGCTCACCGACCTCTTCGAGTGGGCGAAGTTCTCGCACCACGAGCCCGAGCCGGCGATGCGCGACGACGCGATCGACGCCCTCGTCGCGGTGCGCGACGAGCTGCGGGCCCCGGCGGCCGCCCCGGAAGCGGAGGCGGCCTGATGGAGCGGCGGCGCGCGCTCGGCTCCTTCGTCGGCGCGACGGCGCTGCTCCTGCTGCTGCTCGCGATCCATCCGGTCTCGGCCGAGCGGCTCCTGACCGGCTACGTGCTCGTCCTCGCCGCGCTGGCGCTCGCCTCGCTGACGCGGGTGGTGCAGCCGGCGAGCACGCGCGTCGCCTCGGCGTTCGAGCAGGCGCTGCGCGACCGCGCCGAGCGGCCGACCCGCCCGCCCGAGCTGGTGCGCACCGAGCGGGAGCTGACCCTCGCCGCCGCCACGGCCGGCCACGCGCACCGGCGCCTGCTGCCGCTCCTGCGCGAGGTCGCCGCCGCGCGCCTCTGGGCCGGGCACGGGATCGAGCTGTGGCGACGCCCGGAGCGTGCGCGCGCCATCCTCGGCGAGGAGACCTGGGAGCTGGTCGACCCCGACCGGCCCGAGCCGGACGACCGCAACGCGCCGGGGATCCCGCTGCCACGCGTCGCCTCGGTCGTGGATAGGCTCGAGGAGCTGTGAACCTCCAAGAGCTGCGGCAGCGGGCGGACGCGATCCTCGACCAGGTCGAGCGCGTCGTCGTCGGCAAGCGCGGGCCGCTCGAGCTGATCCTGCTTGCGCTCCTCTCCGACGGCCACGTCCTGCTCGAGGACTACCCGGGCCTCGCGAAGACGCTGATCGCGCGCTCGTTCGCGCAGGCCAGCTCGCTGCGCTTCGCGCGCATCCAGTTCACGCCCGACCTGATGCCCTCCGACGTGACCGGCTCGCAGATCTTCGACCAGCGCAACGCCGAGTTCGCGTTCCGGCCGGGCCCGATCTTCGCCAACCTCCTCCTCGCCGACGAGATCAACCGCGCCCCGCCGAAGACGCAGGCGGCGCTGCTCGAGGCGATGCAGGAGCGGCAGGTGACGATCGAGAACGAGACGCACCGGCTGGAGCCGCCGTTCCTCGTGCTCGCCACCCAGAACCCGGTCGAGTACGAGGGCACCTATCCGCTGCCGGAGGCGCAGCTCGACCGCTTCCTCGTCCGCATCTCGGTCGGCTACCCGGAGCGCGGCGACGAGATCGAGATGCTGCGTCGCCGCCTCGAGCGCGGCGAGGACGAGGCGACGCTCGAGCCGGTCGTCGACGCGGCGACGCTCCTCGCGATGCAGCGCGCGCTCGAGCAGGTGCACGTCTCGGAGGCGATCGAGGGCTACATCGTCGACCTCGTCGCGGCCACCCGCGCGTCGCAGCGGCTCGCGGTCGGGGCCAGCCCGCGCGGCTCGCTCGCGCTGCTCAAGCTCTCGCGCGCGAAGGCGGCGCTCTCCGGCCGCGACTTCGTCGTCCCCGAGGACGTGAAGGCGATCGCCGCGCCCGCGCTCGCGCACCGGCTGACGCTGCGGCCGGAGCTGTGGGTGCAGCGGATGCGCGGCGAGGACGTCGTCGCCGAGGCGCTCGATACCGTGCCGACGCCCGCCGCCGAGGACACGGTCCGCGCCGCGACCGCGACGTGATCCGGCGCTCCTCCCCGCGCGTCGGCGGCTACGCGGGGCTCGCCGCGTTCGCGCTGCTCGCGGGGCTCGCGCTCGGGCGGGTCGAGCTCGTGGCGGTCGCGGCGCCGTTCGCGCTCGCGACGCTCGCGGCCGCCGTCCTGCTCCGCGACCCGCAGGTGGAGGCGACCTTCTCGCTCGACCGCGAGCGCGCGCTCGAGGGCGACGAGGCGGCGGCCGCGATCGAGGTCGCCTCGGCGGTCGGCACCGACCGGCTGGAGCTGCTGCTGCCGCTCCCGGGCGAGCTGTCGTCGCCCGACCCGAACCCGCGCGCGCTCGTGCTCCCGCCGGGCGAGCGGCGCGAGCTGGAGCTGCGGATCGCGTGCGACCGCTGGGGCGCGTTCGTGCTCGGCCCGCTCCTCTTCCGCGCCCGCGACGTGCTCGGCTTCCACTCCTGGGACGGCGAGGCGGGCGAGCGGCGGCCGCTGCGCGTCTATCCGAGCGTCGAGACGCTGCGAGCGCTGCTGCCGCCGCTCGACACGCAGGTGTTCGTCGGCAACCAGGTCTCGCGGACGCACGGGGACGGGATCGAGTTCGCCGACGTGCGCCAGTGGGCGCCCGGCGACCGGGTGCGGCGGATCAACTGGCGCGCGAGCGCGCGGCGCGGCGAGCTGTGGGTGAACGACCAGCACCCCGAGCGGAACACCGACGTCGTCCTCTTCGTCGACACCTTCGCGGAGGTGCGCGTCGCCGGCCGCGGCACGCACGATCTGGCGGTGCGGGCGGCGACCTCGCTCGCGCACCGCTACCTGCAGCGCAAGGACAGGGTCGGGCTCGTCAGCTTCGGCGGCTTCCTCTCCTGGCTCGTGCCCGCGTCGGGGACGCTGCAGCTCTACAAGATCGTCGACTCGCTGCTCGAGACCGAGATCCTGCACAGCTTCGCCTCGCGCGGAGTCGAGGTGCTGCCGCCGCGGTCGCTGCCGCCGAAGGCGCTGCTGCTCGCCCTGACGCCGCTGCTCGACCCGCGCTCGGCGGCGGCCCTGCTCGACCTGCGGGCGCGCGGCTTCGACCTCGTCGTCGTCGAGATCTCCCCCGTCCCGTTCGTCGCCGGCAGCGGCGACGAGCTGGCCCGGCTCGCACACCGAGTCTGGAGGCTCTCGCGGGAGGCGCTGCGCTCGCGCTTCGAGCGCGCCGGGGTGCCGGTCGTCGAATGGCGCGAGGAGCTTCCCCTCAACGCCCCGTTGGAGGAGGTGGCGGCATTCAGGCGCTTCGCCAGGCCCGCGCGCGCCTGACGCTCGCGGCGGCGTCGGCGGCCGCGTACGCCGCCGTCGTCGCGTACGCGGCGGCGCACACGCGCGAGGCCGCGGGCCTCGTCGTCGCGATCGGCTGCCTCGGCGGCGCCGTGCTGCTGGCGGTGCTGTGGCGCGGCGACGACGAGCTGCTCATCTGGGCGCTCGCGCCGGCGGGGATCGCGTACGCGGTGGCGCTCGCGATCGGCGGCCACGACGTGGACGCGGGCGCGCCCCTCGTCGGCGCGGGCCTGCTCCTGTGCGGCGAGCTGGCCGCGTGGTCGCTCGACGCGCGCTGGCGGGTGCGCGGCCTGCACGCCCGGCGGCGCGGCGGCGCGGTCGCGGCGCTCGCCGTCGCGGGGGTGCTCGCGGGCGGGGTCGTGGTCGCGTTCGCGGCGGCGCCTGCGGGCGGCGGGCTCGCCTGGACGGCGCTCGGCGCCGCAGGGGCGGTCGGCGCGATCGGCGCGGCGGTCGCGGTGGCGAAACGGTCGGACTAGGCGCTACGCGGGGTCGGGGTGCGTCGGGTCGTCGCGGTCGAGTTCGCGGCGTTCCTCCGCGGACTCGTCGGCGGGCGGGCTGCCGCCCGGGCCGCTCATCACCGTCTCACCCTCCTGCACCACGTCCGTCGGCTCTGCGTGCCGGTACTCCGGGCTCTGCTCCCCGCCGCGCGGATCGCCCGGCGTGTCGAGAGCCTCGAGGTCGCCCTGCTGCTTCGCCGCGGTCTTCTCCCCGCCGCCGAGCATCCTGCGGAACCAGTCCATCATGGCGCGAGTATGCCCGTTCGGCCGCTACACTAAGCGCGCTCCGGGGCGCATTCGTCTAGTGGCCTAGGACACCGCCCTCTCACGGCGGCGGCACGGGTTCGAATCCCGTATGCGCCTCTCTCCGTCACAGACGTTCCCGCCGCAGCTCGCCCGCGCGGGACGTTTGTGACATCCGACCCCGCGAGCGAGCGGAATCGCGCCTCGAGAAACATCGTGACTCGATCGCTCGTTCGAGTGATTGTCTCCGGTCGACCTGAGGGCGTAGCGTCCTGACCGCGGCGAGCGATCGACTCCTGGCTCGCCCATCTGCGGCAACGAACGGAGGACAACACGTGAAGCGACTCCTCGTCGCGAGCGCAGCGGTCGCTGCGGTCGTGCTCGCGAGCATCAGCCCGGCCCGCGGGGCCGGCACACCGGCCTGCACCGCCTGGTCGGCGCCCTCGACGGACCAGTACGTGGGGTCCGTCTCGGTCGACTCGACCTCGATGGCGGGCAGCAGCTTCTCGCTCCCCGCGTCCGGCCAGTACCGGCTGGTGTCGTGCGGCGTCTGGAACAACACCAGCCACGGCTACGTCGACACCGCCTACAACAGCGGCGACGCGTGGAACTGGAACGCCCCGCAGCAGGGGTGGACGGGCATCGGCCCGAACTGGGGCGAGCTGTACGTCAACGGCGCGAGCCCCGACTGGGGCGCCTACAACGCCGGGCACACGTACGCGACCGCGCTCACCGGCTCGGGGACTCTCGGCCTCGTGATCTGGGACGGCGGCCCGACCGCGCAGAACAGCGGCTGGTACGGCGACAACAGCGGTTCGCTGACCGTCGACGTCTACCGGATCAACCCGCTGCCGACCAACGGCGACCAGTGCAAGAAGGACGGCTGGAAGCAGTACGGCGTCTTCAAGAACCAGGGCGACTGCGTCAGCTTCGTCGCCACCGGCGGCAGGAACCTGCCCGCCTACGACGGCGGCCACTAGCACCGCTGCCGCTTCGGACGAGCGGAAGGGCCGGGATCGCTCCCGGCCCTTCCTGCGTTCGTCACCGCGCTTCGGCGGGCCGAAGGGCGGGAAGGCAGGGCCGCGGGCGCTCAGTCGGCCGGGTCTGCGACCGCGTTCGAGGGCAGATGCTGCGTGTGGCCGACCTCGCGGTCGGCGTAGTGACCCGGCGCGGGCCACGGGGCGAGCAGCAGCAGGAGGCGGGCGTCGCTCACCGCCCGCACCGAGTGCGTCTCGGAGGGCTCGAACGTCACGAGCGTCCCCGCGTCGCAGGTCGCCGTCTCGTCGCGCGCCTCGATGCTCACCTGCCCCGCGACGACCTGGACGACGGCGCGCTCGCGCACCTGGTGCTCTCCCATCGCCTCGCCGGCGCGCAGGTCGACGACGACGGCACGGCACTCGGGCGAGGTGAAGAGCACCTGCGGGATCCTCCGCTCGGCGCTCGGCACGCGCGGTGCGTCGGCGCCGGGCGCGCGCGGGCTCTCCTTCTCCGTCGAGGGCGGCAGTGCGTTCAGGTCCCAGCGCCTCACGCCTCGGAGCCTAACGAACCCCGTTTTCGGTCGCGCCCGACCGGAGAACAGATCGCCGGTGAGGCCCCGCTGGCAGAGCTTCAAGGCGATCGTCCGCCTGTGGGTCGACCTCTTCGCCCGCCACAACCTGCTCACCTACGCGAGCGCGATCGCCTTCCAGGCGCTCGTCGCGCTCGTCGCGCTCCTCCTGCTCGGCATCGGCGTGCTCGGCGAGATCGGCCGTACCGACGTCTGGACGCGGCAGGTCGGGCCGCGGATCGAGCCGAAGGTGCTCCACGACGTCTACCGCGGGGTCGACGCCACCTTCGAGAAGATCTTCCACGCCGGCTCGTGGGGGCTGATCGCGTTCGCGGCGGCGCTCGCGGTCTGGGAGGTCTCCGGGATGGTGCGCGCCGTGATGGGCGCGCTCGCGACGATCTACGGCCACGACGACACACGACCCTGGTGGATCCGCTTCCCGCGCTCGCTCGCGGTCGCCGTCGTCCTCACCGCCGCCCTCGTCGGCGCCGTCCTGCTCGCCACGGCTGCGAAGGGCGCGGTGGCCGGCGCCTGGTCGATCCCCTGGGGGATCCTCCGCTGGCTGCTCGCGGTCGGGCTCGTCGCAACCGCGTTCGGGAGCCTGCTCCGCTTCGCGCCGATCGAGCCGCGGACGAAGACGTGGGTGACCGGCGGCACCGCGCTCGTCACCGTCGCCTGGGTCGTGCAGACGCTGCTCTTCGCGCTCTACCTCCGCCACGCCGACTACCGCAGCGCGGCCGGCAGCCTGCTCGGCTTCTACTTCGTGACGACGTTCCTCTACGTCGCCGCGATCATCCTGCTCGTCGGCGTCGAGCTGGACGAGCTGCTGCGCCGCGACCTGGAGCGCAAGGAGCGAGCCGGGATCCTCGAGCTGGCGCTCGGCGTGATCAGGGGAGCGTGAGCGCCGCGCGCGCGACGCCGGCGCGCTGGTGGCGCGCGACGACGCGCAGCTCGCCGCCCGCGGGGGCCGCCACGACCCATTCGAGCTTCGCGAGGTCGCTCGTCCCCCAGTCGTTGCCCCACCAGTGCGTCGAGCGGAGCGTGTGGCGGCCGGCCAGCTGGCCCGCCTCCACCTTCGCCTCGCCGGCGGCGAGCGTCGCGCCCTCCGGCAGCGTCAGCTCGACCTCGACCGGGCGCACCGCCTTCCGTTCGAGCGCCTTCTCGGTGACCGCGGTTCCGAGCCAGCCCGAGTTCTGGAGCACGAGCCGCACCCGCCACGCGTCGCCGCCGAGCGGCGTCGCCTCGAACGAGCGCACCTCGAGCAGCGGCGAGCAGAGCGCCTGCCAGATCGCCCACTCCGTGTGCGGCGCCACCTCCTGCTCGAGCCGGTCGAAGGGGACGTTCGACCAGTAGCCGAGCCGGTCCCAGCCGCCCAGCTCGACCGCGCCGAGCTGCGGGTGCTCGAACGGGTACCAGTCGACGTACGCGCGGCCCGGGTAGCGCTCGTCGGCCCAGCGGAGCACGACGAGGTCCTCCTCCGGCGGATGCCCCTGCACCCAGCCGATCGGGTGGACGTCGAGGCCCGCCTCGCGCTGCGGGCTCCAGAACTCGGTCGTCCAGGTGATCAGGCCGAGCTGGTCGTAGAGCCAGTCGTGCACGTCGCCGCTGATCCCCCGCTTCGGGTCGTACGCGAAGCCGTGGAAGATCGAGACGGCCGGATAGCCGGTCAGCTCCGTCCCCTTCTCGCCGATCTCGAGGAAGGTGCGCAGGTCCTCGGTCGGGAACTTCTCGTCCGGCTCGCCGGCGTACGGACGCAGGTGGACGCCGCTGAAGGTGTGGTAGGCGACGTGCCCGCAGATGTTCGGCCGGTCGGCGACCGCCTGCACGTAGGCGCGGATCTCCGGCTCCGAGACCGGGTACGGGCCGGCGCCCTGCTGCACCGACTCGGGCTCCCAGCCGTACGGGAAGTTGCGGTTCAGGTCGAGCCCCTCGAGCGGCGGCGAGATCTTCACGGTGACGCCGTCGTAGCCGGCGATCTCGCCCTCCGGGAAGAGCCGGTAGTACTCGCCGCCGACCTCGTCCGGGTCGCGGCGGATCAGCATGCGCCGGTCGTCCGGGTGCGGCTTCCAGGCGCCGTTGTCGTCGCGCAGACGCATCTGCAGCACCCGCCCGTCCCCGTCGACGTCGCGCATCTGCAGGCCGTCCGGCTGCTCCTCGAACGGCCACGGCCGCACGCTCGAGCGGATCAGGCGGCCCTCGCGGAGCGCGTGCTCGGCGCCGTCCGGGTTCAGGCGCGGCACGACGTAGACGGTGCGCGTGTCGAGCAGCCGCGTGACGCGCTCGTCGGCGCCGTGGCCGTCGACGAGCCGCTGCACGAGGTGGAGCGCGGCGGCCGAGCCGGTCCACTCGATCGAGTGGATGTTCGCCTCGACGAGGAAGGCCGGCTTCTCGGTCGCCCGGCCGGTCGCCGCGTTCGTCACGGTGACGAGCCAGATCTCGCGGCCCTCCCACGAGCGGCCGATGCTCTCCACCGCGACGAGATCGGGCCGCTCGCGCGCCCACGCGGCGAGCAGCTCGCTCAGCTCGTCGTAGGTGCAGAAGTGGTCGAACGGGGCGGCCGGCACGGGCTCAGGCGGCGTTCAGCTCGCCGACGAGCGGCCCCGTGTCGAGCGCGTCGAAGCCGAGCCGCGCCGCGACCTGCTCGCTCGTCGGCCGCGTCCCCTCCGCGAACAGGGCGCGCAGGATCTCGCCGGTGCCGGCGCTCCGCCACCAGTCCTCCCCCACCTCCCGCCGCAGATGCGCGCGCACCTGCGCGGCCCGGATCCACGCGCGCAGGTAGTCGGCGGAGTAGAACCCCGCATCCATGTCGGAGAGGTAGCGGCGCGGGTCGTAGCGGAGCGAGGTCGCCTCGGTGAGCAGCTCGGCGTAGTCGCGCGGCGAGTCGCCCCGCTCCTGCGCGAACGCGCCCCAGAAGCCCAGCTCGTAGCGGAGCTTCGCCGCGTAGCGGCGGTACATGAGCGACTCGACGAACTGGGTCGCCTGCGCGTTCTCGGCCGCCTGCGCGTCGGAGAGCCCGAAGTGGAGCGCGTGCCAGCCGGGCTCCCGCGTCACCGACTCGACGAGGAACGAGTAGATCTCGGTCAGCGCGTGGTCGCGCGAGATCTGCCGGAACGTGTACGGCAGCCGCGGGTCGCAGCCCGCGTAGTGGAGCGCGTGCCCCGCCTCGTGCAGGAACGCGTCGTAGTCGGAGATGCCGCCCTGCGCGCGCGTGATCAGGTGCACGACCTCGGGCGGGTCGGACGGGATCACGCAGGCGCGCGGGTTCTTCTGCGGCCGGTCCTCGAGGTCGAGCCGGATGTTCGGGATCGCCTCCAGGTCGAAGCCGAGCGCGCGCACCGTCTCGACGCACACCTCGACGGCGCGCTCCCGCGTGTAGGTGGACTCGAGCGGCGAGAGCCGCCGCAGCCAGGCGAGGTGCCAGCTCCCCGGCCGCTCGGCGCGCTCGGGGCCGAGCAGCCGCTCGAACCAGACGTCGCGGAGCGCCGCGTACGAGGCGGCGGTCGCGCCGGCGGCGGCGCGGAGGGCGCCCTCCAGCTCGGCGAGCGAGAGCTGCTTCTCCTCCTCGCTGCGCGCGACCGGGTCCGGCTCGCCGGAGAACTCCGCCTCGAGATCCTCGCGGGCGCGCAGCAGCTCGACGCGCCGGGGGTCGAGGCGCGCGCTCGCGTCGAGGACGCCGTCCCCCAGCTCGTCGCGGTCGCCGTAGGCGGGCAGCACGGCGAGCCGCGCCTCGGCGGCGCGCAGCGGCAGCTCCTCGCCGTGGAACGCGACGCGCGCGCCGATCTCGGCGTTCTCGAGCGCGTCGTCGGCCGCCGCCGTCTCCGCGTAGACGAGGCCGCCCTCGCAGGTCTTGCGCAGACGGTAGAGCCGCTCCCGCTCGTCCCCCTCCGCGTCGGCCTCCGCCGCGTGGAGCGCCTCGAGCTGCGGACGGGTGAACAGGTCGGCGTAGCGGGCGACGATCGCCGCCTGCTCGGAGACCTCCTTCTCGCCGACGCGCACCGCGCGCCCCTCCTCCATCGACTCGCGGTAGTACGCGCGCAGGCGCTCCTCGTACTCCGCGGGGGTGCGAACGGCGGTCGCGGCCACGGCGCGAGCCTAACGCGTCGCCGCGCGCCGCGCCGTCAGTCGCTGCGCGAGCGCGGCCAGCTCCTCGATCGCGAACGGCTTCGCGAGCACCGCGTCCGCGCCCGCCTCCCGCGCCGAGCGGAGGTCGGTGGAGCCGGTGACGAGCGCGACCGGGACCGGCGGCTGCCGCGACGCGCACTCCTCGATCAGCGCGTGGCTGCGGTCGTGGCCGAGATGGAGGTCGAGCAGCACGAGGTCGACGTCGGCGCCCGCGAGCCGTTCGCGCGCCTCCGGGACGCTCGACGCTTCGAGCACCTCGAAGCCGTCCAGCTCGAGATTCACCCGGCAGAGCAGGCGAATCGCGGGCTCGTCGTCGACGACCAGAACCGTGGTCGACCCCCCGGTCACGCTCCGACTATACCGCCGTAACCCGGGTGGAAGGCGACACGTTTATTCGTTGGAGATGGGAAACCACGCGGGCGACAGGAAGTCCGCGGGACCGGGGGATCGACGGAGAGTGGACCTCACCTCTCTGGAGCTGCCGGCGCCGAGCGCCGGGTTCCGCCGGCGAGCATGGCTCGCGTTCCAGCGCGCCCTCGATCCCCTCGCCCCGCCGAAACCGCTGCCTACGCGCGGGCGGCGGCCGCACGGAGCCGACTGAGCGCCGTCTCGCGGCCGAGCAGCTCGACGCTCTCGAAGAGCCCGGGCGAGACGCGCGAGCCCGTCACCGCGACGCGCACCGGCTGGAACGCCTGCCGCGGCTTCAGCCCGAGACCGTCGGCGGCGGCGCGCAGCGCGGTCTCGATCCGTTCCGCGTCGAAGGGCTCCAGCTCGGCGAGCGCGGCGATCGCCGCGGCGAGCATCTCCGCCCCGCCCGCCAGCTCCGCCGCGTCCGGCTCGACCTCGCCGAAGAGGAAGCCGGCGAAGGCCGGGAACTCGGCGAGCCGCGAGATCTTCTCCTGCACGAGCGGCGCCGCACGCGCGACGAGCTGCGCGTCCCAGTCGTAGCCGTGCTCGCCGAGCCAGAGCACGAGCCGGTGCGCGAACTCGTCCACCGGCAGCTCGCGCAGGTAGACGCCGTTCAGCCAGTCGAGCTTCGCGTAGTCGAACTGGGCCGGGCTCGGGTTGACGCGCGCCAGCTCGAAGCGCGCGACCAGCTCGTCGCGGCGCATCACGGTCGTCTCGCCGTCGGGCGCCCAGCCGAGCAGCGCCAGGAAGTTCAGCAGCGTCTCGGGCAGGTAGCCGGCGTCGCGGAACTCGTCGACGCCGACCGCGCCGTGCCGCTTGGAGAGCTTCTTCCCGTCGGCGCCGTTCACGTTCGGCGCGTGCGCGTAGGTGGGGACGTCGCCGCCGACGGCGCGGATCAGGTTGATCTGCTTCGGGGTGTTCGAGATGTGGTCCTCGCCGCGGATCACATGCGTGATCCCGTCCCAGACGTCCTCCATCGGCGAGGCGAAGTTGTAGGTCGGGCGGCCGTCGGAACGGACGAGCACGAGATCCTCGATCGTCTCGTTCGGCACCTCGACCCGCCCGCGCACGACGTCGTCCCACGCGGTCACGCCCTCGTCGGGCATCCGGTAGCGGATCGCGCCCTCGTCCTCGTAGGCCTTGCCCTCGGCGACGAGCTGCGCCGCGAGGCGGCGGCAGTCGTCCATCCGGTCGAGCTGGAAGGTGACCGGCCCGTCCCAGTCGATCCCGAGCCAGCGCAGCGAGTCCCGGATGAAGTCGGTCGCCTCGGCGACCTCGCGCGCCGTGTCGGTGTTCTCGATCCGCAGCCGGATCTCGCCGCCCTCGTGGCGGGCGTAGAGCCAGTTGAAGAGGAAGGTGCGGACGTTGCCGATGTGGAGGAAGCCGGTCGGGCTCGGGGCCATGCGCACGCGGACGGGCATGGCCTGATCGTACGGCTCAGCGCTTCGTCAGCGTGTCCATGGCGGCGCGCAGCTCGGCGGCGGTCAGCCGGCCGGGCGCGACCGGGACGGCGCGGTACGAGAAGATGTCGTCGGCGAAGGTGAGCGTGAAGACGGGCGTCCCGTCCGGCCGGTATTCGCCGACGACCGGGTCGCCGCCCCAGGAGACGAGCCAGTCGCCGCTCGCCATCAGCCGCGCCGAGCCGCAGCAGTTCGAGTTCGTCACCGCCGGGTCGACGACCTGCTGCACGAGCGTCGCCGTGCGGGCGACCGTGTCGATCCGGTAGCGGGCGACGCGGGGCGGCCGCCCGAGGAAGGTGCCGTCGTCGAAGACGCTGATCGTCCCGTCGGCGAGCGCGCGCACGTCGTGCTGGCCGCCGAACGGCTCGTCGCCGTACGGGTCGCCGACCACGGTCAGGCTCGCCGGGGTCGGCGTGCCGCCGAGCTTCCAGAGGATCGCGCCGCTCGCGCGGTCGATCGCGTAGACCGCGTCGGTGTGCCGCAGCGAGACGTAGACCGTCGAGCGCGTCACCGAGACCGCGTTCGGATGGAAGAAGTCGTAGGAGGGCTCCGGGGCGTTGTCCGGGCCTGGGATGAAGACGGGCGCAGGGATGATCGTCGGCAGCCAGCGCACCGACTCGTCGAGCGAGACGCTGTCGTCGCTCTGCCACGACCAGACGAGCTTCCCGGCGGGCGAGACCTCCTCGACGTGCGCCTCGAGCACCGTCGCGTCGGCCGGGCCGCCGTACGGGGTGAGGTCGAGGTGGCGGCGCGGCTGGTAGACGAGATAGACGAAGTCGCCGTTGCCGACCCGCTGCAGCTCGTGGTCGTCGATGCGGCCGTCCGGGGAGACGACCTTGCGGACGAACGTCCCGTCGAGGCGGCGGATCTGGTACTCCGGCGTCGACGCGGGGAACGACGCGAACGCGACGAGCGGCGTCCGTCCGGGCAGGAGCTTCGCGTCGATCGGCACCCGCCGCGTCCGGTACCACCAGATCGGGACGCCGTGGCCGTCGAAGATCGCGACGTAGTGCGAGCGCGCCTGCCCGAGCGAGAGCGACGGCGTCAGCACGTACCAGCTCTTGGTCGCCGCCGTCCGCGTCTCCGTCCACTGCGGGAAGTCCTCGGGAAGGCAGCGGACGTGGTAGTCGGTCTCGCCCGCCGCGCTGCGGCCCGCGATCGTGACGGCCGCGCCGGGCTTCAGCGGCACGGCGGCGGTGCGCCCGCGGCGGCCGGCGATCGAGGGGGCGGTGCCGGCCGCCGCCCAGGCGGTGAAACGCACCTGCGTCCCGGCCGTGCAGCGGACGACGTAGTCGTGGATCGCCGGGTCGTAGGCCGGGTAGAGGGCCGGCGTCGAGGTGAGGCGGACGAGCGCCGGCGGCCGGGCGTGCGGACGCGCCGCGGCGGGGGTCGCGGGGAGCACGGCGAGCGCCGCGAGCAGCAGGAGCGGGGCCCGTCTCATTCCGCTGCGATCCTTTCACGGGGCTCGGCCGGAGCGGCGAAGATGCGCGCGTGGCCGAACGGGTGCTGACGCGGCGTGAGCTGAACCGTGCCCTGCTCGCCCGCCAGCTGCTCCTGGAACGGCGGCGGCTGCCGGTCGTCGCGGCCGTCGAGCGGCTCGCGGGGTTGCAGGCGCAGTGGGGCCCCGCGCCGTACGTGGGGCTCTGGACGCGGCTCGACGGCTTCCGGCGCGAGGCGCTCGAACGGGCGGTGCTCGCGCGGCGGCTCGTCCGGGCGGTGCTGATGCGCGGCACCATCCACCTCGTCTCGCTCGCCGACTACGGCGTCTTCGGCGCCGCCGTCGGGCCGCCGCCGTGGCTGAAGCCGGAGGCGGCGGCGACCGTGGACGCGCTCCACGACGCGATCCGCGCGTTCGGCTCGGAGCCGCGGACGCGCACCGAGGTGGAGGCGTTCCTCGCGCGCGAGCACGGCGTCGACGTCGCGGGCGCGCCGCCGCTCTGGTACGCGCTGCGGATCCGCGGCCGGCTCACGCACGCGCCGGAGACGGCGCTCTGGAAGCCGCCGCGGCAGACGACCTTCGTCACGATCGACGCGCCCGCGGCCGAGCCGGCGGCGGCGCGGGTCGCGCTCGTGCGACGCTATCTCGGCGCGTTCGGCCCCGCGACGCGCGCGGACGTCGCGGAGTGGAGCGGCCTGCGCGTCCGCGAGTTCGAGGACGCGCTCGCGGCGCTCGAGCCGCTGCGCCGGTTCCGCGACGAGCGGGGGCGCGAGCTGTACGACCTGCCGCGTGCGCCGCTCCCGCCGGGCGACGCGCCCGCGCCCGTCCGCTTCCTGCCGCGCTTCGACAACCTCGTCCTCTCGCACGCCGACCGGACGCGCGTGATCTCCGACGAGCACCGGCGGGCCGTGATCGACGGCGGCGAGGTGCGGGCGACCTTCCTCGTCGACGGGTTCGCGGCCGGGCTGTGGAGCGTCGAGCGGGGGCGCGTGGCGGTCGAGCCGTTCGAGCCGCTGCCGCGCGCCGCGGCCCGTGCGGTCGCCGACGAGGCGCGGCGGCTGGAGGCGTGGCTGCGCTAGCGTCGCCGTCGTGCAGATCGGCGCGCACGTCTCCTCCTCGGGCGGCATCCACACGGCGATCGACCGCGCGGTCGCGATCGGCGCCGAGTGCGTGCAGGTGTTCACGCAGAGCCCGCGCGCGTGGCGCCCGACGAACCACGACCCGGCGAGCTTCGAGCGGTTCCGCGAACGGCGGGCCGAGGCCGGCATCGGCGGCGTCCTCTGCCACGCGCTCTATCTCTGCAACCTCGCCGCGCCCGACGACGCGATCCACGAGAAGTCGGTGGCCGCGCTGCGGAACACGATGGAGGTCGCGTGCGCGATCGGCGCCGACGGCGTCGTCTTCCACGTCGGCTCGCACCTGGGCAGCGGCTTCGAGCACGGCCTCGAGCGCGTCCTGCCGGCGATGGAGCGGGTGCTCGAGCTGTGCTCCGAGGAGACCTGGCTGCTGATGGAGAACTCCGCCGGCGCGGGCGGGACGATCGGGCGCTCGCTCGAGGAGCTGGCGACGATCTTCGAGCGGCTCGACCGGCACCCGCGCCTCGGCGTCTGCCTCGACTCCTGCCACCTCTACGTCTCGGGGGTCGACGTGACCGACGAGGCGGCTCTCGACGCGTGCCTCGACGAGCTGGACGGGGCGATCGGCCTCGACCGGCTGCGGGCGCTGCACGTGAACGACTCGGCCGCCCCGCTCGGGTCGAACCGCGACCGGCACGCGAACATCCTCGAGGGCGTGCTCGGCGAGCGGCTCGGCGTCTTCCTCTCGAACCGGCGCCTGCAGGGCCTCCCCGCCGCCCTCGAGGTCGCGGGCCCGGAGAACCGCGGCCCGGACGCGGACGAGATCGCGAAGGCGAAGTCGCTCCGCGACCGCTGGCTCTCGCGGACCTGACCGTTCCGGCCGCGTCCGGTGTCCGACACCGGACGTGTACGTTCGGGACATGGCGCCGCCGGGATATCGCTGGGTCGTGCTCGCCGCGGGGACGTTCGCCCAGACGAGCTTCGCCGCGGTCGCGGTCGCGCTGCCGGCGCTCGCGCCCGCGCTCCGGGCCGACTACGGGCTCAGCCTCGGCGCCGTCGGCATCGTCCTCGGCGCGACCTCGATCGGCATGCTCTTCACGCTCCTGCCCTGGGGCTTCCTCGCCGACCGGCTCGGCGAGCGGCTCGTGATCGTGGTCGGCCTCGGCGGCGCCGCCGCCGCGCTCGCCGGCACGGCCGAGACGCGCACGGTCGGCCCGCTCGTCGCGCTCCTCGTCGCCACGGGCGCGCTCGGCGCAAGCGTCAACAGCGCCAGCGGTCGCGCCGTGATGGCGTGGTTCGACAGCCGCGAGCGCGGGCTCGCGCTCGGCATCCGCCAGACGGCGAACCCGCTCGGAGGGGCCGCCGGAGCCGTGTCGCTCCCCTGGCTCGCGACCGCCGGGGGCACCCGGCTCGCGTTCCTCGTGCTGGCGGGCACATGCCTCGCGGGAGCCCTCGTCGGCGGCGCGCTCCTCCGCGAGACGAGCCGCACGCCGCCGATCGTCGTGGACGCGGCCCACCCCCTCAAGGATCCGGCGATGTGGCGACTCGCGGGCGGGTCGTCGTTCTACCTGGTCGGCCAGTACGCGATCACCAACTTCGTCGTCCTCTTCCTCCACCAGCACCGCGGCCTCTCCGCCCCCGCCGCGGCCGCCGTGCTCGCGGCGGTCAACGTCCTCGGCGTCGGAGCGAGGATCGTCGTCGGCCGGTTCTCGGACCGCCGCGCGCTCCGGATCGCGCCCATGATCGCGATCGGGCTCGTGCTCGCGACGACCCTCGTCGCCGTGGCCGCGCTCGTCGACACGCCGCTCGCGCTCCTCGTCCCGGTGCTGATCGTGTGCGGCGTGATCGGCCTGGCCTGGAACGGCCTCTCGTTCACCGCCGCCGCGGAGACCGTCGGCCTCGCCCGGAGCGGCGCCGCGCTCGGCTTCCAGCAGACGATGCTCGGCGTCGCCGCCGCGGTCGTCCCGCCGGTGTTCGCGGCCACGGTCGACGCGGCGTCGTGGCGGCTCGCGTTCGCGCTCGCCGCCGTCGGGCCGCTGCTCGGCGTCGCGCTCCTGCGCGGCGTCCCGGAGGCTACTGGGCGTCGATCCGCGCGAACACCCGGAACGTCGGCGAGCCTGCCGGCAGTTCCCCGAACTCCGGATTGACGCAGCCCAGCTCGGGCGTGCGATGCGCGAAGGTCGGCTGGACGTCCGCGCGGCACATCGGCAGCGGCCCCCGCGTCGCGCGCACCGCGCCGAACCCCTCGCGCCGCCGCTCCGCCGCGAGCAGCATGTCCACGTCGATCTCGGCGGAGAAGACCTTCTGCAGGCAGCCCATGTAGCGGTGCCCGTGCTCCTCGTACGCGTAGACGAACGGGCACGCGCGCTCGATGCACGCCCCCGGGTGGACGACCTTCTCGCAGTGGACCTCGCAGCGCGTGCAGGCCACCTCGTCCTGGGGCCGGAGCGGGAGCGCCAGCGTCTCGCGACGCTGCGGGGAGTCACTCATCTCGGCCATTGTGGGGGCGTCCGCTCGCGCTGCGCAAGACTTGACAACTTCCGCGTTTTCGGCTTGCGCAAACGGCTCGCGAGGCTCAGGAGAGCCGCCGCACCGCGCTCACGACGTCGAGCTGCGTGAACGCGCGGAAGTCCGGCTCGATCGCGCCGTCGTCCTCGTCGGCCCGGAACCAGAGCGCCTGGCAGGTCGCGATCCCGAGCGCCGCGGCGCCGCCCACGTCCTCGACGAGCCGGTCGCCGACCATCAGCGCCCGCTCCGGCGCGACCCCGAGCAGCTCGAGCGCCCGCTCGAAGATCGCCGCGTCCGGCTTGCGCCGCCCCACCTCGGAGGAGAACACCGCGGCGTCGAGCCGCTCCGCGACCCCGAAGTCGCCGAGGTCGCGGTGGAGGAGCGCCGGCGGGTCGAAGGCGTTCGAGACGAGCGCGAGCCGCAGCCCGCGGTCGCGCAGCGTCTCGAGCAGCGCGTGCGTCGTCGCGGCGAGCTGCCGCGCCGGCGCCCAGCCGCGGTGCTCCGCCTCGAGGAAGCGCTCGAGCGCGGCGTCGTCGACCTCGATCCCGTGCTCGCCGAGCAGCCGCCGCACGAGCCCCGGGTACTCGACCTCCTCCACGGCGCCCGGCAGGAACAGCTCGGGCAGGTACGCGTCGCGGAAGCGCTCGGTCAGCTCGGGCCGCGGCTCGAGCCCGATCGCCGCCAGCCCGGCACGGTGCCCGGCCTCGAGCAGCGCCGGGTCGAAATCCCAGCGCATGAGCGTGTCGCCCCAGTCGAAGAGGACCGCCTCGAGCACGAACCACTACGCTAGCGCGGCCGTGGCACGGTGGATCCTCTGGGCGTCGCTCGGGCTCGCCCCCCTGACGATCGCGATCGACCGGCTCGCGGACGCCGGCGACGTCGCGCTCTTCGTGCTCGCGGCCGCGTCGCTCGTGCCGCTCGCCTGGCTGATCGGCGAGTCGACCGAGCACGCCGCCGAGCACACCGGCCCGGGGATCGGCGGCTTCCTCAACGCGAGCTTCGGGAACGCGCCGGAGCTGATCATCGCGCTGCTCGCCGTCGCCCAGAACCTCCCCGTCGTCGTGCGCGGCTCGCTCTCCGGAAGCGTCGTCTCGAACCTGCTCCTCGTGTACGGCGTCACCCAGATCGCCGGGCCGGACCGCGCCCCGATCGACCGCCGCTCGCTGCTCGCGCAGGTCGGCCTCGTCGGCGCCGCGGTGCTCGCCTTCGTCGCCCCCGTCTGGCTCGGTGCGAGCGGCGACCGCGACCGCCACTCGCTCGTCGTCGTCTCGATCCCGATCGCGGCCGTCCTCCTGCTCGCCTACCTCGCCGTCGTCGGGCGCAACCTGCTCCGCCACAGGCACGCCGAGCTCGAGGAGCCGGAGGCCTCCGCGTGGTCGCTGCCGGTCTCGCTCGGCGTGCTCGCCGTCGCGACGGTCGCGACCGCGCTCGTGAGCGAGATCCTCGTCCACTCGCTCGACGCGTTCGCGCACGCGGTCGGGCTGAGCGAGTTCTTCATCGCGGTCGTGATCGTCGCGATCGTCGGCAACGCGGCCGAGCACGGCGGCGCGATCGTGATCGCCCGCGCCGGGAAGATGAAGCTCGCCACCGAGATCGCGATCTCCTCGAGCGCGCAGGTCGGGCTGCTCGTCGCTCCCGCGGTGATGCTGCTCTCGCTCCTCTTCGCGCACCCGCTGACGCTCGCGTTCCGGCCGGTCGAGCTGATCGTGATGGCGGGCGCCGTCGTGCTCGTCGCGGCGACCGTCCGGGACGGGCACTCGCGCAAGTGGGAGGGCGCCGTCGGCGTCGCCGCCTATGCGGGAGCGGTCGGGATCTACTACGCGTTCGGCGCCTAGCGGATCCGGAGCCGGTCCGGGGTCGCTCCGGGATATCCCCGGTGCCGTCCCTTCCGCCGGATCGGTACGGTGGCCCGCATGTCAACGACCGAAGAAACCGTTCCCGCCGGCCCCGCGTCCGCCGTCGCCGTCTCGGCGCGCGACCTGACGCGGCGCTACGGCGAAGGCGCCACCGCAGTCGAGGCGCTCCGCGGCGTCGACCTCGACGTCCGCTCCGGCGAGCTGGTGGCCGTGATGGGCCCCTCCGGCTCCGGCAAGTCCACCCTCATGCACATCCTGGCCGGCCTCGACAAGCCGACCACCGGCACCGTCACGATCGCCGGCACCGAGATCACGACGCTCAACGACGCCAAGCTCACGCACCTGCGGCGCGAGCACATCGGCTTCGTGTTCCAGTTCTTCAACCTGCTGCCGATGCTCGACGCGGAGGAGAACGTCGTCCTGCCGCTCTCGATCTCCGGCGAGAAGCCCGACAAGGCGTGGCTCGACGAGCTGCTCGCACGGATGGGGCTCGACCAGCGTCGCAGCCACCGGCCGTCGGAGCTGTCGGGCGGCCAGCAGCAGCGGGTCGCGATCGCACGGTCGCTGGTGACGCGGCCGACGATCCTCTTCGCCGACGAGCCCACGGGCAACCTCGACTCGAAGACCGGCGGCGAGATCCTCGAGCTGATGCGCGACTCCGTCGACTCCTACGGGCAGACGACGGTGATGGTCACGCACGAGCCGCGCGCCGCCTCGATCGCCGACCGGATCCTGTTCCTCGCCGACGGCCTGATCGTCAAGGAGCTGCGCGGCGCGAGCGCGGCCGAGGTCGTGCAGGTGATGAGCGAGCTGCAGTCATGATCACGGTCGCGCTGAAGGGGCTCGCCGGGCGCAAGCTGCGGGCGGCGCTCACCGCGATCGCGATCGTGCTCGGCGTCGCGATGATCAGCGGCACCTACGTCCTCACCGACACGATCAAGTCGGCGTTCGGCACCGTCTTCACGACGGTCTACCAGCACACCGACGCGGTCGTGACCGGCAAGAGCGCGATCGGGAACGACTCGAACGGCACGCTGCCGCCCTCCTTCCCCGCGTCGCTCCTGCCGAAGGTGCAGGCGCTGCCCGGGGTCGCCGTCGCCGAGGGGTCGATCTCCGACTACGCGTACCTCGTCGGCCACGACGGCAAGGTGATCTCGAGCGGGGGCGCGCCGCCGCTCGCGTTCGGGGTGCACCCGGACGGCGACCAGCGGTTCAACCCGCTCGTCCTCACCGACGGGTCGTGGCCGCACGGGCCGGACGAGGTCGCGATCGACGCCCACACCGCCTCGAAGGACGGCTACGCCCCCGGCGACACGATCGGCGTGATCGCGCGCGGGCCGGTGCGCGAGTTCCGCGTCGCGGGGATCGTGAAGTTCGCGAACGTCTCGTCGCTCGGCGGCGCGACGATGGCGATCTTCGACTTCCCGACGGCGCAGACGATCTTCCACAAGCAGGGCAAGCTCGACTCGATCTCGGTCGCGGCGGCGAAGGGGACGACGCCGCAGCAGCTCGTGCAGGAGATCGCGCCGCTGCTGCCGCCGACCGCGCAGGTGCGCACCGGCGAGGGCCAGGCGCAGCAGTCGACGAAGGACACGAACGGGTTCCTCTCGATCATCCAGGACTTCCTGCTCGCGTTCGCCGGCGTCGCGCTCTTCGTGGGGATCTTCGTGATCGCGAACACGCTCTCGATCACGATCGCGCAGCGCACGCGCGAGCTGGCGACCCTGCGCACGCTCGGCGCGACCCGCCGTCAGGTGCTCCGCTCGGTGCTCCTGGAGGCGTTCGTGATCGGGACGCTCGCCTCGGTCACCGGCCTCTTCGCCGGGCTCGGGCTCGCGAAGCTCCTCAACCAGCTGTTCGTCTCGTTCGGGATCGACCTGCCGCAGGCGGGGACCGTGTTCGCGACACGGACGATCGTCGTCTCGCTCGTGGTCGGGATCCTGATCACGGTGCTGGCGGCGCTGCGGCCCGCGGTCCGCGCCACGCGCGTGCCGCCGATCTCGGCCGTCCGCGAGGGCGCGGTGCTGCCGGTGTCGCGGTTCGCCCGCTTCGGCGTGCCGGCCGCGCTCCTGACGATCGGCGGCGCGGTCGCGCTGATGCTGATCGGCCTCTTCGTCAGCGGCCTCTCGACGACGAACCGGCTGCTCGCGCTCGGCGTCGGCGCCGCCGCGGTCTTCCTCGGCATGGCGATGCTCGCGAAGACGCTCGTGCCGCCGCTCGCCCGCGTGCTCGGCTTGCCGGCGACCCGCATCGGCGGCGCCGCGGGCGCGCTCGCGCGCGGCAACGCGATGCGGAACCCGCAGCGCACCGCCTCGACGGCGTCGGCGCTGATGATCGGGCTCGCGCTCGTCACGCTCGTGTCGGTGCTCGCGGCCGGGCTGAAGACGCGCTTCGAGTCGTCGGTCAACGCGCTCTTCGACGCCGACTACGCCCTGACGGCGACCGACAACTTCTCGCCGATCTCGATCTCGTCCGCGGCTGCGCTGCGGCGGGTGCAGGGCGTGCAGGTCGTCGCCGGCGTGCGCGCCGGCCAGGGCCGCGCGTTCGGCTCGAAGATCGGGGTCACCGGCGTCCCCGGCGACATCTCGAGGGTGATCACCGTGGACTGGGCCGACGGCTCGCCGCAGGTGCCCGCGCAGCTCGGCCGCGACGGCGCGTTCGTCTCGAAGGACTACGCGAAGGCCGAGCACCTGTCGGTCGGCGACCCGATCTCGGTGGAGACGCCGTCCGGGCGGACGCTGCACCTCGTGCTGCGCGGCATCTACGCGCCGCCGAAGGGCGGCTCCCCCTACGGCGACGTGACGATCTCGGCGCAGCGCTTCGACGCCGAGTACCAGAACCCGCAGAACGTCTACACGTTCGTCGACGTCGCCGGCGGCGTCACGCCCGAGAACACCGCGAAGCTGACGGCGGCGCTGAAGCCGTTCCCGGAGGCGAAGGTCCAGACCGAGTCGGAGTTCAAGCAGAACCAGGAGCAGGGGATCACGACGCTCCTCAACCTGCTCTACGTGCTGCTCTCGCTCTCGATCGTCGTCAGCCTGTTCGGGATCGTGAACACGCTCGTGCTGACGGTGTTCGAGCGGACGCGCGAGCTGGGGATGCTGCGGGCGGTCGGGATGACGCGGCGGCAGCTGCGGCGGATGATCCGGCACGAGTCGATCGTGACGGCGCTGATCGGGGCGACGCTCGCGATCCCGCTCGGCGTCGTGCTCGCGCTGATGGTCGGCAAGGCGATCGAGTATCCGGCGTTCACGATCCCGTGGGGGACGCTCGTCGTCTTCGTCGTCGCGGCCGTGGTCGCCGGGATCCTCGCGGCGATCTTCCCGGCGCGGCGCGCCGCGAAGCTGAACGTGCTCGAGGCGCTCCAGTACGAATAGCGCGGCCGGACGACGCGGCGGCGCGGCCCCCCGGGTCGCGCCGCCGCGTCTCAGGCGCGGACCGCGAGCGCTTCCGGGATCGCCTCGATCGCGCGCGCGATCTCGTCGTCGCCGACGCCGAGATGCGTGACCGCGCGGAGCCGGCCGGGGCGCAGGTTGCCGAGCAGGACGCCGGCGGCGCGAAGGCGCTCGAGCGCGCCCGGCGCGTCGGGGATCGCGACGAAGTTCGTCTCGGTCGCGTCGACGTCGGCGCCGATCCCCGCGGCGAGGCGGCGGGCGCGTGCGTGATCCTCGGCGAGCCGTTCGACGTGGTGGTCGAGCGCGTAGAGCATCGCGGCCGCGGCGACCCCGGCCTGGCGCAGGGCGCCGCCGAACAGGAACTTGCCCTCCCAGGCGCGCTCGATCGTGTCGGCGGGGCCGGCGAGGACGGCGCCGAACGGGCAGCCGAGGCCCTTCGAGAAGCAGAGCGTGACGGTGTCGGCGTGCTCGGCCCAGGCGTGGGGAGCGAGGTCGGCGGCGACGGAGGCGTTGAAGAGGCGGGCGCCGTCGAGGTGGACGGCGGCGCCGCGGGCGCGCGCCGCCGCCGCGGCGTCGGCGAACGCGTCGAGCGGCCAGATCCTGCCGCCGGCGCTGCGGTGCGTGTTCTCGAGCACGACGATCCCGCCGGGGCCGAGCTCGGGCTCGGACGCGATCTGCTCGGCGGTGAGGATCCCGGCCTCGCACGCGGCGCCGCGCATGACGAGGCCGGAGTGGATCGCGGGGCCGCCCGCCTCGTAGACGAGCACGTGCGTCCGCTCCTCGGCGAGCAGCACCGAGCCGGGCCGCGTCTGGGCGCGCAGCGCGCACTGGTTCGCCATCGTCGCGGTCGGCAGGAAGAGCGCCGCCTCCGTGCCGAGCAGCTCGGCGCAGCGGCGCTGCAGCTCGTTCACGGTCGGGTCCTCGCGGTACTGCTCGTCCCCCACTTCGGCGGCCGCCATCGCCGCGAGCATCCCCGGCGTCGGCGTTGTGAGCGTGTCGGAGCGCAGGTCGATCACGCGCCGCACGCTAGCGAACCGCCATGTCCCTCCCGCCACGTCCGGGTACCCGGCACGTGGACATGGCCGCCGCGGACAGCCCGCTACGCTGGCCGGTGTGGATCTGAGCCTCCTCGAGACGACGCTGCGCGAGCGCGGCGAGCCCGCCTACCGCGCCGCGCAGGTGTGGGAGTGGACGGCGCGCGGCGCCGCCGGCTACGAGGCGATGACGAACCTGCCCCGCGCGCTCCGCGACCGGCTCGCCGACGCCGTGCCGTTCTCCACGCTCGCCGTCGAGACCGAGCGCGAGTCGCGCGACGGCACCGTGAAGACGCTCTTCCGCACCCACGACGGCCACCCGGTCGAGGCCGTGCTCATGCGCTACCGCGACGGCCGCCGCTCGCTCTGCCTCTCCTCCCAGTCCGGGTGCCCCCTCACCTGCACGTTCTGCGCCACCGGCGCGATGGCCTTCGGCCGCAACCTCGCCGCCGCCGAGATCCTCGACCAGGCGCTGCACTTCCGCCGCCGCACCGAGGTCGACCACGCCGTCTTCATGGGGATGGGCGAGCCGATGCTGAACCTCGACGAGGTGCTGGCCGCCGCGCGCCGCCTCCCCGACCTCGGCATCACGCACCGGCGGACGACGATCTCGACGGTCGGCTGGCTGCCGGGCCTGACGCGATTCGTGGACGAGGTGGACGAGCCGATCCGCCTCGCGCTCTCCCTCCACGCGCCGGACGAGGCGCTCCGCTCCCGGATCATGCCGGTGAACGACCGCTACCCGCTCGCCGGCGTCGTCGCCGAGTGCCGCCGCCACGCCGCCGCGACGAACCGCCGCGTCTTCGTCGAGTACGTGCTGCTCGCGGGCGTCAACGACTCGCCCGAGCAGGCCCGGCAGCTGGCGCAACTGCTCGGCCGCGACGCGTTCAAGGTCAACCTGATCCCGTACAACCCGGTCGCCGGCCTCTACGACGGGTCGAGCCGCGAGCGGATCGCCGCCTTCAAGGCCGTCCTCGACCGCGCGCGCGTCCCCGCGACCGTGCGCCTCACCCGCGGCCGCGACATCGAGGCCGCCTGCGGCCAGCTCGCGGCGGCGCCGAAGCGCACCGGCGGACGCCGCACGGCCGCGACCGGCGCCTGACCCGCCTGCTCACGCGGCCGAGACGACGACGGCCTGCCGCGGCGCCAGCTCGAGCCCGCCGGCGACGACCTCCCCGTCGCGCTCGCGGTCGGTGCAGAGGACGATCTCGCCGTCGGCGTCGTCGATCCGCGCCGCCTCCTCGCCGAGGTTGACCGCCACGAGCGCGCCGCCGCCCCGCACGAACGCCCAGACGCCGTCCGGCGCGTCGAGCGGCTCGTAGCCGCCCGAGAGGAGCCCGCGGTGCCGGCGCAGCCCGATCAGGTCGCGGGTGAGCCGCAGGATCGAGCCCGGGTCGCCGCGCTGGGCGGCGACGTTGCGGTCGGTCCTCCCGATCGGCAGCCACGGCTCGACGTCCGGGAGGGTGAAGCCGGCGCCCGGCTCGTCGCGCCACACCATCGGCGTCCGGCACGGGTCGCGGCCCGCCGGGTCACGCCGGCGCTCGGGCGGCACGTCGACGGCCTCCATCCCGATCTCGTCGCCCTGGTAGAGGATCGCCGCCCCGCGCAGCGAGAGCAGCGCCACGAGCGCGCACTTCGTCAACGGCTCGTCGGCCGCGCACCAGCGCGTCGTGAAACGCGGATCGTCGTGGCTCGACGCGTGCCAGACCGGCGTCGAGCCCGCCGGGTAGCGTCGCTCGGTCTCCGCGACGACCGCCGCGAGCGCCTCCGCCTCGAAGGGCGCGTGGAGGAACGGGAAGTTCATGCAGAGATGGAGCCCGTCCGGGACGACGTAGCGCAGGAGCGCGTCGAGCTCCATGACGTAGGTCTCGCCGAGCAGGAGCGGATCGCAGTCGTACTCGTCGGCGACGGCGCGCCAGCGCCGGTGCACGTCGACCGCCTCGGGCAGCCCGAAGTTGTGCTTCGGCCACTGCCCGATCCGCTTCCAGGTCGGCGACTCGTTCGGCCGCGCGGGCGGGTTGTCGCGCAGCTCCGGATCCTTGACGAGCGCGTGCGCGACGTCGATCCGGAACCCGGCGACACCGCGATCGAGCCAGTGGCGGATGATCCGGTCGAACTCCGCCCGCACCTCCTCGTTCCACCAGTCGAGGTCGGGCTGCTGCGGCAGGAAGTTGTGGAGATAGAACCGGCCGCGCTCGGGCACGAGCGTCCAGGTCGGCCCGCCGAACGCGGCGCGCCAGTTGTTCGGCGGCGACCCGTCCGGCTTCGGGTCGCGCCAGACGTACCAGTCGCGTTTCGCGTCGTCGTGGAACCACGCATGCCGGTCGCTCGTGTGGTTCGGGACGAGATCGAGCAGGACGCGGATGTGCCGCCGCCGCGCCTCGACGAGCAGCCGCTCGAGATCCGCGGGCGTGCCGAGGTCGGGATGGACGCCGAGATAGTCGGCGACGTCGTAGCCCCAGTCGGCGTTCGGCGACGGGAAGGTCGGGCTCAGCCAGAGCGCGTCGACGCCGAGCCACTCCAGATGGTCGAGACGCGAGCAGATGCCGGGCAGGTCGCCGATCCCGTCGCCGTTCGAGTCCGCGTACGACCGCGGATAGACCTGGTAGATCACGGCGTTCCGCCACCACTCGGGCACGGTGGGGAGCCTATGCGGAGCTGGGGTGCTCGCCGAAGCCGTATCTCACGACCGGGCTCTTCGCCGCGCGCACCTCGTCGAGCCGCCGGACGGGGCGCGCGTGCGGCGCCTCCTTCAGCAGCTCCGGGCTCGCGGCCGCCTCGCGCGCGATCGCGAGCATCGCCTCGCAGAACGCGTCGAGCGTTTCCTTCGCCTCGGTCTCGGTCGGCTCGACCATCAGCGCCTCGGGGACGATCAGCGGGAAGTAGATCGTCGGCGGATGGAAGCCGTAGTCCATCAGCCGCTTCGCGACGTCGAGCGCGGTGATGCCGTGCTCGCGCTTGAGCGTCCGCGCCGAGAGGACGAACTCGTGCATGCAGAGCCGGTCGAACGGCAGGTCGTAGGCGTCCTTCAGCCGGGCGAGCAGGTAGTTCGCGTTCAGCACCGCGGTCTCCGACATCTCGCGCAGCCGCGGCCCGAACATGCGGATGAAGGCGTACGAGCGCACGAAGACGCCGAACGGGCCCGTGAAGCCGCGCACCTTGCCGATCGTCTGCGGCCGGTCGTGGTCGAGCCCGAAGCTCCCGTCCGCGCGCCGGATCACCGCCGGCACCGGCAGGAACGGCTCGAGGATGTCCCGCACCGCGATCGGCCCGCCGCCCGGCCCGCCGCCGCCGTGCGGCTGCGAGAACGTCTTGTGCAGGTTGATGTGGACGATGTCGAAGCCCATGTCGCCGGGCCGCGAGATGCCGCAGACGGCGTTGAGGTTCGCCCCGTCGTAGTACATGAGCGCGCCCGCGTCGTGGAAGATCGCCGCGATCTCCTCGATGTTCTCGTCGAAGAGGCCGAGCGTCGACGGGTTCGTGAGCATGAGCGCGGCGGTGTGCTCGTCGACCTTGCCGCGCAGGTCGTCGACGTCGACGTTCCCCCGCGCGTCCGTCTTCACCCCGGTCAGCTCGTAGCCCGCCATGGTCACCGAGGCGGGATTCGTCCCGTGCGCCGTGTCCGGGATCACGACCTTGCGCCGCTGTTCCGACTCGCCGCGAGCCTCGAAGTACGCCCGGACGAGCATCAGCCCCGTCAGCTCCCCCTGCGAGCCCGCGGCCGGCTGGAGCGAGACCGCGTCGAGCCCGGTCACCTCGGCGAGGATCTCCTGCAGCCGCCACATCAGCTCGAGCGCCCCCTGCGCGCCCTCCTCCTCCTGGAGCGGATGGAGATTCGCGAACCCGGGGAGCCCGACGAGGCGCTCGTTGACGCGCGGGTTGTACTTCATCGTGCAGGAGCCGAGCGGGTAGAAGCCCGTGTCGACGCCGAAGTTGCGCGTCGACAGCTCCGTGAAGTGGCGCACGAGCTGGAACTCGGCGACCTCCGGCAGACGCGGCGGCTCGGAGCGGCGCAGCTCGGCCGGCACCTCCGGCTCGGGCAACCCGTCGTGCCTGGGGATCGCGGAGGCGCGGCGCCCGGCCTGCGAGCGCTCGTAGATCAGCTTCACGCGGCCACCTCCGCCAGCACCTCGGCGAGCCGGTCGATCTCCTGCGGCGTGCGCTTCTCGGTGACCGCGACGAGCAGGACGTCGTCCATCCCCTCGTAGTCGCGGCCGAGCGCGTAGCCGGGATGGACGCCGCGCTCGCGCGCCGCCTTCACGACGTCGCGCGCGTTCCGTCCGACCCGGACCGCAAACTCCTTGAACGTTGTCTTGTCTGGAAACAGCAGCTCCAGCCCGGCCTGTTCCGCGAGCCGCTGCTTGGCGTACGCCGTCAGCGAGAGGCAGGTCTCCCCCAGCTCGCGGATTCCCTGCGGGCCCAGCCACGTGAGATAGACGAGGCCGCCGAGCGCGAGCAGCGTCTGGTTCGTGGTGATGTTCGAGGTGGCCTTCTCCCGCCGAATGTGCTGCTCGCGGGTCTGCAGGGTGAGGACATAGCCGCGCATGCCCGCGGCGTCTACCGTCTCGCCGACGATCCGTCCGGGCATCCGCCGGATGAACTCCTGCCTCGCGGCGAGGAACCCGTAGTGCGGCCCGCCGAAGGAGGGGAAGTTGCCGGCGGCCTGGCCCTCGCCGAGCGCGATCGCGGCGCCGTAGCGTCCCGGCGCCTCGAGGACGCCGAGCGAGAGCGGGTCGGCGTGGACGACCGGCAGCGCGCCCGCGTCGTTCGCGACCGCGGCCAGCTCCGGCGCCGGCTCGAGGCAGCCGAACACGTTCGGCTGCTGGAAGATCACCGCCGCCGCGTCCTCCGCCGCCGCGCGCAGCTCATCGGGGTCGGTGGTCCCGCCGCGGTGCGGCACCTCGACGACCTGGAGCCCGAAGCCGGGCGCGTAGGTCTTCACGACCTGGCGCACCTGCGGGTTCGTCGCCTCGCTCACGACGACCTTCGTCCGGCCGGTCGCGTGCTTCGCGATGAAGCAGGCGTCAGCCGTCACCGTCGTGCCGTCGTACCCGGAGGCGTTCGAGACGTCCATGCCGGTCAGCTCGCAGATCGCGGTCTGGTATTCGAAGATCGCCTGGAGCACGCCCTGGCTCATCTCCGGCTGGTACGGCGTGTACGCGGTCAGCAGCTCGCCGCGCTGGAGGACGGCGTCGACGACTGCCGGCACGTAGTGGTCGTAGATGCCGGCGCCGAGGAACGACAGCTCGCGCGTCGCGTCGACGTTGCGCGCCGCCAGCTCGCCGAGGTGGGCCGCCAGCTCGTGCTCGGTGAGCGCCGGCTCGAGCGCCAGCTCGCCCTGGAACCGGACCCCGGCGGGGACGTCGCGGAACAGCTCCTCGACCGAGGCGACGCCGATCGTCGCGAGCATCGCCTCGCGGTCGGCGTCGGTGAGCGCGAGATAGGGGTGGCTCACTGCTCGGCCAGGACCTGCTGGTACGCGGCGACGTCGAGCAGCGAGTCGACCTCCGCCGGGTCCGAGAGGCGGATGCGGACGAGCCAGCCGGCCCCGTAGGGGTCGTCGTTGACCGTCTCGGGCGCGTCGACGACGACCTGGTTCACCTCGAGCACCTCGCCCGAGAGCGGCGCGATCACCTCCGAGACGGCCTTCACCGACTCGACCTCGCCGTACGAGGAGTCCTTCGCGATCGTCGTGCCCGTCGCGGGCGGCTCGAAGTGGACCAGCTCGCCGAGCGAATCGGCGGCGAACCACGTGATGCCGAGGACGGCCTCGTCGCCGTCGATGCGGGCCCAGTCGTGCTCTGCGTGGTACCGGAGGTCGTCGGGATAGCTCTCCGCGGCGGCCATCAACCCTCCCTCTTGTAGAACGGCTTCTTCACGACCCGTGCGCGGCGCGCCTTTCCGCGCACGTCGATACTCAGCTCGGCGCCGATGCCGGCCTGCGCCGACGGGACATAGCCCATCCCGATGCCGACGTCGAGCGTCGGGGAGTGCGTGCCCGAGGTGACCTCGCCGCCGCCGTCGATCGCCATGCCGTGGCGCGGGATCGCCCGTTCCTCCATGACGAAGGCGACGAGCCTCCGCTCGGGCCCCTCCTGCTTGATCCGGCGCAGCTCCTCGACACCGGTGAACTCCTTGTCGAGCGCGCACGTCCACGCGAGGCCCGCCGAGACGGCGTCGGTGTCGGCCGAGATGTCGTTGCCGTGCAGGGCGAGGCATGCCTCGAGCCGCAGCGTGTCCCGCGCACCGAGCCCGCACGGCGTCACCCCGCGCGCGAGGATCGCGTCCCAGAGCGCCACCGCGTCCTCCGCCGTGCAGAGGATCTCGCAGCCGTCCTCGCCGGTGTAGCCGGTGCGGTTGACCATCGCCTCGACACCGTCGATCTCCGCCTCGGCGAAGGTGTTGCGCGGGGCGGGGGCGAGCCCGAGCCGTTCGATCGCGCGCGGCCCCTGGACGGCGAGCAGCGCGTACTCGTCCGAGACGTCGCGGACGTCCGAGCCGCTGATCTCCCGCTCCTTGAGCCAGGCGAAGGCGACGTCCTTGTTCGAGGCGTTGAAGACGAGGAGCCAGCGGAACATGTCGAGGCGGTAGGCGATCAGGTCGTCGACGATGCCGCCCCACTCGTTCGTGAGCAGCGTGTAGCGCGCGTTGCCCGGCTCGACGTGCGCCAGGTCGCTGGAGAGGACGCCCTGCAGCAGCTCGAGCGCGCGCGGGCCTTCGACCTCGATCTCGCCCATGTGCGAGACGTCGAAGACGCCGGCGTCGGCGCGCACCGCCAGGTGCTCGGGGATCACCCCTTCGTACTGGACGGGCATCTCCCAGCCCGCGAACGGCACGAGTCGCGCGCCCAGCTCGACGTGGCGGTGGTGCAGCGGTGTGCGCAGGAGGATCTCGGCCATGCCGAGCCGATCCTAGTCCCTTGCCGTCGCCGCCCGGCTCAGTGCCGACTCGACCCGAAAAACGGGCCCCGAAACGGGGCCGCCCCGGCTCATCCGTGAATGGGCCGGGGCGGCGGACCGGGTCGTGGGGCTGGCTCTATGTGGCCAACCCTTTGAGGGCACCCCTCGTGTGCCCCCGCCCTCCGCACTCCAAACCTGCGACCCGGAATTACTCGTCGCGAAGGAAGGACGGGACGTCGAGCGTCTCGTCCGAGCGCGCGAACCCACCGCCGGGCGCGGGCGCGGGCACGGGCGCCTCGGCCGTCTCGCGGCGGCGGCGCCGGCGCTGGCCGCCGAAGCCGGTCGCGATCACGGTCACGCGCACCTCGTCGCCCAGGGCGTCGTCGATCACGGCGCCGAAGATGATGTTCGCGCTCTGGTCGGCGGCGCTCGTGACGACCTCCGCCGCCTCGTTCACCTCGAAGAGGCCGATGTCCGGACCGCCGGTGATGTTGAGCAGGATCCCGGTCGCGCCCTCGATCGACGCCTCAAGCAGCGGCGAGGAGACGGCGGCCCGGGCGGCCTCGGCCGCGCGATTCTCGGCGCCGGCGACGCCGATCCCCATCAGCGCCGAGCCGGCGTCGCGCATGATCGTGCGCACGTCCGCGAAGTCGAGGTTGACGAGCCCGGGCACCGTGATCAGGTCGGTGATGCCCTGGACGCCCTGCCGGAGGACGTCATCGGCCATCCGGAACGCGTCGACGACCGAGGTGCGCTTCTCGACCACCTGCAGGAGGCGGTCGTTCTCGATCACGATCAGCGTGTCGACGCGGTCGCGGAGGTTCTCGATCCCCTGCTCGGCCTGCTGCGAGCGCTTACGGCCCTCGAAGTTGAACGGCCGCGTGACGACGCCGACGGTGAGCGCCCCGATCTCACGACCCAACTCGGCGAGGATCGGCGCGGCGCCGGTCCCGGTGCCCCCGCCTTCGCCGGCGGTGACGAAGATCATGTCGGCGCCCTTGAGCGCCTCCTTCAGCTCGTCGCGGCTCTCCTGGGCGGCTGCGTGGCCGACGGCGGGATCCGCGCCGGCGCCGAGGCCGCGCGTCGCCTTCGAGCCGATGTGCACCTTCACGTCGGCGTCGCACATCATCAGCGCTTGCGCGTCGGTGTTGACGGCGATGAACTCGACGCCCGAGAGCCCCGCGTCGACCATGCGGTTGACCGCGTTCGTGCCGCCGCCGCCGACGCCGACGACCTTGATGACGGCGAGGTAGTTGCCGGACTGGTCGCGCATGCTCATCGAGCCGATACCTGAACCTTCACTGGAGGATTGGGGCGTGAAAAGACGGTTCGCGCCGCAGGGTACGTGCGCGGATTCTCGCTGTCAATCGGAGGTCGAGCGTCCACACCGTCAATCTCCAGTTGAGACTTGAGAGTTTGTTGTCTCGGATGACGCGACGCTTCCGGCGACAGGTCGACCGGGCAGGCTGACGTCGAGATAGGTCGTCCCGGCCGGCAGGACGCGCAGCGCGCGGCGGGCGACTGCGAGCTTGAGCCGGAGGTCGGCAGGGTCGCCGAGGCGAAGCTCGAGCCCGGAGCCCAGGTGGAAGACGAGCGAGCGTCCGGCGAACGAGGCGGCGGCGATCCGTGCCGGGAACCCGTCGGCGAGCGCGAGCGCCTCGGCCGCCGGGCCGGCCTGAGCCGCCGTGAGGAACTCGCCGGGGCGAAGCTCTGCGGACGCGGGAAGCCAGATCCGCGGCAGCGTCCCCGTCCGGTCTCGCGGGAGCGCCTGGAGGACGCGGGCGCGCGCGGAGACGAGCCACGCGTGCGTGCCGGCGCGCACGACCGCGGCCGGCCGCTCGGGCACGACGGCGACCCGGAGCGTGTGCGGGAACGCCCGGTCGTAGTCGGCTGCGACGATCGCCGGCAGCGACTCGACGCGCCGCCGGAGCGCCGTCCCGTCGAGCGCGAGCAGGCTCGTGCCGTCGAGCGACGCGAGCGCCTGCCGGACCTGCGCGGCGACGGGAGGCGGCGCGCCCGCGACCTCGATCGACCGCACGGCGAACGCGGACGTCTCGCGCGCCGCCGCGTAGGCGGCGCCCGCGAGAGCGACGAGGGCGACGCCGGCGGCGATCGAGCGGCGCGACGGCGCGAGGCGCCCGAGCCGAGGAGCGCGGGCCCGACGAGCGGGCAGCGTCGCCGCGGCGACCCGTGGGCGCTGCGAAGCTCGGCGCTGCGTGGCCATCCCCGACACTTCGCCGCCGCCGCGAACGTCCCTCCACGTGCCCCCGAGGGGTCGCGAGACCCCCTGCAGCGAGCGTAGCCGCCGAAGCGTGACGGGAACCTCGCGGCTTCGTGTCGATTCGGTCAGCGGTCGAGCGGCGGCAGCTCGAGCGGGCCGAGGAACTCGACCTCGTGCCGCAGCTCGACGCCGAACTGCTCCCACGCGCGCCGCCGTGCCTCGGCCATGAGGGCGAGCGCGTCCGCGGTGCGCGCGTCGCCGGCGTTCTCGATGAAGTTCGCGTGCTTCGGCGAGATGACGGCTCCGCCGCTGCGGTGGCCCTTCAGGCCGCACGCCTCGAGCATCCGCCCCGCGCTCAGCTCGTGCTCGGGGTTCTTGAACACGCTGCCGAACGTGCGCCGATTCGTCGGCTGCGCCGCCTTCCGCTGCGCATTCAGCTCGCGCACCGCCGCCTTGACCTCCTCGCTCGGCCGCGGCTTCAGGCGCAGCTCGGCGCGCACCACGACCTGGCCGTGGCGAAGGTCGGAGTGCCGGTACGAGAGCCCCAAGTCGTCCGGTGTCAGCCAGCCGCTCCCGTCCGCGGTCGCGACGAGCGCCCGCTCGAGGACCTGCGAGAACTCGCCGCCGTACGCACCGGCGTTCATCCACACGCCGCCGCCGATCGTGCCCGGGATCGCGCACGCGAACTCGAAGCCGCCGAGACCCGCCGCCCGGGCGCGATGCAGGCAGACGGCGTTCGCCGCCCCGCCGCCCGCGCGCACCAGCTCGCCGTCCGTCTCCACCGCCGCCAGCTCGCCGCCGAGCCGGAGCACGAGCGCGTCCACGCCCGCGTCCGCGACGAGCAGGTTCGACCCGAGCCCGACGACCGCGACCGCGAGCCCCTCGTCGCGCGCCTGCCGCAGCAGCGCCTCCGCCTCCGACACCGACTGCGGCGTCGCGAACGCCCGCGCCGGCCCGCCCGTGCCGAGCGTCGTGTAGCGGGAGAGGAGCACGCCGCGCTCGCTCATCGCAGCGCCTCGAGGATCAGCGGCGCCGCCCGCTCGACGTCGCCCGCGCCGAGAGTGAGCACGGTGTCGCCGGGGCGGGCCCAGCCGGCGACGAGCCGTGCCGCCGCGTCGAGCGCGGGCGCCCAGCCGATGCGCATCCCGGGCCGCAGGCACGCCAGCTCGTCGACGACGAGCCTGCCGCTCACCCCGGCGAGCGGCTCCTCCCGCGCGGGATAGATCTCCGTCACGCACACCGCGTCCGCGGCCGCGAGCGCGCGCGCGAACTCGTGCGCGAGGTGGAGCGTGCGCGAGTACAGGTGCGGCTGGAAGAGCGCGAGCACGCGCCCCTCCCCCCGCACCGCCGCCAGGTCGGCGGCGAGCTCCGCGGGATGGTGGGCGTACGTGTCGAGCACCACCACGCCGCCCGCCTCGCCGCGCCGCTCGAGCCGGCGGCCTGCGCCGCGGAAGCCGACGAGGACGCGCTCCGCGTCCTCGCGCGCCACCCCCGCCAACTCCAGCGCCGCGAGCGCGGCGGCGGCGTTGCGCCGGTTGTGCTCCCCCGGCACCGCGAGTGCCAGGTCGACCGGCTCCAGCTCCTCCGCGCGCACGACCTGCGGCACCTGGGCGAGCCATTCCTCGAAGAGCGCCTCGACCTCGGCCCGCGAGCCGAAGGTCGTGTGATGGTCGAGGTCGACGTTGAGCAGGACGGCGATCTCGGGTCGCAGCGCGGCCACCGAGCGGTCCGACTCGTCCCCCTCGACGACGAGCCAGCCCTCCCCGGCCGCGGCGTTGCCGCCGAGCTGCGCGACCTCGCCGCCGATCAGGAACGCGGGATCGAGCCCCAGCTCGCGCAGGCAGTACGCGATCATCGCGCTCGTCGTCGTCTTCCCGTGCGCGCCCGCGACGACGATCGTGGGGCGCAGCGAGACGAGCTCCGCGAGCAGGGCCGCACGAGGCTGCCCGGCCGCCCTCCCGGCGAACGCGGTCGAGACGTACGCCTCCCACCCCGCGGGCGGCTCGGGCGGCTCGGGCGAGATCGTCACCTCGACGCCCTCCAGGTGCGCGAGATACGGCGTCTCGTGCCGGTCCCAGCCGGCCACCTCGGCCCCCCACGCGCGCGCCAGGAGCGCGTAGGCGCTCATGCCGGCGCCGCCGATCCCGGCGATCCAGATCCGCCTACCGGCGAGCGGCCGCGAGCTCTGCGAGCTCATCCGCGATCCTCTCGGCTGCGTCGGGTCTGGCGGCGGCGCGCATCGCGGCGCCCATGCGCCCGCGCCGCTCCGGGTCGGCCAGGAGCCCGGCGACGAGCGGGGCGACGCGCTCGCGAGCCTCGCCGTCGTCGACGACGAGGGCGCCGCCCGCGTCGGCGAAGTGGCGCGCGTTCTCGAGCTGGTGGTCGCCCGTCGCATGCGGATAGGGCACGAGCACGGCCGGGATCCCGGCTGCCGCGACCTCCCAGACGGAGCCGCCGGCGCGGGCGACGACCAGGTCGGCGGCCCCGAGCGCGGCGCCGAAGTCGTCCACGAACGGCAGCACGACGTAGCCGTCGCGACGCACCCGCTCGCGCACCGCGGGGTAGTCGCGCTCGCCGCAGAGGTGGAGGACGAGCGGCCCCTCGTCGCCCCACGCGGCGAGCGCCGTCTCGTTGAGGGTCGTCGCCCCCTGACTGCCTCCGAAGACGAGGACGAGCGGCCCTTCGTCGGGAAGCCCGAACGCGCGCCGCGCCTCGCCGCGCTCGCGGGCGCGCGACGCCGCCGGGATCGGGCGGCCGACGACGCGCGCCTTCCTCCCCGCTCCTGCGACGGGGTAGGCGAGGAACAGCCGCTGCGCGAACGGGAGCGCCAGCCGGTTCGCGAGCCCGAGGTGCGCGTCGGCCTCGGTCAGCGCCGCCGGGATCCCGCGCAGCCGCGCCGCGAGCACCATCGGCCCGGCGACGTAGCCGCCGGCGCCGAGCACGACGTCGGGCCGCCGCCGCGCGAGGATGCGCGAGCACGCGACCGGCGCGGCGGCCGCCCTGCCGAGGGCGCGCAGCAACGCCGGCCCGGGGCGGCGCGGGAAGCCGGAGACCGCGAACCCGTCGAACGCGTAGCCGCGCTCAGGAACGAGCCGCGCCTCGACGCGATCCCGCGACCCGGCGAACGTCACGATCGCTCCGCGCGCGCGCAGCGCTTCCGCCACCGCGAGCGCCGGCGCCACGTGGCCGACCGTCCCGCCGGCCGCGATCAGGCACCGCAGCTGCCGTTCTCCCTCCGTCACCACGGGCGATGTTAAGGAGGATTCCCACCGAGGTGAGCATGACAACGAGGCTGGAGCCGCCGTACGAGACGAACGGGAGCGGGATGCCGGTCAGCGGCGCGAGCCCGAGCACCGCCGCGAGGTTGATCGCCGCCTGCCCGCAGACGAGTGCGGTGATCCCTGCCGCGAGCCGCTTCCCGAACGGGTCGCGGCAGGCGATCGCGAGCCGCAGCCCCGCGTAGGCGAAGGCGGCATAGCCGACGATCAGGATCGTCACCCCGACGAGGCCCAGCTCCTCGCCGATCACGGCGAAGATCATGTCGGTGTGCGCCTCGGGCAGGTAGTGGATCTTCTCGATCCCGTTGCCGAGCCCGCGACCGAAGATCCCGCCCGAGCCGAGACTGATCAGTGCCTGGACGTTCTGGAGGCCGGCGTCGGTCGGGTCCCGCCACGGATGGAGGAACGTGAGCAGGCGCTCGCGCCGGTAGGGCGACGACCAGGCCGCGATCGCGGCGAGCGAGACGACGATCCCGTAGGCGGACGCGAGCAGCGGCATCCGCGTCCCCGACACGAGCAGCATCGCGCCGACCATCACGAGGATCGTGATCACCGTGCCGAGGTCGGGCTCGACGATCACGAGGGCGGCGAAGAGCCCCACGAGCAGCCCGAGCGGCCGGCCCAGCTCCTTCAGCGTCCGCGGCGGCGGGCGGCGGGCGAGGTAGGAGGCCGTCCAGACGACGAGCGCGAGCTTCGCCAGCTCGGAGGGCTGGAAGGCGACCGGCCCGACGGCGAGCCAGCGGCGGGCGCCGTTGATCGTCGAGCCGATCGCGAGCACGGCGAGGCAGCCGAGCAGGGCTGCCATGACGAGCGTCGGCGCGAGCCGGCGCAGCGCCCGGAAGTCGCTCCGCGAGGCGACGACGAGCAGAGCCAGCCCGACGAGCGCGTAGATTCCCTGCCGCTCGAGATAGCCGGTCGGGCTCGCACCGCCGAGGGCCGCCGACGCGGAGGTGGCGCTGTAGACCATCACGAGCCCGAAGAGGACGAGCGCGACGGTGACGAGCACGAGCAGGTTCCACTCGAGCTGCAGCTGCTTCGGTCTGCCGCTCATGCCAGCTCCTGGACGAGGCGCCGGAAGGTGTCGCCGCGCTGTTCGAAGTTGTCGAACTGGTCGAAGCTCGCGCAGGCGGGCGAGAGCAGGACGACGTCGCCCGACTCCGCCTCGGCGGCCGCGCGCGCGACCGCGGTCGCCAGGTCGCCGGCGCGGTCGTAGCCGCGGCCCGCCGCGTCGAGCGCGGCCGCCAGCTCGTCGCTCGCGGCGCCGATCAGGTGGATCGAGCGCACGGTGGCGGGCAGCTCGCGCGCGAAGGGCGCGAAGTCCTCGCCCTTCAGCGAGCCGCCGAGGATCAGGCGGAGCGGCGCGGCGCCGTAGGCGGCGACGCCGCGGCGGGCGGCGGCGGTGTTCGTCGCCTTCGAGTCGTTGACCCAGCGGACGCCGTGTAGCTCCCGCACCAGCTCGAGCCGGTGCGCGACACCCGGGAACGTGCGCAGCGCCGCGGCGATCGTCTCGTCCGGGACGCCTGCGGCGCGCGCGGCCGCGGTCGCGGCGGCGGCGTTCTCGCGGTTGTGGGCGCCCGGAATCGCGGGCTCGGCCGGGAGCGGGTCGCCGACCGCGAACTCGATCGCGCCGTCGATCCCGAATCCGCGCGGCGCGACCTTCACGCGGGCGCGCTCGAAGATACGGAGCTTCGCGGCGCGGTACGCCTCGAGCGTCCCGTGCCGGTCGAGGTGGTCGGGCTCGAGGTTGAGCAGCACGGCGACGTCGCAGGCGAGCGTCTCGACGTCCTCGAGCTGGAAGCTCGACAGCTCGCACACGACCCAGCCGTCCGGCTCGGCGGCCTCCGCGGCCTCGGTGAGCGCCCGGCCGACGTTGCCGGCGACCTCGACCCGGCGCCCGTCGGCGCGGAGGATCGCCCCGAGCAGCTCGGTGGTCGTCGTCTTCCCGTTCGTGCCGGTGACGCCGAGCAGGCGCGTGCCGGCGGGAAGCAGCCGGAAGCCCAGCTCGACCTCGCTCCAGAGCGGGATCCCGCGCGCACGCGCGGCCGCGGCGAGCGGCGACTCCGCCGGCACACCCGGGCTCTTGACGACCAGCTCCACCCCACCGAGCACGGACTCCTCCTCCGATCCGAGTCGAAGTTCGACGCCGGCGTCCGCGAGCCTGCCCGGGTCGACGTCCGCCGAGCGGTCGGCCGCGACCACCGGGACGCCGCGGCGCGCGAGCGCGAGCGCCGCCGCCCGCCCCGAGCGGGCGAGCCCGAGCACGAGGGCCCGCCGCGGCAGCCGCGCGCCGCCCGGCCACCTCCCTTCCGGCCATGTCTCTTCCGGACGCGTCCCGCTCACGAGAAACGTCCCCCCCCAGAGGGGGGCGCGGGGCCCCTGCAATCAGGGTACGCGGGCAGGTGTGACGGGAGTGTGGAGGCTTGCCGGCGAATGTGTGGAGAGTTCGCCGTCGGGGCGCGGCATCCTCACCCGCGGACGGCGGTGACGACGCCGTCGGCGGCGGCGGCGTCCGCGAAGCCCGCGTCGCGCAGCGCGTCGGCGAGGGCGGCGGCCGCCGCCTCATCCGGCTCCGCGAGCGCCAGGCGGCCGCCCGGCGCGACGACGCGCCGAAGCTCGCGGGCCGCCTCGGCGAGCGCGCCCTCGTCGGTCGCGAGCCCGCCCAGGACGGCGGCGACCGCCTCGTCGGGCAGCGGCAGCACCGGCGTCTCGCCGACGAGGTAGGCGAGGCCGGCGGCGCCGTTGCCGTGCGCCTCCCCGAGCAGCTCCTCCAGCTCGTCCACCTGCGAGCGGACGACGTACACCCAGCCGTCGCCGATCCGCTCGTGCGCGCCGAAGACCAGCCCGCCGCCTCCCAGCACGAGCACGTCGTCGCCCGCCTGCAGCCGCGCCCGCTCGAGCACGAGCGCGTCGATCGCCGCCTCGCTCACCGCTGCCCGAAGTAGTAGCGGTAGTAGAGGGCGAAACCGGCCGCGCACAGCAGCCCGCCGACGATCCAGAAGCGGACGGTGATCTTCGTCTCGGACCACGCCTTCATCTCGAAGTGGTGGTGGATCGGCGTGATCAGGAAGACACGCCGTCCGAAGCGTTTGAACGAGAACACCTGGATCATCACCGAGAGCGCCTCGATCACGAAGATGCCGCCGATCAGGAGCAGCAGCAGCTCCACCTTCATCATGATCGCGAAGGTCGCGAGCGCGCCGCCGAAGGCCATCGAGCCGGTGTCGCCCATCATCACCTCGGCCGGGAACGCGTTGAACCACAGGAAGCCGACGGTCGCGCCGATCAGCGCCGCGCCGACGATCGCGAGGTCGAGCTTCGTCAGGTTGCGGTGCGCCGGGATCGGGCTCGAGCGCACGTACGAGACGACGTTCATCGCCGTGAACGTGAACAGCGCGATGATCGCCGTCCCGGCGGCCAGCCCGTCGACCCCGTCGGCGAGGTTCGCCCCGTTCGAGGCGCCGCCGATGACGAGGAACAGGAACGGGTACCAGAGCCAGGAGAGCGGCAGCGACACGTCGGCGACCGGGACGTACAGGCTCGTGCTGAGGTGCAGGTGGTGGGCCACGATCGCGACGACGACCGTCACGAGCGCGAGCAGCAGCAGCTTCCAGCGGCCGGTGAGCCCGAGCGAGCGCTCGTGCGTCAGCTTGATGAAGTCGTCGAGGAAGCCGATCGCGCCGCAGGCGAGCGTCCCGAAGAGCACCGTCAGCGCCTGCAGGCGGAAGTGCGTCATCGGCAGGAAGCCGATCGTCGCCGAGAGCAGGATCAGCAGCCCGCCCATCGTCGGCGTGCCCTGCTTGGCGAAGTGATGCTGCGGGCCTTCCTCCCGGATCTGCTGGCCGAACTCGTTCGAACGGAGGAACTCGACGAACTTGGGCCCGATCACGATCGAGACGATCAGCGCGATCAGGCCGGCGACGAGCACGCGGCTCATGCGGTCAGCCCCTCTGCGACCACTTCGAGCCCGACCGAGCGCGAGCCCTTGACGAGCACGGCGTCGCCCGGACGCACGTGCTCCTGCGCGAGCGCGAGCGCGTCCGCGGCGCTCGCCGCCCAGTGCGCGGGCTGGTAGAGACGTGCGAGCTCGCCGACGCCGATCACGAGGTCAACCGTTCCAAGCTCGCGGCCGATCTCCTCGTGGAAGCGCGGCGCCTGCTCCCCCAGCTCGGCCATCTCGCCGAGGATCGCGACGGTGCGGCGGCCATTCGCCCGCTCCTGCAGGTGGGCGAGCGCCGCCCGCATCGCGACGGGGTTCGCGTTCCAGGCGTCGTTGATCAGCAGGCCCCCGCCGGCGAGCTCGGTCTCCTG
>DASSND010000024.1:0-26876 GCA_035688315.1 Gaiellaceae bacterium | reverse complement strand
GCGGTCGGGGCGCTCGGGCCCGACCTCGAGCGGGCGTTCCACATCTCCAACACGCAGTTCGGGCTGCTCGCCTCCGCCTTCTCCGTCGTCGGCGCGGCCACCACGCTCCCCGCCGGGTTTCTCGCCGACCGGATGCGGCGGACGCTCCTGCTTGCGACCGCCGTCGCGCTCTGGGGCGTCGCCATGGGCGCCACCGGCGCCGCCACCACCTTCCTCTTCCTGATCGCCGCCCGCGTCTTCCTCGGGCTCGTCACCGCCACCGCGCGGCCCGTGATGATCTCGATCGCCGGCGACACCTTCCCCACCGCCGTCCGCGGGCGCGCGCTCGGGATCGTCGGCTCCGGCGAGCTGGTCGGCGACGGGCTCGGCTTCATGCTCGCCGGCGCCATCGCCGCCGTCGTCACCTGGCGCGGCGTCTTCTGGGCGCTCGGCGCCGCCGGGATCGGACTCGTCGTCTGGCTCCTCCGCCTCCCCGAGCCGCCCCGCACCGGCCGCGACCGCACGGCGCGCGGCCGCCGCCGCGACCCCGCCGAGCAGGCCGTCGAGGAGGCCGACGACGTCGAGCCCGACGAGGACCTCGTCCTCGAAGGCGACCAGGAGGACCGCGGCGTCGTCGACTCGTTCCGGTACGTCCTTCGCGTCCGCACCCAGGTGCTCGTGATGAGCGCCGTCGCCGTCGCCAGCTTCTTCTTCGCCGGGCTCCGCACCTTCATCATCCTCTTCGCCGTCGAGGCGTACGGCGTCGGCCGCTCCGTCGCCGACATCGCGCTCCTCGTCGCCGGAGTCGGCGCGATCTTCGGCATCCTCGCCGGCGGCCGCATCGGCGACGCCCTGATCGAACGCGGCCACGTCAACGGGCGGCTCGTCGTCTCCTCCTGGAGCTACGTCGTCGTCGTGCTCGCGCTCGTCCCCGCCTTCCTGCTCGGCTCGCTCTGGCTCGCGCTGCCGTTCTACGTGCTCGGCGCCGCCTCGCTCTCCGCCCCGATCCCGACCCTCGACGCCGTCCGGCTCGACGTCGTCCACCCGCAGCTCTGGGGACGCGCCGAAGGCGTCCGCACGCTGCTGCTGATCGTCGCCGAGGCGGGCGCGCCGCTCCTCTTCGGGCTCCTCGCCGACCGGATCGCCGGCGGCGGCGTCGACGGCCTCCGCTGGACCTTCCTCGCCACGCTCTCGACGCTCCTCGTCGCCGCCGCGATCCTCCAGGCTGCGCGCCGCTTCTACCCGCAGGAGCTGGCCGCCGCCCACGAGTCGGTGGAACGCGCAGGCTGACTCCCGCGTTGTGAGAAGAGATGGAGGCAACGGTCACCGACAACCGCGAGCGCAGCCGCTACGAGCTGACCCTCGACGGCGAGCCCGCCGGCTGGATCGACTACGTCCGCGGCGACGGCGTCCTCACGATGACCCACGCCGAGATCCGCCGCGACCACCGCAGCCGCGGGCTCGGCGAGACGCTCGTCCGCGACGCGCTCGCCGACGTGCGCGCGCACGGCGCGAAGGTGCGACCCGTGTGCCCGTTCGTCGCCGCCTACGTCCGGCGACACGGCGAGACGCACGACCTAGTCGCCGAGTAGCCCGGCACGGCGCAGCGCGTCCTCGAGCCGCGCCACCCGCTGCTCGAGCGAGGCGGCCGGCGCGGACGCGACCGGCGCGGGCGCCGCGGCCGGCTCGCCGCCGAGCAGGTGGCGCCAGCGCTCCTCGCGCTCACCCGGGCGGCGCTCCAGGCGCTCCACCAGCTCGCGCGCGGCGAGCCGCGTCAGCGTCTCGTCCACCTCGGGCGCCGACTCGAAGCGGTGCAGGCGCTCCGTGCGCGCGCGCAGCTCGGCCGCGGTCTGCGGGCCGCGCAGCATCAGCACCGCGAGCAGCGACAGCTCGCCGTCGTCGAGGCCGAGCGCCGCGTCGAGCAGATGGCGGAACTTGACCGCGCGGCTGCCCGGGCCGCTCGCGAGCCGCGTCCAGCCGCGGTCGCCGAGCTTCGTGAGCGCGTCGCGGATCTCCCGCTCGTCCAGCTCCAGCACCGGGTCGCGGTTCGTCGTCTGGTTCGCCGCCAGCCGCAGCGCGTTCAGCGAGAGCGGGTACTGGTCGGGCGTCGTCCGCTGCTTCTCGATCAGGCAGCCGAGGACGCGCAGCTCGACGGGATCCAGGTCCACGACCTCAGCTTGCCAGCCGCACTCACGCCGCCGCGCGCTCGACGAGCGCCGCCGCCAGCTCGGCCGCCTCGCCGTCGCCGAGCGGCGCCAGCGCGCGCCAGAGGTGGAAGTCGGTCGCGGCCCGCAGCGCCGCGTCGAGCCGCTCGCCGCGGCGGCCGCGCGCGCCGAACGGCGCCGCGAGCAGCCCGCGCACCGCCTCGAGATACGCGCCGAGTCCCGGCTCGACCACGCCGCGAAGCGCCGGCAGCCGCTCCGCGTCGCGGAGCACGTGCGCGGTCATCGTCTCGGTCTCGCGGAACCAGCCGTAGAGCGCGCCGAGCGCCGCGCGCAGCCGCTCGCCGGGATCGCCGATCGCGGCCCAGGCCGCGGGATCCGGCGCGGGGTGCAGCTCCCGCCAGTGCGCCGAGCACGCGGCAAACAGTGACGCGTCGTCGGGGAAGTGGCTGTAGACCGTGGCGCGCTGGACGCCGGCGCGGCGCGCGATCTCGCTGATGCGCGTCTCCGCCGGGCCGGCCTCGAGGTGCAGGCGGACCGTCTCCTCGACGATCCGGCGCCGCGTCTCCTCGAGGCGCGCCGCCCGCTGCTTCAGCTCGTACTTGCGCGTGCCAGACATTTTCGCTTGACACAGTGTACAGCGAACCGGTACACCTTTATGACCAGACACCGCGTTCAGCGAAAAAGGAGACCCCATGACGACCACCGCCCCGCCCATCCTCGGCCCCGACGCGGGCGAAAGCGTCAACCTGCTCGCCCTCGGCGTCCGCTTCATGGTCGAGGGCGCCTCGACCGGCGCCGCGTTCGCCCTCGTCGAGCACCCGCTGCCGCCGCGCGCGCTCGGCGCGCCCGTCCACACGCACGCGAACGAGGACGAGTACTCCTACGTGCTCGAGGGACGGCTCGGGATCCAGCTCGGCGACGACGTGCTCGAAGCCGGGCCCGGCGCGCTGGTCTTCAAGCCGCGCGGCGTGCCGCACGCGTTCTGGAACGCGGGCGACGAGCCGCTGCGCATCCTCGAGATCGTCTCGCCGGCCGGCTTCGAGCAGTACTTCCGCGAGATGGCGGCCGCGCTCGCCGCCCACGGCCCCGGCTCCCCCGAGACGCTCGCGATCGCGGAACGCTACGAGCTGGAGATCGACTTCTCCACCGTGCAGACGCTCGCCGAGCGGCACGGCCTGCGACTCGGCGAATAGGCCGCCTCCCGGCGGGTAGCCTCGAAGCGTGCACCTCGGCGCGCTCCTCCCGAACTACGGCCCGGATTCCTCGCCCGACGGGATCCGGGCCGCCGCGGAGGCCGCGGAGGAGGCCGGCTTCGACTCGATCTGGACGACCGAGCACCTCGTGATCGGGCCGGACTCGCCGCAGATCTACCGGCGCGTGTACGACTCGCTGCTGACGCTCGCGTGGATCGCGGGCTGGACGGAGCGGATCGGGCTCGGCACCTCCGTCGTCCTGCTGGCGCTGCACGACCCGTTCCGGCTCGCGAAGGAGGCGACGACGCTGCAGGAGCTGTCGGGCGGCCGGCTCACGCTCGGCGTCGGCCTCGGCTCGCAGGGCAGCGAGTTCGAGATCATGGGCGTCGACTCGCGGGGGCGCGGCAGGCGCGCCGACGAGGAGATCCGCCTGCTGCGCGCGCTCTGGGCCGGCGAGTCGTCGTTCGCCGGCGAGGTCTGGTCGTTCGCGGAGGCGCACGCCGAGCCGCACCCGCGGCCCGCGCCGGAGATCTGGGTCGGCGGCAGCTCCGACCGCGCCGTCCGCCGCGCGCGCGAGCTGGGCGACGCGTGGCACCCCTCCGGCGGCTCCGACCCGGATCACGTCCGCGCGGTGAAGGAGCGCCACCCGGAGCTGCGGATCGTCCCGCGCACGAGCCCGGAGCGCTTCGAGGAGATGCTCGACGCGGGCGCCGAGGGCGCCGTCCTCGGCTTCGACGGCGTCGACTCGCTGCGCGCCTTCGCGAAGCGCTACCGCTAGGAGCCGAGGAACGACTCGAGGTCGGCCTTCGCGGCCGGCCCGCCGTGCGCGAGCAGCAGGTGCTCGAAGTCCAGCTCGAGCAGCCGCTCGTAGGCGGCGCGCAGGCCGGCCTTCGTCCGCTCGGCGTCGTCCATCCACTCGTCCGGCACGAACGAGAGCGGCCCTCCCGCCTCGAAGCGCACCACCCCGTCCCCGACCGCGAGCGCGCGATGCGCCGGGACGTGGAACGCGGTCTCGTCGGGGCTGAGCGCGTCCACCTCGTGCGCGACGACCCCGCCCGGCAGCTCGTCGCCCCAGCGGAAGGTGCGGAACGCGCCGCGGCCCTCCAGCTCGTGCGCGCCCTGCTCGACCACCCAGACCTCGCAGTCGAGCTCCCAGACGCCGCGGTCGTGGTGGCGCGTCGTCAGCAGCGCGTGCTCCGGCCGGAACCAGTCGGGCCGCTCGGGCGGCAGCATCGGGTCGATCGCGACCCGCTCCTCGGCGAGGTAGTAGGAGTCGACGTCGTGGTGGATGCGCTCGCGGAGCGCCGTCCAGTGCCAAAGGCCGGAAGCAATCTCTTCCACGGCCGCGAGCGTACTGCTTCGTGCTCATGCGCCGCTTAGATTCCGCTGGGAGAATCGCGGCCCCACGACCAGGGAGGTGCCTGTGACCGAGCAGGCCGATCGTCCCCCGCTCCAGGCCGCCGAGGTGAGCGACCGGCTGGAGCAGGCGCTCTTCGAGATCCGGCGCGTGATCGCCGGCCAGGACGCGATGCTCGAGCGCGTGCTCGTCTGCCTGCTCGCGCAGGGCCACCTGCTGATCGAGGGCGTGCCCGGGCTCGCGAAGACGCTCACGATCAAGACGACGGCGGGCGTGCTCGGCGGCTCGTTCGCGCGCATCCAGTTCACGCCCGACCTCGTGCCCGCCGACCTCGTCGGCACCCGCGTCTACCGCCCCGACCAGGGCGGCTTCGACACCGAGCTGGGCCCCGTCTTCTGCAACTTCCTGCTCGCAGACGAGATCAACCGCGCCCCGGCGAAGGTGCAGTCGGCGCTGCTCGAGGTGATGCAGGAGCGGCACGTGACGATCGCACACACGACCTACCCGGTGCCCGAGCCGTTCCTCGTCCTGGCGACCCAGAACCCGATCGAGTCGGAAGGGACGTACCCGCTGCCGGAGGCGCAGGTCGACCGCTTCATGCTGAAGATCCTGATCGGCTACCCCGAGCACGACGAGGAGCTGACGATCGTGCAGCGCCAGCTCGCGGCGGCGCCCGAGCTGCGCGAGGTGCTCTCGCTCGACGAGCTGCGCGAGCTGCAGCGGGCCGCCCAGGCGGTCTACGTCGACCCGGCGCTCGTCTCCTACGCGGTCTCGCTCGCCGCGGCGACCCGCGAGCCGGTGCGCGCCGGCCTCTCCGACCTCGCCGGCTACGTGGAGTACGGGGCGAGCCCGCGCGGGCCGATCAGCGTCACCCAGGCGGCGCGCGCGCTCGCGCTCCTGCGCGGCCGCGACTACGCGACCGCCGAGGACGTGCGCGCGCTCGCGAAGGACGCGCTCCGGCACCGGCTCGTGCTCAGCTACCAGGCGCTCGCCGAGAACGTGAGCGCGGACGCGATCCTCGACCGGGTGCTCGCGACCGTCCCGGTGCCGGAGGTCAGCCCGGTGCGGCCCGCGACCGCATGAGCGCGCCCGGGCATCCCGAGCCCGGCCAGCTGCCGGCGGCGCTGCTGCGGGCGCTCCAGATCGACGTCGGCCGCCGAATCGAGGGGCTGCTCGCCGGCGAGTACCGCTCCTCCCGGCACGGCGAGGGCGTCGAGCTGGCGCAGGTGCGGCCGTACGTCCCCGGCGACGACGTGCGCCTGATCGAGTGGAACGTGACCGCGCGCACCTCGGTGCCGCACGTGCGCGTCCACCTGGCCGAGCGCGTGCTCGTCACCTGGCTCGTGCTCGACGTCTCGCCCTCGATGCGCTTCGGCACCGCCGACCGGCGCAAGGCCGACGTCGCCGCGGGCGTCGCGCTCGCGATCGGCCACCTCGCGACGCGGCGCGGCAACCGGCTCGGCCTCCTCACCTTCGGCGACGGGAGCCCGCGCACGCTGCCGCCGCAGCAGGGACGCCACGGCCTCGTCGGGCTGCTCGCGGCGCTCGGCGAGGAGCCGGAGCCGCGCGCGCTCGGGGCCACCTCGCTCGGGGAGGCGCTGCGGCGCACCGCGGCCACGGCGCGGCAGCGCGGGCTCGTCGTCGTCGTCTCCGACTTCCGCGGCCCGTTCGACTGGCGCACGCCGCTGCTCGAGCTGCTCCCCCGCCACGACGTGCTCGCGGTCGAGGTGCGCGACCCGCGCGAGCAGGAGCTGCCGGACGTGGGCGAGGTGTGGCTCGTCGACCCCGAGACGGGACGGCAGGTGCGCGTCGACACCGGCAGCCGCGACCTGCGCGAGCGCTTCGCCCGGGCGGCGGCCGAGGAGCGGAGCGGCGTCGCGCGCGTGCTCGCCGCGCTCGGCGTCCCGCACGCCGTCCTCTCGACCGAGGGCGACTGGCTGCGCCCGCTCGCCGTCTTCCTGAGGAAACGGAAGCGATGACGTTCGCCCGGCCCGCAGCGCTCGTCGCGCTCGTGGCGGTGCCGCTGCTCGTGCTCGCGTGGGCGCGACTCGAGCGGCGGCGGCGGGCCGGCGCGGCGCGCTTCGCCTCGCCCGCGCTCCTGCCGGGCCTGCTCGAGCACGCGCCCGGCCGGCGGCGGCTCGTGCCGGCGGTGCTGCTGCTCGTCGGGCTGGCCGCGCTGATCGTCGGCACGGCGAAGCCGCACGCGACGGTGACGGTGCCGCGCCGCGACGCCACCGTCGTGCTCGCGATCGACACCTCCCGCTCGATGGGCGCCGAGGACGTGCGGCCGACGCGCCTCTTCGCCGCGGTCGCGACCGCGAACCGCTTCCTCGACGAGATCCCGAGCCGCTTCAGCGTCGCGCTCGTCGGCTTCGGCAGCCGCGCCTACGTCGCGGTGCCGCCGACCCGCGACCGCGACCTCGTCCGGCAGAGCCTCGCGCACCTGAAGACCGGCGAGGGGACGGCGATCGGCGACGCGGTGCTGCTCGGCGCGCGGCTCGGGCGAAGCCGGAAGAAGGCGGAGGGGATCGTGCCGCCGACCGCGATGCTCGTCGTCTCGGACGGCGCGCGCGACGGCGGGCGCACCGCGCCGAAGGCCGCCGCGCAGCAGGCGAAGGCGCTCGGCGTCCCCGTCTCGACGGTGCTCGTCGGCACGTCCAGCGGCGTCGTCACCGCGAAGCTCGTCGGCGGCTTCACCGAGCAGATTCGCGTGCCGGCGAGCCCCGGGACGCTGCAGCTGATCGCGAAGACGAGCGGCGGCACCTTCTACCGCGCCCCCGACGCGAAGGCGCTCGCCGCGGTCTACGAGAAGCTCGCCTCGCGGCTCGGCCACACGACGCGCGACCGGGAGATCACGGACTTCTTCGCCGCGGGCGCGCTCGCGCTGCTCGCCGCCGGCGCGGCCCTCTCGACGCTTTGGTTCCGGCGGGTGGTGCCGTGAGACGGCTCGCGCTCCTGCTCGCCGTGGCGACGGCGGCGCTCGCCGCGGCCGGCACGGCGAACGCCACGAACGAGTGCAAGGGCTTCCAGGTCTGCGTCCCCGTGGCCGGGCCGTGGGTGCTCGCCCCGTCGCGGGCGGAGACGCAGTGGCGGCTCGGCTGCCCGGCGCGGTTCGTCGTCGGCGGCCTCGACGCGGAGCTGACGAACCGCGCGCTCGACCTCGTCTTCCGCGCGACCCTCGGCAGCCCGGTCAACCCGGGGATCAGCACCTCGACCGCGGCGATCTTCCTCGGCCGGCTCGCGCTCGGGCGCGACCCTGCGGCGAGCTTCCGGCCGCACATCGGCTGCATCCCGGCCGCCGGCGGCGGCCAGCGAGTCCCGACGGGGCGCGTGTACCCGCCGGGGCAGCCGACCGTCGTCCGCGCGAGCGAGATCCGGGTGCGGCCGGGGACGACGCGGCGCGTGACGCGCGCCTGCCGGGCGGGCGAGACGCTCGTCGCCGCGAGCCACGCGGTCGGCTTCTACACGGCCGCGCCGCCGACGCGCGCGCTCGCCGCCGCCGTCCACGTGCAGCGCCGGGTCGCGAAGGGACGCGTCGCGCTCGTCGTCCGCGGCAGCCGCGCGCTCGCCGGGACGCGCGCGGTCGTCCAGCTCGACCTCGTCTGCGGAGGGGGAACGTGACGTTTTCGCATCCGCTCCTGCTGCTGCTCCTGCTGGCGCTGCCGGCGGCCGGGGTCGGCTGGTGGCTCGTGCGGCGGCGGCGCATGCGCTACGCGGTCGTCTTCACGAACGTCGAGGTGCTCGCGAGCCTCGTGCCGGCGCGCTCGCGGCGGCGCCACGTCCCGGCGGCGCTGCTCCTGCTCGCGCTCGCCGCGCTCTGCGTCGCGGTCGCGCGCCCGCACGTGACGCGGGCGGTCGCGAGCGACAGGGCGGCGGTGATCCTCGTCCTCGACGTGTCCGGCTCGATGCAGGCGGAGGACGTGAAGCCGACGCGGCTCGCGGCGGCGCAGCGGGCGCTGCACACGTTCCTCGCGAAGGTGCCGAAGCGCGTGCGCGTCGGGCTCGTCCTCTTCGCGGGCGAGCCGGTCGTCGCGACGCCGCCGACCGACGACCACGAGCTGGTGGGCGAGGCCGTGGACGACGCGGCGATGATCGACGCGTACAGCGGCACCGCGATCGGCGACGCGCTCGAGACGGCGGTGCAGCTCGGGCAGGAGATCACGGGCGGCGGCGGCGGCGTCACGGCGCTCGGCGGGCGCAGCCTCGCCGCGTACCGGCCGGTCGCCGCGCGGGCGCCGAGCCCGCTCGTCTCGATCCTCTTCCTCTCCGACGGCGCCCAGACGCGCGGCTTCCTCGCGCCGGCGCAGGGCGCGCAGCTCGCGAAGCAGGCCGGGTTCCCGGTCTACACGGTCTCGCTCGGCACGACCGGCAACACGACGCTGCGCGGCTCGAGCGGCGGCTTCTTCGGCGGCGGCGGAGGCGGCTTCGGCTTCGGCGGGCGCGGGCTCACCCCCGACCCGGCGACGCTGCGCGCGATCGCGCGGACGACGGGCGGGCAGTTCTTCCGCGCGAAGACCGCGGGCGCCGTCGAGGCCGCCTACTCGAAGCTCGGCTCGAGCCTCGGCCGCGCGCCCGGCAAGGTCGAGATCACCGACGAGCTGGTCGGCGCCGCCGCGGTGCTGCTCGTCCTCGCCGGGCTCGCGTCGATGCTCGTCGCGCCCCGGCTGCCGTAGTCGCTACTACGCGGAGCGCGTCAGCGGCTTGTACTTGATCCGGTGCGGCTCGAGCGCGTCGGGGCCGCGCGTCTCCTTCATCCAGTCGACGTACTCGCCCCAGGAGCCCTCGAACCAGATCGTCTCGCTGTTCCCCTCGAAGGCGAGGATGTGCGTGGCGACGCGGTCGAGGAACCAGCGGTCGTGCGTGATCACCACGGCGCAGCCGGCGAACTCGAGCAGCGCCTCCTCGAGCGCGCGCAGCGTGTCGACGTCGAGGTCGTTCGTCGGCTCGTCGAGCAGGAGGACGTTGCCGCCCGAGCGGAGCAGCTTCGCGAGGTGGACGCGGTTGCGCTCGCCGCCGGAGAGGTCGCCGACGCGCTTCTGCTGGTCGCCGCCCTTGAAGTTGAACCAGGAGACGTACTGGCGGCTGTTCACCTCGCGCTTGCCCAGCTCGATCGTGTCGCTGCCGCCCGAGATCTCCTTCCAGACGGTGCTCGCCGGGTCGAGGTCGCCGCGGGCCTGGTCGACGTAGGCGAGCTGGACGGTGTCGCCGACGCGGAGCGCGCCGCCGTCCGGCTGCTCCTCGCCCGCGATCATCCGGAAGAGCGTCGTCTTGCCGGCGCCGTTCGGGCCGACGACGCCGACGATCCCCGCGGGCGGGAGCGAGAAGCTGAGGTCGTCGACGAGCAGGCGGTCGCCGAAGCCCTTGCGGACGCCCTCGGCCTCGATCACGACGTCGCCGAGGCGCGGGCCGGGCGGGATGTGGATCTCGACCTTGTCGAGCTTGACGTTCTGCTCCTCCGCGAGCAGGCGCTCGTACGCGCCGAGGCGGGCCTTCGACTTCGCCTGGCGGGCGCGCGGGCTGGCGCGCACCCACTCCAGCTCCCGGGCGAGCGTGCGGCGGCGCGCCGACTCCTGCTTCTCCTCGGCGGCGAGCCGCTCCTGCTTCTGCTCGAGCCAGGACGAGTAGTTGCCCTGGAACGGGATGCCGCGGCCGCGGTCCAGCTCGAGGATCCAGCCGGCGACGTTGTCGAGGAAGTAGCGGTCGTGCGTGACGGCGACGACGGTGCCCTTGTAGTCGGCGAGGAAGCGCTCGAGCCAGAGCACCGACTCGGCGTCGAGGTGGTTCGTCGGCTCGTCGAGCAGGAGCAGGTCGGGGGCGGAGAGGAGCAGCCGGCAGAGCGCGACGCGGCGGCGCTCGCCGCCGGAGAGCGTCTCGACGTCGCGGTCGCCGTCCGGCACGCGGAGCGCGTCCATCGCGTGGTCGAGGTGCTGGTCGAGCTGCCAGGCGTCGGCGCGGTCGATCGCGTCCTGCACCGTCGCCTGCTCGGCGAGCAGCGCGTCGAAGTCGGCGTCCGGTTCGGCGAAGGCGGCGGAGATCGCGTTGAAGCGGTCGAGCAGGTCGCGGAGCGCGCGCACGCCGTCCTCGACGTTCTCGCGCACGGTCTTCGCCGGGTCGAGTGCGGGCTCCTGCTCGAGCAGGCCGACGCTCGCGTTCGGCGCCAGCTCGGCGGCGCCGGACGACGGCTCCTCCTTCCCGGCCATGATCCGCAGCAGCGTCGACTTGCCGGCGCCGTTCGGGCCGAGCACGCCGATCTTCGCGCCCGGCAGGAAGCTGAGCGAGATGTTCGCGAGCACCTGCCGCTCCGGGCCGTAGAACTTGTCGACCCGATACATCGTGAAGACGTAGTCGCTCGCCATCGCGGGGTTCGACGATAGCGGCGAGGCGGGTACGGTCGCCCCGTGGACGCGCTGCGTGCCGCGAACCTCGGTCTCCGCTTCCTGCTCGAGCTGGCGCTGCTCGCGGGGGTGGGCTCGTGGGGATGGGAGGAGACCGGCTGGTGGGGAGCTGCGGCGCTGCCGCTCGCGTTCGCGGCGATCTGGGGCGTCTTCCTGTCGCCGAAGGCGCGGGTGCGGCTGCCGCGCGGGGTGCGCCTCGCGCTCGAGCTGACCGTGTTCGCGCTGGCGGCGGCCGGCTTCTTCGGCGCCGGCCACCCCCGGCTCGCGCTCGCCTTCGCGGTCGCGGTCGCCGTCGGCGAGGCGATCCACTGGTCTGCGACGCCCGCCTGAGCACGTCCGAAACGGCCACGTCCGGGCTCTGACCCCGGAACGTGTCCGAAAGCGACGTAGGCTGCGCGTGTGAGCTGCCCGTGCTGCACGCCGCCGAAGGAGTACCGGCGCTTCTTCAACCGCCGCGTCGCCGGCAACGACGCCCGCCGCTACCGCGCGCGCGGGCTGCCGCGCACCGCGCGGGAGCTGGCCGGGCTCGCGGGCGACGTCCACGACGCGACCGTCCTCGACGTGGGCGGCGGGATCGGTGCGCTCGGGCTCGAGCTGCTCGAGCGGGGCGCGGCGCGCGCGACGACCGTCGAGCTGTCGGCCGGCTACGAGGAGGCAGCCGCCGAGCTGCTCGCCGAGCACCCGCTCGCGGGCCGGGCGGAGCGCCGCGTCGGCGACTTCGTCGCGGAGTCCGGGCTCGTCGAACCGCACGACGTCGTCCTCCTCCACCGCGTCGTCTGCTGCTACCCGGACGCGGACGCGCTCGTCGGCGCCGCCGCAGGTCACGCGCGCCGCCGGCTGCTGCTCACCTACCCGCGCGAGCGCGCGCTCTGCCGGATCGCCCTGCGCGCCGTCAACCTCTGGCTGCGCCTCCGCAGCTGCGGCTTCCGCACCTACGTCCACCCGGTGAGCGCGATCGCGGCCGCCGCCGAGCGGGAGGGACTGCGCCTCGACGGCCGGACGAGCGCGGGTCTCTTCTGGGAGAACGCCGCCTTCAGCCGCCCGTAGCGGCTCCCGCGTTCAGCGGGTCGCGGGACGGAGCACGCCGTCCACGCGGCGCGGCAGCCCGAGCGGGTTGTCCTCGCGCAGCGCCTCGGGGAGCAGCGCGTCGGGGAACCCCTGATACGTCACGGGACGCAGGAACCGCCCGATGCCGGCGGCGCCGACCGAGGTCTCCCGCGCCGTCGCCGCCGGATACGGCCCGCCGTGCTGCATCGCCCAGGTCACGGCGACACCCGTCGGCCAGCCGTTCCAGAGCACGCGCCCGGCGATCCCACGCAGCCGCGGCAGGAGCTGCTCGAGGATCGGCTCGCCCGGCTCCGCGTGCACGGTCGCCGTCAACTCGCCGGTGAACGACTCGGCGGCCTCGAGCAGCTGCTCCTCGCGGTCGTAGTAGACGAGCAGCGTCGCCGGGCCGAAGCACTCCGACACGATCCCCTCCGGATCGGCGACGAGATCCTCGACGCTCGTCGCGAGCACGCTGGGCGTGACGGCGCCGCCGGCCGAGACACTCCCCGCGAGGAGGACGGACACCGACTCGTGCGCTCCGAGCGCGGCCACGGCGTCGCAGTAGCTCGCCCGGCAGCGGTCGTTGAGCATCGCGGCGCCGTCGCTCGCGCCGGAGAGCCCGGCCACGCGCTCCGCGAGCGAGGACTCGCGCGGGACGAGGACGATGCCGGGCTTCGTGCAGAACTGGCCGGCGTCGAGCGTGAACGAGCCGACGTAGCCCTGCGCGATCTCCTCCTCGCGCCGCGCGAGCGCCGCGCGCGTCACGAACACGGGGTTGAGGCTTCCCAGCTCCCCGTAGAACGGGATCGGGTCGGGTCGCCCGGCAGCGAGGTCGAAGAGCAGCCGTCCCGCCTCCTGGGAGCCGGTGAAGGAGGCGACGCGGACGCGCGGGTCGACGATCGCACGCAGCCCCGCGTCGCGGCCGTGGACGACCGACAGCGTGCCGGGAGGAAGCCCGGCGCCCTCCAGGGCGGCGGACACCAGCTCGGCCGTCGCGTCGGAGAGCCGGGGATGCCCCGAGTGCGCCTTGACGACGACGGGGCAGCCGGCCGCGATCGCGGCCGCCGTGTCGCCGCCCGCGACGCTGAACGCGAACGGGAAGTTGCTCGCCGTGAACACGAGCGCAGGCCCGAGCGGCACGAGCATCCGCCGCAGGTCGGGCCGGGGGGCCGGCGGCCAGTCGGGGTCGGCGTGGTCGATCGCGACCTCGAGGTACTCGCCCGCCTCGACGATCCCGGCGAAGAACCGGAGCTGGAACGTCGTCCTGCGCAGCTCGGAGCGCAGCCGGGCCTCGCGCAGGCTCGTCTCCGCGCCCGCGAGCGCCACGAGCGCGTCGGCGCCGTCGTCGAGCGCGTCGGCCGCCGCGCAGAGCGCGCTCGCCCGGACGCGCGGACCGGCTTCCTCGACGAGCGCCGCGACCGCCGCAGCCGAGGCGACCGCCGCGTCGACGTCGTGTGCGGGGGTGGTTGCCGTCATCCGAGCAGACCCCCGGCCGGGAGCACCTCGACGCTGTTGGCGAGCTGCCCGATCGCCGCCGACGAGACGGAGACGCGGTCTCCGGCCGCGAGCGTCAGGTCGGTGGGCGGGACGGTGGAGGTGCCGGTGAGCAGGAGCACCCCGCACGGGAACGAGAGCGAATGGTGGAGCCAGCGGACGAGCTCGTGCGGGTCGCGCCGGATCGTGTCGACCGAGACGCGGTCGGCGAAGAGCGGCTCGCCGTCGCGCACGATCTCCAGCTCCAGCTCGATCGCGCGCAGGTCGTCGTCCGGGTCGACGAGGACGAGACAGGGGCCGGCCGAGCAGCTGCCGTCGTAGACCTTGGCCTGGGGCAGGTAGAGCGGGTTCTCGCCCTCGATGCTGCGCGACGAGACGTCGTTGCCGAGCGTGACCGCGACGACGCGGCCGCGCGCGTCCGCGAGCAGCGCCAGCTCGGGCTCCGGCACGTTCCAGTCGGAGTCGCCCCGGATCGCGACGGCGGCCTCCGGGTCGCGGACGCTCCCGGGGGACGCCTTGAAGAACAGCTCCGGCCGCTCGGCGTCGTAGACGCGGTCGTAGAAGTCCGCTCCGTGCGACTCCTCGCGGCGGGCCTCGCGGCTGCGGAGATACGTCACGCCCGCGGCCCAGACCGGCTGGCTCTCGAGCGGCGCGAGCAGCGACGCCCCCGCCGGGGCCGCCTCGCCGCCGTCGAGACGCCCGAGCGGCGCGTCGCCGGCGAGCACCCGGTCGAGCGACAGCTCGGCCGGCAGGAGCCGCTCGGGCGGACCGCCCGGCTCGCCGACCGCCCAGCGCGGGCGGCCGTCGACCGAGAGACGAAAGAGCGCGGGACCCATGTCAGAACCCGAGTTTGCCGAAGACCGACCGACCCGTGAGCTGTTCGACGTAGCGCCCGAAGATGTACTTCATCTCGGACGCCTCGTAGGGCATCGGCAGCGGCGCGTCGGCGGGGCGCGTGGCGTCCGGCCCCTCGATGTCGGCGACGACGAGACCGTACGTCCCGCGCGAGAACGTCTCCCGGAGCGCCGAGTCGAGCTGCTCGACGGTCTCGACGTTGACGGCGTGCTCGATCCCGCAGGCGCGCGCGGCGGCGGCGTAGTCGGTCTGCGCCGAGTTCACGAGCGCCGTGCCCCCGAGCGAGCCGTAGCAGCGGTTGTTCGCGACCACGTGCACGAGGTTCTTCGGCTTGGCGGCGGCGAGCGTCGTGAACCCGCTCAGGTTCATCGTCAGGCCGCCGTCCGAGTCGAGGACGAGGACGGTGTGCTCGGGGACGGCCAGGGCGAGCCCGAGCCCCACCGAGGCCGCGTAGCCCATCGCCGCGTTGACGTGGAAGCAGTCCTCCTTGCGGCGGGTCCGCTCCCACCATTCCCAGTTCGTGATCCCGAGGGCGCAGACGACGAGCGCCCCCGTGCTGTGCTCGATCACCGTGTCGAAGTACTCGTCGACCGTGAGCATCGCCGCTCACTCCCAGGAGGCGGTGTCGTCGAGGAGGGACTTCGTGATCCAGGCGACGCAGGGGCGCTTGTGCAGCCGCAGCGACTCGTACGCGCGGCCCAGCTGCGACAGCTTCTCGCGGCGGTCGAGCACGATGCTCATCAGCCCGATCGCGTCCGCGACCGGCCGCGCCACGCGCCACTGCGTCTCGTGGTGGACGGTCGGCTCGTACGGGCCGCCGCGGTTGCTGACGAAGAGGAACATCGGCAGCTGGAAGCGGCGCCCGAGCGTCGACAGCTCCGAGATGCACGTCAGGAAGCCGGTCGCCCCCATGATCCCGACCGCGCGGCGCCCGCCGAGATACGCGCCGGCGCAGATGCCGACGATCTCCGGCTCGCGCGCCACCGCGACCGCGTCGATCCGCGAGTCGCCCTTGACCTGCTCGATCAGCGGCACGACCCAGTTGTCGGGAAGGTAGGCGGCGAGCGACACCCCGACCGAGACGAGCTGCTCGACGATCAGCGTCTCGATCGACGCGGCCGCTTCCGGTGGCTGCTCGACGATGCTCATGCTCCGTTCACGCTCCTTCGGCGGAGCCGGCTCGGGGACGGACGCTCGTCTCGACGCTCACGCGGCCGCTCCGCCGGTCACCGTGCGCCGATCGTGCGAGAAGTGGATCCGGGAAAGGCCGGGTTCGAGCCCGCGCAGCCGCTCGAGCGACGCGAGCCACTCCTCGAACCCTGCGCGGACTGCGAGCCTGCGCATCTCCGCGGTCAGGTCGACGTCGCCGCGCCACTGCTCGACCGTGTAGGCGGCGTCCCCGACCAGCAGCTCGCCGCCGTCCGCGCCGCCGACGAGCACGCTCTGATGGCCGACCGTGTGGCCCGGGGTCGCGAGGACGTCGATCCCCGGCAGGATCTCCTCGTCGCCGTCGACCAGCTCGAACCGCACCCCCGGAAGGTCGAAGCGCTCGCGCAGGCGCTCTTCGGCGCGGGCGCGTTCCAGCTCGGCGCGCTGCACGAACACCGGCACGCCCGCGAGGGCGGCGTTCTCCCCGTAGTGGTCGGTGTGGAGATGGGTCTGGACGAGGAACGCCACCTCGGCGAGGGCGATGCCGTGGTCGGCGAGCGCGGACTCGAGCGAGCGCGGGCGGGCGACCCACGACTCGGGGAAGGTGGGCTGGGGGAGGAAGCCGAGCCCCGTGTCGACGACGACGACGCCCTGCGGGTGGCGCACCGCGTAGCCGTGGATCGGCATCGCGTCGCCCATGAAGTCCGGAGAGGTGTCGATCGTGCCGAGATCGAGCCGGCTGACGGTCAGCGGTGCGGCCGCGGTCTGCGCCGAGCGCCCTACCGGAGCGGTCAAGCCGCCCCGTTCCCGGTCGCGACCCCAGCCGGGACGGCGGCGGCCCCGCCGCCGGATGTCGTCAGGACGCCCATCTCGACGAACGTATCCCAGATCTGCTTCCGCAGCGCGGCGAACTCGGGCAGCTCGTGGGCGTGGGTCCGCGGCCGCGGGAGCGCCACCTCGAGATCGAGGCAGATCCGGCCGGGTCGCGGCGAGAAGACGACGATGCGGTCGGAGAGGACGATCGCCTCCTCGATCGAGTGCGTGACGAAGACCAGGGTGCGACGCGTCAGCTCCCAGATGCGCAGGATCTCCGCCTGCAGGTTCTCGCGCGTGAGCGCGTCGACCGACGCGAAGGGCTCGTCGGCGAGCAGCACCGAGGCCTCCATCGCGAGCGCCCGCGCCAGGCCGACGCGTTGACGCATGCCCCCGGACAGCTCCGGCGGGTACTTGGTCGCGAACCCGCCCAGGCCGAGCAGCTCGAGATAGTGGAGCGACCGCCGGCGGCGCTCGTCCGCGGCCACGCCCTGGAAGAGCAGGCCCAGCTCGACGTTCTCGCGCACGGTCTTCCACGGCAGCAGCGCGAACGTCTGGAAGACGCGGGCGCGGTCGAAGCCCGGCCCCGCCACCGGCTCGCCCTGCACGACCACGTGTCCGCCGGGATCCGCGTGCTCCACGCCGTCGATGATCCGGAGCGCCGTGCTCTTGCCGCAGCCGGACGGCCCGAGGAAGCTGATGAACTCGCCGTCCCGGATGCGGAGGCTGAGCGCGTCCAGTGCGCGAACCGACGACCCGTCCTTGCTCTGGAACGTCTTGCTGACGTTCTCGAGGACGACCGCCTCGCCGTTACTGCTCAACGACCCACCTCCGGCGCCTGCGCTGCATCAGGCGATAGGGAATGTTTCCGATGTAGACGAAGGCGACGCCGATCACGGCGAGGACGATCACGAGCGCGTACACCGACGCGGTCGCGAGGATGTTGTTGTAGGTCGTGATCAGGCCGCCGATCCCGCTCTCTGCGAGCAACAGCTCGGCGGTGATCGCCCCGACGACGCCGTGCCCGATCGAGAGCCGCACGCCGCCGAGGATCGACGGGACGGCGGTGGGCAGGGAGATGTGGACGATCTCCTGCAGCCGGCTCGCGCAGTACGAGCGCGCCAGCTCCTTGTGGTCGTCCTCCACCGAGGTGATCCCGATGTAGGTGTTGATGATCGTCGGGAAGATCGCCGAGACGAGGACGACGACGATCTTCGACGTCGAGCCGATCCCGAACCAGACGACGAACAGCGGGATCAGGACGATCCGCGGCATCGCGTTGAAGACGTTCACGTAGCCGCTGAGGAACGCGTCCGCCGCGCGCGAGATGCCCATCAGGATCCCGATCGGGATCCCGATCGCGATCGCGAGCACGATCCCCTCGGCCGTGATGCGCAGCGTCTGCAGAACCGCCGACCAGAAGATGTGCTGGTGGCCGAGCGACCAGAGCGCCCGAACCGTGGTCTGGAAGTCGGGCACCGAGGCCGGGCTGTCCACCCACCACGCCACCAGCTCCCAGACGCCGATCGCAACGACCGGCGAGAGCACCCGGATCAGCAGCAGCAGCCGCCGCTCGTCGAGCAGCGCGGCAACCCCCCGCGCGAGATCGCGCGGGGGGTTGGAAGAGCGCACGGCCTCTGCCGCCGCGACGTCTGTCTCCGGACGTTCTCCGATCTCCACGACCCCGGCTCCGCTAGTGCTTGTTCTTCTTCTTGTGCTTCGGCTTCGGCTTCGGCTTCGGCTTCCACCAGCCGACCCCGCCGAGCTTCTTGATCGCGTGGTTCCGGTAGGTGATGTCGACCCACTGGCTCAGCGGCAGCGTCTTCGGCACGAGCGGTGGGTTCGCGGCCGTCACGGCCTGGGCGCCGTTCGTGACGAGGATGTCCGCGTGCGTCTTCAGATCCGGGTCCCAGTAGCCCTTCTGGCCGTAGAACTTCGTGGTCTTGAGAGCCGCAGAGCGGACCGCCTCCGGATACGCCTTCATGAAGCCGTCGACGAACTTCGTCGGGTGGAGCTTCGCGAACGCGGCCACCTGGGCGTACGCCATCAGCACCTTCTCGACCTCGTCGCGCTTCGCCTCGAGCTTGGAGCGCAGCCCCTCGGCCGAGGCGAAGATCGTCGGCACGATCCGCGCCGAGTCGAGGAGGATCCGGATCTTCGGGTTCTGCGCCTGCGCGGTGAACGCCTGGTCGTGGTAGAGCGAGGCGGCGTCGATCGAGCCGGCGAGCAGCGCCGGGAGTCGGCTCGTCGAGGACGCGATCGGCACGATGTCGATCGAGCCCCAGTCGAGGCCCTTCTGCGCGACGAGCAGCCGCGACACCATGTCCGACTGCGTGCCCGGGCCCGACGTCGCCAGCTTCTTCCCGTAGAGATCCGTCGGCTTCTTGATCGTGTCGGAGTTGACCGCGATCACGTAGTCGCTGATCGGGACCATGTCGGCGACCACGATCGCGTCGGCGCCGGCGTCGGCGAGACCGAGGGCGGTCAGCGGCGAGAAGCCCATGATCAGGTCCGCCTCGCCCGAGACGAGCGCGGGGCGGATCAGCGCGGTCTTGAGCGACGTGAGCGACACGTCGACCCCGAGCTTCTTCGCGTAGCTCTGCATCAGGACGAGCGAGTAGTTGAAGATGCTGCCGCTGCCGTAGCCGGTGACGACAGCGAGCGAGCCGGCCTTCCCGGCGGTGCTGGCAGCCGAAGCTGCGCGGGCGAATCCTCCGAGGGAAGTGCCGCCGAATGCGATACCGCCCAGGGCGACGGCGGACTTCCGCATGAACTCACGGCGCGTCTGCATCAGGACGCTCTCCTCTCGTAGACCTTGCGTCGAGCGGTGGACTGACAACTGCCACCTTACCGGAGGGGGCCTGCGGGAGTCAACCGGCCCGCTCCGTCTCGAGCGCTTCGATCCGGGCGCGGATCCCGCGCCACTGGCTCAGGCCGACGGTGACGGGCGCGCGATTCCCGAGGCCCCTCCCCCAGATCGCGACGTGGCCCAGCTCCTTCGCCGCGTCGAAGTCGACGTAGGCCGGCGGCGGGGTGATGTCGACGATGAAGCTCCGGCGCGGCAGCAGCTCGAGCACGGCCCGGTTCACGAGCGGCGCGGCGGCGGTGTTGAAGATCATCGGGATCGTCGGGGCCAGCTCGGGGATCTGCTCGAGCGGGATCGGCGTGGCGCCGTTCGCGTACGCCGACGCGCGCTGCTCGGGGTTGCGGGCGGCGACGAAGACCTCCGCGCCGAGCGCCGTCAGGCGGCGTGCGATCAGGGCCCCGATGTTGCCGTAGCCCACGACGAGCGCCCGCGAGTGGTTGATCGTGACCTCGGTGTTCTGGATCGCGAGCCCGATCGTCCCCTCCGCGATCGCCGGGCCGCGCTCGAGCATGAGCGTGCGGTCGGGGTCGTACTCGTGCAGCGTCACCCCGGCGGCGGCCGCGCAGGCGTCGAGCTTCGCGGTCGTCCGGCCGAGGAACGCGTGCGCTCCGGGCTCGAGCGGCCGGAACAGCTCCTCGTCCACGACGATCGGGGCGGGCGCGTGCGGCGCGTAGAGGTGATCCTCGTCGTAGCCGAGCGGAATCGGGAAGAGCGCATAGCGGGCGCCGTTCATCGCCGCGCGCTCGTCGGCGACCAGCTCGGCCGCGCCCACGTCGCCGTCGGCCGGCAGCGGGAAGCCGTAGGCCCGCACCCGCGCGCCGGTCGCCGCCGCCTGCCGGCAGATCTCCTGCTCGCGCGCGTCGCCGCCCACGATCGCGAGCGTCAATCCGGTCCAGTCCAACGCCGTCACCCCTTCCTCTAGAGACCATCCTGCACGAATGCGCCCCACTCCTCGACCGGCCGCCCCGCGAGCCCGAGGCGGTCGAGCGTCATCCCCTCGGTGCGGTAGTCGACGCCGTTGAGCGCCGACGCGAACGCGACGAGCGCGTCCATGGCCGGCGTCTCGACGCCGACCACGTCGCCGACGGCGGCGAGCGGCACGAGGCCGCAGCCCACGTCCTCGTGCATGTAGCGGCCGTCGAGCGACCTCGGGCCCTTCACCCAGCGGTTGACGGCGCTCTCCTGGAGCGCGACGTACCCGGACCGCTCGACGACCGCCCGCTCGGTGGTGTAGCCCAGCTCGCAGAAATACTCGACGAACGGCCGGGTGCGGATCCCCGCCGCCCCGGCGACCGCGAGCCGCTCCTCGTCCACCCGGTCGATCAGGCGTCCCACGGCCGGAGTCGTCCCGTCGTGGTAGAAGAGGTAGTCGCCGGCGGTCGCCTCGACCCAGCCCGCGTTCAGGACGATCATCGGCGGGTGCTCGACCGCGTTGATGCAGAGAAACGCCGTCTCGAGCACGTCCCCCGCCTCGACGATGTTCGGCGTCAGCGTCCGCGCCAGCTCGAACAGCTCGGGCTGCGCACGCCCCGGGAAGGCGGCGAACGCGACCCGCTCGGGCATCTGAATGACGTTCACGACGGTCGGCTCGACCATCCGGCAGCCGTAGGTGAGGGTCGTGCACTCGCACGTGAGCAGGTCGGTGCGACCGTTCACGCGCCGGATCGCGTGGGAGAGATAGAGCCCGCCGCCGACGTGGCCCGGGTTGAGGAAGATCGGCTGGCCCTGCTTCGCGACGGTCGCCAGCTCGCGGGCGTAGTAGTCGTACGCGGAGGTCGGGACGCACAGCATGATCACGTCCGCGTCCGCGCACGCCTCGCGGATGTCGCCGGTGACGAGCGCGAGCGCGCCGTAGTGCTCGCCGAGGGCGCCGACCAGCTCGATCCCTCCCCGCTCCGCGATCGCGGCGAGCCGCTGCGGACCGCGGTTGAAGAGCCGCACCTCGAAGCCGCGCCGCGCGAGGTCGGCCGCGGCGGCGCAGCCGCCGTTCCCGGCGCCGAGCACGGCGACGCGCTCGGGCCTCATTGCACGCGGTAGGCCGCGACCTTCTCGGGATCGAGCTCGACGCCGAGACCCGGGCCGGTCGGACAGAGGAGCGAGCCGTCCTCGTAGCCGAACGACTCCGTCACGATGTCGTCCTCGTACATCCGTCCCGCCATCCGGGTGCGCTCCTGGCCCTTGACCGTCGTGGCGGGGAAGACTCCGGCCTCCGTGACGCCGCGCGTCGCCGCGATCAGGTGCATGTTCGCCGCGTTGCCGACCCCGGTCTCGTGCGAGCCGTTGACGTTGAGCGGCAGCCCGGCCGCCTCCGCGACCGCGGCGAGCTTCTTCGCCTTGGTCAGCCCGCCCGGCTTCGTCGTGTACATCGAGATCATGTCGGCGGCGCCCCGCTCGACGATCTCGAGCACGTCGTTCGCCGTCCAGGCGCTCTCGTCGGCCATGATCGGCGTGTCGACCGCGCGCGCGACCTGCGCCATCCGCGCGAGCCCTTCCACGGGCTGCTCGACGTAGCGGATGCGGTGCTCCTCCATGCGCCGGATCAGGCCGATCGCGGCCTTCGGGGTCGGCCACCCCTGGTTCGCGTCGACGACGATCGCGACGTCGTCGCCGACGACCCCCCTGATCTCGCGGACGATCCGCAGATCGTAGGCGTCGTCGCGACCGACCTTGAGCTTGATCGTGCGAATTCCCTCGCCGACGGCCTCGGCGGCCTCGCGCTTCGCGTCCTCGACGTCCATGATCCCGAGGCTGTGCGCGAGCCGGACGCGGTCGCGGTAGAGGCCGCCGAGCAGCTGGTAGGCGGGAACGCCGAGCGCCTTCCCCTTGATGTCGTAGAGGGCCATGTCCACGGCCGCCTTCGCGTACGGATAGCCCTTGATCGCGACGTCCATCGCCTCGTTCGCGCGCTCGAGGTCGAACGGGTCGAGGCCGGCGAGCGCCGGTCCGAGGATGTCGACCACCACGCGGATCGTCAGCTCCGGCGACTCGCCGTAGTAGCGGCCGTAGTCGCCTCCCCACTCGCGCAGCACGGTGGCCTCACCGAGGCCCTCGACGCCGTCGTCGGTGGAGACGACGCAGATCGTGTAGCGGCCGAGGTCGTCGACCGGGCGCCGATGCGCCATCTGGTGGAGCCGCCGGAAGGGGAGCGCGACGACGAACGCGTCGATGCCGACGATCTTCATCCGACCAGCTCGGTCAGCCCGGCGGTCACGGTGCGGAGCGCGCCGCGGCCGTCGGAGAGCAGCTCGCAGCCGCCGGGGACGACGAGGATCTCGTCCTCGAGCTGGTAGCCGCCCTCCTCGCCGAAGTAGACGGGCTCGATCGCGAAGACCATCCCCTCGACGATCTCCTCGTCGTGCTTGAGGTTGAGGAACGGCTCCTCGTGCAGGGTGAGGCCGAAGCTGTGCCCGACGAAGTTCACCGCCTGGTCGAGGCCGAGGCCGCCGAAGAACGTCGAGTAGCGCTCCATCACCTCGCGCGTGCTCGCGCCGGGCCGGATCCACTCGAGCAGCGCGGTCTGCGCCTCGCAGAGCTTGGCCCAGACCTCGTGCTGGCGCGGCGTGCCCTCGCCGACGACGAGCGTGCGCGCGATGTCGGACATGTACGAGCCCGCATGGGCGAAGATGTCGATCCGGATCAGGTCGCCGTCCTCGATCGCCCGGTCGGTGGGCGGGCAGTTCGCGTAGACGCTGCGCTCGCCGGCCCCGATCACGAGCAGGCTGATCCCGTCGCCGCCGGCGCCGAGGATGTGCTCGTGGATGTGCAGGGCCATCTGCTTCTCCGTCCAGCCGGGCTCCGCCGCGGCCGCCACCGACTCGTGCGCCTCGTGGACGATCCGCGCGATCCGCCGGATGTGCTCCATCTCCTCGACGGTCTTGACCGCCCGCATGCGCGCGATGATCTCCTCGGCGTCGACGAGCGTCGACCCGGCGAGGTAGCCCTCGAGGTTGCGCCAGTGCTGCGCCGGGAGGAAGTCCAGCTCGAGCCCGATCCTGCCGCCGGCCGCCCCGAATTCGGCGAGCGTGTCCGCCAGCATCCGCATCGGGTCGACCGCGAACTCGTCGTAGGGACGGACGTCGGCGATCCGCGAGCGACGCTTCGCCTCGTTGTACTCGACGGACGCGAGCAGGAACGCCTCGTCCTCGGGGGTGACCACGGTGGCGAAGACGCGCTTGCGGATCGGGATCGTCTGCGACGGAACCATGTATCCGGCGGCGTATCCCACCGATTCGGGCGAGAACGAGACGAGCGCGTCGAGGCCCTCTTCGGCCATCACCTGGCGCTGGCGCTCGATGCGGGTTGCGAGCATTTGACGGCCCCTCGGGAACGCGATGCCCTTACTGGTAGGACATCTGGTGCCTGCACTCTATCGCCGCGGGCAGGCGCAGGCAACCCGAGCCCGAGGGAGGCGCTCAGCCGGACGGACGCAGCGACCGCGGCGAGATCGGCAGCTCGGTCACGCCCTCCTCGGCGCGTCCGAGCGCCTGCGCGACGGCGGACGCGACGGCGGCGGCGACGCCGAAGACGCCCGCCTCGCCCGCGCCTCGCGCGCCGAGCGGGTTCCCGGGGTCGGGGTTCTCGAAGAGGACCACCTCGACCGGCGGCGCCTCGGCGGCTGTCGGCAGGAGGTAGTCCATGAACGTCGTCGTCAGCGGCTGCGCCGCGTCGTCGTAGGAGATCTCCTCGTAGAGCGTCTGGCCGAGCGCCTGCACGGCGGCCCCGGTCAGCTGGCCGACGACCGAGGAGCGGTCGATCACGTGACCCGCGTCGTAGGCGACCGCGATCCGCTCGATCCGGGGCTCGAGCAGCTCCGGGTCGAGCGAGACGAGCGCCGCGTGCATCCCGAAGCCGAGCGTCGGCTCGTCCGGGGTGAACTCGCCCTCGGCCGTCGCCGGCGGCAGCTCCCGGATCCGGCCAGCCAGCTCGCCGGCGCCCAGCTCGAGGCGCTCGAGCAGCGCCTCGCAGGCCGCGCGCACCGCGTTTCCGAGCACGACCGTCGAGCGGCTCGCCGCCGTGCCGCCGGACGGCGGCGCGTCGACCGTCGACCCCCACTCGACGTCCACGAGGTCCGGGTCGAGCCCGAGCGAGCCCGCGGCGATCCGGCGCAGCAGCGCCTCGAGCCCCTGCCCGACGTCGGTCGCGGTGCTGCGGACGGCGGCCCGCCCGCCCGCGATCGACACGCGGGCGCGCGCGGTCGTGCCGACGGCGGAGTCGACGAGGTACGCGGCGAGGCCGACGCCCACGGCCTCGCCGGACTCGCGCCTCCGCTCCGCCTCCTCCGCCAGCCCGGCGTAGCCGATCCGCGCCGTGAACTCGTCGCACATGGCCGCGAAGTCGCCGCTCTCCACGGTCTCGGCCGGGATCTCGGGCCCGAACGAGCGCGTGTGCGGCAGCTCGCCGACGGCGATGAAGTTGCGTCTTCGCAGCTCGAGCGGATCGATCCCGAGCCGCGCCGCGGCCATGTCGATCGTCTGCTCGCGCACGAGGGTCGCGTCGAGCGCGCCCGGGCCGCGGATCGTCCCGGCCGGCGTCTTGTTCGTCGCGATTCCCTCGGACACGACCGAGAAGGCGGGCCAGCGGTACGGCCCGGGCAGGAGGATCGGCACGAGCATCGGCAGCCGCGCCCCGAGCGGGCGCGCGTAGGCGCCGAGGTCGAGGCTGGCGCGGCTCCGGAACCCGAGGAACCGCCCGTCCGCGTCGAGCGCGAGCGCGTAGTCGTGGACCTGCTCCCGCGACTGGTTGATCGTGAGGAAGTGCTCCCGCCGGTCCTCGATCCACCGCACCGGGCTGCCCACGACCCGGGCCGCCCACGGGACGAGGAAGTCCTCGGGGTACAGCTCGCCGCGGACGCCGAACATGCCGCCGACGCGGACGGTGCGGCAGCGAACGCGGTCCTCGCCGAGGTCGAACCAGCCCGCGACGGTGCGCCGGGTGAAGTCGAGGAACTTCGTCGGCCCCCAGAGGTCGAGCGAACCGTCCTCGGACCACGACGCGACGACGCCGCGCCCCTCGAGCGGGATCGCCGTCGTCCGCGCCACCCGGTAGCTCGCGGAGACGACGTGCGACGCCTCCGCGAAGGCCGCCTCGACGTCGCCGTCCCCCGCCTCCCAGCGGCAGATGACGTTGTCGAGACCGTCGAAGAGCGGCTCGGGCGAGCCCTGCTCCACGCTCGCGACGGGGGGCAGGGGCTCGAGCTCGAGCTGCACCAGCTCGGCGGCGTCCTCGGCCAGGTAGGCGTCGTCGGCGACGACCAGCGCGAGCGGCTCCCCCACGTAGCGGACGCGATCCCGTGCGAGCACGGGCTGCAGTCGCTCCTCCATGTGCGGCCGCACGTGGTTGCGCATCGGGATCGTCCGCTCCCGGTCGAGATCCGCCGCGGTCAGGACGGCGCGCACGCCGGGGAGCGCCCGCGCGCGCTCGGCCGAGATCCCGGCGACGCGCGCGTGCGGTTCCGGGCTGCGGACGACGGCGAGCGAGAGGCAGCCCTCCGGGACGACGTCGGCGACGAACGACGCGCCGCCGAGCAGCAGGTCGGTGCGATCCCGGGAGCTCACGACCGCCCGTCCTCGCGCTCGGCGAGCAGCGCCTGGACGGCCGCGACGATCGGCGCGTAGCCGGTGCAGCGGCAGAGGTTCGAGGCGAGCAGCTCGCGCACCGACTCCGCGTCGGGGGGCGGGTTCCGGCGCCGGAGGCTCTCGGCGAGCAGGAGGAAGCCCGAGGTGCAGAAGCCGCACTGCAGCGCGTCGTGGGCGTCGAAGGCGCGCTGGACGGGGCCGAGCTTCCCCTCCTCGGCGAGCGACTCGACCGTCTCGACCGCGCAGTCGTCGAGCTGGACCGCGAAGAGCAGGCACGACCGCACGGGCTCCCCGTCCACGAGGACGGTGCAGGCGCCGCAGACGCCGTGCTCGCAGCCGAGATGGGTGGCGGTGAGGCGGAGATGCTCGCGCAGGAAATCGGCAAGATGCATGCGCGGCTCGATCTCCGCGGTGACCTTGGTGCCGTTGACGGTGAGCGTGAGGGGGATCTTCATGCCGGAAACGCGTCCTTCGCGGCGCGCAGCGCCGTCGTCGTGTGCATGGTGAGCTTCGCCGGCGGGAAATCGCGCGCGGCGGCGGCGATCTCGGCGCGGATCTCGGCGCCGAGCGTCTCCGGCCGGGCGCCGTCGCGCAGGCGCGCGGCGAGCCCGGTCAGGAGGATCGGCGCGCCGTCCGCGGCGCCGAGCACGATCCGCCACGCCCGCTGCGCCCCGTCGACCACGGCGATCGCCATCGATTCGGCGTACTCGCCGACCTTCATCGTGACCTTGGCGTAGCCCCAGCGCGCGCCCGCTTCGAGCTTCGGCACCTCGACGGCGGTCAGGATCTCGCCCTCGGCGAGCGCGGTGAAATAGGGGCCGAGCACGAACGCCTCGGCCGGCACGATCCGTGTCCCCTCCGGTCCCGCGACATGGAGGCGCGCACCGAGGGCGATCACGGTCGGCAGCCAGTCGGCGGCGGGGTCGGCGAGCGCGAGCGCCCCGCCGATCGTGCCCCGGTTGCGCACGGCGCGGAAGGCGAAGCGGGC
>DASSND010000006.1:0-10883 GCA_035688315.1 Gaiellaceae bacterium | reverse complement strand
TGGGAGCTGGCGCACTCGCCGGCCGTCGTGCCGCTCGTCGGGGCGCGCCGGCGCGAGACCCTCGAGGACAGCCTCGGCGCGCTCGGTCTCTCGCTCAGCGACGACGAGCTGGGGCGCCTTGCCGCCTGAGGGCTCCCCGTTCGAGGGCGCGACCCCCTTCTCGGCCGACGGGCCTGCATATCCTGTGCCCATGCCGTCTGCCCGCTCGAAAGCCGGCGAGCCCCCCGCCAAGCGGCGCGGGCGCCCGCGCCGGCGCACCCCGGACGACGGCCGCACCCTGACCGAGCGCGTCGCCGACAACCTCGTCGCCTACATCCTCGAGGAAGGTCTGCAGGACGGCGCGATGCTGCCCGCCTCGGCCGACCTCGCGGAGCGCTACGGCGTCAGCCGCACCGTGGTCCGCGAGGCGATCGCCGACCTTGCGGGCCGCGGGATCCTGCGGCGCGGTCAGGGCCGCGAGACGCTCGTCGTCAGCCCCGGGCAGGAGCAGCTCGGCGGCCTGCTGCTCTTCCGCACCCTGCACGACGGCGTGTCGTCCGAGGAGGTGCAGGAGACGCGGCGCGCGATCGAGTCGATCACGAGCGGCCTCGCCGCGGCGCGGCGCACCGACGAGCACCTCGGGCAGCTCGAGCGTGCGCTCGAGGACATGCGCGCCGCCACCACCGACGCCGAGTTCCACGACGCCGACGTGAGCTTCCACAACGTGCTCGCCCGCGCCTCGCAGAACCGCCTGATCCTGCTCGTCTTCGAGGGGATCGAGGCGCTCGTCCGCGAGGTGCGGCTGCGCGCGACGATGGGCCGCCGCCTGCGCGGCGAGTCGTTCGACTCCGTGATCGCGGCGCACCAGGCGATCTACGACGCGGTCGCCCGCCGCGACCCGCGCGAGGCCGAGACGGCGATGCTGATCCACCTCCGCCAGACCGAGGAAGGGCTCTCGGCGCTGCGGGAGACGGCGACCGGCGACGACGCCTGACGCCGCCCGCACGACGAGCGTCGCCGCCGCGGTCGTCGAGCGGGCGGGCGCTCCGCCGGCCGTCGCGGAGCTGGAGCTGCGCGGGCCGGAACGCGGCGAGGTGCGGCTGCGCGTCGCCGCGGTCGGCGTCTGTCACACCGACCTCTCGTGGGCGGACGGCCGCTTCGGCGACGCCTTCCCCGGGGTCGCCGGGCACGAGATCGCGGGCGTCGTCGACGCGGTCGGGGAAGGCGTCGACGCGCTTCGCCCCGGCGACCGCGTCGTCGCGTCGGTGATCCGGCGCTGCGGCGCCTGCGCCCGCTGCGCGGCGGGGGAGCCGACGCTCTGCGAGCGTCGCGACGAGCGGCCGCAGCGCCTGTTCCGCGACGGCGTGCCGGTCGTGCAGGCGTTCGGAACCGGCGGCTTCGCGGAGGCGACGGTCGTCGACGCGAGCGCCGTCCTGCCGGTTCCCGACGGCGTGCCGCTGACCGCGGCGGCGGTCGTCGGCTGCGCGGTCGTGACCGGCTACGGCGCGGTGTTCAGGCTCGCCGAGGTGAAGCCGGGCGCGACGGTGGCCGTCGTCGGCTGCGGCGCGGTCGGGGTCGCCGCGGTCGCGTCCGCCGCCGCGGCCGGCGCGGGGCGGGTCGTCGCGCTCGATCCCGACCCGGCCCGCCGCGAGGCGGCTCTCGCTTTCGGCGCGAGCGAGACGCACGCGCCGGAGGACGCGCCGCCGCTCGCCGCCGACGCCGTGCTCGAGGCGGTCGGCAGCGGGGAGGCGGCGCGGCTCGCGGTCGCGCTCGCCCGCCGTGGAGGCGCGGTCGTGCTGATGGGCCTGCCCGCGGCGGGCTCGCGGCTCGAGCTGGACCATCTCGACCTCGTCGTCGGCCAGAAGCGGCTGCTCGGCTGCAACATGGGCAACGTCCGGCCCGAGGTCGACGTGCCGGCGATCTTCGAGCTGGCCGCGGCGGGCCGGCTCGATCTCGCGGGGTTCGTCGGCGGCACCTTCCCGCTGGCGGAGGCGGCCGCCGCCTTCGCCGACGCGCGCGCTCGCCGCGGCCTGCGCACGGTCGTCGTCCCGGGCTGACCCCGTGCCACCTATATGATAAGTGGCGCATGGCTCGGCCGGCCGTGAGCGGATCCGTGGCAGCGCTCGCCGCGCGCGACCTGGCGAGCGCGGCCGACGTCGCGGTGGCGCTCCGCGGCGAACCGGTCGCGCGCGAGCGGCTCGGCGCCGGCCCCGGCGCGCGCTTCCTGCTCTTCTCGCTCTCGAAGACGATCGCCGCCGTGACGATGCTCGCGCTCGCCGACACGGGCGCGATCGAGCTCGAGGCGCCGGTCGCGCGCTACGTCCCCGCCTTCGCCGCGCACGGGAAGGAGGTCGTCACCGTCGAGGACGTGCTCTGCCACCGCGGCGGGTTCTCGGAGCTGTCCTCCGGGGCGCCGCTCGAGATCGACGACTTCGCCGACGCCGACCGCGCCCGCGCGGCGATCTGCGCGCTCCCGTTCGACCGCGCGCTCCACGGCGTCGCCGTCTACCACCCGCTCTCGTACTCGATCCTCGCGGACGTCGTCGCGGCCGCCGCCGCCGAGCCGTTCGCCGCGGCGTGCGCACGGCTCGTCCTCGAGCCGCTCGGGATGGCCGAGACGACCTGGGGGCTTCCGCCCGCCGTGCGCGCACTCGGCGTGCCGCTGACGGGCCCCGAGACCGCGGCGTGGGCGGGCCGCGCGCTCCTCGACGGCGTGATCGCCGCCGGCAACGCGTTCTCGAGCGCCGACGACGTGCTCCGGCTCTTCGCCATGCTGCGCGCCGGCGGCGGCACGGTGCTCCGCGAGGAGACGGTGGCCGCGATGGTCGCCCCGCGCGTGCCCGCGCGCGGGCAGGCGGGCGCCCGCGCGTTCGGCTACGGCGTCTTCGTCGGCTCCGAGCCGGGCACCCTCTCCGGGCGCGGCGCGAGCGCCTCGGAGCGCTGCTTCGGCCATGCGGGCTTCACCGCGACGCAGGCCTGGCACGACCCGGACGGCGACCTGACCGCCGTCGCGCTCACGAACTCCTGCGTCGGGCAGGAGGAGAGCGACGCGCGCTTCCAGGACTGGTCGGACGAGCTGCGGCGCCGGCTGCTCGCCGCCGCCTGACGCCGCTCAGGCCGGGGCGGCGGCCGGCGCGCGCTCCTCGGGCGCCCGCTCCCAGGGGAGGTCGCCGGAGATCGGCCGCGTCGTCAGGCACGCCGCCTCGACCTCCTCGCACCACTCCCGCGGTGGGAGGTAGGCGAACGGCTGCTCGCCGCGGTGGCGCGGCGAGGCGGCTCGGCGCTCGATCGCGTGCTGCATCAGGCGCATGTTCTCGGCGACCCAGCCGCGGTGCGTCGGGTGGCCGGGGACGACGCCCTCGCGCAGCATCCAGCCGGCGCCCTGGTAGGAGTAGTAGATCGTCCGGCGCAGCGGCGCGGCGTCGGGCGTCGGCAGCGAGCCGTGCAGGAGCATGCTGTCGTGGATCAGGACGTCGCCGGGCTCCATCGGCACGTCGACGAGGTCGGGGTTCTCGAGGCCCGCCGCGATCAGGTCGCTCACGTCGCCGAGACGGTGGCTGCCGGGCAGGACCTTCAGGCAGCCGGTCGCCGGGTTCGCGGCGTCGAGGTAGAAGCCGACGTTGAAGAAGAGGTGCTCCGGGCTGAAGCGGAGCGCGCTGCCGGTGTCGCGGTGCAGCTCGATCGCGGGGCCGCCGCCCGCCGCCTTGAAGACGAGCGCCGACCCGTAGGTCGTCCAGTCCTCGCCGAGCAGCTCGGCGACGATCGCGAGGATCGTCGGCTCGGCGATCCCGAGCAGGAGCGAGTCGTTCCGCAGCTCCTTCGCGGTGACGAACTGGATGCGGTAGAAGACCTCCTCGCCGCCCGGGCGCCGCTTGCAGCCGAAGTCGCCGCGCGGCTCCCGCTTGGGGCCCGCCTCGATCTGGGCGAGCGTCTCCTCCTGCAGCGCGGCCAGCTCGTCCGGCCGGATCAGCCCGCGCAGCACGAGGTACCCGTCTGCGCGGAAGGCGTCGGCGAGGTCTCCGGGGGTCGGCATCGGTCCGCTCCTCCTGTGACGCAGAGCTTGTATGACAGGTACAGCGCGCGACGTGGCACGGCTGCCTCGCCCCGCGCGACATATAGTATAAGTCGCGCATCCGGATGACGACGACGCTCCCCGTCTACGATCCGGGCTCGCCCGGGTTCCTCGAGGATCCGTACCCCCACTTCGCGGAGCTGCGCGCGCTCGCGCCGGTGCACCGCAGCCTCGGCTTCTGGGTCCTGACGCGGTACGAGGACGTCGACCTCGTGCTGCGCGACCGCCGCTTCGAGCGCGGCTGGGATCGGCGCGTGGAGGTGATGGGCCTCTCGCCGCGCGCGCACGACAGCGCCGCGCTCGCCACGCAGCGCCTCTGGATCCTCCACCAGGACCCGCCCGACCACACGCGCCTGCGCGGGCTCGTCAACAAGGCGTTCACGCCGCGGACCGTCGAGCGGATGCGCGGCCGGGTCGAGGCGATCGCGGCGCGGCTGCTCGACGCGATCGACGGCGACGAGGTCGACCTCGTGCGGGAGTTCGCCTACCCGCTGCCGGTGACCGTGATCTCGGAGCTGCTCGGCGTCGGGGCCGACGACCCGGCCGACTTCGGCCGCTGGTCGGCCGAGGTGACGCCGAGCCTGCAGCCCTCGGTGACCCCGGAGGCGCTGCGGCGCGCGGACGAGGCGATCGGCCGCTTCGTCGCGTTCTTCGACGCGCAGGTGGAGCGGCGTCGCCGCGCGCCCGGCGACGACCTCCTCACCGGCCTGATCGCGGTCGAGGAGCAGGGCGACCGGCTGAGCCGCGACGAGCTGGTCGCGATGTGCATCCAGCTCTGCATCGCCGGCTTCGAGACGACGACGAGCCTGCTCGGGTCGGCGGTGTACTCGCTCCTGCGCTTCCCCGACCAGCTGCGGCTGCTGCGCGAGCGGCCGGAGCTGCTGCCGAACGCCGTCGAGGAGTTCCTGCGCTTCGAGGCGCCGATCCTGACCACCTCGCGACGCGCACGGGAGCCGGTGGAGATCTGCGGGCAGCTGGTCGAGGCCGACGAGATGGTGCTCGCCTGCATCGGCGCGGCGAACCGCGACCCCGAGCGGTACGACCGCCCGGACGAGCTGCTCGTCGACCGGCCCGCGCCGCGGCCGATCTCCTTCGGGGCGGGCATCCACCACTGCCTCGGCGCGGGGCTCGCCCGCCTGGAGGCGGAGATCGCCCTGCGCGCGCTGCTCGACCGCTTCGAGCGGATCGAGCCGGCCGGTGAGGAGCCGCGCTGGCGGAACTTCCAGGCGCTCCGCTCGCTCGGGGAGCTGACCGTCCGCGTCTCGCGCCGCGCGTGAGCCGCCGCGCTCGCGTCCGGGTCGACCGGAAGGCCGTCCTCGGCCCGGTCTCGCGGCGGCTCTACGGGCACTTCTCCGAGCACCTGCACCGCGTCGTCTACGGCGGCATGTGGGCGGAGCTGCTCGTGAACCGGAAGTTCGAGCTGCCCGGGCTGCACGGCCGGCTCGAGCAGGTCGCGCCGGGCTGGGAGCCGGTCGGCGGCGCCGGGGTCGAGCACCGTCGCGGCACCGCCGAGCTGCTCGCCCTCGGCCGCGACGCGCACCACCAGCAGGCGGTCGCCTTCGCCGGCGGCGCGTCCGGCGGCATCCGCCAGCGCGGGCTCCCGCTCGACGCGGGCTGCACGTACGCGTTCGCGGCGGAGTGCAGCACGCGCGGCGCGACCGGGCCGCTGCGCGTCCGCCTCCAGAGTGCGGCGGGCGAGACGCTCGGCGAGGCTGAGGTCGAGCTGCCGCCGGACGCGGGCCGCTGGCACCTGGTCTTTCCGGAGCGCGGCGTCGTCGTCGAGGCGACGCTCACCGCCGCCGCGACCGTCGACGACGGCGCCGTCGAGATCGTCGCCGAACCCGCCGCCGCGGCCGAGCTGCACCTCCACTGGGTCAGCCTGCTCCCGGCCGGCCACCTCGACGGCCTCCATCCGGGAATCGTCGAGGCGTTCCGCGAGCTGCCTGCCCGGGTCGTCAAGTACCCGGGCGGCTGCTTCGCCGACAGCTACGACTGGCGGCTCGGCGTCGGCCCCCGGCACGAGCGCCACGGCGCGCCCGACCACGCGTGGGGGACGTGGGAGGAGAACGACTTCGGCACCGACGAGTTCCTGCGCTGGTGCGAGCTGACCGGCACCGAGCCGTACCTGTGCGCGAACCACGGAACCGGCGACCCGGCGCTCGCCGCCGCCTGGGTCGAGTACTGCAACGGCCCGGCGCAGAGCGAGTGGGGCGCGCGCCGCGCGGCGAACGGCCGCAAGGCGCCCTGGGACGTGCGCCTCTGGGCGATCGGGAACGAGGTCTACGGCTCGTGGGAGCGCGGCGCCGCCGGCGCCGAGCGCTACGGCGAGACCGTGCGCCGCTTCGCCGCGGCGATGAGCGCCGTCGACCCCCGGCTCGAGCTGGTCGCCCAGGGCGACCTCGGCGAGTTCTCGGAACGGCTGCTCCGCGAGGCGGGCGACGCGTTCTCGTACCTCTCCGTCCACCACTACTCCGGCGACGCCTCGACGCCGTTCGCCGACCCGGAGGAGCACGTCGCGGTCGGGCGCGCCTTCGAGCAGCGACTCGGACGGCTCGTCGAGGCGATCCGGACGACGCCGGGCGCCGGGCACGTGCGGCTCGCGCTCGACGAGTGGGGCTGGGCCGACGGCCGAGACCTCCCGGGCGCCGCGTTCACCGCCGCCGTGCTCGCAGCCTGCGTCCGGCTCGCCCCCTACGTCGCCATCGGCGGCCACTGCTGCCTCGTCAACCCGGGCGGGGGCGTGGAGCGGATCGGCGAGCGCGTGACGCGGAACCTCCTGTATGACATCTTCGGCCTCTTCGACCGCGCCCATCGGGACGAGGCGGTGCGCGCCGAGAGCGACGACGAGCAGCTCTCGGTCTGCGCGTTCGCGGACGCGGAGGGAACGAGCGCCGTCCTCGTCAACGGATCGCGGCAGGAGCTGGCCGTCGCAATCGCAGGCATGGAGCCGGATTCGGCGGTGACGTGGGTGCGCCGCGACGGCGTCGAGCACGGCGAAGCCGCGGGCGGGGAGGTCGTGCTCGGTCCGTTCGAGGTCGCGTCGCTCGGCGCCCCGGCCGTCGACCTGGCTTGACGCGACTCGCACAAGCCGGAGATACTTGTACGACAAGTAATCGTCCAGGGGTCAGAGGGGGTAGTTCATGCGCCGCTTCCCGGTGCTCGTCGTCCTTGCGGCAGCTGCAAGCCTCGTCCTCGCGTCGGCCGGGTCGGGCCACCGCCCGGCTCGACACGCGCCCGTCCCGTCGTCGATCCCGTTCCCGGTACGCACGCTCGCGGGCGTGACCGCGCTGCCGTCGCCGCTGCCGTCGGGCTGGATCGTCTTCGACTCGAACCGCTGCCCGCTGCCGGCGACGACCTGCACGACCACGCAGGAGTGGGAGGTCTACGCGCAGGACCCGCTCGGCAACGTCTACCAGGTCACGGACAGCCCGACCTACGACAGCTGGTGGCCGAAGCTCTCGCCCGACCGGAAGAAGATCCTCTTCCTCCGCACCGACGCGGGCCAGAAGGAGCAGGACTGGAGCAAGAACAGCCTCTGGGTCGTCCCGGTGAACGCGAGCAGCGGGCCGATCAAGCTCGTCGGCTCCTACTCGGGCGCGGCCTCGCCGAACGCGTTCGGCTGGCTGATGCAGGGCCACGAGGAGTGGGCGCCCCACCAGGACGCGATCGTGACGATCGGGCTCGTGCCCGGCCACACGACGCAGATCTTCGTGATCCCGTTCACCGACGCGACGAACACCGTCGGCACGCCGTATCAGGTCTCGCACGGGGCGACCGCAACCTCGGACCGGCCCGGCAACCAGCTCGACCCGAGCTGGAACCCCGACGAGGGCTCGATCCTCTTCATCGGCTGCGCGCTCAACACGGCGCGGACCGCGTGCGACTCGAGCAACGGCGGCTCGCAGGAGCTGATCCTCACCGCGAGCGCGCCGGGCGTCGTGGTCGAGTTCCAGCGCTCGACGACGACCGACGGCACGCTGAACTTCGACCCGTACTACGCGCCCGACGGCTCGCAGATCGCCTGGCTGCACGAGGACGACTGCACGCGCTGGGACGTGCGGCACGCGACCGCGACCGGCGGGAGCCTCGCGACCGTCGTCGACGACGGCGCGATCAACTCGAAGCCGGCGTGGACGAGCGACTCGAGCACGATCTACTTCCATCGCTACGGGAGCGTCTCCTCGACGATCTGGTCGGTCGCGGCCTCGGGCGGGAGCGCCGCCAAGCTCGGGCTCGGGACGAACCCGGCGACGGTCTGCTCCTCGACCAACCCGTGGCTCACCTCGGGCGCGCCGGGGACGCCCGTCGGCCCGTCGCCGACCCTGCCCGCCGGCGCCGTCGTGTTCGCGTCGAACCGCTGCGTCGTCACGCCCTGCACCGGGCCGAACCCGAACTGGGAGATCTACAGCCGCTCGTCGAGCGGCACGATCACGCAGCTCACGAACAACGCGGCCTACGACAGCTACGGGCCGAAGGTCTCGCCCGACCGCTCGTCGATCCTCTTCTACCGCTCGACGGTGGGCGAGAGCCGCAACTCGGCCGACGCCGACCTCTGGATCATGAAGGCGGACGGGACGCTCTACCCCGTCTACGGCAAGCCGGCGATGGTCTCCGACCCCTCGGTCGGGCCGTTCCACTGGGTGCGGCAGAGCGGGGCGAACTGGTCGCACGACGGCAACGAGATCGTGTTCGCCGCGTCGAACGCCACCCAGGAGGCGAAGGGGCCCGGCCCCGACCAGAACAACCAGATCTACTGGGTGCAGTACCTCGGCAACGGCCAGGTCGGCTCGAGCGTCTACCAGGCGACCTGGGGCGCGAGCGGCACCGGCGACCGGCCCGGCAACAACGTCGAGCCGTCGTGGAACCCGGACGGAGGCTCGATCCTGTTCGTCGGCTGCACGCCGAACGCGGGGCGGACGGCCTGTGACGGCGTCCACTCGAGCCGCGAGATCCAGCTGATCTCGAGCGCGAGCCACGCGATCGAGGTGGCGCGGACGACGACCACCGACGGCACCGGCTACGCGTTCCCGGTCGAGTCGCCGAACGGGACGACGATCGCCGCGATCCACGAGCGCACGTGCACGGCCGCCGACGTCGTGAAGCTCCCCAGCACGGGCGGCACGGTGACGACGCTCGTGAACACGGGCTCGCTGAACTCCTGGCCGGCGTGGACGGCCGACTCGTCGCGGATCTACTTCGAGCAGCTCCCGGCAACGGTCGGCCCGAACGTCTGGAAGATCACCCCGCACGCTCCGTCCCCGCCCGGGCCGGACGGCACGGGGCTGACGCAGGTGACCGGCCTCTCCGGCGGCACGACCCCCTGCGCGCAGGAGTACCCGAACCTCGGGCAGTAGCGCCGACCCGGCCGCCGCGGCGTCCGCCCCCAGCGGGCGGCGCCGCGGCGGCCCTCGGCGAGCGGATGGGGTGACGACCCGATTGCGGCCTCCCGCGCCTGCGGCGACGGTGGGGGCGAGAGCACATCGAGGCCGAGGAGGTCGACATGCATCCTGTGATCTGCGCGATCGACGGTTGGGACAGCGCGTCGGGGAGCGCCCGTGCGGTGCACGTGGCGCGCGACCTGGCGGAGCGGTTCGGCAGGCCGATCCTCTACGTCAGCGTCCTCGACGCGTCCGACGCGGAGCCGGAGCGGGCCGCGGCGGCCGCGCTCCTGCAGCACGCGGTCGAGACGTCGAGCGAGGTCGAGGCGGACTGGACGCTCGAGTCGGGTCACCCGGCCGACCGGATCGTCGCGCTCGCGGGCGAGCGCGAGGCGTCGTTCGTCGTCGTCGGGAACCACGGGCCGCGCTCGTCGCTGCTCGGGAGCATCTCCGCCGACGTCGCCCGGAGGGCGTCCTGCCCGGTCGTGGTCGTGCCGCCGGATTCGCCTGCGGCGGGGGCGCCGGGCCGCCGGCTCGAAGCCGTCGGCCTCGGCCGCTGAGGTCCCGTCGCGTGGGCGGCCGGCTCGTCCGGCCGCCCACGCCCGGGCTCCTGCGGCGCGGCGTCGACCGCGCCGCCCTCCCATTCCCAGCGCTCGATCGGGTCGTGGGGCACGTGGATCACCTCCCTCGGGGTCAGTCGCGTCCGCGCGGGTCGCGCAGGGTCGCGAGGTAGACGCCGGCCGCCCAGCTCCGCAGCTCCTCCGCGGCCTGCTGATAGGCGGCGCGCAGCTTCGGGTCGCGCTCGGCGCGCCGCCGCAGCTCGAGGACGTCGGCGAGCCGGCGGCGCGACTCGGCGGCCGCCGAGACGGCAAGGGTGTCGCCGAGCACGGTGGCCGAGCCGGTCGCGATCGCCCGTTCCGCCGCGCGGACGGCCGGCTCGGCCGCGAGCGACGTCCAGGCGTCGACGCGGCGTTCGTCGAGCGTCGGCACGGGCTTCCTCCTCTCCTCGTCGTGTCTCCCGAGTGTGCGCCCGGCCCGCCGCGGCCGCCATCGGCTCCGGAGCCCATCGCCGCACGGCCGCCGCCCCACGGATGGGGTCTCGGCCGGACGCGAATGCGGTCGTCTCCCGATGGCCGCGGCGGCCCCTCCCGGCGACCATGGACAGCGGACGGGCCGGGGCGCGCGACGAGAGCGCGCCCCGGCCGGAGAGCACCGGACCGAGGAGGCGACGATGACCATCATGCTCAGGGGAAGGAACCCCTTCGGGTTCCTCTTCGCGAGGCCGCGGCGGGAGCAGTTCCTCGCGCAGTACGTGCTGCGCGAGTACGGGCGCGGCCGCCCGCTGCAGGAGATCCTCGACGACCCGTACGTGCGCAACCGCTCGACGCTCGAGGAGCGGGCCCGCCTGCTCGAGCGCCCGGAGGTCGTCGAGGCGATCGGCGAGCAGGCGGTCG
>DASSND010000060.1:0-10371 GCA_035688315.1 Gaiellaceae bacterium | reverse complement strand
CGACCGTCCTCATCTGGCTGCCGATCGCCGCGGCGCTCGTCGTCTGGGCCCTGCCGCTCTCGCGCTACGCGACCGGCTCGCTCGCGGTGCTCGTGTCCCTCGCCGAGGTCGGGATCTGGATCGAGCAGGCGGCGCGCTTCGACTTCTCGCGCACCGGCCTCCAGTTCGAGCAGCGCGGCAGCTGGATCAGCGACCTGCACGTCTCGTACCACGTCGGCGTGTACGGGTTCTCGCTCTGGCTCGTCGGGCTGAGCGTCCTCGCGATGGCGGCGGCGGTCTCGTACGGCTTCTGGGTCGGGCGCGACCGCTCGCGCGCCTACTTCGGGCTGATGCTCTTCCTCACCGGCGCGACCGTCGGCGTGTTCTGCGCCCAGGACCTGCTGCTCTTCTACGCCTTCTTCGAGGCGATGCTGATCCCGCTCTACATCCTGATCGGCGTGTGGGGCGGGGCCGGCCGGCTCGGCGCGACCGTGAAGTTCGTCCTCTACACGATGACCGGGTCGCTGTTCATGCTCGCCGCGGTCGTCGTCTACGGGATCCAGGCGGGCACGTTCGACCTCGTGGACGGCCCGGCGAGCGCGAGCCGCTGGCTCTTCCTCGGCTTCATGCTCGCGTTCGCGATCAAGTCGCCGCTCTTCCCGTTCCACGGCTGGCTGCCCGACACCTACCGCGAGTCGCCGCCGGAGGTGACGGCGGTGCTCTCGGGCGTGATCGCGAAGGCGGGCCTCTACGGGATGCTGCGGATCGCGATCCCGCTCTTCCCGGAGCCGGCCTCGTTCTACCGGACGACGGTGCTCGCGCTCGCGGCGGCGGCCCTCGTCTACGGGTCGCTGCTCGCCTTCCGCTCGCGCGACTTCCGCGGCGTCGTCGGCTACTCGTCGCTCGCGCAGTCGGGCCTGATCGCGCTCGGCCTCTTCTCCGGCGTCGGCCTCGGCTTCGACGGCGCCGTGCTGCAGATGGTCGCGCACGGGCTGATCTCCACCTCGCTCTTCCTGATCGCGGGCACCGTGGAGCGCCGCACGACGACGGGCGAGTTCCGGCTGCTCGGCGGGATGGCGAAGGGACGACCCGCACTCGCGACCCTGCTGATGACGGTCGGGATCATCTCGCTCGCCGTGCCCGGCTCGGCCTCCTTTGCGGGCGAGTTCCTGATCCTGGCGGGCGTCTTCCAGCGCGCCTGGTGGTGGGCGGCGATCGGCGCGGGCGCGATCGTGCTCGCCGCGATGTACATGCTGCGGCTGATCTCCGCGGTGCTGCACGAGGCGCGCGGCTCGACGGTGGACGACGCGGCGCTCGACCTGCGCCCCGGCGAGCTGGCGCTCGTCGTCCCGCTCGTCGGCGTCCTGCTCGCGCTCTCGGCCTGGCCGGCCGGGATCAGCCACCACTCGTTCGCCGGGCAGAGCCCGACCCAGGCGGTGGGAGGACGGTTCAAGTGATCCACACGCCGCACGTCGACTGGTTCGCGCTCGCGACGATCCTCGCGCTGCTCGGCGCGTCCGCGGTCGCGCTGCTCTCGGCGGTGCTCGTGCCGCGCGGGGCGCGCCGCCCGTTCGCGGCAACGGTCTCGGGGCTCGGCTTCCTCGGCGGGACGGTCGCGTCGGTCTGGCTGTACGTCGCGAGCGCGGACGGGCACACCGTCGTCTCGGGCGCCTTCTACCGCGACCGCTGGACGGCGCTCGCGCAGGCGATCGTCTGCCTGACCGGCCTCGCGACCACGCTCCTCTCGGTCGAGCACATCCCCGGCCGGCGGCGCGGCGGCGACCTCGCTCGCCGCGACGACCACGTCTCCGAGTACTTCGCGCTCCTGCTCGCCTCGGCGGCGGGGATGGCGTTCTTCGTCGGCGCCGCGAACCTGATGACGCTCTTCCTCGCGCTCGAGTGGTTCTCGATCGCGCTCTACGTGATGTGCGCGATCGACTACGACCTGGAGGGGTCGCTCGAGGCGGGGCTCAAGTACCTGATCGTCGGCTCGTTCGGGTCGGCGGCGCTGCTCTTCGGGTCGGCGCTCGTCTACGGGGCCACCGGGACGATCTCGCTCGGCGGGATCGCGTCGGCGGTCGCGGCACACGGGCTGACGCACGACGCGCTGCTCGTGCTCGGTCTCGCGCTGATCGTCGCCGGGCTCGGCTTCAAGTCGTCCGCGGCGCCGTTCCACATGTGGACGCCCGACGCCTACCAGGGCGCGCCGACGCCGGTGACCGCGTTCATGGCGTCGGCGACGAAGGTGGCGGCGCTGCTGCTCGCGATGCGGGTGATGCAGACCGCGTTCGTCCACGACTCGCGGCTCTGGACGTGGGCGTTCGCCGGGATCGCGGTCGCGTCGCTCGCGATCGGCAACCTCGCCGCGCTCGTGCAGCGCGACGTGAAGCGGATCCTCGCCTACTCGTCGATCTCGCACGCCGGCTTCATGCTGATCGGCCTGAGCGCGGGCACGGCGCTCGGCGGGCGGGCGCTCATGTACTACCTGATCCCGTACGCGGCGATGGGCTTCGGCTCGTTCGCGGTCGTCGCCGCCCGCGAGCGGGAGCTGGGCGAGCCGGTCACCCTCGACAACCTCGCCGGCTTCGGCTGGGAGCGGCCCTTCCTCGGGGTCGCGATGTGGTTCTTCATGTTCGGCTTCGCCGGGCTGCCGCTCGGCGGCGGCTTCGTCGGCAAGTTCTACGTCTTCGCCGCCGCGTACGACCACGGCTGGGCGTGGCTCGTGATCGTCGGCGTCGTCGCGACGCTCGTCAGCCTCTACTACTACCTCGGCATCGTCCGGGCGATGTACATGCGCCCGAGCGCGGAGCTGCAGGTGGCGCCGGTCGCGGGCGGCTCGCCGCCGCGGGACGCGCTCCTGCAGATCTCGGTCGCGATGGCGCTCGCCGTCTCGGTCGGGTCGCTGTTCGCGGTGCAGCCGCTGATCGACCTCGCGAAAGACGCGGCGAGCGCGCTCCCGTTCTAGCGGCGCCCCGGCTCTAGGAGTGCGTGACGCGCACCGGCGCCGGCCGCGGCTCGCGGGCGCGCGGGAGCCGCACCGGCTCGAACAGCCAGGCGACGGTCGGCAGCAGGTAGGCGAGCAGCGCGCCGACGAGCGCGTAGGTCGCGAACGGCGGCGCGGCGGAGCCGTGGGCGGCGTTCTCGCGCACCGCCGAGGCGGCGACGACGAGCGTCAGCGCGAGCCCCGTCGTGACCGCGCGGAGCAGCGCGCGCCGTCCCTCCAGCAGGTCGCTGACCGCGACGAACGCGGCGCCGGCGGCGAAGGGGATCGTCAGCAGGCCGAGGTAGAGCGCGAGCCCCGGAAGGTGCGCCGCCCCCGCCACGAGGGCGGAGAGCGCCAGGCCGAGGGGCAGCAGCCGGGAACCCATCCCCGCATAGGTTCGCGGCCGCGCCGGACGGTCCTTCCTTCGTAAGCTTCGCCCATGGAACTCACGTGGCTCGGACATTCAGCGTTCCGGCTCGACGCGGCCGGCAAGCGCATCTACGTCGACCCGTTCCTGAACGGGAACCCGAAGTGCCCCGAGGGGGAGCAGACACCGGAGCGCGTGGACGCGATCGCGCTCACGCACGGCCACGGCGACCACGTCGGCGACACCGTCGAGCTGGCGAAGCGGCACGGCTGCACGGTGGTGGCGCCGGTCGAGCTGGCGGACTGGCTGCAGACGAAGCAGGGGCTCGAGAACGTGCTCGACCCGAACAAGGGCGGCACCGTCGCCGTCGACGACGTCCGCTTCACGCTCACGAACGCGCACCACTCCTCCTCGAACAACGACGGCGAGTACATGGGCGAGCCGTGCGGGATCGTCGTGCGCGCGGAGGGGAAGAGCGTCTACTTCGCCGGCGACACGTGCGTCTTCGGCGACATGCAGCTGATCGGGCGGCTCTACGCACCCGACCTGGCGGTGCTGCCGATCGGCGACCACTACACGATGGGGCCGGAGGAGGCGGCGCTCGCGCTCGAGCTGCTCGGCGTGAAGCGGTGCGTCCCCTGCCACTGGGGCACCTTCCCGCCGCTCGTCGGCCGGCCCGCGACGCTGCAGGAGCTGGCGCCGGAGGTGACCGTCGAGCAGATCGAGCCCGGCGAGTCGGTGACGATTTGAGGGAGCGCTGGTTCGGCGCGACCGGGCGGCGCGTGCCCGAGCTGGCGGTGGAGGGCGAGCTGGAGCTGGAAGGCGCGCTCGTCCTCGACGGGGTCGGGGACGAGACGCGGCTGCGCGAGGCGTTCGCGGCGGGCACGCCGGTCGTCGTGCGCGCGGCGTCCGCGGAGGAGGTGAAGGCGGCGCTCGCGCGCCCCGAGGTGGCGTGCGCCGTCGTGCCGGCCGAGCGCCGCGACCTGCTCCGGCTCGACCTGACCGAGCTGACGTATGGCTGAGCGGGCGCCGGTCGTCGCGACGTACTCGATCGCGGCGTGCGACCTCGAGGCGGGCCAGTGGGGCGTCGCGGTGCAGTCGAAGTTCCTGGCGGTCGGCTCGGTGGTTCCGTGGGCGGAGCCGGGGGCGGGCGCGGTGGCGACGCAGGCGTACGCGAACCCGACGTACGGCCCGGACGGGCTCGCCCTCCTGCGCGACGGCGCGGCGGCCGCCGAGGTGGTCGAGCGGCTCGTCGCCGCGGACGAGGGGCGCGGCGAGCGGCAGCTCGGGGTCGTCGACGCGCGCGGCGGGAGCGCGTCGTGGACGGGTCAGGACTGCCTGGACTGGGCCGGGCACCGCGACGGCCGCTGCTACGCGGCGCAGGGCAACATCCTCGTCGGCGCCGAGACGGTGGACGCGCTCGCCGTCACGTTCGAGCAGACGCCGCGGCTGCCGCTCGCGGAGCGGCTCGTCGAGTGCCTCGCGGCGGCGCAGGCGGCAGGCGGCGACCGGCGGGGGCAGCAGTCGGCGTCGCTGCTCGTCGTCGCGCGCGGCGGCGGCTACGCGCGGCTCTCCGACGTCGTCGTCGACCTGCGCGTCGACGACCACGGGCGTCCCGTCGAGGAGCTGCGCCGCCTGTACGGCCTGCACCAGCGGCTGTTCGCAGTGAGCCCGCGCGAGGACTGGATCGAGGTCGACGACGCGCTGGCGGCCGAGCTGCGCGACCGGCTCGCACGGCTCGGCTACGAGGGCGAGCTGGCGGCCGCGCTCGACCGCTGGGCGGGCGTCGAGAACCTGGAGGTGCGCGTGGACGGCGCCGACGCGCTCGACCCGGTCGTGCTCGAGGCGCTGCGCGAGGCGGCGCCCTGAAGCTCCTCCGCCTCGACGAGGTCGAGGGCGTGCCGGTGTTCGGGACGCTCGTCTGGAAGCCGGTGCGGCGGACGCTCGGGATCACGGCGTTCGGGATCAACGCGTACACGGCCGCGGCGGCGGGCGACGAGGTGGTCGAGAAGCACACCGAGACGCAGCTCGGGCACGAGGAGGTGTACGCCGTCGTCTCCGGGCACGCCGTGTTCACGGTCGACGGCGAGGAGGTGGACGCGCCGGCGGGCACGCTCGTCTATCTCGACGACCCGGCCCAGGAGCGGTCGGCGGTGGCGCGCGAGCCGGGCACGACGGTGCTGGCGGTCGGCGGCGTCCCGGGAACGCACGAGCCGTCGGCGTGGGAGTACTTCTTCCCCGCGTTCCCGCACCTCCGCGAGCGACGCTTCGAGGAGGCGAAGGGGCTGATCCGCGAGGGGCTGGCGGCGAAGCCGGACCACCCGGCGCTGCTCTACCACCTCGCGTGCGCCGAGGCGCTCGCGGGCGAGCCGGACGCGGCGCTCGAGCACCTGAACGCGGCGGTCGCGCGCGAGGAGCGCTTCCGCGCGTTCGCGCAGGAGGACGAGGACTTCGCCTCGCTCCGCGACGACCCGCGCTTCCCGACCCAGGCCTAGCGGTCGCCGGGGAGGCGGGCGCCGGCGGCGAGGGCTCGCAGCGCGGGCACCGGGTCGGACTCCGGGCGCGCGACGAGGAGGACGGCGGCGTGGCCCGGCTCGCGGACGAGTGCGTCCACGAACAGCTGCAGCCCGACCGCGAGCGCGAACGCCTTGTGGGCGTGCGGGCCGCCGAAGGGCTTCACGTCCTCCTCGGCGGCGAGCCCGGCGACGACGTCGCCCCACGTCGCCTCGCTCATCGAGACGTCCACGACCACCGGGTCGCCGCCGGACGACGGGATCCCGATCGCGAGCGGGCTCGTGCTCGCGAGCGCCGGGCCGCCGCCGGGCGGCGCGAGCCGCCGCGGCGACGTCGTCGTCAGCAGCGAGACGAGCCCGCCCTCGGCGAGCCGGCGTACGTGCCAGCCGAGCATCCCGGTCGGGAAGGTGCGTTCGCAGACGACGAGCCGCGCCTGCTCGGGCGGTGCCGCGAGCTGCGCCGCGACGACGCGCGCGAGCACGAGATAGCCGACCGCGCCGTTGCCGTCCCAGCGCGTCTCGTCCAGGCGCCGCGGCTCGGCGTGCGGGTCGAAGCCCTCCAGCTGCTCGAGCCAGGGGATGCGCGCGTGCCCGTGCGACGGCTTGCCGCGCCGCTCCGCCGCGTCGAAGTGCGCCCACAGCTCCGCGACGTCCGCCTCGGAGAACCCGAGCGCGGCGAGTCGCGCGACTCCCTCAGCGCGCTCCACGGAACTCCAGCACGGGCCAGCCGCGCTCGACCGCGACCCGGCGCAGGCCCCGATCCGGGTTGACTGCCACCGGGTTCCCGACCGCCTCGAGGAACGGCACGTCGGTGTGGCTGTCCGAGTACGCGGTCGAATCGGCGAGGTCGAAGCCGAGCGAGCGGATCGCCTCCGCCTTCGCCGCCGCGTGGAGCGGCCGCTCCGCGATGCCCGTGTAGCAGCCGTCCTCCACCCGGCAGATCGTGCCCAGCGCGCCGTCGAAGCCGAGGTCGTCGGCGATCCCCTGGACGATCTCCTGCAGCGTCGCCGAGACGATGAAGACCGCCTCGCCGCGCGCGCGATGCCGCGCCACCAGCTCGAGCGCCTCCGGGTAGACGAGCGGGCGCAGCACCGGCTCGAGCGCCTCCGCGACCAGCTCGCGCAGCTGGTCCGGGGTGCGCCCGCGCAGGACGAGCAGCCCGTCCTCGGCCGCCCGCCGCACCGCCTCGTGCGACGCGCCGCGCGTCACGTAGACGAGCTGCAGGCACGCCGCCCGCGCCACCTGCCGGCGAGAGAGCATCCCGTGCCGCCGGAACGCGGGCGCGAGCGCGAGCGCCGAGAAGCGCCGCAGCAGCGTCCGGTCGAGGTCGAAGAACGCGGCCGCCGCCACGCGCTACGCGGCGAGCCCCGCCGCCGCGAACGCGGTCTCGCGGTTCGGGTAGTCCTGCAGGCTCGCGATCATCCCGTCGCGGACGACGACGATCTGGAAGAGCCTGGGCGCCCAGAAGCCGCGCGCGCCGAGGCGGGAGAGCCGGACGCCGCGCAGACGGACGAGCACGCGGTCGCCGAGGTCGATCGGGTCGGCGGGCCGCATCCGGTTCGCGTGCGCCCGCCAGAGCAGCGTGCGCACGATCTGGTCGGCGTCGCGGCACGGGTTCCACGCCCCCTCGCGCGCCGGCTGCCAGGTCGCGTCGTCGAGGATCCGCGTACGCAGCGTGCGGTGGTCGCCCTTGCGCGCGAGCTGGTACGCCTCCAGGACCGCCTGGACGTTGCGGGTCTGCATCTCAGCCGACGAGGGGGAGCGCCTTGACGATCCCGCCGGGCTCGCGGCGGAGCGACTCGACCTGCTCCGCGACCGCGGCGATCGCCCGCGCCGAGGGCGCGTCCGGCCGCGCGGTCACCACGGGCTCGCCGAGGTCGCCCTGCTCGCGCAGCGCGGGGTCGAGCGGGACCGTCCCGAGCAGCGGCACGCCCAGCTCGCCGGCGAGCGCCGCGCCGCCGCCGGAGCCGAAGACGTCGCCGCTCATGTTCTCGACCACGCCGAGCAGGCGCATGTTCGTCTTGCGCGCCATCGACGCGGCCCGCGAGGCGACGTCCTGCGCGAGCTTCTGCGGCGTCGTCACGACGACGACCTCGGCCTTCGGCAGCAGCTGGCCGAGCGAGATCGAGACGTCGCCGGTGCCGGGCGGCATGTCGACGACGAGCACGTCCAGCTCGCCCCAGTGGACGTCGGTGAGGAACTGCTCGAGGGCGCGGTGCAGCATCGGCCCGCGCCACATCACCGGCTCGTTCTCGTCGAGGAAGAAGCCGATCGACATCAGCTTCAGGTCGTCCTTCACCGGCGGCACGATCAGCTGGTCGACCGCGACCGGCTTCTGGTGGATGCCGAGCACGTGCGGGATCGAGTGGCCGTAGATGTCGGCGTCGAGCACGCCGACGCGATGCCCGAGCGCCGAGAGGGAGACGGCGAGGTTCGCGGTCAGCGACGACTTGCCGACGCCGCCCTTGCCGGACGCGACCGCGAGCACGCGGCAGTCGGCGGGCAGCTTGATCACGCCGTCGCGCTCGGGCGCGCCGCCGCGGAGCTTCGTCGTCAGCGCCTGCCGCTCCTCGGGGGTCATCACGTCGAAGTGCAGCTCGACGCCGCGCGCCCCGACCCCGGCCAGCGCGCGCTCCACCTGCTCCTCGAAGGAGTTGCGGAGCGGACAGCCCGCCACGGTGAGGACGATCGTGAGCGAGACGACCCCGTCGTGGATCTCGACGTCGCGGACCATGTCCAGCTCGGTGACCGGACGCCGCAGCTCCGGGTCGATCACCTGCTCGAGCGCCTCGAGGACCGCTGCCTGCGTCAGTTCCACGAACCGAGCGTAGCGTCAGGTGCCCGACTCGGGCGGCTCGTACCGGCGGCGGCCGGCGCGCCGGATCCGCCCGCTCGCGACCGCCTCGTCGAGCGCCGCCCGGAAGCGCCCGGGCCCCCAGCGGCGCCCGCCCACGAGCCGCTCCAGCTCGACGCGCCCGATCGGCCCGCCCTCGTCGACCGCGCGACCGATCGTCTCGACCTCGCGGTCGAGCAGCGTCCCGGCCGCCGCCCGGCTCCGGACGGAGCTGCCGAGCAGGCCCGGGGAGTAGTACGGGTAGTCGACGCCCGGGCCGGGGCGGTAGCGGCGCCGGCCGGTGCGCTGCCGTTCGGCGCGCCGGTCGGCGCGGGTCGGCTCGCGCTCCTCGTCGGGCCGGTCGCGGCCGACCGGCTCCTCCGCGTCCTCGGCGGTGAGCGGCTTCGCGATGTCCTCGAGCGCGGTCTGCTCCGCCTTGACGCCGAAGAGGATCTCGACGAGGCCGCCGACGACCATCACCGCCGCGCCGATCAGGAACGCCGCCGCCACCTCGCCGCGGCTCTTCGAGCTGATCAGGTTGCCGAAGAGGAGCGGCCCGGCGATCCCGCCGGCGGCGGTGCCGACCGCGTAGAAGAACGCGATCGCGAGCGCGCGCGTCTCCATCGGGAAGATCTCGCTGACGGTCAGGTAGGCGGCGCTCGCGCCCGCGGAGGCGAGGAAGAAGATGCCGAAGATGAACGCCTCGAACGCCCACGGCGAGTCGAGCGCGTTCCCGACGAAGAGCCAGGCGAGCGCGCCGGTGACGACCGCGGAGCCGATGTAGGTGCCGGCGATCATCGGCTTGCGCCCGACGGTGTCGAAGAGCCGCCCGAGCAGGAGCGGGCCGAGGAAGTTGCCGACCGCGAACACGATCAGGAACACCGGCACGAAGCTCGACGAGACGTCGTAGAAGGTCGAGTAGAGCGTCCCGAGGTTGAAGGTGACGCCGTTGTAGAGGAACGCCTGCCCGACGAAGAGGGCGAGCCCGAGGATCGCGCGGCGCGGATACTTCTGGAAGGCGACCTTCGCGATCTCGCGGAAGGGGATCGCCTCGCGCTGGCGCACCTCGAGCGAGTCCCCGGGCTCTTCGAGCCGGTCGCCGGTCTCCGCCTCGACGTCGCGCTCGATCCGCGAGACGATCTCCTCCGCCTCGTCCTCGCGGCCGTGGATGAAGAGCCAGCGCGGGCTCTCGGGAACGTGGCGGCGCACGACGAGGACGCCGAGCCCGAGGATCGCGCCGAGCGCGAACGAGATCCGCCAGCCGACGTTCGCCGCGAGCAGCGCCTTGTCGAGCAGGAGGATCGCGAGCGCCGAGCCGGCGGCCGAGCCGAGCCAGTAGGAGCCGTTGACGATCAGGTCGACGCGGCCGCGGACGCGGGCCGGGATCAGCTCGTCGATCGCGGAGTTGATCGCCGCGTACTCGCCGCCGATGCCGGCGCCGGTGAAGAAGCGCGCGATGAAGAAGTACGCGGGCGACATCGCGAAGGCGGTGGCGATCGTCGCGACGATGTACAGCGCCAGCGTGATCAGGAAGAGCTTCTTGCGGCCGAAGCGGTCGGTGAGCTGGCCGAAGAAGAGAGCTCCGATGCATGCTCCCGCGACGTAGAGAGCGGCGGCCGTTCCGATCTGCGCGGTGGTGATCGCAATCCCGCTGCCCGGCTCCGTCATGCGCGGCGCGATCGAGCCGACGATCGTC
>DASSND010000059.1:0-20450 GCA_035688315.1 Gaiellaceae bacterium | reverse complement strand
GCGACGAGCGAGGGCGCCTTCCACGAGGGCGCGAACTTCGCGGCGGTGACGGGCGCGCCGCTCGTGCTGCTCTGCAACAACAACCAGTGGGCGATCTCGACGCCGCTCGAGGCGCAGACGCGCGCGGAGACGCTGGCCGCGAAGGCGGCCGGCTACGGGATGCCGGGGGTGCGGGTGGACGGCGGCGACGTGCTCGCCGTCTACGAGGCGACCCGGGAGGCGGTCGAGCGGGCGCGCGCCGGCGGCGGGCCGACCTTCGTCGAGGCGGTCACCTACCGGTCGGCGCCGCACGCGACCGCGGACGACCCGCGCGCCTACATCGACATGCAGCGGGTGGAGCGGGAGCGCGAGAACGAGTGCCTGGGCCGCTACGAGCGCTACCTGCGCCGGCTCGGCCTCCTCGACGACCGGCTCGCCGAGGAGGTTCGCGACGAGGCGCTCGAGACGATGCGACGCGGGATCGCCGAGGCCGAGGCAGAGCCGGAGCCCGACGTCGGCCTCCTCTTCGAGCACGCCTACGCCGACCCGCCCGCCTCGTTCGCCGCGGAGCTGGCCGAGCTGCGCCGCATCCTCGGAGGCTCCGTTGGCTGAGCTGTACATGGTGGAGGCGATCAACGACGCCTTCCACGTCGAGCTGGCCCGCGACGAGAACGTGCTCGTACTGGGCGAGGACGTCGGCCGCGCCGGCGGCGTCTTCCGCGCCACCGCGGGACTGCGGGAGCGCTTCGGCGAGAACCGCTGCGTCGACACGCCGCTCGCCGAGGCCGGGATCCTCGGCAGCGCCGTCGGCCTCTGCATGGCCGGCTGGCGGCCGGTCTGCGAGATGCAGTACGACGCGTTCTCGTATCCCTGCCTCGACCAGCTGATCACCCACGTCGGCCGCTACCGCTGGCGCACCGGCGGCCGGATGGAGTTCCCGCTCGTCGTGCGCATGCCCTACGGCGGCGGCGTCCGCGCTCCCGAGCTGCACGACGACTCGCCCGAGACCTACTACGTCCACACCCCCGGCGTGAAGGTCGCGATCCCCTCCACCCCGGCCGACGCGAAGGGGCTGCTCGCCGCCGCGATCCGCGACCCCGACCCGGTCGTCGTGCTCGAACCGAAGCTGATCTACCGCAGCGAGCGGGAGCAGGTGCCCGACGGGGAGCACGTCGTGCCGCTCGGCAAGGCGCGCCTCGCGCGCGAGGGCTCCGACCTCACCCTCGTCGCCTACGGCGCGATGGTGCCCCTCTGCGAACGCGCCGCCGACGCGCTCGCGGGCGAGGCGTCCGTGGAGGTGCTCGACCTGCGCACGCTGAAGCCGCTCGACGAGGACGCCCTGCTCGCCTCCGCCGCGAAGACCGGACGCGTCGTGATCGTCCAGGAGGCCCCGCGCACCGCCGGCTTCGCCGCCGAGATCGCCGCCATCCTCGCCGAGAAGGCGATCCTCGACCTGCACGGCCCCGTCCTGCGCGTCACCGGCTACGACGTCCCCTACCCCTACTGGAAGATCGAGGACGCCTACATGCCCTCGGTCGCGCGAGTCGTCGACGCGGCGCGGAGGCTCCTCGGGTTCTGAGCGGCTACGCCTCTGGCTCGAGCGCGGCGAGTCCGGCTTCCGGCTCCGCGACGCCGCCTCCGGCGAGGCGCTGCGCTGGGACGACCCGCGCTTCCGCGTCGTGAAGCTCGCGGGCGCCTCCTACCGGCTCGACGCGCTCCAGGACGGCGGTTTCGCGCCGGGGCGGCGGCTCGCGCTCGTGCCCGAGCCGGAGAACGAGCACGACCCGAACGCCGTCGGGGTCTGGGACGCGGAGCGGCGCGTGCAGGCGGGCTACGTCCCGGCGGAGGTCGCGCCCGAGCTGCGCGGCGACGAGCAGGCGGTCTCGCTGCGGGAGTTCCGCGGCGAGGACGGGACGCGGATCGGGCTGCGCGTCCTGCTCGCGCCGGCGGACGCCTGGATCCAGGAGCCGCGGTCGTGAGGGGCTGGTTCTCGCGCGACTACGAGCCGGTCGCCTCCGTCGATCCCGGCGGCTCGGTCGTCTTCCACGCGCTCAACGCGGCCTGGTGCTGGGAGCGCGAGGACGAGCCGGCGCGGCCCGAGGGCGCCGGGCACGCGCTCGCCGGCCCGTTCGAGGTGCGCGGCGCGGCCGCCGGCCGAACGCTCGTCGTCCGCGTCGACGAGATCGTGCCCCGCCCGTGGGGGGTGACCTGGGGGAACGGCGAACGCTTCGACTGGACGCTCGACGGCGAGGTGTGGCGGCTCGGCCGGCGAGCGGTCCGCTCGGCGCCGTTCCTCGGCGTCGTCGGCATGCCGCCGCCCGAGCCCGGCGAGCACTCGACGATCCCGCCCCGCCGCTTCGGCGGGAACGTCGACTGCAAGGAGCTGGTCGCCGGCACGACGCTCTTCCTGCCGATCCCCGTCGACGGGGCGCTCCTGATGGCGGGCGACGCCCACGGCGCGCAGGGGGACGGCGAGGTGTCCGGGACGGCGATCGAGTGCCCGCTCGAGTCGGCGACGCTGACGCTCGAGGTCGACGATCTCGAGCTGCGCTCGCCGCTCGCGCGCACCGCCGACGCGTGGCTCGCGTTCGGCTTCGACGAGGACCTCGACCTGGCAGCCGAGCAGGCGCTCGCGACGATGCTCGACCTGATGGAGCGCGAGCTGGCCGCGCCGCGGAACGAATGCCTCGCGCTCGCGTCGGTGGCGGTCGACCTGCGCGTCACCCAGGTCGTGAACCGCGTCAAGGGCGTGCACGCGGTGCTGCGCGACGACGCGATCAGGTAGGAATCCCGGCCGTGGCGTACGAGTTCAAGCTGCCCGACCTCGGCGAGGGCCTGACCGAGGGCGAGATCGCCCGCTGGCTCGTCGCCGAGGGTCAGGAGATCGCCGAGGACGACCCGCTCGTCGAGATCGCGACCGACAAGACGACGGTCGAGATCCCCTCGCCGGCCGGCGGTCTCGTCTCGCGGATCCTCGTCGGCGAGGGCGAGGTCGTGCCCGTCGGGACCGTGCTCGTCGTGATCGGCGGAGACGCAAGTTACAAATTGCAACAAGCACCGGAAACGCCTGCTCAGGACCGTCCCGAGCCCGCAAGTTACAAGTTGCAACAAGGCTCCGAACGGGTGCGCGCGACTCCGCTCGTGCGGAGGATCGCGCAGGACCTCGGCGTCGACCTCGGCTCGGTGAGCGGCACCGGGCCGCAGGGGCGGATCACCGAGGAGGACGTGCGCGCCGCGGCCGCCGGCGGCGGCGCGGCGGCTTCCGGACCGGCGCAGGTGGACGGCCGCCGGGAGCCGATCCGCGGCATCCGCAGGCAGATGTTCGAGCACCTGACGCGCGCCCACCGGGAGATCCCCGCGGTCACCTGGGTCGAGGAGTGCGACTTCACGAGCGTCGAGACGGCGCGGCTCGTGCCGCTCGTGCTCAAGGCGGTCGCCGAGAGCCTGCGCGAGTTCCCGGAGCTGAACGCGCGGGTCGACGACGGCGACCTGGTCTACCTCGAGCGCTACGACATCGGCGTCGCCGTCCAGACCGAGCAGGGCCTCGTCGTCCCGGTCGTGCGCGGCTGCGACCGGCTCGGGCTCGAGGAGCTGGACGCGGAGGTGCGCCGGCTCGCCGAGGCGGCGCACGCCGGCGAGCTGACGCCGGAGGAGCTGCGCGGCGGCACCTTCACCGTGACGAGCGCCGGCCGCGCCGCCGGGCTCTTCGTGACGCCGCTCGTCAACCACCCCGAGGTCGGGATCCTCGGCGTCCACCGGATCGCGGAGCGCCCCGTCGTCCGCGACGGCGAGGTCGTCGTGCGCCGCGTCGGCAACATCTCGGTCACGTTCGACCATCGTGTGATCGACGGCAAGCGCGCCGCCGACTTCGGCCTCGCCGTGATCGCGCGCCTCGAAAAGACCTGACGGCCGCTCGGGCCCGACTCCCGCCCTTCGGCAGCCGAAGGGCCGGAGTTCACGCCGCGGCGGGCTCGGCCTCGCGCGTCGCGAGGTGCGGCTCGAGGAGGGACTCGATCCGCGGCGCGGTCGCGCGGCCGTCGAGGCGCGCCACGACGCGCTTCTCGACCACGACGGCGAGCGCCGGCACCTGCTCGACCCGGAAGCGCTCCGCCAGGTCGGGCCGTTCGTCCACGTCGACGCGGCGGACGCGCAGGCGGCTCCGCTCCTTGCGCGCGAGATGGGCGAGCAGGCTCTCCATCCGGCGCGCGGGGCCGGAGCGCTGCGAGGTGAAGAAGACGAGCAGCGGGCGGTCGTCGGTGGGCACGTGGCACCTCCTGGGGCTGGACAGCAGGGGAAGGCGGAGGTCTTCGCTCCGGCGATACAACGCGCGAACGGCGGCGACGGTTACGCTGGCCGCGTGGGAGCCTGGTACTGGATCGGCGTCTCGGCCGGCCTCGGCGCCGGCGCAGGCGTCCTGCTCGCCGGCGCCGCCGGCAGGGCGCGGGCGGCACTCCTCGGCGCCGCCGCGGCGGCGCTCGTCGCCGGCGGCGCGCTCGGGTTCGCGATCGACGCGTGGCAGCCTGGAAGCTGGGGCGACGCGGCCGCGGGCGCGGCCGGAGGCGTCCTCGGGGCGCTCGGCGCGGCGCAGGTCGTCGCCGGCGCGCTCCGCCGCGGCGGCACCCGCGGCGGCACCGCGACCCTCGTCGCCGGCGCCGCGCTCGTCGTCGCCGCGCTCGCGTGGGTGCCGGTGCTCGGCTACCTCGAGGCGGTCGCCGTCCCCGCGCTCGCGGCGCGGCTCCGCCGCCGGCAGCCGGAGCGCTACGCGGGTCTGCGCACGCTCGCGCGCGACTAGGAGGCGTCCACGCAGAAGAAACTCGTCCTGATCGTCGTGGACGGGATGACGCCCGCCGCGTTCGAGCACGCCGTCGAGAGCGGCCGCGCTCCCGCCCTCGCCCTGCTCGCCGCCCGCGGCGAGTACCGCCGCGCCGTCTCCGTCTTCCCGTCGCTCACGCCGGTCTGCCTCTCCTCGATCGCGACCGGCGCCGGCCCCGACGTCCACCGGATCCCCTCGCTCGTGTGGTGGCACCGGCAGGAGCGGCGGATCGTCGAGTACGGCTCCTCGTTCTCGGCGCTGCGCGCCGCCGGGCTCTCCCAGTCGGTCCGGGACACGATCTACGAGATGAACCAGCGCCACCTCGGGCCCGACGCGGTGACGGTCTACGAGGCGCTCGAGGACGCGGGGCTCGTCGCGGCGGCCGTCAACATCACCTGCTACCGCGGCCGCACCCGGCACCTGCCGACGATCCCCGGCCTGCCCGCTGCGTTCGGGCCGCGCCGCTTCTTCTACTACAGCCTCTTCGAGTCGGACCGGACGGGCGCGCCGCTCGCCGTGCGCAACCGCGCCGGCGGCTCGATCGACGCGTACGCCGCCGCCGTCGGCCGCTGGCTCGTCACGCGCGACGGCTTCGACTTCCTCGCCTACTACCTTTCCGACTACGACTACGCCTCGCACGCGTACGGGCCCGACGGCGCGACCGCGGTCTCGCTCGAGCGCACCGACGCCGCGATCGGCGCCCTCCTCGACGCCGCCGGCGGGCCGGACGAGTTCCTCGAGCGGTACGCGGTGCTCGTCCACTCCGACCACGGCCAGACCCGTGTCGAGCGGGCGGCCCGGCTCGAGACGTCGTTCGCGGGGCTCGAGCACGACGTCGTCGTCACCGCGTCGAACCGCGCCGGGCAGGTCTACCTGCGCCCGCAGGCGCGGCTCGACCCGGCCGACCTCGCGCGGCGGCTCGACGGCGAGCCCGCGGTCGAGGTCTCGCTGCGGCTCGAGGACGGCACGGCGGTCGCGCGCCGCGACGGCGAGGAGCTGCGCTTCGCGCCCGCGGGGGGCGGCTTCGAGACGAGCGGCGACGCCTCGCTGCTCGACCACCCGGACGGGCTCGGCCGCGCCTGGCGCGCGCTCGCGAACCCGAACGCCGGCGACCTGCTCGTCTCCGCCGCCGAGGGCTGGGAGCTGGCCGACCTCGGCGGCCGCCACCACGCCGGCGGCGGCAGCCACGGCTCGCTCGTCGAGGGCGACTCGCTCGTGCCGCTCCTCGCCGTCGGCCTGCCGCCGAGCCCGTCCCGGATCACCGAGGTGGCGCCCGCGATCCTCGCCCACTTCGGCGTCGAGCCGCCGCCCTACCAGCGGGCCGCCGCGCATGCCGGCTGACCGGGAGGTGATGCTCGCCGTCCTGCGCGAGCGCGGGATCGAGGACGAGCGCGTGCTCGCCGCGATGGCCGCCGTGCCGCGGGAGCTGTTCGTCCCGGCGGAGTCGCGGGCGGACGCCTACGCCGACGCGGCGCTCCCGATCGGCGGCGGCCAGACGATCTCCCAGCCGACGATGGTGGCGCTGCTCTGCGAGCAGCTCGCGCTGCGCGGCGGGGAGCGGGTGCTCGACGTCGGCACCGGCTCCGGCTACCAGGCCGCGGTGCTCGCCGAGCTGGCGGCGGAGGTGCACTCGATCGAGCGCGTGCCGGAGCTGGCAGAACGCGCGCGCGCCGCCCTCGCCGCCGCCGGCTACGGCGAGCGCGTTCGCGTCCACGTCGGCGACGGCACCCTCGGCCTGCCGGCGCACGCGCCCTTCGCAGCGGTCGCGGTCGCCGCCGCTGCGCCGGAGCCGCCCCCGTCCCTCTACGCCCAGCTCGAGCCGGGCGGCCGGCTCGTCGTCCCCGTCGGCAACGCCCGGGAGCAGCTCCTGCAGGTCGTCGTCCGCACGCCCGAGGGGCCGGCGGTGCGGCGCAGCGTCCCCTGCCGCTTCGTGCCGCTGCTCGGCAGCGAAGGGTTCCCCGGCACCTGAGCGGCTGCCGCTAGCGTTGCACCTGCGGTGTCCGCTCGCTCGGGAATTCTGACGGGGATGGGGTCGCGGTCGGCAGTCGAGCTGCTGCAGCTGCCCGTTCGGCTGCGCGGGATCAGGCTCGGCCAGCCGGTCGACCTGCTGCTCGACGAGCCCGCGAGCCGGGCGGTCGGCTTCGTCGTGCTCTGCGGCGACGAGACCGAGCGGTTCCTCGCCTTCGCCGCCGCCGACCTCGCCGAGGACGAGATCGCCGTCGACTCGGCGCTGCTGCTGCTCGAGGACGTCGACTTCTACCGGGACCGCGCCGGGTCGCTGCGTGCGCTGCTCGGCACGCCGCTGAACGGCGAACGGGTCCGCGACCTCCTGCTCGAGCCCGACGGCACCGTCGCCGACGTCGTCGCCGCGTAAGAACTTACGACCGCCTTACGCGCGCCCCGCTACCGTGCCCGGCGGTGGGCCGCCCAGCCGCCACGATCGTCGCTGCACCGTTGCCGTTGCGCGTCCGCGTGTCGGCGGCGTTGCGCTCCGCGAGCAACTGGACGCAGCTCGGCCAGTTCTGCGCCGTCGGCGCGCTCGGCTACCTCGTCAACCTCGCCGTCTACGCGACGCTCCTCCACGCGGGCGTCCACTACCTCGTCGCCGCCACCTGCTCGTTCCTCGTCGCCGTGACGAGCAACTACACGTGGAACCGCCTCTGGACGTTCCGCGACCGGCGTCGCGGCGTCGCCGCCCAGGGGCTCCGCTTCCTCGCCATCTCGCTCGGCTCGCTCGGCGCGAACCTGCTCGTCCTGCACCTGCTGATCTCCTTCGGCGCCGGGAAGCTCGCGGCCCAGGCCGCCGCGATCGTGATCGTCACGCCGCTGAACTTCGTCGGCAACAAGCTCTGGTCGTTCCGGCGGGCGTAACGTTCCCGCGGTGAGGCCCCGCCTCCTCGCCGCCGCGGCCGCCGCGCTGCTCCTCGCCCCCGCCGCGCACGCAGCGGCGCCGGCGCCGACCGCGCCGGTCTACGACGGCAAGGGACACCTCGTGCGGACGCCGTTCGTGCCGCCGGCGAAGGGCCCGCGGCTCAGCGCGGACGAGGTGCTGAGCGTGTTCGAGCGCGCGCCGAAGGTGAAGGCGTGGCTCGCGCGCTACCCGACGCGCGACCGCTCCCACGAGGAGACCTACGACGCCGAGAAGTCCTCCTGGACGGTCAAGATCTGGTGGGGGAAGGCCGGCGAGATCGCCGAGGGCACCGTCGACGACCGGACCGTCGCCGTGCTCGAGGCCTGGACGGGGCCGCAGGTCGCCTGGAAGATGGCGCGCGGCTACGACGGCGCCTTCGGCGGGACGACGATCAACGACCCGTGGGTCTGGGGCGCGTTCTGCGCCGCCTTCCTGCTCGGGCTCGCGAACTGGCGGCGGCCGCTCTCGCTCCGCAACCTCGACCTGCTCGTCCTGCTCTCCCCGACCGCGTCGCTCTGGTTCTTCAACCACGGCGACGTCTTCACGGCGGTGCCGCTCTTCTACCCCGTGCTCGCCTGGGTGGTGCTGCGCGGGATCTGGATCGGCGCCACCGGCCGCGGCACCCGGGGCAGGCCGCTCTGGCCCGCCTGGGTGCTGCTCGCGGCGACGGTGTTCGTCGCCGGCTTCCGCGTCGGCCTCAACGTCGAGGCGTCGAACGTGATCGACGTCGGCTACTCGGGCGTGATCGGCGCCGAGCGGATCGTCCACGGGCAGGCGCCCTGGGGGAACTTCCCGGTCGAGGAGGACCTGCCGGCGTGCGGGCCCGCCGACGCGGCCGGGGAGGTGCGCGAACGGATCCAGACGAACGGCCGCTGCGAGACCGCGAACCCGGAGGGGGACACCTACGGCCCGACCGCCTACGAGGCGTACATCCCCGGCTACCTCGCGCTCGGCTGGAGCGGCAAGTGGGACGACCTGCCCGCCGCCCACTTCGCCTCGATCGCGTTCGACCTGCTCACGCTGCTCGGGCTCTGGCTCGTCGGCCTGCGCTTCGGCGGGTCCCGGCTCGCCGCGACGCTCGGCTTCGCCTGGGTCGCCTACCCGTTCACGCAGTACGCCTCGAACTCGAACACGAACGACGTGCTGATGCCGTGCTTCCTCGTCTGGGGCTTCTGGCTCCTCACCTCGCCGGTCGGGCGCGGGATCTTCGCGGCGCTCTCCGGGTGGACGAAGTTCGCGTCGCTCGTCGTCGCGCCGCTCTGGCTGACCTACCCGGACCGGCGCCCGAAGCCGCGCTTCCTCGCCGGCTTCGCGCTCGCGACGCTCGCCGCGTTCTCGGTCGTGCTGCTCGAGCCCTCGCCGCTGCACGAGCTGCGCGTCTTCTGGGACCGCACCGTCGGCTGGCAGTTCGGCCGCGACGCGCCGTTCTCGCTCTGGGACTGGGGCCAGTACCACGCGCGCGGCCTCCCCGACCTCCACCTCGTCCAGCGCGTCCTGCAGGGGCTCCTCGTCGCCGGCGCGCTCGGCGCCGCCTTCCTGCCCGCGCGCAAGTCGCCGCTCCAGCTGGCCGCGCTGACCGCCGCGCTCCTCGCCGGCTTCCAGGTGGTCCTGACGTACTGGCTGTACACGTACATTCCGTGGTTCTTCCCGTTCGCGGCGGTGGCGCTCCTCGCCTCCGCCGTCCCGCGTCCCCAGGTCGATGTCGAGGAAGCGAGAGAGCAGCCGCACCAAGAGCCGGCTCCTGCCGTCTGAGCTCCGTGCGCCGTTGGCGGGCGGGCTCGGCGCGCTGCTCGTCTCCTGGTGCCTGCTCTCGTTCGTGCCGTGGCTGCACGACTGGCTCGGCGGCGACGTCGACTTCTACGAGAACTGGGGGGCGTGGGTCGCCGGACACCGCCTGCCGTACCGCGACTTCGCGTTCGAGTACCCGCCCGGCGCGCTGCCGCTCTTCACGCTGCCGGTCTACCTGCGCAAGCTCGCCGGCTACCACGGCGACTACCGCTTCTGGTTCCGCGTCGAGCTGCTCGTCGTCGCGGCGCTCGTGCTCGTCTGCGTCGCGGTCGCGCTCGCGCGGCTCGGGGCGTCGCGGCGGCGCGCGTGGGCGGCGCTCCTGCTGGTCGGGCTCGGGCCGCTGCTCGTCGGGCCGATCGCGCTCTCCCGTTACGACTACCTGCCGGCGCTCGTCGCGGCGGCGGCGGTCGCCGCGCTCCTCTCCGGGCGCGGCGTCCTCTCGTGCGCGCTCGTCGCGGCCGGGATGGCGATCAAGGTCTGGCCCGGCGTGCTCGCGCCGTTCGCGCTCTTCGAGCTGTGGCGGCGGCGCGGCCCGCGCGGCGTCGTCGAGGGCCTCGGCGCGGGCGTGCTCGTGCTCGCCGCCGGCTTCGCGCCCTACGCCGCGCTCGGCGGGCACGGGCTCGACTGGGCGCTCGTCCGGCAGAGCGAGCGTCCGCTGCAGGTGGAGAGCCTCGGCGGCGGCTTCGTGCTCGCGGCGGAGAAGCTCGGCGACGGGCTCGGCCGCGTCGTCAACAGCCACGGCTCCGACAACGTCGTCGGCGCGTGGCCCGACCACGTCGCCACGCTCTCCACGATCGCCACCGTGCTCGCGATCCTCGGGATCTACGCGCTCTACCTGCGCGGCCGCCCCTCCGCGGAGCGCCTCGTCGCCGCCTGCGCCGCGGCGGTGACCGCCTACGTCGCCTTCACGAAGGTCTTCTCGCCGCAGTACCTCGTCTGGCTCGTCCCGCTCGTGCCGCTGCTCGGCCGCCGCTCGGGCGCGCGCGCGTCCGCGCTCTTCGTCGCGATCCTGCTGCTGACGCAGGTGTGGGAGCCGTACCGCTACCACCAGCTCGTCACGCAGGTGCCCGGCTGGCTCGTCGCGCTCGTCGTCGTCCGGAACCTGCTCGTGCTCGTCCTGCTCGGGCTGCTCGTCGCGCCGCTGCTCGCGTCAGAGCGCCACGCGGAGCAGCTCGATCCCGCTCGCGCGTCCGCCGTCTGAGCACTCGACCACGACCCCCTCGATCCGGACGCCGCCCTCGGCCGGCTCGAAGCGGATCGGCTGACGCGTCCGCATCCGCCCGATCGCGCGCTCCGCCTTCACCCCGATCACCGAGTCGTGCGGCCCGGTCATGCCCGCGTCGGTGACCGCCGCGGTGCCGCCGGGGAGGACGCGCGCGTCGTTCGTCTGCACGTGGGTGTGCGTGCCGAGCACGGCCGTCACCTTGCCGTCGAGCCAGGTCGCGAGCGCGATCTTCTCGCTCGTCGCCTCGGCGTGGAAGTCGACGACGACCACCGGCGCGGCGGCCCGCGCCTCCTCGACGAGCCCGTCCACGACCTCCCACGGCGACACGGGCGTGTCGAGGAAGAGCGCGCCGAGCAGGCTGAGGACGGCGACGCGGACGCCGTTCCGCGCCTCGACGACCGCGAGGCCGCGACCCGGCGTGTGGACGCCCTGGTTCGCCGGCCGGATCACCCGCTCGCTCTGCGCGAGATAGGCGCCGATCCCCTCCCGGCGGTAGGTGTGGTTGCCGAGCGTGACGACGTCTGCACCCGCGGCGAGCAGCCGGTCGGCGAGCTTCGGCGTGATCCCCGCCCCGTCGGCGACGTTCTCGCCGTTGACGATCGCGAGGTCGGCGTCGTGCTGCTCCTTCAGCGCGTGCAGCCGCTCCTCCACGGCGTTGCGGCCGGCGACGCCGAAGACGTCCGCGAGGAAGAGGATCTTCACGCGGGGCAGGTCCCGGTGCTCAGCTGAGGACGATCCCGGCGGCGGGACGCAGCTCGACGGTCACGTGGTTGCCCGCGTCGTTCGTGTAGCGGGAGAGCGCCTGGTGCTCGACGGCGGCGAGGTCGACCACCGTCCCGAGCTTGCGCGCGCCGCTCACCACCGCGGCGCCGACGGTGAGCGACGGGTCGACCCGGAGCTGGGTGAGCGAGACGACGAGCGAGGGCGCGTTCTGCGGCTGGATGTCGATTCGCGAGCCGTAGCGCTTGCCGGCGACGACGTACGGGGTGATCGCGACGACGATCCCGTCCACGGGCGCGTACACGTTCGTCCCCACAGGAGCGCCGACGTCGAGCGCCGAGGTCGTGTCGCCGCCGAGCTGGTACCAGGCGGGGCTCGCCGCGCCGCCGCCGAAGATCGAGTGGAAGATCCGCTGCACCACTCCCTCGTTCGCCTGGTGGCCAGAGGGCGCGAGCGCCAGCCCGCCGTCGTCGGCGGTGTGGTAGCCGATCGCCGTCACGCGCTTCTGCGAGATCGGCAGCTGCAGTCGCACCGGCCCGCGCACGGCGACGATCTGCGGGTAGGGGCGCGTCTGCACCTGGTCCTGCGTGCGCGCGAGGCTCGCCGCAGCGAGCGACACGCGCGGCTGTGCGTCGCGCCCGCCGAAGGCCGTGACGGCGAGGCTGACGACGAAGACGGCGGTCAGGAGGACGAGAAGGGCGAACTGCCTCGCCCGGCGCGTTGCCCGCGCCTCCCGACGTTCGACCCGCCGCCTCCGTGTGGGGCGAGAGGACGGCATGTCGCGCGGGACCGTAGCGAACGGGGGAACCGCCTTCAACCGGGAGGGGCGCGGCTCGTCCCACAGCTCGAGCCAGTCGTCCGCGGCGAGCGCGAGATTGCCCTCCGCGCGCGCCCTGATCCGGGGGGTGCCCGCGATACGATCGCCCGCATGGCGCCTCCCGCCACGACGCGGATCGAGATCCCGCGGTGGGTTCAGCTGGTGACGCTCCCGCTGCTGCTCCTGCTCGTGTGGACGGTGGCGGGAGCCGTGCGTCACGTCGTCTTCCTCTTCCTCGTGGCGCTGCTCATCGCCCTGCTCCTCAACCCGCTCGTCCGCGGGCTGGGGAGGGCGCGGTTCCCGCGCGGGCTCGCCGTGGCGCTCGTCTACGTTGCGTTCGCTGCGGTCGTCGCACTCGCGATCCTCGCTCTGGCCACCGTCGTCGTCCAGCAGACGCGGCACGCCTCGCACCGGGTCGACGCCTACTTTACGGTCGAGTCCGGACAGCCCCGGCTGACCGGGGCCGAGCACGATCTCGCCCGGTTCCAGCGCTGGCTCGACCGGCACCACCTGCAGCGCGTCGACGTCCAGAAGCAGGGGACGAAGTTCCTCGACCAGGTCGGGACGAAGGACGTCGAGAAGGTGACGACGCGCGCGCTCGACTGGGCCGAGGGAGCCGGCGTCGCGGTCGTGTCGCTCCTCTTCAGCGTCGTGCTCGTGATCGTCGTGTCGATCTACATGCTGCTCGACATGCAGCGGCTGACCGACGCGGTCAACCGCCGCTTCCCGCCGCGGGGGCGGGGCGGGCTGATCGTGCGCATGGAGCAGGCGGTGGCGAGCTACGTGAAGGGGCAGCTCCTGCTCTCGCTGATCATCGGCGCCAGCTCGGGGCTCGGCCTCTGGATCCTCGGGATCGTCGGGCTGCTGCCGCACGGCGGCCGCTACGCGCTCCTCTTCGGCGCCTGGGCCGGGGCGACCGAGCTGATCCCGTACGTCGGCCCGTGGCTCGGCGCGGCGCCGCCGGTCCTGTACGCGCTCGTCCAGCACCCGCTCTCGGCGCTCTGGACGGCGCTGCTCTTCCTCGGCATCCAGCAGCTCGAGGGGCACGTGATCGTGCCGAAGGTGATGGGGCACTCGCTGCGCCTGCACCCGCTGCTCGTGATCTTCGGCCTGCTCGCCGGCGGCGAGATCTACGGCTTCCCGGGGATCCTGATGGCGCTGCCGCTGCTGGCGGCGCTGCGGGCGGTGTGGGAGTTCTTCGCCGAGCGGGTGGAGCTGGAGGAGTGGAAGCCGGGCGAGCCGGCCGTGCCGGTGACGATCGAGGAGCCGGCCGCGCCCGCGGCGCCCGAGCGGCCCGCCGCGCCGGCCGCGTGAGCGGCGTGCTGCTGCGGGCGGTCGGGGTCGCCCGCCGCTACGGCGAGCTGGAGGCGCTCGCACCGACCGACCTCGAGCTGGCAGCGGGCGAGACGGTGGCGCTCGTCGGCCCGAACGGCGCCGGCAAGTCGACCCTGCTCGCGCTCCTCGCCGGCTCGCTCCAGCCGAGCGCGGGCCGCGTCGAGGCGGCGGCGCGCGTCGGCTGGGTGCCGCAGCGGCCCGCCCACTACGCGCGGCTGACCGCGCGCGAGAACCTCGAGCTGTTCGCGCGCCTCGAGGGCGTCGCCGACCCGCGCGCCGAGGCGGCCCGGCTGCTCGAGCGTTTCTCGCTCCCGGCCGGCCAGGCGAGCGGCGAGCTGTCGCTCGGGAACCGGCAGCGCCTGAACGTCGCGCTCTCGCTGCTCGGCGACCCGCGCGTGCTCCTGCTCGACGAGCCGACGGCCTCGCTCGACCCCGGCCAGCGCCGCCGCGTCTGGGAGGTCGTGGACGGCCTGCGCGCCGGCGGCGGCGCGGTCTGCTTCGCGACGCAGAACGTCGAGGAGCTGGGGCACGCCGACCGGGTCGTCGCGCTGCTCGGCGGCCGCGTCACCGACCGTGCGGTCGAGGAGCTGTTCGCGTGAGCGCGCTCCTGCTCTTCCGGAAGGACCTGCGGATCCTGCTGCGCTCCCCCGTCCTGCTCGGCGCGCTCCTCGCCTACCCGGTCGTGATCGCGGTGCTCGTCGGCCTCGTCGCCGGCTACGCCTCCTCGAAGCCGCGTGTCGCCTTCGTCGACCGCGACCGCCTCCCGGCGGTCGTGAAGGTCGCGAACAGCCGCTTCCGCGTCCAGTCGGTGATCGACGAGGTGGCGAAGAACGTGACGCTCGTGCGGATGGGGCCGGCCGAGGCGCGCCGCGAGCTGGCGTCGGGGAAGGTCGCCGCGACGATCACCGTCCCGCGCGGGTTCCTGCGCAAGCTCGCCTCGACGGTGCAGACGCCGAACCTGATCCTCCGCACCGGCACCGGCGGGCTCACCCCGGTCGTGACCGAGCAGACGCAGGCGCTCGTCTACCGGCTGAACCGCACGCTGCAGGACGCGTTCGTCCGGGCCGACCTCCGCTACGTGAACCTGATCCTGCGGGGTGGTCACGCGACGCTGCTCGGGCAGGACTACGACGTGCTCGGCCTCGACCGGATGGACGCGGTGCTCGCGTCGCTGCCGGCCGACGAGCGGGTGGCGAAGCTGCGGCAGTTCGCCGCGTTCGCGCGCTTCGCGCTCGGCCAGACCGGCAACGCGCTCGCGGCGACCGCGAACCCGATCGGGCTGAAGGAGGCGAAGGCGAAGGGCCGCTCGTGGGTGCTCTCGGCGCAGGTGCAGGCGTACGGGATCGCGGTCACGGTGACGTTCCTCGCGCTCCTGCTCGCCGCGGGAGCGACCGCGGCGGAACGCGACGAGGGGACGATCGGGCGGCTCGGCCGCGGGCTCGTCCCGCTCGGGCGGGTCGTCTGGGCGAAGGTCGCGCTCGCGGCGGCGGCGGCGCTCGCGCTCGGCGGGACGATCGCGGTCGTCTTCGGGATCGTCGTCGAGGTGGGCGGGGTCACCGGCGGCGAGCCGTGGGCGCGGCTGCCGCTCCTGCTCGCGGGGGTGGTGCTGGCGGGCGGGGCGGTCGGCGCGGGCGGAGCGCTGCTCGGCGCGCTCGCGCGGGAGGCGCGGACGGCGTCGCTCGTCGCGGTGCTGGTCGTCCTGCCCGTCGTCTTCCTCGGCCTCGTCCCGAAGGGCGTCGCCGCGCCGGCGGCGTGGATCAGCGACGCGCTCCCGTTCTCGCACGCGGTGCGCCTCTTCGGCTCGGCGCTCTACGACACGAGCCCGTGGCGGCGGGTCGGGGTGGAGGCGGCGTGGCTCGCCGGGATCGGCGCGGTCCTCGGCGCGCTCGCCCGCGCGGGGATGCGGCGGCTCGCGGCGTGAGGCAAGTTGCAATTTGCAACTTGAGCTGGGAGCAGGTGCGGGCGCGGCGGCTCGCGCGGTCGCGGCTGCTCGAGCCGGCGGGCTCGCTCGTCGAGGCGGCGCGGGCGACCTGCGGCATCCAGGCGCAGCTGCAGGTCGCGGCTGAGCTGGGGCTCGGGCTCCGGGCGGGCGCGACGCAGGCGGAGGTGCGGCGGGCGCTCTGGGAGGAGCGGAGCCTCGTGCGCACGTGGACGCTGCGAGGCACGCTCCATCTCCATCCCGCCGACGAGCTGGGGCTCTGGACGGCCGCCTCGCCCGGCCTTGCCGAGACCGGGCTCGAGCCGCGGCGCCGCGCGCGGCTGCTCGCCGCGTTCGCTGAGGCGCTCGACGGGCGCGAGCTGCTGCGCGAGGAGCTGGCGGACGAGGTCGCACGCCGCGCCGGCGAGTGGGCGCGCGGGCCGCTCTCCTCGGGCTGGGCCTACCTGCTGGGCGACGCGGTGCGCGCCGGGATCCTCTGCTCCGGCCCGCCGCGGGGGGCGAAGGTGACGTTCGTGCGCGCCGACCAGTGGCTCGGCGAGGTGCGGGCCTGGGACGAGCGGGAGGCGCTGCTCGAGGCGGCCCGCCGCCTCGTGAAGACCTACGGACCGGTCACGCATCGCTCGCTCGTCTACCTCGCGGTCAGGGGCGCGGCGGCGCAGAAGGCGCTGCTCGCGGAGCTGCGCGACGAGCTGGTGCCGGTCGAGGTCGAGGGCGCGCAGGCGTGGCTGCACGCCGCGGACGCCGAGCTACCCGAGCCGGCGCCGTCGACGCGGCTCGTGCCGCAGTGGGACTGCTACCTGCTCGGCTTCCGCGAGCACGACCACGTCTTCGCCGCGGGCGCGAAGGAGCTGTACTGGGACACGCGCTGGAAGAAGACGGGCCGCTACGAGACGCCGGTCCAGTTCGCGAACGTGCTCGTGGACGGCGCCGTCGCGGGGAAGTGGGAGCGACGCGTCCGCGGCGGCGTCCTCGACGTCGACGCCCGGGTGGCCCGACCGCTGACCCGCGCGCAACGTGCGGAGCTGGAGGCCGAAGCAGCCCGCGTCGCCCGCATCCTCGGCACCCCTGAGAGCCAAGTTGCAATTTGCAACTAGAGGCTCGATGTGGGATGGCCGGGTCGCCCGGGGCCGTCACCCCGCCTCGCACGACAAGTTGCAAATTGCAACGAAGTCCCGAGGCGTACCATCCCGGGCGTGAGCAGCTTCCCCGTCACGCGGCTGCGCCGCTTTCGCCGCACGGCGCCGCTGCGCGGGCTCGTGCGCGAGACGCGGCTGGCGCTCGACCAGTTCGTGATGCCGCTCTTCGTCGCGCCCGAGTCGCTCGCGAACGAGGAACTGCCGGGGATGGCGCGCTTCGACCTCCACGGGCTGCCCCACGAGATCGAACGTCTCGCCTCGTCCGGCGTCCGTGCCGTGATGCTCTTCGGCGTCCCGGGAGAGAAGGACGACGAGGCGACCGGCGCGTGGGACGACGGCGGGATCGTCCAGCACGCGCTCCGCACCGTGCGGCGCTTCTTCCCCGAGCTCGTGCTCATGACCGACGTGTGCCTCTGCGAGTACACCTCGCACGGCCACTGCGGCGTGATCGTCGACGGCGAGGTGCACAACGACCGCAGCCTCGAGCTGCTCGCCCGCACCGCCGTCAGCCACGTCGAGGCCGGCGCCGACGTCGTCGCCCCGAGCGACATGATGGACGGCCGCGTCGCCGCGATCCGCGAGGCGCTCGACGACCACGGCTTCGAGCAGACGCCGATCCTCGCCTACTCCGCGAAGTACGCCTCCGCGTTCTACGGCCCCTTCCGCGAGGCCGCCGACTCGACCCCGTCGTTCGGCGACCGGCGCGGCTACCAGATGGATCCCGCCAATCTCCGCGAGGCGCTGCGCGAGTGCGAGCTGGACGTCGAGGAGGGCGCCGACGCGATCATGGTCAAGCCGGCGCTGCCCTATCTCGACGTGATCCGCGCCGTCCGCGAGTCGTTCGACCTGCCGGTCGCCGCCTACAACGTCTCGGGCGAGTACGCGATGGTGAAGGCGGCCGCCCGGGCGGGCTGGCTCGACGAGCGCGCCGCCGCGCTCGAGTCGCTCACCGCGATCAAGCGCGCGGGCGCCGACCTGATCGTCAGCTACTGGACTCGCGACCTCCCGGCTTGGCTCTGACGGAGCGCAGCGACCTCTACCGGCGCGCGCTCGAGCTGATCCCCGGCGGCGTCGACTCGCCCGTGCGCGCGATGAAGGCGGTCGGGCTCGACGAGCCGCTCTTCGTGCGCCGCGGCGAGGGCGCCTGGCTCGAGGACGTCGCCGGCCGCCGCTACGTCGACTGGGTGCTGTCGTGGGGGCCGCTGATCTTCGGCCACGCCGACCCCGAGACGGTGGAGGCGGTCCGCGAGGCGGCGCTGCGCGGGACGAGCTTCGGCGCCGCGACCGAGGCCGAGGTGGAGCTGGCCGCCGAGATCGCCGACGCGGTGCCGTCGGTCGAGAAGGTGCGGCTCGTCTCCTCGGGGACGGAGGCGGCGATGAGCGCGCTCCGGCTCGCGCGCGCCTTCACCCGCCGCGACCGGATCCTCGTGTTCGCCGGCTGCTACCACGGCCACGCCGACGCGCTCCTCGCGAGCGCCGGCTCCGGGCTCGCGACGCTCGGCATCCCCTCGTCGCCGGGCGTGCCGAGCGCGGTCGCCCAGGACACGATCGTCGTCCCGTACAACGACGCGGACGCCGTCGCCGAGGCGGTCATGCGCTACGGCGAGGGCCTCGCCGCGATCGTCGTCGAACCGGTGGCGGGGAACATGGGCGTCGTCCCGCCCGCAGACGGGTTCCTCGCCGCGCTGCGCCGGCTCTGCGACGCGAGCGGCGCGCTGCTCGTCTTCGACGAGGTGATCAGCGGCTTCCGCGTCGCGCGCGGCGGCGCGCAGGCGCGCTACGGGATCCGGCCCGACCTGACGATCCTCGGCAAGATCGTCGGCGGCGGCCTGCCGCTCGCCGCCTTCGGCGGGCGCGCCGAGATCATGGACCTGCTCGCGCCCGTCGGACCCGTCTACCAGGCCGGCACCCTCTCCGGGAACCCGCTCGCCACCGCCGCCGGGCTCGCGGTGCTGCGGCGGCTCCGCGACCCCGCCGTGTACGAGCGGCTGGAGGCCACGGGCGCGCGGCTCGAGGCGGCGCTCTCCGAGCACGGCCGCGTCCAGCGCGTCGGAGCGATGCTCACCGTCTTCCAGACGGACGAGCCGGTGCGCGACTTCGAGGGCGCGCGGCGCTGCGACCGCGAGCGCTACGCCGCGCTCTTCCGCCACCTGCTCGCGGCGGGCGTCTACGTGGCGCCGTCGCAGTTCGAGGCGATGTTCGTCTCGACCGCGCACGACGGCGAGGCGGTCGAGCGGACGCTCGCCGCGTTCCGGAGCTTCGATGCCTGACCTCTGGGCGGCGATCGCGCGGGCGGCCTCGGAGGAGAGCCCGCTCTGGGCGGACTGCCTGCGCGCGGACGGCGGCCGCGACCGGGCCGCCGTCTTCTCGCCGCTCGCCGAGGAGCGGTTCGCGCTCGGACTGGAGACGATCTACGAGGGCTACCTCGTCCACTACGGCACCTCGCGGCTGTTCGCGCCGGCCGACCCGGACCTCGCGCTCCTGCTCGGCGACTACCTCTACGCGCACGGGCTCGTCCACGTCGCGGCCGCCCACGACGTCGCGGCGGTCACCGACCTCTCCGAGCTGATCTCGCTCTCCAGCCAGCTCCGGGCGGAGGGTGCCGAGGGCGACGGGGCGCTCTGGGCGGCGACCGCCGCGCTGCTCGGGCGGGGCGGCCTCGACGAGCCGCGCGCCGCGCTGCGGATCCGGGGTGACGCGGCGGCGCTCGAGGAGGCGGCGCGCGCGGCGGCCGGCGACGCGGCGGTCGAGCGCGCTCTCGCCGCGCACGCCGGGCGGCTCGGGTAGATTCCGGGCGGATGCTCGCCGCGTTCGCCGGATTCCTCCACCTCCTCGCCGCGGAGACGGCGGCCGAGGAGGGACGCAAGACGATCCTGATGATGCTCGCCACCGGCGGCGTCTTCGTCGGGGTGATCGCGCTCGGCGAGCTGACCCACTGGCTCCGCCACAAGCGCCGCCAGTAGCGCGTGGGCTCGATCCGGTTCACCGCGACGCTCGTGCCGCGCGGGCCGGCGGCGGCGATCGTCCTCGACGAGGAGCAGGTCGCCGAGGTGGGCGAAGGTGCGAAGCGCTTCCCCGTCGTCGCGACGCTGAACGGGCGGGAGTTCCGCCTCTCGGTCGCGCGCATGCGCGGCGAGTTCCTGCTCGGGCTGAGCCGGGCGGTCCGGGAGGCGGCCGGCGTCGAGGCCGGCGACACCGTCCAGGTGACGCTCACGCTCGACGCGGCGCCGCGCGAGGTGGAGGTGCCGCCGGCGCTCGCGGAGGCGCTCGCCGCCGACACCGCGGCGCGCGCCGGCTTCGACGGGCTCGCGTACACGCACCGCAAGGAGTACGCACGCTGGATCGCCGAGGCGAAGGGCGAGGACACGCGCGCCCGGCGGGTCGCGCAGGCGCTCGAGCTGCTGCGCGCGGGCAAGCCCCGCCGCTAGACGATTCAGCCGAGCGTCTCGATCAGCCGCGCCAGCTCGTCGGGGCGGTAGCCGTGCCGGCGCGCGAAGCGGACCAGCTCGCGCGCCTTCGCGACGACCGCGCCCTGCTCCGCCGTGCCGGCGACGGTGACGCCGCGCCCGCGCCGGAACTCGAGCAGCCCCTCGTCGCGGAGGAGGCGCAGCGCGCGCAGGACGGTGTTCGTGTTCACGCCGAGCACGGCGGCGAGGTCGCGCGCCGGCGGCAGGCGCTCGCCCGGCTTCGCCTCGCCGTCGGCGATCGCGCGCCGGATCTCGGCCGCGACCTGCTCGAACTTGACCTCGCGCATGGTGCTAAGCATACTAGTTTCATCGTGGAGGCG
>DASSND010000036.1:0-16788 GCA_035688315.1 Gaiellaceae bacterium | reverse complement strand
CTTCGTCATGCACTGCCTGCCCGCCCATCCGGGCGAGGAGGTCACCGCGGAGGTGCTCTACGGCGGGCGCTCCGCGATCTGGGACGAGGCGGAGAACCGCCTGCACGTCCAGAAGGCGCTGCTCGCGCTGCTGCTGGGCGCTCGCTAGGTTGAAGGAGCCGATGGGCTTCTCCAGCGACGGACACGCGAGCACCGACAGCCCGGCGATCGCGGTTCGGCAGCTCTCCAAGAGCTTCGGCGAGATCGAAGCCGTCCGCGGGGTCGACTTCGACGTCGCGACCGGCGAGGTGTTCGGCTTCCTCGGCCCGAACGGCGCCGGCAAGTCGACCACGATCAACATGCTCTGCACGCTCCTCAACCCCAGCTCCGGCTCGGCGACCGTCGCCGGGCACGACGTCGTCCGGGAGCGCGACGACGTGCGGCGCAACATCGGGCTGGTCTTCCAGGATCCGACCCTCGACGGCTATCTCACCGGCGCCCAGAACCTGCGCATGCACGCCGAGCTGTACGGCGTAGAGCGCCACCTCGTCGAGCCGCGCATGGAGCAGGTGCTGACGATGGTCGGCCTCTGGGAGCGCAAGGACTCCGTCGTCGGCACCTTCTCGGGCGGGATGCGCCGCCGGCTCGAGATCGCCCGCGGGCTGATGCACTCGCCGCGCGTGCTCTTCCTCGACGAGCCGACGATCGGCCTCGACCCGCAGACGCGCCGCTCGATCTGGCGGTACATCGGCGAGCTGAAGGAGCGCGAGGAGATCACGATCTTCATGACCACCCACTACATGGACGAGGCCGAGTGGTGCGACCGGATCGCGATCATGGACAACGGCGAGATCGTCGCGCTCGACGCCCCCGAGACGCTCAAGGCGGGGGTCGGCACCGACCGGGTGACGATCCACACCGACGACAACGACGCGGCGATCGCGGCGCTCGCCGACCGGTTCGGGATCGAGGCGCGGGTCGCCGAGGGCGCGGTCGCGTTCGGCGTCCCCGCCGGCGAGACCTTCGTGCCGCGGCTGTTCGCCGAGCTGGGGATGCCGATCCGCGCCGTCAGCGTCTCCCGCCCGACGCTCGACGACGTGTTCATGTCCTACACGGGCACCACGATCCGCGACGCCGAGGAGGACCAGACGACGAACCGCAACCGGCAGATGCTGCGCGCGATGGGCAGGCGATGACCGTCACGAGCGACGCCCTTGAGCGGCAGCCGCCGGTCGTCCGCGTCCACGTCCCGAAGCGCACGCTCGCCTCGGAGCTTCGCGCGATCAAGATCGTCTGGCGGCGCGAGCTGATCCGCTTCCTCACCGACCGCCTGCGGATCGTCACGTCGCTCGTGCAGCCGCTGCTGTTCCTGTTCGTGCTCGGATCCGGGCTGCGGCGCCTCTCGAGCGCGGGCACGCACGGCGTCGACCTGAAGACCTTCATCTACCCCGGGATCCTCTGCATCTCGGTGATGTTCATCGCGATGTTCTCGGCCGCGTCGATCGTCTGGGACCGGGAGTTCGGCTTCCTGCGCGAGATGATGGTCGCGCCGGTGCGGCGCAGCTCGATCGTGATCGGCAAGTGCCTCGGCGGCGCGACCGTCGCGAGCCTGCAGGGCGTGATCGTGCTCGCCCTGGCGGGGCTCGTGCACGTGCCCTACGACCCGCTGCTGATCGTCGGCGTGCTCGGCCTGCAGCTGCTGCTCGCCTTCACGGTCACCGCCTTCGGCGTGATGATCGCGATCAGGATCAAGCAGATGCAGTCGTTCATGGGCGTCATGCAGATGATCGTGATGCCAATGTTCTTCATCTCCGGCGCGCTCTTCCCGGTCTCCGGTCTGCCGTCGTGGTTGACGGTGCTGAACCGGGTCGACCCGATCGCGTACGCCGTCGACCCGATGCGCCGGCTCGTCTTCAGCAAGCTGACGATCTCGCCGCTCGCGCGTCAGGCCCTCGACCCGGGCATCACGTGGTGGGGCTGGCGGATGCCCGCGCTGCTGGAGGCGGGGGTGACCCTGCTGCTCGGCCTCGTGATGCTGGCGGTCGCGATCTGGGAGTTCGGCAGGACCGAGTAGGTCGCGCGCTCGCGGCTCAGGCGAGCGTGAGCGTGCCGTCGAGCCAGGCGCGGCCGACGACGCAGCCGTCGAGCCCGAGCGCGCGGACGGCCTCGACGTCGGCCGCGTCGCGGATGCCGCCCGCGGCGAGGATCTCGCCGGCGAACAGCCCGCGCGCCTCGCGCAGCAGCTCGAGGTCCGGGCCGGAGCGCGTGCCGTCGCGGGCGATCGCGGTGCAGAGGACCCGCGTGACGCCGGCGGAGCTGCAGCGCGCGAGCGCCTCCGCGGTCGTGAGGCCCGACGACTCGCGCCAGCCCGCGGTACGGACGACGCCGTCCGCGACGTCCACCGCGACGACGAGCCGCTCGCCGAGCGCCGCGACGAACTCCTCGAGCGGGATCTCCCCGAACGCGGCCGTCCCGACCATCACGCGCGCCGCACCCGCCGCGGCGAGCGCCTCCGCGTCCGCGACCGAGCGCACGCCGCCGCCGAGCTGCACCGGCACCGGCGCCGCCGCCTCGACCGCGCGCCGGGCAAGCTCCACCGGGGCGCCGCCGTCGCGGGCCGCGCCGAGCGCGACGACGTGGACGAAGGGGGGACGGAACGACGCGGCTCGCCGGATCAGCTCGAACGGGTCTCCCGCCTCGGCCGCGACCCGGTCGTAGTCGCCCTGACGAAGCCGCACGGCGCGGCCGTCCAGCACGTCCACCGCGGGCACGATTGCGAATGCCGCTCCCAACGTGTTACCATGCTAACACGATGGAGGAGCGACATTGGCAGGATCTCTTCGAGACGATCGCCGCGCTGCGCGGGCCGGAGGAGACGCAGGCCTTCCTGCGGGATCTCTGCACGCGGGCGGAGCTGGACGCGCTGGCGCACCGCTGGCAGGTGGCGCAGCTGCTGGACGAGGGGCTCCCGTACCTCGAGGTGGCGAAGCGCGCGCAGGCGTCGACGACGACCGTGACGCGGGTGGCGCAGTGGCTCCGGAACGGCGAGGGCGGGTACGCGCGAGCGCTGCGGCGGCGGAAGCGGCGGCAGGCGCAGCACCGTTGAGGATCGCCGTCCCCTCGAAGGGGCGGCTGCGCGAGCCGGCGATCGAGCTGCTCCACGACGCCGGCCTCGGCCCCGAGACCCCCGGCGACCGCGCGCTCGCCTTCCCGTGTCGGAACGCGCCGGTCGAGGCGCTGCTCGTACGCGCCGACGACGTGCCGGAGTACGTGCAGGACGGCGTGGTCGACTGCGGCATCACCGGCCTCGACATCGTCCGCGAGCGCGGCTCGGAGGTGCGCGAGCTGGCGCGGCTCGGCTTCGGGGCGTGCTCGCTCGAGGCGGCGGTGCAGGCGGAGTCGCCGGTGCGCTCGCTCGACGAGCTGCGCGGCGCGCGCGTCGCGACGAGCTTCCCGCGCCTCGCCCGCGAGCTGCTGCCGGAGCCGATCGAGCTGGTGGACGTGCACGGCTCGGTCGAGCTGGCGCCGCGGCTCGGGCTCGCCGACGCGATCGTCGACCTCGTCTCGAGCGGCTCGACGCTGCGCACGAACGGGCTCCGCTCGCTGGGCGTCCTGCTCGAGTCGGAGGCGGTGCTGATCGGCCCGCCGGAGCCGGCCGACGACGCGCTGCGGCTCGCCGGCGTCTTCCGGTCGGTCGTCGACGCGCGCGGTGCCCGCTACCTGATGCTGAACGCGCCCGAGTCGGCGCTCGAGGCGATCTCCGCGCTCGTCCCCGGCTCGCGCGCACCGAGCGTGCTGCCGCTCGCGGAGCCGGGGATGGTGGCGGTGCACTCGCTCGTCCCGGCCGCCGACGTGTGGCAGCTCCTGCCCGCGCTCGAGGAGGCGGGCGCGTCTTCGATCCTGCTCGTCCCCGTCGAGCGAATGCTCGCATGAGCTCGCAATCCAACACCGCGCCGGATGCTCGGATGAGCATCGTCGCGGACGTGAAGGCGCGCGGCCTCGACGCGGTGCGCGCGTGGGCGCTCGAGCTGGACGGCGTCGAGCCGGCGCGGGCCGAGCCGGCGGGCGAGCTGCCCGAGGCGGAACTGCTCGCGCTCGCGGGTCGGGTGCGGCGCTGGCACGAGGCGCAGCGCCCCGCCGACGTGACGCTCGAGGTCGAGCCGGGCGTCGAGCTGGAGCGGCGCTGGGTCGCGCTCGACAGCGTCGGGATCTACGTGCCGCGCGGGCTCGTCTCGACGCTCGTCATGTGCGCGGTGCCGGCGCAGGTCGCGGGGGTGCGGCGGCTCGTCGTCTGCACGCCGCCGGCCGGCGCCGGGCTCGTCGCGCGGGCGGCGGCGCTGCTCGGCATCGAGAAGGTGTGGGCGCTCGGCGGGCCGCAGGCGATCGGCTTCCTCGCCTACGTCGAGCGGGTCGACAAGATCGTCGGCCCCGGCAACGCGTACGTGAACGAGGCGAAGCTCGAGGTGCAGCGCGACGTCGCGATCGACCTGCCGGCCGGCCCGTCCGAGGTGGTCGTCGTGCTCGGCCGCGGCGGCGACCGGCGGCTCGCCGAGCTGGAGGTCGCCGCGCAGCGCGAGCACGGGCACGAGGCGCTCTGCGGGATCCTCGACGCCGACGACCTCGAGGCCGCGCTCGCCGAGGTCGAGCGGCGCGCGCCCGAGCACGTCGTCCTGCTCGGCGAGGCGGAGGCGCTGGCGCCGCGGATCCGCAACGCGGGCGCGGTCTTCGTCGGCGCCGACTCGCCGGTGCCGACCGGCGACCTCGGCACGGGCGGCAACCACGTCCTCCCGACCGGCGGCTGGGCGCGCTCGACGGGCGGGATCGGTCTCGAGACCTTCCTCAAGCCGGTGACGGTGCAGCGGCTCACCGCCGAGGGGCTCGCGCGCGTGCGGCCGACGGTGGAGGCGCTCGCCGCGCTCGAGGGGCTGCCCGCGCACGCGGCGGCGGTGGCGCGATGAGGGCGCTCGCCGAGGAGTTCTCGCCGTACGCGTGGGCGCCCTCGACCGAGGAGCTGGCGCGCCGCGCCGGCCTCGACCCGGTGGAGATCGTCCGCTTCGACGGCAACGTCCCCGCGCTGCCGCTCGCGTCGTCGCGGCCGGGGGCGCTCGCGGGCGCCCTCGCCGACGTGAACACCTATCCGCACGGCGGCTACCACGAGCTGGAGGCCGCGATCGCGCGCTACGCGGGCGTCGAGCCGGAGAACGTCGTGCTCGGCGCCGGGGCCGACGACCTGATCCTCCTCTGCGCCCGCGCCTTCGCCGGGCCGGGCGACGAGGTGGCGATCCCGCCCGCACCGACCTACCCGCTCTTCCGCGTCGGCGCCCAGCTCGCGGGGGCGCGCGTCGGCGACGCGGCGCCCGCGCTCACCTTCGTCTGCCGTCCCGGCAACCCCTTCGGCGACCTGCCCGAGCTGCCCGCCGCGCGCCCGCTCGCCGTGGACGAGGCGTACTTCGAGTACGCGGGCGAGACGGCCGCCGGGCTGATCCACGACGAGGAGGTCGTCGTCATCCGCACCTTCTCGAAGGCGTTCGCGCTCGCCGGGGCGCGCGTCGGCTACGCGCTCGCCGGCCGGGAGGCGGCCGCGGAGCTGCGCGCGCGCCAGGGGCCGGCGCCCGTCTCGACGCTCTCGGCCGCGCTCGCGGTCGCCGCGCTGCGCAGGCCGCCCGACGTCGCCTGGGTCGTCGAGGAGCGCGAGCGCCTGACCGCGGAGCTGCGCGCCCTCGGCCTCGAGCCGCTGCCGTCGCGCGCGAACTTCGTCTTCGTCCCCGTCGAGGAGCCCGACGCGCTCGCGGAGCGGGTCCTGCGCGCGTCCGGCTGCGTCGTCCGCGTCACCGGCGGCGGCATCCGGATCAGCGTCCGCGACCGCGAGGACGACGACCTCCTCCTCTCGGCCCTCGCCCGTGCCCTCGCTCCGGGAGAAAGTTGCAAATTGCAACTTGCTCCCCGGCGCGCGAGAACCGTTCGCGCCACGGCGGAGACCGCGATCCGCGTCCGGCTGCGGCTCGACGGGGAGGGGCGCGTCTCGGTGCGCACCGGCGCCGGGCTCTACGACCACCTGCTGGAGCAGCTCGCCTTCCACGGCGGCCTCGACCTCGTCGTCGACGGCGCCGGCGACTGGGAGACCGGCCCGCACCACACCGCCGAGGACACGGCGATCGCCGTCGGCGAGGCGCTCGACCGGGCGCTCGGCGACCGGGCCGGGATCGCGCGCTACGGCAACGCCGTCGTGCCGATGGACGACGCGCTCGCGCAGGCCGCGGTCGACCTCGGCGGGCGGCGCGGCGCCGAGATCGCGCTCGGCCTCGATCCCGGCCTCGCCCGTCACGCGCTCGAGTCGCTCGCCTCGGCGGCGCGGCTGACCCTGCACGTCGAGGCGTCGGGCCGCGACGACCACCACGTCGCCGAGGCCGCGTACAAGGCGGTCGGGCGCGCGCTGCGGGCCGCGGTGCGCGTCGAGGGCGAGGAGCTGCCGTCGACGAAGGGGCTGCTGTGAAGGTCGCGATCGCGTCCTACGGCGCCGGGAACGTGCGCTCGGTCGAGCTGGCGCTGCGCAAGCTCGGCGCCGAGCCGCGGCTCGTGCACGAGCCGGAGCCGCTGCTCGCGGCCGACCTCGCCGTCTTGCCCGGCGTCGGCTCCGCCGCAAGCGCGATGGCGGGGCTCCGCGAGCGCGGGCTCGACGAGGCGCTGCGCGAGCGTGCCGGGGCGGAGCGGCCGATCCTCGGCATCTGCCTCGGGCTCCAGCTCGCGCTCGAGGAGACCGAGGAGGACGGCGGCGTCGCTGGGCTCGGCCTCGTCCCGGGCCGCGCGGTGCGGCTGCGCGCGGGGCGCGTGCCGCGGATCGGCTGGGCCCCCGTGGATCCATCCGGCGAGGCGTACTGGTTCGCGCACTCCTACGCGTGCGAGACGCCGGCCGCGACCGCGACGAGCGAGGGCATCGCCGCCGTCGTCGAGTCGGACTCGTTCCTCGGCGTCCAGTTCCACCCGGAGAAGAGCGGCGCCGCGGGATTGCGGTTCCTGGAGCGGATGTGCCTCTCCCGCGCCTGATCCCGTGCCTCGACGTCGCGGCCGGCCGCGTCGTCAAGGGCGTGCGCTTCCAGGGGCTGCGCGACGTCGGCGACCCGGTGGAGCTGGGCGCCGCGTACTCCGACGCGGGCGCCGACGAGCTGGTCTTCCTGGACGTCTCCGCCACGCTCGAGGCGCGCGGCTCCGCGGTCGAGGTGGCGGCGCGCGTGGCCGAGGAGGTCTCGATCCCGTTCACCGTCGGCGGCGGCATCCGCTCGGTCGAGGACGCGACCGCGGTGCTCGAGGCGGGCGCCGACAAGGTCTCGGTCAACTCGGCGGCGCTCGCGCGGCCGGAGCTGATCGGGGAGCTGGCGGAGGTGCTGGGGACCCAGGCGGTCGTCGTCGCGATCGACACGGAGGCCGGGCGCGTCCGCTCCCACTCCGCGACCCGCGACGCGGAGCGCGACACCGTCGCGTGGGCGCGCGAATGCGAGGAGCGCGGCGCCGGCGAGCTGCTCGTCACCTCGATCGACCGCGACGGCACGCGCGAGGGCTACGACGTCGAGCTGCTCGCGCGGCTGCGCGACAGCGTCTCGCTGCCGGTGATCGCCTCCGGCGGCGCCGGCTCGGCCGCTCACGTCGCCGCCGCGCTCGACGTCGCCCAGGCGGCGCTCCTCGCCTCGATCCTCCACGAGAACCCGGCCCGGCTCGTCTCGCTCCGCGACGAGCTGCGCGCGCTGGGGGTCGCCCTCAGAGATGCAGCCTGACCTGCGCGCCGCGATCGTCCAGGACGCGGAGACGAACCGCGTGCTCATGCTCGCCTGGATGGACGCCGAGGCGGAGCGGCTCACCCGCGAGACCGGCGAGGCGTGGTTCTGGAGCCGCTCGCGCGAGCGGCTGTGGCGGAAGGGCGAGACCTCCGGGAACGTGCTGCGCGTCGTCGAGCTGCGGGACGACTGCGACGGCGACGCGCTGCTCGTGCGCGTCCGGCCGGCGGGGCCCGCCTGCCACACCGGCTCGCTCTCCTGTTTCGCGCCCGAGCTGTGGCGGACGGTGGTCGAGCGCGTGCGCGAGCGGCCGGAGGGGTCGTACGTCGCCTCGCTCGCCGAGGCGGGCGTGGAGCGGGCGGCGCAGAAGCTCGGCGAGGAGGCGGTCGAGGCGGCCGTGGCCGCCGCCGCGCGCGACGGGCGCCTCGTCGAGGAGGCCGCCGACGTGCTCTTCCACCTCTACGTCCTGCTCGCCGTCGCCGGCGTGGACGTCGCCGACGTCGAGGCGGAGCTCGCCTCGCGGCGCCGCTGATGGAGATCGGCGTCTACAGCTTCGCGGAGGTCGCTCCCGGCGAGCACCCGCGCAGGCGGGTCGAGGAGCTGGTCGCCGAGATCGAGCTGGCCGACCGGGTCGGGCTCGACGTCTTCGGCGTCGGCGAGCACCACCGCCCGGACTACGCCGTCTCCGCGCCCGCCGTCGTGCTCGCCGCGGCCGCCGCCCGCACCGGGCGGATCCGGCTGACGAGCGCCGTCTCGGTCATCTCCTCCGACGACCCGATCCGCGTCTTCCAGCAGTTCGCCACGCTCGACCTGATCTCCGGCGGCCGGGCGGAGATCATGGCCGGTCGCGGCTCGTTCGTCGAGTCGTTCCCGCTCTTCGGCTACGACCTCGCCGACTACGACCGGCTCTTCGCAGAGAAGCTCCAGACGCTGCTCGAGCTGCGGGAGGCGGGCGTCGAGCGCGGAGTCTTCCCGCGCCCGCTGCAGGAGCCGCTGCCGCTCTGGATCGCGGTCGGCGGGACGCCGCAGTCGGCGGTGCGCGCCGGGATGCTCGGGCTGCCGCTCGCGCTCGGGATCATCGGCGGCGAGCCCGCGCGCTTCGCGCCCTTCGTCGAGCTGCACCGCGAGGCCGCCCGCCGCGCCGGGCACGAGCCGCCTCCGGTCGGGATCAACTCGCACGGCTTCCTCGCCGACACGCGCGCCGAGGCGCTCGACCTCTCGTTCGGCCCCGCCGCCGAGACGATGAACCGGATCGGCCGGGAGCGCGGCTGGCCGCCGCTGACGCGCGCCGCCTACGAGGCGGAGGCCGAGCTGCACCGGGCGAACTTCGTCGGCTCCCCGGACGACGTCGCGGCCAAGATCCTCCACCAGCACGAGCTGTTCCGCCACGACCGCTTCCTGATCCAGCTCACCGTCGGCCCGATGCCGCACGAGCAGGTGCTGCACGCGATCGAGCTGCTCGGGACGGAGGTCGCGCCGCGCGTCCGCCGCGAGCTGCACGGCTGAGCCGGCGACCGCCTCCGCGGCGAGTCTGCGTCCCGCACGCAGGCCCGGGCGCGGCGGCGGCCGCCGTGCGAGCGCTGCGTTTCCGGCCCGGCCGGAACGAAACCCTCAGGCGCCGCGCAGCGCGCGCCGGAGCAGCCGGAACCGCTTCTTCGGGAAGAGCCAGTGGTCGACGACGGCGCCCACCGCCCAGACGACAACCGTCGCGCCGACGAGCGTCCAGAAGCCGTCCACGTCGAAGCCGCCGACGATCACCGCCGTCAGCCAGAGCACGAACATCGCGACGAAGAACCACGCGATCCCGAGCGTCAGCAGCATCAGCGGGAAGGTGACGAGCTTCAAGACCGGCTTCACGAACGAGCTGAGCAGCCCGAAGACGACCGCGGCGAGCACGAGCGAGCCGGCGGAGCCGTAGTCGACCCCGGAGAAGATCCAGGCGGCGAGGGCGAGCGCGCACGCGTCGACGGCCCAGGAGAGAACGAGGCGGACGGAGAACGGCATCGGCGGCATCCTACGCGTCGATCGGGACGTGGCCGGGCTGCGACGCGACCCGTTCGAGCCACCTGCCGATCGCGGGGTAGCGCTCCAGCTCGAAGCCGCCCTCGTCGGCGACGTGCGTGTACGCGTAGAGCGAGATGTCCGCGAGCGTCATTCCGTCCCCGACGAGCCATTCGCGCTCGGCGAGGTGCCGCTCGAGCGCGTCGAGCGCGCGGTAGCCGGCCCGCCGGCGCTCGGCGATCCGCTCGGCGTGCTGCTCCGCCTGCCCCGAGTAGGCGAGCAGGAAGCGCGCGACGGCGATTCCCGGCTCGTGCTCGTACTGCTCGAAGAAGAGCCACTGCATGACCTGCGCGGCGAGGTACGGGTCGGCGGGGAAGAAGCGCGTGTCCCGGCCGAGGTACCAGAGGATCGCGTTCGACTCGGCGAGCGGGCGTCCGTCGTCGAGGACGAGCGTCGGCACGCGCAGCGCCGGGTTGAGGCCGCCGAGCAGCTCGGGCCGCTGCGAGCGGTCGACGACGTCGACCGTCTGCCGCTCGTACGCGATCCCGAGGTGGGCGCAGAGGAGCCGCACCTTGTAGCAGTTGCCCGAGATCGGGCTGTCATAGAGGAGCACGCGGGTGAGCTTACTTCTCGCAGCCGCCGCGGCCCGTGTGCGCGATCGCCGGGATCGGGCGCGACGCTTCGAGCGCCTGGAAGCACTGCTGGCAGGTGCCGGCGAGCGCGGCGGCGGCGTGGTCGATCAGCCGGTTGCGCGCGAGGTTGTCGATCGGCGCGGTGTTGACGTCGTTCAGGAAGCGGTCGGTGAGGCGGCTGACCTTCGGCGTCCCGGCGAGCGAGCTTCCCGGAGCCCGCAGCGCGGCGGCGTGGAGCGCCTTCACGTCGGCGTTCAGGCGCGCGAGCGCCTTCGCCTCCGCCTTCTGCTCGCACGACTGCGCCTCGCGGGAGCCCGAGCCGCAGCCGGCGAGGATCGCGGCGGCCGCGAGCGGCAGGAGCGCGAGCCGTCTCACGCGCGCCTCCGGGCGCGGTAGGCGCGCGTCTTCGCGCGGTTGCCGCAGACGGCCATGTCGCACCAGCGGGCGGAGCGGTTGCGGGAGCGGTCGTAGAAGAGCCAGCCGCACAGCTCGGCCGGGCAGGCCTTGAGGCGCGGCCACGTCCCGTTCGCGGTCGCCTCGACGACCGCGCCGGCGAGGGAGGCGAGCGCGCCGGCGACTCCCGGAGCGGTGCCGGCGAGGTGCGGCGCGCCGTCGTGGAAGCGGATCCCGAGGGCGCCCTCGGCGGCGGCGCGTTCGAGCGCCCGCTCCGCGGCGGGCGGCGCGGGGACGCCGACGTTGGCGAGCGCGAGTGCGCGGAGCGCCTCCCGCAGCTCGAGCGCGCGCTCGAGGTCGCGCTCCGAGACCGGCGCGTCGGCGGCGAGCAGGCCGAGGTCGGCGAGGACGGCGCCGAGGCGTCCCGGCGAGTCGAGCAGCTCCCGTTCCCACTCGAAGGCGACGGTGTTGACGAAGCGCTGGACGAGCCCGAGCCGCCCCGGCGCGGGCGGGACGTCGGTCAGGTACTCGATCCGTTCCACGGTCTCCACGGCGTCACCCTAGCAACACCGGCTATCGCTGTTTGCTAGTGTCGGTGGGTGCCGCGTCTCGCCGTCGCCGCGATCTGCGCCGCCGTCCTGCTCGTCGGCCTGATCGCCGGGCGCGTCAGCGGGGGCGGGGAGACGGTCGTGACCGTGACGCGGACGGACGTGCGCGTGGTCGTCGTCCAGGGCGCGCATGTCGGCCGGGCGAGCGACGGGCGCGACGGGGGCCCGCTCGACCTCGCGCGGGTCGCGGCGGTGCGGGAGGGCGCGGTGCTGCGGACGACGATCGCCGCGCGGCGGCAGTGGCGGGACTCGCTGCTCCGCCGCGTCCGTCTCTGGGTGCTCTACGACACGGACGGCGACGGCAAGGAGGATCGCCGCGACCGGATCTTCCTCTTCCGCGGCTCGCTCGCCGGCTGGATCTCGTCGCTCGGCCAGGGCGTCCAGGGCGCGGAGGTGACGCGCGGGAGCGGCACGACGATCTCGGTCGCCCGCGACGCGTCGGTGTTCTACGGCGGCCCGCGTCAGGGCGGCCTGCTGCTGACCGAGCCGATCGGCGTCGCCGTCGTCGCGGAGTGGAAGGGCGGCCGCGACCGGGTCCCGGATCGCGGCTGGATCGTCGCCCCGCCGCCCGCGACGCGATGACTTCGGTGCGGCGGTAGCCGCCCGAGCGGGCAATGGGCCGGGAAGGACTCGAACCTTCGACCTTGGGATTAAAAGAACGCGGCCGGGCCTCGGCGGCTCTCGGCCGTCACGAGGAACCGGCTGCAAATCGGGCTATCCGGCTGACTCGACCGCTGCCGCGTCTCGGCCGTTCTCGGCGGCTCTGGTTGCCCCCTTGTTGCCCCTCTTCGGCGCTGTCAGCGCATCGAGGAAGCCCGCGGCGGGCAGGTCGTCCGGCAGTAGGTGAACGTAGGTCGCGAGCGTGAACGCGGGCGAGTGGTGCCCGAGCCATACCTGCACCATCTTCGCGTTGAGCCCCTGACGGAAGAGCATCGTGGCGCACGTGTGTCTGAGCGTGTGGAAGCCCGCCCACGGGACGCCAGCGCGACGAGCCGCAGGCTTCAAGACGCGCGCAAAGACGTTGGACGGGTCGAGCGGGTTGCCGGTCGACGACGGGAAGAGCGGCGCGTCGTCGGCGGGCTTCTCGTCCTTCCGGCGCTGCCAGAGAGCGCGGGCCATGCCGTCCGAGAGCGGCACGTCGCGACGGCCGTACCGGCTCTTCGGCGGCGCGTAGTTGCCGCGATAGAGACGCCGACGCACCTTCACCCGCTTGCGGCCAAAGTCAATGTCCGACCAGCGCAGCGCCACGGCCTCGCCGATCCGAAGGCCCGTGTGCGCGAGGAAGGCGAAGAACGGCCGCCACTCGTCGCCTACCTCGTCGAGCAGGCGCCGCAGCTCGTCCTCGTCGAGCGCCTTCACGCGCGTCTCTACCTCGTCCGCCGTCTCGACCTCGACGCGCTGCGCCACGCGCAGCCCGGCGGCCGGGTTCGAGCGGATGAGCCCTTCCTCAACGGCCGTAGCGAAGAGCGCCCGGACGGGCGCGATACCGAGCCGCACGCTCGCGGGCGACAGCTTCCCGTCAGTCCGACCCTTCCCGTCACACTTGCGGCAGGTCCGCTGCTTCTCGTCGCCACGGCCGCCGCAAGAGCGACAGACGGGGCCACGCTCGGCAAGGTGCGCGGCGTAGCTCTTCACGTGCCGGGGCTCTACCTCAGCGAGTCGCATCCGACCGAAGTAGGGGATGGCGTCGCGCTCAAGGTCCCGGCGGTACTCGTCGCGCGTCGTCTCGCGGAAGCCGCGAGCGGTGCGTCCGGCGTAGGTGTCAATCCAACGGGGCGCGTACTCGGCGAACGTCACCCGCGAGAGCGCCCGGTACTCGCCACGGGCCACGTCGGCGCGAAGGGCAGCCTTCACGTCGCGAGCCTCGGCGAGCGTCCGAGCAGCCTGCTTCCGCTGCCTGCCGCTCGGGTCGCGGTAGATGACGACGTACCGGCTGCCGCGCTTGAAGATGCCTGGCGTACTCGTCCGTTCGAGCCTGCGGCCGGCGGGCTCGAAACCCTCGGCGGCGGTACTCTCAGTGTGCATCGGAACCTCGTTTCCGTTGCCGCGCCCGGGCCGTGACAGCGGTGCCGGGCTTGTTCGTTACCCCGACTCTACGCTCTTTCGGGCCGCCTGACAAGGGAATCTCTAGTTCCCGTTGCGCGCTGCATCCCGCTATCCATGCGGCATCGCGTGACCGTGGCAACAGGGGGGCAACGCAACTCGGCCCGCTCGCACCGGCCGACGGGGGCGCTAGACCTTGAGCATGAGACGAATCCTCGTCGCCGCAGCTCTCGGCGCGGCCGTCGCGGGCACAGGTTCGGCCGTTGCCGCCCGGACGGGGCTGATATGGGCTCGACACGCTGGCGTCGCCTGTGCGTTCGGCACGGGGCCGCAAGGGCGGGGTGTCGCGTGCGCCCGTCTGAGTCAGCCGCACGGCTACGCCGTCACGCTCACAGACCGCCGAGTCGTCGTCTGGCTCAACGGACGAGCGGTGTTCGCACGTCGGCCGTAGTGTCGGCTGTCGGGTTCGCCGCGAGCGTCCCGACACATCGCCCGACACGTCGGCGTCAGCCCCCTTGTCCGCTGAGGTACCCCCGTGCTCGAAAATCGTTCGAGTGCCGACGACGCTAGCCCCAGCGTACCCCAAAAATGCTGCGTACCAGTTGTCCTATACGGCAACGCCATAGCCTCGGGTAGTGCCCGTCTAGGCAACGGGTACCGCTCGGTTGGCGTTCCGTTGCCGCGCCTAACCGCGCCGATGCGTCCGGCACCGCGAACGTGGGTTGGCGGTGCCGGGTCCCCGACGACGGGGCAAGTGTTCGCCCATGTGTTAGGGCTCGTCCGGGGGCTGAACACCGAACACTTGCCGCTCTCGACAACCCGCCGCATAGCCTGACCGCCCGCTACCAGAGTCAAGCTGTCAGCCTGACGAGCGTGACGTGTCCGAGGACGTGTCCGGGTTCCGCTCGCAAGCGGACACCGGACACGTCGGCGCAACCTTCGGGCTGAGCTTCGGGGGCTCTCGTCGAGCCCGAAGGCCGAAGGTACGAGTCACGCGCTTTGTGCGGAACGTCGGTACAGCGTCGGGTGGCCCTGGCCGCCGCGTCCGTCGCCGAGGGATTCGGCAGCGCCGCGCTCGACGGCCTCGCGTAGTGCCCACCGGGTGCTGTTCACGGCGCGGCGGTCGGCGGTGCCCTTCCAGGCAAGCGCCACGGCCGTGGCGGGCTTCCACTCGTCGGCGAGGTAGTCGAGCACATCGCGCCAGACGGGCACCCGTGTGCCGTGCTCGACACGCGCCCGGCGGACGGGTCGCGCCGGCTCGGGCAGGCCGAAGTAGCGCGCTACGGCCACCTTAAACACGTAGGTGAACGAAACCCCCTCGCGGGCCGCCTCGTCCTCGACGGCCGCCGCCAGGTCGACCGGGACGTTGAGTAGGAACTGCCGAACCGGTGTCGCTGCCACTGTTCCTCGCTTTCCACTCGGGCACGTGGCGGCGTCCATGTGTCCGCCACGTGCCGTAATTGATCTAGGTTCGGGTGTCACCTGGACACCCTCAGAACGTCCAGTCGTCGTCGCCGCCCCAGTCGTCGTCGGGCAGCCTCAGCGTGTAGAGGTTGGTTCGGTTCCGCCCCTTTGGGCCGCGGTACTCGACGTGCAGGTACCTCATCCGCCGTAGCTCTTGAAGCCCTCGACGCGCGGTGCTCTCGCTTACGCCAGCTTCACGCGCTAGCCGCTCGACGCTGGGCCACGCCGTCAACTCGCCGAAGTCGGCGCGCAGGCTGAGGACGAGCCCTAGCAGCTTCCCTCGCCACGTCAGACGCCGCGACGAGCGGACACGTAGCTGCCACGCAAAGAGCGTCATGCCGCCCGCCTGAGGTCCGCCGCGGGCGTCTCGCCGCCTAGCAGGGCTTCCAGCTCGGCCCGCCGGACGAGCGCCCTTCGGCCATCAGAGAGCGCCGTGACGCGCCCCGACGAGCGCAGGTCATAGATCCGCTGTGGCTTGCACCTGAGCCACGCGGCAGCCTCGCGGATCGTCAGCAGCTCGGACACGTCGCCACGCTCGGCACGTAGCTGCTCGACGACGAGCTCGGCCGCACGCTCGGCGACGGCCTCGACCAGCTCGGGCGGGAAGATGACGCGCAACGGCTGAGCGTCCATCAGGCCGCCTTCCTCTCTTGCCACGTCGGCGCGGATCGTGCGACGACGAAGCCCGCCGGCAGGTCGTCGACCCCGTAGGCGCGGAAGCGGGTGCCGTCAGGATTCGTCCGAAGCGTCCCCGGCTCGCGGTGCGTCCGCGCCTGCTCGTCCGCTCGCCACTCGCGAAAGACGTTCAGGTCGCCGAGGAACCACTGCGCCAGGTGTTGCTCGTCGCGATCGGCGAACCCGAAGAGCAGGTAGTCGCCCCACCCCGCGACGATCTTCCGCAGCTCGGTACGGGCGCCGCTCGGCCGCGACGTGCGGATGGTGAACTGATGCCCGTAGGGGACGAGGTGCGCGGGGCGTCGCACGCGGCACGCGATCCGCACCGGCTCGAGCCGCAGGACGATCAGGTCGGTCCCCCGCTCGCGGTCCTCTTCCTCGGGCGCCTCGCCGATCAGGTGCTCACCGGCAATGCGCTTCAGCTCGGGGACGAAGCGATCCGACCATGCGCGGTCGACGCGGTAGCCGCTCACGCCGCACCCCCGATCAGAGCGCGGCGGCCGGGGCCGTCCGCTAGGTCAGCGTCGGCGGATGGTCGGCCGGGCGAGAGAGCGCGGCGGCGCCCGGAAGCCTGCCGACGAGTGCGCCGAGCGGGTCGAGCGTGCCGACTCACCGGACGCCGCGAGGGAAGCTGTAGCCGATCCTGACGCCGCCGCAGGTATACCGCCCCGACGCGAATCGGCAGGTGCCCGACGCGCTGCTGCTCGGCCACGGTTAGCCGCTTGACCCGCTCAGCCCCCTCTAGGACGAGAGGGTGCGAAAGCGACTCGCAGGCGGCAGCCAAAGCCGCGGCTCTCGCTTGCGGGTCGCCGACGAGAACTACTTTGGTTCGTTGCTGGCTGCTCACAGTCACCACCCGTGATCGGATTTTCACTTGCCAGGCACACGGGGACTATGAGCCTAACCTCAAACTTATAGCACAAAACGGAAGCGAGCGCAAGTGCGGGCAGCGAGTCCCGTCCCTCTTCCTGGACGGCGGGCCGCCACTCATGCGGTCGCTCGTTGCCCCGTCTGTTGCCCCTCTCGTTGTGATGTGTCCAGTACAGACAACGTCACAGGCCACTTAGCAGGCAGTTTCTCGAATGGGCCGGGCAGGGATCGAACCTGCGACCTTGGGATTAAAAGTCCCCTGCTCTACCAGCTGAGCTACCGGCCCGCGGGGCGAGCGTAGCGGGGCCGCGCCCCGACCTGCGCGGGCGCGGCTCGCGGCCGTGTGTCGTCAGC
>DASSND010000040.1:0-23334 GCA_035688315.1 Gaiellaceae bacterium | reverse complement strand
GCCTCGGTCAGCTTGAAGACCGGGATGCCCGTCCACATCGAGACGATGTCCGCGATCTCCTCCTCGCCGACCTCCGGCTGCTCCTCCTGGTTCTCGGAGGCGCGCCACTGCTCCTCCAGCTCCCGCTTCTTCTGCGTGAGCTTGCGCTCCTTGTCGCGGAGCGAGGCGGCCTTCTCGAACTCCTGGTTCTCGATCGAGGCCTCCTTGTCCTTGCGGACGCGCTCGATCTCCTCCTCCAGCTCGCGGTAGCGCGGCGGGGCCGACATCGACTTGATCCGCAGGCGCGAGGCGGCCTCGTCGATCAGGTCGATCGCCTTGTCGGGGAGGTGCCGGTCCTGGATGTAGCGGTCGGACAGCTCGGCGGCCGCGTGCAGCGCCTCGTCGGTGATCTTCACCCGGTGGTGCGCCTCGTAGCGGTCGCGGAGGCCGCGCAGGATCTGCACGGTGTCGTCCACCGACGGCTCCTCGACGCGCACCTGCTGGAAGCGGCGCTCGAGGGCGGCGTCCCGCTCGAGGTACTTGCGGTACTCGTCGAGCGTGGTGGCGCCGATCGTCTGCAGCTCGCCGCGCGCGAGGGCCGGCTTCAGGATCGAGGCCGCGTCGATCGCGCCCTCGGCCGCGCCCGCGCCGACGAGATTGTGCAGCTCGTCGATGAAGAGGATGATGTCGCCCCGCTGCATGATCTCCTTCATGACCTTCTTCAGCCGCTCCTCGAACTCGCCGCGGTACTTGGAGCCAGCGACGAGAGCGGCCAGGTCGAGCGTGTAGATCTGCTTGTTCTTCAGCAGCTCGGGCACCTGGTTGGTGGCGATGCGCGCGGCGAGGCCCTCGACGACGGCGGTCTTGCCGACGCCCGGCTCGCCGATCAGCACCGGGTTGTTCTTCGTCCTGCGCGAGAGGATCTGCATCAGCCGCTCGATCTCGGTCTGGCGGCCGACGACGGGGTCGAGCTTGCCCTCCTGCGACTGCTTCGTCAGGTTGCGCCCGAACTGGTCGAGCAGCTTCGACGACTTCGACTTCTCGCCGGACGGCCCCGCGCCGGCGCCCGCCTGGCGGCGGCCCGGCCCGGAGAGCATGCGGATGATCTCGTTGCGGATCTTCTCCGCGTCGGCGTCGAAGTCGAGCAGGATGCGCGCCGCGACGCCCTCGTTCTCGCGGACGAGGCCGAGCAGGATGTGCTCGGTGCCGATGTAGTTGTGGCCGAGGGAGAGCGCTTCCCGCAGCGCCAGCTCGAGCACCTTCTTGGCGCGCGGGGTGAACGGGATCTGGCCGGTCGTGACCTCGTCGCCCTGGCCGACGATCCGCGCCACCTGGGCGCGAACCTCCTCCACGGTGATGTCGAGGGACTCGAGCACCCGCGCCGCGAGACCCTCCTCCTCGCGGAGCAGTCCGAGCAGGATGTGCTCGGTGCCGATGTAGTTGTGCTTGAGCGCCCGCGCCTCGTCCTGTGCGAGGACGACCACCTGGCGAGCCCGTTCAGTGAAGCGTTCGAACAATGTCCCTCGACCCCCCTTTCTCTGAGAAACCTCTGGAACGATCGGGGCGACCGCTCACCGGTCGAAGGTCGCACCATGGTAGCCGACTGCCCCGCCGCCACGAGGGCGCGCCTCCGCTCGGAAAACGGCCGTCCGCGCGTCCCGGTTACGATCGCCGCATGACCGGCAGGCGCAGCGCGCTCGTCACCGGCGGAGCCGGGTTCATCGGCTCCCATCTCTGCGAGCTGCTCCTCGCGGAGGGATGGGAGGTGTGGGCGCTCGACGACCTCTCGACCGGGTCGGAGCGCAACGTCCGGCACCTGCGCGACCGGGGCGAGTTCCACCTCGTCGTCGACTCGGTGCTGAAGTCGTCCGTCGTGAACGAGCTGGTGCACCGCTGCGACGCGGTCTTCCATCTCGCCGCGGCGGTCGGGGTGCGGCTGATCGTCGAGCAGCCGGTGCACACGCTCGTGACGAACATCCAGGGCACCGAGACGGTGCTCGACCACTGCAACCGCTTCGGCAAGCGCGTGCTCGTCGCGTCCACGTCGGAGATCTACGGCGACCGCACCGAGCCGGAGGCGCTCGACGAGGAGAGCCGCCGCCTCTACGGGCCGACGACGGCGCGGCGCTGGGCGTACGCGGAGTCGAAGGCGCTCGACGAGTTCCTCGCGCTCGCCTACCACCAGGAGCGCGGGCTCGACTGCGTGATCGCGCGCCTCTTCAACACGGTCGGGCCGCGACAGAGCGGCCAGTACGGGATGGTGATCCCGCGCTTCGTCTCGGCGGCGCTCGCCGGCCGGGCGCTCGAGATCCACGGCGACGGCGCGCAGACGCGCTGCTTCTGCCACGTGCAGGACACGATCCGGGCCCTGCTCGGGCTGATGGAGTCGGGGATCTCCGGCGAGATCTTCAACGTCGGCTCGACCGAGCGCGTCACCATCCTCGAGCTGGCCGAGCGCGTGCGGGCCGCGACGGGCTCGGCGTCCGACCTCACCTTCGTCCCGTACGGGAGCGTCTACGGGCAGGGGATCGAGGACATGATCCACCGCCAGCCGTCGATCGAGAAGGTGACGGGCGCGATCGGCTGGCAGCCGACGCGCTCGCTCGAGGAGATCCTCGCCGACGTGATCGAGCACACCCGCCACGCGCCGGCGGTCGACGAGTCGGGCGACTAGCGCTCAGACCCGGCGCAGCGCCGGGAAGAGGATCGCGTCGCGGATCGACTCGCGGCCGGTGAGCAGCATCGCGAGCCGGTCGACGCCGAGCCCGATCCCGCCCGTCGGCGGCATCCCGTAGGAGAGCGCCTCGACGTAGTCCGGGTCGCCGTGCTCGGCCTCGACGTCGCCGGCGGCCAGCTCGGCGGTCTGCTGGGCGAACCGCTCCGCCTGCTCCTCGGCGTCGTTGATCTCCGTGAACGCGTTGCCCAGCTCCATGCCGCCGGCGAAGTACTCGAAGCGCTCGACGATCGTCGGGTCGTCGTCGGTCGGGCGCGCGAACGGGGACAGCTCGACCGGGTAGTCGTAGAGGATCGTCGGCTGCACGAGCGCCGGCTCGACGAAGCGGGAGTGCGCGTGGTCGATCAGCTTCGCCCAGGTCGGGTCGTGCGAGACGTCGACGTCGCGCTCCTCGAGCAGGCGGCGCAGCTCCTTCTCGTCGCGGGTCCAGAGGCCGTGCTCGGCGAGCGCGTCGACGAACTTCAGGCGCCGCCACGGCGGCTTCAGGTCGATCTCGTGGCCGCGGAAGCTCACCGTGGTCGTGCCGAGCACCTCCTCGGCGACGCGCGCGACGAGCTGCTCGATCCGTTCCATCGTGTCGCGGTAGTCGGCGTACGCCTCGTACCACTCGAGCATCGTGAACTCGGGGTGGTGCTTGAAGGTGACGCCCTCGTTGCGGAAGTCCTTGCCGATCTCGTAGACCTTCTCGAGCCCGCCGACGATCAGCCGCTTCAGGTACAGCTCGGTCGCGATCCGGAGGTAGCGCTCCTCGTCGAGGTCGTTCCAGTGCGTCACGAAGGGCTCGGCGAACGCGCCGCCGTAGCGCGGCTGCAGCACCGGCGTCTCGACCTCGACGAAGCCCCACTCGTCGAGGATGCGCCGGATCGCGGCGACGGCGCGCGAGCGGGTCAGCGCGTCGCGGCGCGACTCCTCGTTCATCAGCAGGTCGAGGTAGCGCTTGCGGTAGCGCAGCTCGACGTCGGTGAGGCCGTGGAAGGTGTCCGGGAGCGGCGTGCGGATCCGCGAGAGCAGCTCGAGCGAGTCGACCTGGAGCGACGGCTCGCCGCGGCGCGACTTCGCGGGCGAGCCGGCGACGCCGACGACGTCGCCGAGGTGGACGTCCAGCTCACCGGTGCGCTCGAGCGGGCAGAGGAGCTGGATCCGGCCGGAGCGGTCGACGAGGTCGAGGAAGACGAGCTTCCCCATGTCCCGTCTGGCCATCACCCGGCCGGCCAGGCGGCGCGTCGTCTGCGCGGTCGCGCCCGCGTCGAGCGCGTCGGCCTCGGCGCGGACGGCGGCGATCTCGTCCCGGTCGGGGAAACGCTTCGGCGCGGTCACGCGCAGGAGTCTAGGAGGCCTTGCGCCTGCTACGCGCGCCAGGGCGTGAGCAGGCGCGGCGAGCGGCGGCGCTCGGGGCGCGGCGGCAGGGGTGCGTCGCGGAGGAGCGCGTCGGGGACGTCCTCGGTCAGCCAGCGGACCAGCTCCGGGAAGCGGATCGACTCGGCGGCCGCGCTCAGGCCGGTCGCGCGGACCGAGGCGGCGTGCGCGTCGCTCGCGAGCAGGTGCGCGAGCCCGGCGCTCAGCAGGTCCTGCGCGGCCGTCCGCGAGCGCTTGCCGAGACGGCCGTCGAGCGAGGCGGCGGTGAGCTGCACGAGCACCCCGCCCTCGACGAGCGGCACGAGCTTCGCCGGGTCGCGCTGCACCTCCCGGTTGCGTTCCGGATGGGCGAGCACGACGGTGAAGCCGCGGGCGGCGAGCTGGAAGACCTGCTCGCGCAGGCCGAGCGGCCAGCCGCGGTAGGGGAACTCGAGCAGGAGCAGGCGCGGGTTGCCGCCGAGCCCGAAACGCCGCAGCGTCTCGTCGTCGAGGCCGGCGAGCGCGGCGAGGTCGATCTCGGCGCCCGGCAGCACCACGACGGGGATCCCTTCCCGCGCGGCCGCGGCGCTCACCTCGGCGACGAGCAGCTCCATCTGCTCCGCCGTCGTCGGATAGTCGTCGCGCACGTGCGGGGTCGCAGCGACGCGGCGGATCCCGTCGGCCTGGGCCGCCCGCAGCAGCTCCAGGCTCTGCTCGATCGTCTCCGGCCCGTCGTCCAACCCCGGGAGGACGTGGGTGTGGAGGTCGATCAACCGGGCGACCGGCTCTTCGTCGCGCCTGCGGCGGCCACCCGGTCAGTCTAGAGCTGAACCGCGACCGGCACCCCCGGTGCAGCCGCCCGCGGCACGCGGGCGCGCTGCCGCTGCGGGCGTGCCGGGAGCGGGGCGCCGGCGAGGAGCGCGACCGGCACGTCGAGCGTCAGCCAACGGACGAGCCGGGTCTGCCCGACGGCGGCCGCGGCGGCGGCGAACCCGGTGCCGCGCAGCGCCGCAGCATGCGCGTCGCTCGCGAGCAGGTGGGCGGCGCCGGCGGCGAGCAGGGTCTCGGCGCACCGCTGCGCGCGGCGGCCGAAGCGGCCGTCGAGCGAGCCCGCCGTGAGCTGCACGAGCGTGCCCGCGCGAACGAGCGGCTCGAGCAGGGAAGGCTTCGCCTGCACAGCGGCGTTCCGCTCCGGGTGGGCGAGCACGACCCGGAAACCGCGCAGGGCGAGATGGAAGACGAGGTCGGCGAGGACGGGCGACCAGCCGGCGTAGGGCGTCTCCACGAGCAAGAGGCTCGGGTTGCCGCCGAGCCCGAAGCGCCGCAGCGTCTCGTCGTCGAAGCGGGAGACCCGCGAGAGCGACAGCTCGCCGCCGGGGAGCACCTCGACCGGGATCCCCTCCGCCTCCGCCGCCGCCCGCACGTCGAGCACGGCCCGCTCCATCGCCGTGACCTCGGTCGGGTGGTCGTCGCGGACGTGCGGCGTCGCCGCGATCCGCGTCACGCCGGCCGCGCGGCTGGCCCGCAGCAGCTCGAGCGACTCGGCGAGGCTCGCCGGGCCGTCGTCGAGCCCGGGCAGCACGTGCGCGTGCAGATCGACGACCGGATGTTCGAGCGGTTCGAGCGTTCGCACGCCGCACCGCCCGGAGTCCGGGTCGGGTCTGTGAGCACGTCGCCGCAGACGTCCGCCGAGGGCCGCATCCTCGAGCACCCGCGCAGTCTGCTTTGACGGGAGGCATCGCGCTATCCCCCTTTTCGGGAGTCTTGCGCGGACCGGCTCAAGCCCAGATCGCCCAGCCGACCAGGATCCCCGCGCCGAGCGCGACGATCCCGAGCAGCCAGCCGGCGACGACGAGCGTCAGCGGCGAGTGGCGGTGGCGGCGCCGGCCGCGGAACGGAGGCCCGCCCCGGCCGGGGTAGCCCGCGAGCGCGCCCAGCCGCTGCACGACCGCGTTGCGGATGCGCTCGGGGTCGAGGTCGCGGGCGGCGAGGATCTCCGCGGCGACGCCCTCGCCGTCCCGCACGATCCCGAGCAGCAGGTGCTCGGTGCCGATGTCGTTGTGGCCGAGCGCGAGCGCCTCGCGCAGCGACAGCTCGAGCGCCTTCTTCGCGGCCGGCGTGAACGGGATCTGGCCGGTCTCGACCGGCTCCTCGCCGCGGCCGGCGAGCCGCTCGACCTCGGCGCGCGTCTCGTCGAGCGCGACGCCGAGATCGGCGAGCACGCGGACGGCGAGGCCCTCCTCCTCGCGGAGCAGGCCGAGCAGGAGATGCTCGGTGCCGACCGACCGGTGGCCGAGCGTCCTCGCCTCGTGCTGCGCGAGGACGACGACCTGCCGCGCCCGCTCCGTGAACCGCTCGAACACCCTGCGTCCAGGCTACTCCCGGACGCGGCGCGGCGCTATGCCGCCTTGATCTCCATGATCTTGAACTTGAGCGCGCCGCGCGGCGCCGCGACCTCGACGACGTCCCCCTTCTTGCGGCCCATGATCGCCTTGCCGACCGGCGACTCGTTCGAGACCTTCAGCTCCGCCGGGTTCGCCTCGGCCGAGCCGACCACGTGGTACTCGACGGTCTTGTTCGAGCTCATGTCCTTGAGGCGCACCTTCGTGCCGACCGAGACCTCGCCGGATCGGATCTCCTTCTTCGTCACGACTCGCGCGTGCGCGAGCCGCTCCTCGAGCATCGCGATCCGCGCCTCGAGGTGGGCCTGGTCGTTCTTCGCGGAGTCGTACTCGGCGTTCTCGGCGATGTCCCCGAACTCGCGCGCGACGCGGATCCGCTCCGCGACCTCGCGGCGGCGCACCGTCGAGAGCAGCTCGATCTCCTCCTGCAGCTTCTTGTACCCCTCGGGAGTGAGGATGATCTCCTTCAACACAGTCCTCCTGGACCCGGAAAAAAGAGCGGCCGCGGGGCGGTCCGGCCCCTGCGGCGGGGGCGGATGGTACCCCGCTCGGGGGCGAGCGTCAACAGGGCAGGGCTACCATCCCGCGGAGTGCAGCGGAACCTGAGGGAGAGCTGGCGGATCGGCCCCGTCGAGGTGCCGACGCGCGTCGTGCTGGCGCCGATGGCGGGCGTCAGCGTGCAGGCGTTCCGGCGGCAGGGGCGGCGCTTCGGCGCCGGGCTCGTCTGCTCGGAGATGGTCTCCTCGGCGGGGATCGAGCACCGCAACGAGCGCACGTTCGGCTATCTGCGCGTCGCCGCCGACGAGCATCCGCTCGCGATCCAGATCTTCGGCGCCGACCCGCGGGCGATGGCGGAGGCGGCGCGGGCGGTGGAGGCGGCCGGCGCGGACGTCGTCGACATGAACTTCGGCTGCCCGGTGCGCAAGGTGACGAAGACGGGCGCCGGCGCGCACCTGATGGAGGACTTCGCGCTCGCCTGCCGCGTGACCGAGGCGGTCGCGGGCGCGGTCTCGGTGCCGGTGAGCGTGAAGATGCGCCGCGGCGTCGAGAACGGCTCGCGCGCCTGCCTGGAGCTGGGGCCGCGGCTCGTCGAGGCGGGCGCGCAGGCGCTGACCCTCCACCCGCGCTCGGCGAAGCAGATGTACACCGGCGTCGCCGACCACGCGCTCACCGCCGAGCTGGTCGAGGCGGTCGACGTGCCGGTGATCGCCTCGGGCGACGTCACCTCGCGCGAGCGGGCGCTCGCGGTGCTCGAGCAGACGGGCGCGGCCGCGGTGATGGTCGCGCGCGGCGCGCAGGGCAACCCGTGGGCGCTGCGCGAGATCCTCGAGGGCGGCGACTTCCGCCCGACGCGCGAGGAGGTCGCCGCGGAGCTGATCGTGTTCGTCCACGAGACGGTGCGCGAGCTGGGCGAGCAGCGCGCGACCGGCTTCCTGAAGAAGTTCTACGGCTGGTATCTCGGCCACGGCCGCTTCCCGAAGCAGTTCAAGCAGGAGCTGGTGCAGCTGCGGACGACCGACGAGGTCGTGACGCGCCTCTACGCGGCCGCGCCGGGCGCCGCCGCGATCGTGGAGCGCCTCGAGGCGGAGCTGCCGGACGCCGAGCAGGACGTCGTGCTCGACACCCTGCCGATCTCGGTCTACGGCGGCGGCTGAGCTCCCGAGCCGGGAAGTCGTATCGGTCCCGTGACGGTGCCTGGGCACGCCCAGGGGAAGCCATGTTTCCCGCGGGCCCCCTCTTCCCGGCGTCTCGCGTTCGCTCTTCCCGGCGTCTCGCGTTCGCCCGCCAAGCGCAAGTTGCAAATTGCAACTTGCGGCCGACTCACGCGGCGTTGCGCTCCCAGATCAGGCGGAGCCCGTCGAGGGTGAGGAAGGGGACGACCTCCGAGATCGTGCGGGAGTGCGGGGCGATCAACTCGGCGAGGCCGCCCGTCGCGACCACCTTCGCCTCGCCGCCCAGCTCGCGGCGGATCGCCGCCGCGATCCCGTCCACCTGGCCGGCGAACCCGTAGACGAGGCCGCTCCGCAGCGCCGACTCGGTCGTCTTGCCGATCACCGTCTCCGGCTCGGTGTAGTCGACCTTCACGAGCCGGGCGGCGCGGGCGAAGAGCGCGTCCATCGAAGTCTCGATCCCGGGAGCGAGCACCCCGCCGACGTACTCGCCGCCCGCGGAGACGACGTCGAAGTTCGTCGAGGTGCCGAAGTCGACGACGATCACCGGCGCGCCGAAGCGCTCGCGCGCGGCGACCGCGTTCGCGATCCGGTCGGGGCCGACCTCGCGCGGGTCGTCGTAGCGGATCGCGATCCCGGTCGCGACCCCCGGCCCGAGCACGAGCAGCGGCGCCTTCGCCCACAGCTCCGCCACGTGCTCGTACTCGCGGATCAGCCGCGGCACCGTCGAGGAGAGGCAGATCCCCTCGATCCCCGAGAGGTCGAGGAAGTCGGCGAGCAGCGCGCCCAGCTCGTCGCCGGTGCGGTGCGCCTCGGTCGCGATCCGCCAGCGGCGCCCCAGCTCCGCGCCCTCGTAGAGCCCGAAGACGGTCTGCGTGTTTCCGACGTCGACCGCGAGCAGCATCGCGGCGCGAGCCTATCTAGTCGTCGTCGGTGCGGAACGGCTCGCCGATCTTCTCGGCAAGGGCCTCGGCGGTCAGGGTCGGCTCGTCGCCCTCGCCGCGCAGCTCCTCGATCGTGACGTCGCCGGAGGTGAAGACCTTGGCGCGCGGGATGATCCGGGTCGGCCGGTTCTTGTCCCAGACCCACACGTCCTCCAGCTCGAGCTGGAAGAACGGGAGCCCCTGCGCGCTCGGCGCCGCCTGGTGCACCTCGAGCTTGTTGCAGAGGTAGGTCGCGTCCTGGGTGAGCACGCAGTAGCGAAAGAGCGCGAAGACGGCCTGGTACTCCTTCTTCAGCGCCAGTTCCAGCTCGGCCTCGTACTCGTCGAGATCGTCGAGGTGCGACATGGCGGGGGTCAGTGTACCCCTGCAACCAGGTCTTCGACCCTGCCGCGGCCGGGCACGACGAGGCCGGGAGCCAGCTCCGCGAGCGGCTCGAGCACGAAGCGCCGCTCGTGCAGGCGCGGGTGGGGGACGCGCAGGCCGGGCTCGTCGATCCGCGCGTCGCCGTAGAGGAGCAGGTCGAGGTCGAGCGTGCGCGGGCCGTGCGGCTCCTCCGGGTCGCGGACGCGGCCGAAGCGCCGCTCGACGGCGAGCAGCAGCTCGAGCAGCGCGCGCGCCGGCAGCGTCGTCTCGAGCGCGACGGCGCCGTTCAGGAAGTCCGGCTGCCCGGCGACGCCGACCGGCGCGGTCTCGCGCAGCGTCGAGACGGAGAGCACCTCGATCCCGGGCTCGGCCGCGAGCGCCGCCACCGCCTCGCGCAGCGTCCGCTCGCGCTCGCCGAGGTTCGCGCCGAGCGCCACGTAGGCGCGGACGGGCACGGTCACGGCCGCGAGACGGTGACGCCCGCCGTGCCGTCGAGCCCGCCGGGCCGCACCTCCGGCTTGGTCACGCGCACGCGCACCCGCTCCGGCGCGAAGCGCCGCTCCAGCTCCCCGGCGACCGCGCCCGCGAGCGCCTCGAGCAGCGCGTACGCGTGCGCGTCGGAGACCTCCCGCACCGTGCGCGCCACCGCGCTGTAGTCGACGGCGTCCTCGAGCCGGTCGGAGGCGCCGCGCTCGCCGACGTCCAGCTCGACGTCGAAGACGAACTCCTGCCCCCGCTCGCGCTCGTGGTCGTGGACGCCGTGCCGCCCGAAGACGCGGAGCCCGTGCAGGTGCACGGTGATCACGCGAGCGCCTGCGCGACGGCGAGCGCGTCCACGTGAGCCTTCACGTCGTGGACGCGGAGGATCGTCGCGCCGCGCTCGAACGCGCCCACCGCGGCCGCGACGCTCGCCGCGACGAGGTCGTCCGAGCCGGTGAGCCGCCGCAGCGACGATTTCCGCGAGAACCCGACGAGCACCGGCCGGCCGAGCGCGGTCAGCACGTCGAGCCGCCGCACCAGCTCGAAGTTGTGCGCCGGCGTCTTGCCGAAGCCGATCCCCGGGTCGAGCACGATCCGCTCCTCCGGGATCCCCTGCATAACGGCGAACGCGAGCCGCTCCTCGAGGAACGCGGCGACCGCGGCGGCGACGTCGTCGTAGCGCGGGTCGTCCTGCATCGTCCGCGGCGTGCCCAGCATGTGCATCAGGCAGAGGTACGCGCCGGAGTCGGCGACGACCCCGGCCAGCTCCGGGTCGCCGCGCAGCGCCGTCACGTCGTTCACGAGCAGCGCGCCCAGCTCGAGCGCGGCGCGCGCGACCGCCGCCTTCGAGGTGTCGATCGAGACGGGCACCTCGCCCGCGAGCCGCTCCAGCACCGGCACGACGCGGCGCAGCTCCTCGCCGGCCGGCACCGCGGCGGCGCCGGGCCGCGTCGACTCGCCGCCGACGTCGACGAGCGCGGCGCCCTCCGCGACGAGCCGCCGCACGGCCGCCGCGGCCGCGTCCGGGTCGAGGTGGAGGCCGCCGTCCGAGAACGAGTCGGGCGTCACGTTGACGACGCCCATCACGGACGGCCGCGGGAAGCGCGCTTCGACCGGGATCACGCAGGGATCGTACGGCGGCGCGACGGGGTCTGGACGAGCCAGAGCCCGGCGAGCACGATCGCGCCGCCGAGCGCCACCGCCGGCCGCAGCCGCTCGCCGAGCACGAGCACGGAGGAGACGACGCCGAAGATCGGCACGAGCAGCGCGAACGCGGACGCCCGCGCGGCGCCGAGCACGCGCACGCCCTCGTAGAAGAGGACGAAGGAGACGACGGTGCCGGCGAGCGAGAGGTACGCGATCCCGCCCCACGCCGACGCGGGCGCCGACCCGGCGCCTCCCCAGCCGCCGATCGCGAACGAGATCGGCAGCAGCAGGAGGGCGCCGCCGCCGGTCGCGTACACGTTCGCGCTCACCGAGCCGTAGCGGGCGATCGCGGCGCGGCCGGCGAGCGTGTACGCCGCCCACGACAACGACGCCCCGACGAAGAGCGCGTCGCCGACGAGCCGCCGCGAGCCGAACCCGCCGACCGGGTCGGCCACGACGACGACCCCGGCGAACGCGATCGCGAGCCCGAGCACGCCGCGCCGCGTCGGCCGCTCGCCCAGCACCGGCCACGCGAGCAGCGCCGTCACCGCCGGGATCAGGCCCGGCACGAGCACCGAGCCGTCGGTCGCCGGCGCGTGCCGCAGCCCGTAGAGGAAGAAGAGGTTGTAGCCGACGACGACGGTCAGCCCGAGCACCGCGACGAGCGGCAGGTCGCGCGCCGCCGGCAGCCGCACCGGCCGCCGCGCGAGCCGGGCCCAGAGCCAGAGCAGGAGCGCCGCCGACGCGAAGCGCAACTCCGCCGCGACCGCCGGAGCGACATGCTCCGCCGCCACCTTCCCGGCCGGCCACGTCCCCCCGAACGCGACCATGCAGACGAGGAGCGCGGCGGCCGCGCCTCGTCGCTCGGCACCCACGCGCCGAGCCTAGCGAGGCGTACTAGCCCTGCGCGGGATCCGGCGGCGGGCCCTGCATCGCCGAGCCGGGCAACGGGAACGGGCGCGGGCGCGGCTGGCGCTCGCGGCGCGGCTCCTCCTGCGGCGCAGGCCGCTCGGCGGGAGCCTCCTCCGGGAAGACGGAGCCCTCGTCCTCGCCGGCGAGCAGCCGCTCGAACTGGTCCTTGTCGATCGTCTCGCGCTCGATCAGGATCCCCGAGATCTGGTGCAGCTTGTCCATGTGCTCGCGGAGCACGGCGAGCGCCAGCTCGTGCGCCTCCTCGATCACGCGGCGGATCTCGTCGTCGATCTCGCGGGCGATCTCCTCCGAGTAGTCGGCCTCGGCCCCGTAGTCGCGGCCGAGGAACGGCTGATCGTGGCCGCGGCCGAGCACGCGCGGGCCGAGCTTCTCGCTCATCCCGAAGCGCATGATCATCTGCTTCGCCGTCTGCGTGACCTTCTCCAGGTCGTTCGCCGCGCCGGTCGTCACCTCGTGGAAGACGATCTCCTCCGCGGCGCGCCCGCCGAGCGTCATCGCCATCTGGTGCATGAGCGCGGTGCGCGTCGTCAGGTAGCGGTCCTCGGTCGGCAGCGAGATCGTCAACCCGAGCGCCTGGCCGCGCGAGACGATCGTGATCTTGTGGACGGGGTCGGTGTGCTCGAGGTAGTGGCCGACGAGCGCGTGCCCCATCTCGTGGTAGGCGGTGATCTTGCGCTCGTGCTCGGAGAGCAGCCGCGCCTTCTTCTCCGGCCCGGCGACGACGCGCATGATCCCCTCCTCCAGCTCGTCCTGCTCGATGATCTTCTTGCCGCGGCGAGCCGCCAGCAGCGCCGCCTCGTTGACGAGGTTCGCCAGGTCGGCGCCCGTGAAGCCGGGCGTGCCGGAGGCGAGCGTGTCGAGGTCGATCTCGGGCGCGAGCGGCTTGCCCTTCGTGTGCACCTCGAGGATCTTGCGGCGGCCGACGCGATCCGGGCGGTCGACGACGATCTGCCGGTCGAAGCGGCCCGGGCGCAGCAGCGCCGGGTCGAGGATGTCGGGCCGGTTCGTGGCGGCGATCAGGATGATGTTGTCCTTCATCTCGAAGCCGTCCATCTCGACGAGCAGCTGGTTGAGCGTCTGCTCGCGCTCGTCGTGGCCGCCGCCGAGGCCCGCGCCGCGGTGCCGGCCGACGGCGTCGATCTCGTCCATGAAGACGATGCACGGCGCCGCCTGCTTCGCCTGCTCGAACAGGTCGCGGACGCGGCTCGCGCCGACGCCGACGAACATCTCGACGAAATCGGAGCCGGAGATCGAGAAGAACGGCACGCCCGCCTCGCCCGCGACGGCGCGCGCCAGGAGCGTCTTGCCGGTGCCGGGCGGCCCGTAGAGCAGCACGCCCTTCGGGATGCGCGCGCCGAGCGCCTGGAACTTCTTCGGGTTCTCGAGGAACTCCTTGATCTCCTGCAGCTCCTCGACCGCCTCGTCCACGCCGGCGACGTCCTTGAAGCCGATCTTCGGCGCGTCCGGGGTCATCCGCTTCGCGCGCGACTTGCCGAAGCTCATCACCTTCGAGCCGCCGCCCTGCACCTGGTTCATCAGGAAGATCCAGAACCCGAAGAGCAGGACGAACGGGAGCAGCGAGGTGAGGATCGACCACCACGGCGACGAGCCGACGCCCTTCGAGTCGAACTCGACCCCGTTCGCGAGCATCGTCTGCTCGAGCGCCGCCTCCGACTGCGGGTTCGCGTAGTGGACGCTGACCTTCTGCCCGCTCGTCGTCGTCAGCGTCAGCGACTGCTTGTTCGGGTCGACGACGACGTTGCCGCTGATCTGGTCCGGGTTGTTCCGGACGAGGTCGTAGACGTAGGACGTCGAGCGCTGCGTCGTCTTCGTGCCGTGCCCGCCGAGGGTCTGCAACGCGAGCCAGACGAGGGCCGCGATGATGATCAGCGGGAAGAGCGCGCTACGGAAGAAGCGATTCACGAGGACTCACGGGCCAGGGTACCAGCGGCATGCCCGTTCAACGGGCTTTCGAGTCCTGCGGATTCGCCGCGGTTTACGTGCCCTCGGGGATCAGCGCCGAGTCGAGGACGCCGACGTACGGCAGGTTGCGATACCGCTCGGCGAAGTCGAGCCCGTAGCCGATCACGAACCGGTTCGGGATCTCGAAACCGGTGTAGCGGACGGGCACCTCGATCTCCCGCCGCTCCGGCTTCGTCAGCAGCGCGCAGATCTCGAGCGACGCCGGCTCGCGCGCCTCGAGGTTGCGCATCAGGTAGGAGAGCGTGAGGCCCGAGTCGATGATGTCCTCGACGACGAGCACGTTGCGTCCCTCGATGTTGATGTCGAGGTCCTTGAGGATGCGGACGACCCCCGAGGAGTCGGTCGAGACGCCGTAGCTCGAGATCGCCATGAAGTCGATCTCGCAGGGGACGTGCAGGTGGCGCATCAGGTCGGCGAGGAAGAAGACGGCGCCCTTCAGCACCCCGACAAGCAGCAGCTCGCGGCCCTGGTAGTCGGCCGAGATCTCCTCCCCGAGCGCCGCGATCCGCCGCTGGAGGGTCTCCTCGTCGATCAGCACCTCGCCGACGGCGCGCTCCAGCTCAGTCGCGGACAACGGTCACTCCCGGGTGCTCGACGACGCCGGGCACGGCGATCACCTCGTCGCCGCGCACGACGAGCGGCCACGCTTCGCGCTCGGAACGGGGAATCTTGGCGTCGACGAACACGTCCTGGATCTTGCGGCTCCGTCCGGCGAGCCGGTCGCCGGGTCTCCATCCTCGCACGTCGAGGCCGGGCATGTCGGACGAGATCCGCCACGGGCCCCACTCGACGACGCCCTCGAGCGGGACGGGGCCGCGCTCGAGCCAGAGCCGGTCGTACTCGCGCACCGCCTGGACGCCGCCGCCGAGGTCGACCCGCTTCGAGCCGAGCGGCGAGGCGAGCAGCTCGGCGAGCGCGGGCGGCAGCGTCTCGCGCGCGTCGAGGGCGCGCAGGAGGTTCTCGTCGGCGGCCGGATGGAGGCGGCGCAGGAGCGGCAGGATCTCGTCCCGGATCAGGCCCCGCTTCGTGTCGGGGTTCGTCGAGTCGGTGCGGAAGGCGAGCCCGTGGGCGCGGCAGTACGCCTCCGTCTCCTCCCGCCGGACGGGCAGCAGCGGGTGGACGACGCCGTCGTCGCGACGGGGCGCCATCCCGGTCGGCGCGCCGCGCGAGACGAGCCGGTAGAGGATCGTCTCGACCTGGTCGGAGGCGGTGTGGCCGGTCGCGCGGAGGCGGTCGCGGGCGAGCGAGTAGCGCTGCTCGCGCAGCTCCGCCTCGCTGCGGCCGCGACCGTCCAGCTCGACGACCTCGGCGCCGAGCGCCTCGGCGCAGAAGCGGGCGTCCGCGTCGGAGTCGGCGCCGCGCAGGCGGTGGTTCACGTGCAGCGCCGAGACGCGGTAGCCGAGCCGGCCGAGCACGTGCAGGAGGCACGTCGAGTCGGCGCCGCCCGAGACGAGGCAGGTGACCTCGCCGCCGGGCGGGATCAGGTCGTGCGCGCGGACGAACTCCTCGATCCGCTGCTCCATGCGGGAAGTGTGTCAGCGGGCGCGCCGGCGGACGAGCCACGAGGCCAGCTCGAGCGCGAGCCAGCGACCGAGCCAGAGGGCCAGGCCGAGGCGGGCGAGCCGCTTCACCACGTCGGCTCCGCGCGCCAGGCGTCGAGGACGGCGAGGGCGCGCTCCAGCTCCTCGCCGGCGAACGCGTTGGGGTGCGCGTGCTCGATCCGGAGGTCGACGCGGGGACGCGGCGGCTCGCCGCGGAGCGCGAGCACGAGGTAGGCGATCGGCAGCGCGTGGACCACGGCGAGGATCGTCCGCTCGGGGCGGGCGAGCAGGTCGCGGTACGCCTCGGCGTAGCGGTTCACGCAGGCGAGCCGGCTCTCGCCGCCGCCGGGCGCGTCCTCGCCGGATCCCGTCGCCCAGGCCCAGGCGCGGTACTCGTCCAGGTGGCGCCCCTCGAACGCGCCGGCGCGCGGGTCGGCGAGGCGCGGCTCCTCGAGCAGCGGGACGTCGCGGCCGGCGAGCGCCAGCTCGGCGGTGCGGCGCGTGCGCGGGAACGGCGAGACGACGCAGAGGTCGAGCGGCTCGGTCGCGAGGGCCGCGCCGAGCGCGCGCGCCTCCTCCTCTCCGCGCGCGGTCAGGGCCACCGCGGGGTCGGCGCCTGCGTCGCCGTTGACGAGCCCGCGCGCGCTGTACTCCGACTCCCCGTGCCGCGCGAGCACCAGCCGCTCCATGCGGCGGAGGCTACTCGTGCGGGACAGGTCTCTTCAGAAGACGAGCGAGCGGTAGCGCAGCGCGCGGGTCATCCCGATCGAGTCGTAGAGGCGCAGCGCGGGCGTGTTCTCGGGACGGACGAAGAGGCAGACCGTCGGCACGCGCTCCAGCAGGAGCCGGCACAGGTCGCGCAGCGCGCGCTGCGCGTAGCCCTGCCGCCGCGCCTCCGGGTCGACCCAGACCTGCTGGAGCTGCACCGCGGACGGCGTCCACGCCGACGCCTCCGCCTTGAAGCGGATCACGCCGTCGACGAGCCAGACCCAGGAGCGCCCCTCCTCGACCTGCGCGCGCGTCCGCCAGCGGAAGCCCTCCGGGTCGCGGCGGAGCGGGTCGATCCCGATCTCCTCCCGGTGCGCCGCCGCGCAGGCGGGCACGAGCACGTCGAGGTCGACGAGGCGCGCCGGACGCAGCCCCGTCTCGCCCGGCTCCGGCCGCTCGCGGAGCACGTAGACCGGCTGGCCCGGACGGTCGTCGCGCGGGCGCGGCATCCGGTCGGCCACCCCCTCCCACAGCTCGTCGACGGCCCGCTCCTCGCCGATGATCATCCGCGCCTGCCCGTGCGCCGCCGCGTCGGCGAAGACGCCGCAGCCGCGGCCCGACGGGACGACGTTCGCGCCGACGTGGCAGAGCGCCTCGAGCCGACCGCCCCGCGCGACCGCCGAGAAGCGGCCGAGCCCGCGCCGCGCGATGTCCTCCAGGAACACGCGCTCGACCGGGTCGCCCGCGCAGAACTCGAGGATCTGCTCCAGCGACGGCGTCACCGGCTTCGCGTTCACGCGGGGATCATCCCACCGCGCGAGATAAGCTCGCGCGATGCCAATCCACCTCCGCGCCGAGCCCGGCGACTACGCAGACGCAGTCCTCCTTCCCGGCGACCCGCTTCGCGCCAAGTACATCGCCGACACCTATCTCGACGACGTCAGGCAGGTGAACGGGGAACGCGGCCTGCTCGGCTTCACGGGCACCTGGGAGGGGAAGCCGGTCTCGGTGCAGGGCACCGGCATGGGCTGCCCGGGCGCGACGATCGTCTTCGAGGAGCTGATCCAGCTCGGCTGCACGAAGCTGATGCGCGTCGGCACCTGCGGCGGCCTCCAGCCGCACCACGCGCTCGGCGACCTGATCGTCGCGCTGACCGCGGTGCCCGCCGACTCGACCGCGATGCACCTCGTAGCGAACGAGCCGCACTGCCCGACCGCGTCGTGGGAGCTGATCCACGGCGCCGTCCACGCGGCGAAGGAGCTGGGCCAGTCGATGCACGTCGGCCCGATCGTCTCGAGCGACGTCTTCTACAACCCGAACGAGGGCCAGTACGAGCGCTGGTCGGCGCGCGGCGTGCTCGCGGTGGAGATGGAGGCGGCGGCGCTCTTCACGGTCGCCGCGCTCGGCGGCATCGGCAAGGTCTCGGGCGTCCACGCGGGCTGCCTGCTCACCGTGAGCGACATCGTCGTCGAGGGCGTCTTCACCCGGATCACGGACGAGGAGCTGCGCGCCGCGGTCGACCGGATGACGCGCGTGGCGCTCGCGACCGTCACCTCGGGCCATTAGCGCCGGCGGCACCGTCTTCCTCGTCAACCCGGCCTCGGACAACGGGGTCACCGGTCGCCGCTGGCCGTCGCTCGCGAACCGGGCGGCGCACCTCGGGCTCGCCGGCGAGACGCGCTTCTCCGAGCGGCCCGGCCACCTGATCGAGCTGGCGGAGGCGGCCGCGCGCGACGGCGCCGCGCTCGTGGTCGCGGTCGGCGGCGACGGGACGCTGAACGAGGTCGTGAACGGGCTCGTCCGCGCGGGCGGCGGCCCGGAGCTGGCGACGATCCCGATCGGGACGGGGATGGACTTCGTCCGCACGCACCGGATCCCGACGCGGTTCGAGGACGCGGTGCGCGTCGCCCGCGAGGGGCGCGCGGTCCCGGTCGACGTGGGGCGCGTCGCCTACCGGGCCTGGGACGGGAGCGAGGCCTCGCGCTGCGTCGCCAACGTCGGCAGCGTCGGCATGAGCGCCGCCGTCGCCCGGCGCGCCAACGGGATGTCGAAGGTCGCCGGCGGCCGCGCCACCTTCTACTACGCGCTCGTCCGCGTCTTCCTCGAGTGGGAGAACACGACCGTGACCGTCGAGCTGGACGACGGCGTCCGCCGCGAGGGCCGGATGCACGACGTGATCGTCGCGAACGGCCAGTACCACGGCGGCGCGATGTGGCTCGCCCCGGACGCGAAGCCCGACGACGGGCTCTTCGACGTCGTCCTGATCGGCGACATCACGAAGCGCGACTTCGTCACCACCTCGCCGAAGATCTACCGCGGCACCTACCTCTCGCACCCGAAGGTCGAGGTGCTGCGCTCGGCGTCGGTCGCCGTGGACGGGGCCGAGCGCCTGCCGATCGAGCTGGACGGCGAGCAGGTCGGGACGACACCGGCCCGCTTCGAGATCGTCCCCGCGGCGCTGCGGGTCCGTGTCCCGGCGTAGCGCGCTCGCCGGGCTCGCGGCCTCGTACGCCGCGCTCGCGGTGCTCGTCGCCGCCGGCGCGCTCACCGGGCCGGACCGCTGGGCGACCGAGCACCTGATGCCGGGGGCCGGGAAGCCCGGGCCGGCGCCGAGCTTCCTCGAGTCGCTGATCCCGCTCTACCACGTCAGCTTCGGGAACGCGTGGGCGCGCGCGGCGCAGGTCGTGACGCTGCCCGGGCAGGTGCTCGTCTCGCTCGCGATCCTCGCGGCCGCGGCCGAGGCGCTGCGCCGGCGCGGCCGCGCCGACGTGGGGGCGGCGTGGCTCGCGGCGTGGGCGCTCGGAACCGCGCTCGAGGTCGTCTGCAAGGAGGCGCTCGTCCGGCCCGCGCTCTACCGGGACGGGCTGCACGTCGTCGCGTTCGACGACTCGTGGCCGAGCGGCCACACGCTCCGCTGCGCCCTCGTCGCCGGCGCGCTCGCGACGCTCCTGCCGCGGGCGCGGCCGCTCCTCGCCGTCTGGCTCGCCGCCGCGCTCGTCCTGCTCGTCGCGCTCGGCGCGCACACGCCGAGCGACCTCGCCGGCGGCCTCCTGCTCGCCGCGCTCCTGGGGCTCGCGGGCCGCGAGCTGGAGCGCTCAGGGCTTCTTCGTCGCCGCGCCGCTCTTCGCGCCCGTCGTCCGGCGGCCGCGAGTCGTCGAGCCTGAGGCCGAGCCGCCGCTCCGCGCGAGGCGGTCGACCTTCTTCTCGAGGGCGGCGAGCCGCTTCTCCAGCTCCTCGATCCCGCGCACGCGGCGCTGCAGCTCGTCGACGCGCTCGCGCAGCCCGTTCAGCGCCTGTAAGGCCTTGTCGGCGCCGGGCGCCTCGGCCAGCCGCTGGATCGCGTCCTCGCTGAGGTCGGCCAGCCGCCCCAGCAGGTCGTTCCTGCGCGCTCCTCCCGCCATCGCTTCCTCCTCGCTCGCTCGGCGTGACGATACCCGAGCACGCAGAGCCGGAACCGCGCGCAGCTACCGTACCGCGATGCGGCGGCTCGTCGTCCCACTCCTGGTGGCGCTCGTCGCCGCCGGGCCGGCGGCCGCGGACCGGATCGTCGCGAAGCAGGCCGGCTCCCGCCTCGTCGGGACGCCGCGCAGCGACGTGCTCGTGGGACGCAGGGGCCCGGACCTCGTCGACGCGGCCTTCGGCGGTCGCGATCGCGTCACGTGCGGAAGCGGGCGCGACGTCGTCAGCGCCGACGTCCGCGACCGGGTCGCCGCCGACTGCGAGGTGGTGTCGCGGCGGCTCTCGGTCGACACCTCGACGAACCCGCGCAGCCAGCACGAGACGGCGGTCGAGCCGGACGACTTCGCGTGGGGATCCACCGTCGTCGCCGCCTACCAGCTCGGGCGCTACGAGCAGGGCGCGGCGTCGAACATCGGCGCCGCCGTCTCCACCGACGCGGGCCGCACCTGGCGCCGCACGGTGCTTCCCGGGATCACGCTCGAGTCGTCGCCTCCCGGCACGGAGATCAGCGCGTCCGACCCGACCGTCGCCTACGACGCGGCCCACGGCGTGTGGCTCGTCGGGTCGCTGACGCTGGAGACGGGCTCCTCGCACGTGCTCGTCTCACGCTCGCAGGACGGCCTCCACTGGAGCCTGCCGGTGGTCGTCGCCACCGGGCCGGTGCTCGACAAGGACTGGTTCGCCTGCGACAACAACGCGGCGAGCCCGCACCGCGGGCGCTGCTACGCGACCTACACCGACGACGTCAAGAACTGGACGGTCGTGCAGCACAGCGACGACGGCGGCGCGACCTGGTCGACGCCGGTGCGCGCCGCGGGGACGCTCGTGGGGACGCAGCCCGTGATCCGTCCCGACGGAGGGCTGGTCGTCGTCGCGGGCTCCTACAACGGCGAGCAGGCGCTCACCGGCTCGATCGCGTCGCTCGTCTCCACCGACGGCGGCGAGACGTTCACGCGCTCGATCGTCTCGACGCTCACGGCCCGCTCGAACGAGCCGCTGCGGTCGATCGCGCTCCCGTCGGCGGACGTCGACGGCGCCGGCACGCTGTACGCGGCGTGGCACGACTGCCGCTTCCGCTCCGGCTGCAGCGGCAACGACCTCGTGCTCTCCACCTCCACGGACGGCGTGCTCTGGAAGCCGCCGGTGCGGATCCCGCTGAAGGCGGGGAAGCGCGCCGTGCAGGCGTTCCTGCCGGGGCTCGTCGCCGACCCGACGCAGGCGGGCCACCTCGGCCTCGTCTACGCGTTCTGGCGGCCCGGAACCTGCCCGCACGCCTGCCTGCTGGAGGTCGCGTTCGTCTCCTCCGCGAACGGCGGCCGCAGCTGGAGCGTGCCGCAGGAGCTGTCGCCGCGGCCGCTGCCGATGTCGTGGCTCGCGCGCTCCGAGGGCGGGCGCATGGTCGGGGACTATCTCTCGACGGCGTACGCCGACGGGCGCTTCGTGCCGGTGTTCGCGCTCGCCGAGCCGCCGCGCGACGAGCGGCTGCGCGAGGCGATCTTCGCGGCGTCACTCCCCGCCGTCCCGCGACCGCCGCGCGGGTAGCGCGGCCGCGAGCGCGCGCAGGGTCTCGCCCGCGCCGGCGTCGACGACGACCGCCGCATGCCCGTCCCAGGGCGTGCCGCCCCGGTTGACGATCGCCAGCTCGCCGCCGCCGGCGAGCGTGTCCTCCGGCAGACCTGCGATCGGGTGCACCTCGAGCGAGGAGCCGACGACGAGCAGGAGCCGCGCCGCGGCCGCCAGCTCGCGCGCGCGCCGGAGCGCCGCCTCGGGGAGCCACTCGCCGAACATGACGACGTCCGGCTTCGGGATCTCGCCGCAGGCGGGACAGCGCGGCGGCAGGCCGTCCGCGGCCGCCTCGGCGGTCGGCGTGCGCGTGCCGCAGTGGAGGCAGCGGACGGTGCGCATCGTCCCGTGCACCTCGACCAGCTCGCGCGTGCCGGCGCGTGCGTGCAGGCCGTCGACGTTCTGGGTGACGACGGCCTCGACGAAGCCGCGCTCCTCCAGCTCGGCGAGCGCGCGGTGCCCGTCGTTCGGCTCCGCCTCGCGGAGCACGCCGAGCCGCCTGCCGTAGAAGTCCCAGACCTTGGCCGGGTCGACGAGGAACGCGTCGATGTGCCCGTACTCCTGCGGGTCGTAGCGCGTCCAGATCCCCTGCGCGGAGCGGAAGTCCGGGATCCCGGACTCGGTCGAGATCCCGGCGCCGGTGAGCGCGACGCACGGCCGGCGGGACTCGACCAGCTCGGCGAGGCGCTCGACGCTCACGCGCCGATCCTACGCCCTGGAAATTTCGCGCCGTCTGTGGCGTATGTATCGGTGGATGAGCGCAGAGCTGGTCTACCTCACGGAGCGCTTCCGGGAGCCGGAGCCGGAGCGGCGCGACGTCGCGCCGACCGCGCACCTGCGCTTCGAGCAGCTCGTGCTCCGCCACGACCGTCGACTCCGGCGGCTCGCCGCCGGGATCCTCTCCCGGCCTGATCGCGTCGACGACGTGCTGCAGGAGGCGTACGCGAAGGCCTACCGGAAGCTGCCGCGCCGCTTCGCGAACGAGGCGCACGAGGCGGTATGGCTCCACCGTGTCGTCTACCGATGCTGCCTGGACGAGCTGCGGCGCGCGAAGCGCCGGCCGGAGGACGCGACCGCCGAGGTGGAGCGCCTCCAGCCGGCCGGCGAGGAGCGGCTGACGCGGCTGGCACTCGATCGCGCGTTCGCCCGGCTCTCGGTCTCGGACCGCGCCGCGCTGCTGCTCGTGGAGCTGGCGGGCCTGGACTACGACGCGGCGGCGAGGGTGCTGCGCGTCCCACGGGGTACGGTCGCCTCGCGGGTGAATCGCGCGCGCGAACGATTCCGCGTCGCGCTGCGCGAGGAGCGCGTCCGGTGACCGATCTCCACGACCGGCTCGAGCGGCTGACGGTGCCGGAGCGGCGGCCCGAGTTCCTGGACGAGCTGCGCGGCCGGCTCCAGGAGGAGGATCGCGCGTCGGCTCGCCGGTGGCGGCGGGTCGCGGTGTGCGCCGCCGCGATCGCCCTCGGCGCGGCCGCGGCCGCGAGCGTGGTCGCCGCGGTCGCACGCGGCGGCGGATCGACCGTCGACCGAACCGTCTCATGTGCGACCGGCGACATGGGCGGGACGAGGGGCTTCGGCCTCGACGCAGTTCCGGTCCAGCGCAGCTTCGGCTACGGGTCGCTGGGCGTGACCACCGACCAGGGCTCGACCAACCTCTTCGTGCTCGACACGCGCTTCAAGGGGTTCCAGCTCGACGGCAGGAGCTGCCATACGACCCGCGCCGAAGTTCCCCTCACACGCCGCGGACTCCCGTCGACTCCGTCGCAGAGCGGACGCTGCATCTTCCTCCCGGCGCGCATCCTCGTCCGGGTCCGAGTCCGGCTCGACGCCTCCGGGAAGCCGCGCTCCGCTCTCGTCGCGGTCCGGATGATTCGCAAGCAGCGCCAACGCCCGCTCGCATTCGCCAAGTGGTCTCCGAAGCGCGCGAGAACGTGGTTCTCGACTGCGTGCCGGTGACGGGAACTTTTCGGCACGTTTCGGCGTCTATACCGGCGTGATCGCGTTCCTGCTGCGGCGGGTGACCCTCGGCGTGCTCGTGCTCGCGGCGCTCTCCTGCGCGAGCTTCTGCTTCTTCGCCTGGCAGTCGCCGCCCGG
>DASSND010000062.1:0-88068 GCA_035688315.1 Gaiellaceae bacterium | reverse complement strand
CGAAAAGGGCGAGCACAAGGTCGTGATCACGAACCGCCGCGACGCACGCGCGTTCATGCTCGATGTCGGCTTCCTCGGCGCGAAGCAGCGCAAGCTCGAGGACCTGCTCCAGCAGGTGCCGCGCGAGAGCAGCGCGCTCTCGAGCGATCACGTCCCGTTTGTCGCGGACTACATCCGCAGCGACTGCGGCTCACGGTGGGAGGACAAGGACTGGCTGCGCCGACACAATGTCGACCGGATCGAGCGCTGGGAGCGCGGCGGCGCCTCGATCATGGAGCGCATCGCCTCGGAGGAAGCGCGCGCCGTCGTCGCCCCGCTCGTCACCGGCGACTACTACTACGCCGAGGTCGCAAAGGTCGAGGAGGGCGGTGTGCAGCCGGTCTACTCGCTGCGCGTCGACTCCGACGACCACTCGTTCCTGACGAACGGCTTCGTCAGCCACAACACCGAGGCGCGGCTTGCGCGCATCGCCACCGAGCTGCTGCGCGACATCGACGCGAACACCGTCGACTTCGAGCCGAACTACGACGAGTCGCGCCGGCAGCCGTCGGTGCTGCCGTCGCGCTTCCCGAACCTGCTCGTCAACGGGTCGACCGGAATCGCCGTCGGCATGGCGACGAACATGCCGCCGCACCATCTCGGCGAGACGATCGACGCGATCGTCGCGATGATCGACGACGCGTCCATCTCGGTCGAAGGGCTGATGAAGCACGTGAAGGGCCCCGACTTCCCGACCGGCGCGATCGTCGTCGGCCGCGGCGGCATCCGCGACGCGTACCGCACCGGCCGCGGCCGGATCGTCATGCGCGCCCGCGCGCACATCGAGGAGCTGCGCGGCGGCAAGTCGGCGATCGTGATCACCGAGCTGCCCTACGGCGTCAAGAAGGGCGGCGACTCGGGCGTGATCCGTAAGATCGCCGACCTCGTCCAGGACAAGACGCTCACCGAGATCTCCGACCTCGCCGACCACTCCGACCGCACCGGCATGCGGATCCAGGTCGAGCTGAAGCGCGACGCGGTGCCGCAGGTCGCGCTCAACAAGCTCTTCAAGCACACGCCGCTGCAGAGCACGTTCGGCTACAACGCGGTCGCGCTCGTCGACGGCGTCCCGCGCACGCTCTCCCTGCTCGAGCTGGTCCGCCACTACCTCGACTTCCAGCGCGAGGTCGTCACCCGCCGCTCCAAGCACGAGCTGCAGCAGGCCGAGAAGCGCGCCCACGTCCTCCAGGGCTACCTGATCGCGCTCGACAACATCGACGCGATCGTCGCGCTGATCCGCGCCGCCTCCGACACCGACGAGGCGCGCACCCAGCTGCAGGAGCGCTTCGCGCTCAGCGAGATCCAGGCGCAGGCGATCCTCGACATGCGGCTCGCACGCCTCACCGGGCTCGCCCGCAAGGAGGTCGAGGAGGAGTTCCGCGACCTGCAGGAGCGGATCGCGGAGCTGCGCGCGATCCTCGGCGACCCCGCCCGCATCGACGGGCTGATCCGCGAGGAGCTGCTCGAGATCAGGCAGATCTACGGCCGCGGCGACGAGCGGCGCACCGAGATCGTCGCCGCCGAGGAGGAGCTGGAGCTGGAGGACCTGATCGCCGAGGAGGACATGGTGATCGCGATCACCCGCTCCGGCTACATCAAGCGGCTGCCGGTCACCACCTACCGCGAGCAGCGGCGCGGCGGCATCGGCGTGATGGGGATGGAGCTGAAGGAGGACGACTACATCGAGCACCTCTTCGTCGCCTCCACGCACGACTACATCCTCTTCTTCACCAACGTCGGCAAGGTCTACCGGCTCAAGGTGCACGAGCTGCCGCTCGGGTCGCGCCAGTCGAAGGGCCGCGCGATCGTCAACCTGCTGCCGTTCCGCCAGGACGAGCAGGTGCGCGCCGTGATCCAGACGCGCAACTTCGAGGAGGCCCGCTACCTCGTCTTCGCGACGAAGAACGGCGTCGTCAAGAAGACCGAGCTGGCCGCCTACAACACGCCGCTGAAGGCGGACGGGATCATCGCGATCAAGATGCGCGACGGCGACGAGCTGGTCGGGGTGCGCCACTCGTCCGGCGACGACGACCTGCTGATGGTGTCGCGCAAGGGCCAGGCGATCCGCTTCCACGAGAAGGACGTCCGCGCGATGGGGCGCGACGCCTCCGGGGTGGCCGGGATGAAGCTGCGTGCAGGCGACGAGGTGATCTCGCTCAACGTCGCCGCCGACGACTCCGACCTGCTCGTCGTCACCGAGAACGGCTTCGGCAAGCGGACGCGTCTCTCCGAGTACCCGGTCAAGGGCCGCGGCGGCCTCGGCGTGAAGACGATCCAGCTCAACGAGGCGCGCGGCTTCATCGTCGGCTCGCGCGTCGTCCGCGACGGCTACCAGGTGATGCTGATCTCGACCGGCGGCACCGTGATCCGGATCCCGGTCGAGGAGTTCAAGCGGCTCGGCCGCTCCACCCAGGGCGTGATCGTGATGCGGCTCCGCGGCGACGAGACCGTCTCCGCGCTCGCCCCGGTCGTCGAGTCCGAGGACGCCGGCGACGCCGCGGTCGGCGAGGAGCAGCCGGCCCCGGCCGAGCCTGCGGCGGCCGGCGAGCCCGCCGAGGACGCCGCCGCCGAGGACGAGTAGCGCGCGAATCTTCAGTTTTTCGCAGCCTGCTCTTCCAAAAATCGGGTCATCCCTCTATAACTCTCAAGTCGAGGGGTCAATTACCCGATCTCGATAGGGACCCGTATGGCGATCAGCAGACAAGTCGATCTTCTAGAACCAATAAATCTGGCGGAGCATCTCGACAAGGTCGAGCTGTACCTCGGGCAGGTCTGCCAGATCGCCGGCATCTCCAAGATGCAGCTCGACTACTGGACGAACAAGGCCCAGATCCCCACCAAGGGGAAGAAGCAGCGCATCTACGACATCGACGCGCTCGAGACCGTGATGCTGATCAAGCAGGCCAAGGACAAGGGCCTGAATCTCGGCGCCGCGATCGAGGCGGCGCGCCGCTTTCGCGAGCAGGCCGCCGAAGCCGCACAGCAGCAGTAGGCGCCGGCCTGCGGGCTAGTCGGGCTTGTTCCGGCCCAGGAACGGTTCGAGCAGGTCGATCGGCGCGGGGAAGATGATCGTCGACGAGTTCGAGCCGCCGATCTCGAGCAGCGTCTGCAGATAGCGGAGCTGGAGCGCGATCGGGTGGTCCTCGATCACGAGCGCCGCGTCCTTCAGCCGCTCCGAGGCCTGGAACTCGCCCTCGGCGTTGATGATCTTCGCGCGGCGCTCGCGCTCGGCCTCCGCCTGGCGCGCCATCGCCCGCTGCATCCCGCCCGGGATCTCGACGTCCTTCACCTCGACGATCGAGACCTTGATCCCCCACGGGCCGGTCGCCTCGTCGATGATCTCCTGGAGGATCGAGTTGATCTTCTCTCGCTCCGAGAGCAGCTCGTCGAGCACGTGCTGGCCGAGCACCGAGCGGAGCGTCGTCTGCGCGATCTGCGAGGTCGCGACCATGAAGTTCTCCACCTGGACGATCGCGTCCTTCGGCGAGACGATCCGGAAGTAGGCGACCGCGTTCACCCGCACCGGCACGTTGTCCTTCGTGATCACTTCCTGCGGCGGGATGTTGAGCGTGATCGTCCGCAGGTCGACCTTCACCATCCGGTCGACGACCGGGATCAGGAAGAACAGGCCCGGCCCCTTCGGGTCCGGGTAGAGGCGCCCGAGCCGGAAGACGATCGCCCGCTCGTACTCCCGGATCACCTTGATCGCGGAGATCAGGAAGAGGACGAGCAGGAAGACGACGACGACGAGGACGACGAGGCCGGCGGCCATGGGCGGGAGCCTACTCCCCGCCGCCCGTGCCGGTCGACCCGCGCACGGAGTGCTCGAAGTGGAGGCCGCGTTCGCCGAGGAACGACGCGGCGTGGCTGTACACGACCGCCGTGCCCTCGTCCACGTACTCGACGACGTCGAGCGTGCTGTGCGCGGCGACCATCAGGTAGCGGAGCGTCTGCCCGGAGCGGTTGAGCACCTGGTGCGCGCCGGCCGCCCCGCGCGGGAAGTGCGCGACCTCGCCCTCCGGAAGCGTCCGCTCGCCGTCCGGCGTCCGCAGCGTCGCCGTCCCGCGGAGCACGACGAGCAGCTCCTCGGTGGCGTGGTGGAGGTGGTAGTGCGGCGCGGCCGCGCCCGGATCCAGCTCCCAGACCGCGGACACGAGGCGCGTGCCCCGCGGCCGCTCGAGCAGGCGGACGCCGCGCACGCCCTCCGGCCAGCCCTCGCCGGAGCAGTCCGCGTCGTAGGCGTTGGTCGGCGCGTCCATCCGCCGACACCCTACTCCGGCTCGACCGGCGCGACGGCCAGCTCGAGCCCCTCGACGTGCTCCACCCGCACGGTCTCGCCCGGCGCCAGCTCGCCGCCGTCGCTGCGCCGCGCGCGCCACAGCTCGCCGGCGACGAGCACGTGCTCGGGGTCGCGCACGACGCCCTCGCCGCCGAGCACCCGCTCCGGGCTGACCGCGACCGGCCGGCGCCGCACCGCGACCGCCTTCGAGAGCGCGAACGCCCAGAAGGCGCCGATCGTCACGGTCAGGCTGAGCACGAGCGGCAGCGACGTGTGGTAGGGCGCCGGGGCGTCGTGGAAGAGCATCAGCATCCCGACCGCGAGGCTGACGAGCCCCGACAGCGTCAGCGCGCCGTGGCTCGCGACGTGGGCGTCGATCACGAGCAGCGCGACGCCGAGCAGGATCAGGGCGAGGCCGGCCCACGAGATCGGCAGCACGGAGAAGCCGAAGAGCGCGGTGACGAGCGCGACCCCGCCGAGCGCTCCCGGCAGCACGACGCCCGGGTGGAAGATCTCGAAGCCGATCCCGGCGATGCCCGCGAGGAAGAGCAGGCTGAGCACGTTCGGGTCGATGATCGCGTTCAGCAGGTGCGTGAAGAAGCCCGGCGAGACGCGGTCGATCCGGGCGCCTGCGAGGTGGAGCGTGAACGGGCGGGACGCGTCCTTCGTCCGGTAGCCGTCGAGCTGCCGGAGCAGGGCGGGCAGGCTCGGCGCCACCGCGTCGATCACGTTCATCCGCAGCGCCTGCCGCGCGGTCAGGTTCGACGCCTGCTTCACGGCGAGCGCGGGCCACGTCGTGTTGCGGCGGTGCGACTGCGCGAGCGCGGTCAACGAGGCGGCCGCGTCGTTCACGACCTTGCGCCGGAGATCCGAGCCGAGGTTCTGGCCGGAGGAGTCGATCGGCGTCGAGGAGCCGATGTTCGTCGTCGGCGCCATCGCGAGCACGTCGGCGGCCTGCGCGATCCAGACGCCCGCCGACGCCGCGCGCGCTCCCTCCGGAGCGACGTAGACGAGCACCGGCAGCTTCGCCGACAGCTCCGCCTGGTAGATCGTCTTCATCGAGCTGGAGAGGCCGCCGGGCGTGTCGAGCACGACCACGGCCGCGTCGTAGCCGTCCCTCGCCGCCCGCGACAGCTCGCCGGTGAGGTAGTCCTGCGTCACCGGGTTCACCTCGAGATCCGGGCCGAAGCGGATCGCGAGCACGCGCGCGCCCGTTGCGGCGCCGGCCGCCCCGGCGAAGAGGAGCGCCGCGGCGGCGGCGAGCACGACCGGCAGGAGCCGCGCCGTCATCGACGTAAGGATTGCATCAGGGGAGGGTCTTTCGGCCTTGCCGCCGAAAACAGGAGCAGCGACCCTGCACCGGGTCGGCCTCGCCGTGAAGACGCTCCTGCTCGCATTCGCGCTCCTCGTCGCCGCCCCCGCGGTCGCGGAGGCCGGCGTCGCGATGACCGTCCGCGACGTCCCGCTCGCCCCGGGCGCCCGCACCCTCGCCGCCGCCGCGCCCGCGCGCTTCGACATGCTCGGCCTCCACTGGCGGGGCTCCGGCGAGGTGCGCTTCTCGGTGCGCTCGACGACCGGCCGGTGGAGCGCGTGGCGCGCCGCCGACGCCGACCCCGCGCGCGGCTGGCGGCTCGGCGACCTGACCTGGCTCGGCGCCTCGACCGCCGTGCGCTTCCGCACGCGCGGCACGGTGACGCGACTGCGCGCCTACTACGTCCAGAGCGACGTCGAGCGGACGACGGCGCGCCGGCTCGCGATCGCCGGCTCGCCCCCGATCATCCCGCGCTCCGCCTGGCACGCCGACGAGTCGATCCGCAAGGGGAAGCCGCTCTACGCGGACGCCGTCCACTTCGCCGTCGTCCACCACACCGCCGGCTCGAACAACTACACGGCGGCGCAGTCGGCCGCGATCGTGCGCGGCATCGAGCTGTACCACGTGCAGGGGAACGGCTGGAACGACATCGGCTACAACTTCCTCGTCGACAAGTACGGGCAGATCTTCGAGGGCCGCTACGGCGGCGTCGACAAGCCCGTCGTCGGGGCGCACGCGCAGGGCTTCAACACCGGCTCGGTCGGCGTCGCCGTGCTCGGCGCGTACGGGTCGCAGAAGATCAGCGCGGCCGCGAAGGCGGCGCTCGTGAAGCTGCTCGCCTGGCGGCTCGACCTCGCCCACGTCGACCCGGTGTCGCTCGTCACCTGGCCCTCGGGCGGCAACACCCGCTTCCCGGCTCGCGTCCCGGTCGTGTTGCGCGCGGTCTCGGGCCACCGCGACACCGGCTTCACCGACTGCCCCGGCAACGCGCTCTACGCGCAGCTCCCCGCGATCGCGCGCGCCGTCGCGGCGAGCGGCGGGCCGAAGCTCTACGCGCCGAAGGTCTCCGGGAAGCTCGGCGGGCTCGTCCGCTTCACCGGGACGCTCTCCGGCGAGGCGCAGTGGACGGTCACCGTCGCCGACGAGGCCGGCGCGGCGGTCGCGACCCAGAGCGGGGTCGGCCCGACGCTCGACTGGACCTGGGACTCGACCGCCGTCGCGCCCGGGCGCTACACGTGGACGATCGCGGGGCCCGACCTGCGCGGCGCGAGCGGCAGCCTGGGCGCGAAGACGACGACGGCGCTCGCGTTCGAGTCGCCGGCCGCGACGCCGCAGGTCGTCTCCCCCGGCGGCGACCCGGCCGACGACGCCGTCACCGTCGCGTACACGCTCTCGCGGGCGGCCTCGGTGGTCGCGACGCTCGTCGGGCCGGCCGGCACCGTGACCACGATCTTCTCCGGCCCGCAGGCGGCCGGCCCGCAGCGGCTTCCCTACACGCTGCCGAGCGGGCTCCTGCCGGGCTCCTACCAGGTGAACCTGACCGCGACCGCCGCGACCGGTGAGACCGCGACCTCGACCGCCGGCTTCCTGCTCGACCCGACCCTGGCCGCCTTCGCGGCCTCGACCGCCGCCGTCTCCTTCGCGAAGCCGGCCGCCGTCTCGCTCTCGTTCACGCTCGCGACCGGCGGCGTCGAGGCTCGCGTCGACGTGCTCCAGGGAGACTCGGTGGTCGCGACTCCGGCCGAGTCCGTCTACGAGGCAGGCGTGCAGACGGTCGCCTGGGACGGCCTGCTCGCCGACGGCACCCCTGCCCCCGACGGGGCCTACACGCTCCGCCTCTCGGTCACCGACCCGATCACGACGCTCGTCCGCACCGCGCCGCTCGTCGTCGACTCGACGGCGCCCGAGCTGACCGTCGTCTCCACCGCGAAGATGTGGTTCCGTCTCTCCGAGAAGGCGAAGGTCACGCTCGTCGTCGGCAAGCGCACGTTCACGAGCGTGCGCAGGCCGGGTCTCGTCCGCTTCTGGCTGAAGAAGCGGCCGTACGCCTACCGCGTGATCGTCGTCGACGCGGCAGGCAACCGCTTCGCGCACCTCTACCGCACGCGGTGAAGCCGGTGCCACTCGTCGTAGTGGCGCTCCAGCTCCCAGAGGATCGCGGCCAGCAGCGGCGCGCGCGGCCACTCGCGGCTCGTCTCGAGGCGCAGCGAGGTCGGCGGCTTCGCCGTGCCCGTGGGCAGCTCGTCGGCGGCCTGGTTCACGTTGACGCCGACGCCCAGCACGACCCGGCCCGGGCTCGCCTCGGGCAGGACGCCGACGAGCTTGCGCCCCTCGACGAGGACGTCGTTCGGGTGGCTGAGCACCGCGGCGACGCCCGCCTCCGCGCGGAGCGCCGCCGCGACCGCCTCCCCGGCGACGAGCGACAGCTCCGGCCAGAGCGGCATCGGCGTCCGCGGCCGCAGCAGCAGCGAGAAGAGCAGCCCCCGCCCGGCCGGTGCGTGCCAGCTGCGGCCGAGTCGCCCGCGACCCTCGGTCTGCTCGTCCGCCGCGACGACCGCGCCCTCCGGCACGTCCTCGGGAAGCAGCCGCTGCGTCGAGGGGCACGTCTCCAGGAAGCGGTACGGGACGCCGAAGCGCCCGCGCAGGAGCGGCTCCACCTCCTCCGCGGAAAGCCCGGACACCACCGCTTAGACTAGACCTCGCCGTGCAACCGCTTCGTGGCTCCGCGCGTCCGATCACACGTCCGCTCCGCGAGGAGCGGCTCTCCTACGACCGCCTGAGCGACCCGATCCTGGTGACCCGAGCGAAGAACGGCGACCGCGACGCGCTCGAGGAACTGTGCGCGCGCCACGCGCCCCGCGTCGAACGGCTCGCGCGACACCTCCTGCGCGACCCGGAGGACGCCCGCGACGCCGCCCAGGAGGCGCTCGCCAAGCTCGTCGTCCGGCTCGGGCAGTTCCGCGGCGACGCGCAGTTCTCCACCTGGCTGCACCGGCTCGCCGTCAACACCTGCCGCGACGTCGCCGAGCGCCAGCGCACGCGCGCGCACGAGCCGCTCGCCGACGACCTCGACGCGGGCGAGGCAGGAGACCCGGCGCGCGCGGCCGGGATCTCGGAGCTGCGCCGCGAGCTGTGCGCCTCGCTCGCCGGGATCTCGCAGGAGCAGGCGCAGGTGATCGTCCTCAAGGACGCGCTCGGCTACTCGTTCGAGGAGATCGCGGACGCCGCCGGCATGCCCGTCGGCACCGCGAAGTGCCACGCGCACCGCGGGCGCAACCGGATGCGCGAGCGGCTGGAACCACGCGTCGCATGAGCGCGCCCGCGACACCGTTCGGGCGGGAGGCGATCGAGGCGATCATCCCGCACCGCGAGCCGTTCCTGCTCGTCGACGAGATCCTCGAGCTGGAGCCGGGCAAGCGCGTCGTCGGCCGCCTCTCCGTCCCCGCCGACGGCTGGTGGTTCCCCGGGCACTTCCCCGGCCGGCCCGTGATGCCGGGCGTGCTGACGATCGAGGCGATCGCCCAGTGCGGCGCCGTCGCCGTGCTCGCCGACGAGGCGAACCGCGGCAAGATCCCGTTCTTCGCCGGCATCGACGGCTGCCGCTTCAAGCGCGTCGTCGAGCCGGGCGACGAGCTGCTGCTCGAATGCGAGTTCGTGCGCGTCCGCGGCCCGATCGCGAAGGGCGAAGGGCGCGCGAGCGTCGGCGGCGAGACCGCGGCCGAGGCGACCCTGACCGTGTTCGTCGGGGCGGACGCATGATCGGCGCCGCCGGCGCGTCCGTGACGATCACCGGGCTCGGCGTGCACGCGCCCGAGCGGGTGGTGACGAACGACGAGCTGTCGCAGTACGTCGACACCTCCGACGAGTGGATCCGCGAGCGCACCGGCATCCGCGAGCGGCGGATCGCGGCCGACACGGAGGCGCTCTCCGACCTCGCGCTCCCCGCCTGCCGGACGGCGCTCGAGCAGGCGGGCCTCGAGGGCGCCGACGTCGACCTGCTGATCGTCGCCACGGTCACCCCGGACATGGCCTTCCCGTCGACCGGGGCGATCCTCGCCGACGCGCTCGGCGCGACCGACGCGGCCGCCTACGACCTCTCCGCCGGCTGCACCGGCTTCATGTACGCGCTCGCGCAGGCGTACGGGATGCTCGCCGGCGGGCTCGCGCAGCGGGCGCTCGTCGTCGGCGGCGACGTCCTCTCCCGGATCCTCGACTGGAGCGACCGCTCCACCCTCGTCCTCTTCGGCGACGGCGCCGGCGCGGTCGTGCTCGAGCGCTCCGAGCAGCCGGGCTTCCTCGGCTTCGAGCTGGGCGCGGACGGCGCCGGCGGCGCCAACCTCTGGCTCCCCGGCAGCGGCTCGCGTCTCTTCGAGCAGCCGGACCGGCTCGTGAAGATGAACGGGCGCGAGGTGTTCAAGTTCGCGACCCGCGTGCTCGAGCAGTCGGCCCGCGCGGTGCTCGACCGCTGCGGCGTGTCGATCGACGACGTCGACGTCTACGTGCCGCACCAGGCGAACGTCCGCATCATCGACCACGCAACCAAGAAGCTCGGGATCCCGTCTGAACGGGTTGTGATCAACGTCGACCGCTACGGCAACACGTCGTCCGGCTCGATCCCGCTCGCGCTCGCCGACGCGCAGGGTGACGGCAGGCTTCGTCCGGGCAGTCTCGTATTGATGACGGGAATGGGCGCCGGTCTCACCTGGGGGAGCGCCCTCGTGCGCTGGACGAAGGAGCGGGCATGACGAAGATCGCGTTCTGCTTCCCGGGTCAGGGCTCGTTCGAGGTCGGGATGGGCCGCGACATCGCGGCGGCCGTCCCCGCGGCGAAGGCCGTGTTCGAGCGCGGCAGCGCCGCCTGCGGGCTCGACCTGGAACGACTCTGCTTCCACGCGCCGCCCGAGGAGCTGTTCGACACCGCCGTCCAGCAGCCGGCGCTCGTCGCGACGTCGCTCGCCGTGCTCGCGGCGCTGCGGGATCGCGGCGTCGACCCCGACTTCGTGGTCGGCCACTCGGTCGGCGAGTTCGCCGCGCTGGCGGCCGCCGAGGCGATGAGCGTCGAGGAGGCGATCGCGCTCGTCCGCGAGCGCGGCCTCGCGATGGCGGAGGCGGCGACGATGCACCCCGGCTCGATGGCTGCGATCCTCGGGCTCGAGGACGAGAAGGTGGAGATGCTCTGCCGCAAGATCCTCGGCGTCTGGCCGGCCAACTACAACTGCCCCGGGCAGATCGTCGTCTCCGGCGAGAATCCCGCGGTCGACGAGTGCATCGAGCGTGCGACCGAGGAGGGGGCGCGCCGCGCGGTCAAGCTCAAGGTTTCGGGCGCCTTCCATTCGCCGCTCGTGGCGCGCGCCGCCGACAGGCTCCGGCCCGCGATCGAGCGCGTCCGCTTCCAGGAGCCGGCGGCCCCGTTCATGTCGACGGTGACGGCGCGGCTCGAGTCGGCGCACCGGATGGGCCCGCTGCTCGTCGACCAGCTCACGGCCCCCGTCCGTTTCACGCAGTCGGCCTCCGAGCTGATGCGCGAGGGCGTCCGCACGTTCGTGGAGGTCGGCCCGGGCAACGTGCTCTCCGGCCTCGTGAAGCGGATCGACCGCAGCGTCAAGGCGATCTCGGTCAACAACCTCGACGCGCTCGACCGGCTTCCCGAGCTGCTCGCGGAAGCGTGATGTTCGCCTCCCTGGAGGGGAAGCGCGCGCTCGTCACGGGCGCGTCGAAGGGCATCGGGCGGGCGATCGCCGAGGAGCTGGCGCGCGGCGGCGCCGAGGTCGTCGTCGGCTATCGCACCGGCGGCGAGGAGGCGGACGCGCTCGCGGCGGCGATCGGCGGCACCGCGATCCGGGCCGACGTCTCGTCCGCGGAGGAGGCGGCGCGCCTCGTCGCGGAGGCCGGCGACCTCGACATCCTCGTCAACAACGCGGGCCTCACGCGCGACGGCCTGCTCGCGCGCATGCCGGACGACGACTGGCGCACCGTGATCGAGACGAACCTCTCGTCCGTCTTCTACACGTGCCGCGCCGTCTGCCGGCCGATGATGAAGAAGCGGGCCGGCGCGATCGTGAACGTCTCCTCGATCGTCGGCGTGCACGGCAACTGGGGCCAGACCAACTACGCGGCGTCGAAGGCGGGGATCATCGGCTTCACGAAGTCGCTCGCGCGCGAGCTGGGCAGCCGCGGCGTGCGCGCGAACGTCGTCGCGCCCGGGTACGTGACGACGCAGCTCACGGAGGTGCTGCCGGAGGAGGCGACGGCGGCGATGCTCCAGAACACTCCGCTCGGACGGCTCGGAGAGCCGAAGGACGTCGCGGGCGCTGTACGCTTCCTCTGCTCCGACGAGGCGTCGTTCATCACGGGCGACGTGCTTCTCGTCGACGGCGGATTGGGAATGTGAGCAGCGACAACGGGTCACCGAACGGACGGCGCCGCGTCGTCGTCACCGGGCTGGGCGCGGTGACGCCGCTCGGCCTGGACCCGGAGTCGACGTGGGCCGCGCTGCTCGCCGGCGAGTCGGGCGCGGGCGAGATCACGCAGTTCGACCACAGCGACTATCCCGTCCACTTCGCCTGCGAGGTGAAGGACTTCGACCCGACGGAGTGGATCGACCGCAAGGCGGCGCGGCGGATGGACCGCTTCACGCACCTGATCCTCGCGGCGGCGCGCCAGGCGGAGGCCGACGCGCAGCTCGAGATCGCGAAGGAGGCGGGCCGGATCGGCGCCGCGATCGCGACCGGCATCGGCGGGCTCCGCTCCTTCCAGGAGTGCTACGACACGCTCGCGACGCGCGGCCCCGACCGGGTCAACCCGTTCTCGATCCCGGCGATCATCCCGAATCTCGGCGCCGGCTGGGTGTCGATCGAGCTGGGCACGCGCGGGCCGCTCCTCTCCGAGTGCACCGCGTGCGCCGCGTCGAACATGGCGATCGGCGACGGGATGGACGCGATCCGGCTCGGCCGCGCCGACGTGATGCTGTGCGGCGGCACCGAGGCGGCCGTGTGCTCGGTCGGGATCGCCGGGTTCGGCGCGATGCGGGCGCTGTCGCGGCGCAACGACGACCCGCAGCGCGCGTCGCGGCCGTTCGACGCGGAGCGGGACGGCTTCGTGATGGGCGAGGCGGGCGCGGTGCTCGTGCTGGAGGAGCTGGAGCACGCGAAGGCGCGCGGCGCGACGATCTACGCGGAGGTGGCGGGCTACGGGCTCTCCTCCGACGCGAAGCACATCACCGAGCCCGACCCGACGGGGCCGGTCGCCGCGTTCGAGATGGCGCTGCGCGACGCGGGCGTCGGGGCGGAGCAGATCGACTACGTGAACGCGCACGCCACCTCGACGCCGATCGGCGACATCTCGGAGACGAAGATGCTGAAGCTCGCGCTCGGGGAGGAGAACGCGCGCGCGACGCCGGTCTCCGGCACGAAGGGCGCGACGGGGCACTGCCTCGGCGCCGCGGGCGCGATCGAGGCGATGTTCACCGTGCTCGCCGTCCGCGACGGCAAGCTGCCGCCGACGATCAACTACGAGGTCGAGGATCCGGAGTGCGACCTCGACTACGTCCCGAACGAGGCGCGCGACGCGGACGTGCAGGTGGCGGTGTCGAACAGCTTCGGCTTCGGCGGCCACAACGCCTGCGTCGTCTTCGAGAAGTACCGCGACTAGTCCGGTTCGGCGTCTCGGCCACGGCCGAGGCGGCGGGTAGCCTCGCTCGGATGGAGGAGCGGGTCGTCGTGCGACGCTCGCGCAGGGCGCGGCGGTGGACGCTGCGCGTGCCCTGGGGCGCGCCCGCGGAGCTGACCGTGCCGTACCGGCTGCCGCAGCCGGAGGCGGAGCGGATCGCCGCGGCGCACGCGGACTGGATCGCGGCCGAGCGGGCGAAGCAGGTGCCGCGGCTCGGGCTCGACGCGCGCGCGGTCTCCGAGCCGGAGGCCCGCCAGGCCGTCCGCGAGCTGGCGGCGATGGTCGCCGACGAGGAGGCGTCCGCGCTCGGCGTCCGCTACGAGCGGATCCAGGTCCGCGACCAGCGCACCCGCTGGGGCTCCTGCTCGACGCGCGGCACGCTCTCGTTCAACTGGCGGCTCGCGCTCGCCCCGCACGACGTCCTCGACTACGTCGTCGTCCACGAGCTGTGCCACCTGCGCGAGCCGAACCATTCGCGCCGCTTCTGGAGCCTCGTCGAGAGCCGCCGCCCCGGCTGGCGCGAGCAGCGCGCCTGGCTCCGCGAGCACGGCGCCGAGCTGCTCGCCTTCAGGCCGGCGGCCTAGACCCCCGCAGGTAGGAGTCCGAGCCGTCGAGCCAGTCCTGGCGCGGCGGCGTGAAGACGTCCACGTCGAGCGTGTCCTCGATCGCCTCCGCCTCGTGCGGCAGCTGCGACGGCAGGTGCAGCACCTCGCCCGCGCGGACGTCGACGACCTCGCTGCCGTCCTCGCCGAGCCGGAAGCGCAGATGCCCCTCGAGGATGTAGGTGAGCTGCTCGTTCTCGTGCGCGTGCTTCGGGACGACCGCGCCCTTCGCGAGATAGACGTGCGCCAGCATCAGCTTGTCGCCGGTGACGAGCCGCCGTCCGATCAGCGGGTTCAGCTCCTCCCGCGGCACGTCCTCCCAGCGATGGTGCGTCGCGCGACCGGTCACGACGGCAAGTGTAGGCTCGCGGCCATGCAGCGGTGGGCGACCTTCGACTGCTACGGCACCCTGATCGACTGGAACGGCGGGATCGGGCGCGAGCTGGAGCGGCTCTTCGGCACCGAGAACGCGCCGCGGCTGCTCCACGGCTACCACGAGCTGGAGCCGCTCGTCGAGCGGGAGGCGCCGGAGCGCTCCTACCGGGAGGTGCTCGCGCTCACGCTCGCCCGGCTCGCGGAGCGGGAGGGGCTCGCGCTCCCGCACGACGAGGCGGACGCGCTCGGCGCCTCGCTGCCGTCGTGGCAGCCGTTCCCGGAGGTCGCCGCCGCGCTCGCGGACGCGCGCGCCCGCGGCTGGAAGCTCGCGGTCCTCTCCAACACCGACCGCGACTTCGTCGACGCCTCGCTCGCCGCGATCGGCGTCCCCTTCGAGCTGGCGATCGTCGCCGGCGAGCTGGGCTCCTACAAGCCGGCCCCCGCGCACTGGCACGCGTTCTTCGAGCGCACCGGCGCGCCGCGCGACGGTCACGTCCACGTCGCCGCCAGCCTCTTCCACGACGTCGCCCCGGCGACCGCGCTCGGCCTGCGCACGGTCTGGGTCAACCGCCTCGGCGAGGAGCCCGAGCCGCAGCCCGACGTCGAGCTGCACACGCTCGACGGGCTCGGCGCCGCGCTCGACGGGCTCGTCTCGTGAACCGGCGCACGGCGACCCCGGACGACCTCGCGGCGGTCGCCGCCTTCCTCGCCGAGGACGAGGAGGCGCTGCTCGGCCGCCCGTCGCGGATCGGCGAGCCCGACGTGCGCGCCTGGCTCGACGGCGTCGACCTGGAGCGCGGCACCTGGCTCTACGAGGACGACGCCGGCATCGTCGCCTTCGGCTGGGTCGAGGCGCACGGCGAGATCGCCGTCCAGATCGGCGTCGTCGCCGAGCGGGCGAAGGGGCGAGGGCTCGGCTCCGAGCTGCTCGAGCGCGCCGAGGCCCGGCTGCGCCAGCACGACGTCGCGCGCGTCCACGCCGTCGCGCTCGCCGCCGACCCGGCCGCCCCCGCCCTCCTCGCCGCGCACGGCTACCGCGAGGTGCGCCGCTTCTGGGAGATGACGATCGACCTCGACGAGGAGCCGCCCGCGCCGGAGCTGGAGGCCGGCCTGCGCCTGGAGGGCTTCGACGAGCGCGACGCGCGCGCCTTCCACGCGGCGCTGGAGGAGGCGTTCGCCGACCACTGGGAGCACCAGCCGCGCGCGTTCGAGGAGTGGTGGGACCAGAAGCGGGCCGCGCCCGACTACGACCCGACGCTCTGGTTCCTCGTCCGCGACGGCGACGAGGTGGCGGCCGTCGCCCGCAACGACCCGAACCGCGGCGGCGGCGGCTGGATCGGCGCGCTCGGCGTGCGGCGCCCCTGGCGCGGGCGGGGGCTCGGCCGCGCGCTCCTCCTGCACAGCTTCCGCGAGTTCCGCCGGCGCGGCTGGCCGCACGTCGGGCTCGGCGTCGACGCGGAGAACCCGACCGGGGCGACGCGGCTCTACGAGAGCGTCGGCATGCGCGTCGCGATCGAGCAGGTCGTCTACGAGAAGCGGCTCGCATGAGCATCCTCCGCGCCCGCTGCCCCTCCTGCCACGGCCTCACCGCGGTCGCGGTCGGCGACGGCTACGAGTGCCACGCCTGCGGCCGCACCTTCGCGGCCGGCCTCGTCCGCGTGCCGCGCGCCTGGGGCGACGGCGGCGAGGCGATGGTGGAGGCGGCCTCGCTGCCGCTCGACTACCCGGAAGTCGCGGTCGTCGAGGAGGACTCGCTGCAGGCGCAGGTGCTCGCCGTCGCTTCGGACCTGCCGGCGCTGCCGCTCGTCCTCGGCGGCTGCTGCTGCTCGCACGTCGGCGTCGTCGAGGGCCTGGCCGCCCGCCACGGCCGCGTCGGGGTGGTCTGGCTCGACGCCCACGGCGACCTGAACACACCGGAGACCTCGCCGTCCGGGAACGAGTGGGGGATGCCGTTGCGGATGCTGCTCGACGGCGGCGCCGTCGACGCGCACGACGTCGCCCTCTGGGGTGCGCGCAACCTCGACGCGCCCGAGGTCGAGTTCATCCGGGCGGCGGGGATCGGCGACGAGCCCGCCGCGGTGCTCGCCCGCTGCGAGAAGGTCTACGTCGCGCTCGACTGCGACGTCCTCGATCCGGCGGAGCTGTCGGTCTTCATGCCCGAGCCGGACGGCCCGACGCTCGCCGAGGTCGAGCGGCTCCTGATCGCCGTCCGCGAGAGCGGCACGCTCGCGGGGGCCGGCCTCACCGGTCTCGCGCCCGACCCGGCGAACGTCGAGAAGCTCGAGCGGCTCACGACCGCGCTCGGCCTGTAGAGCGGGCGGCCGCGCAACCCTCCCCGGGCTCGCCCGGTCTAAGCTGGCGACGATGGCGAGAATCGACGTGTCCGTCGAGACCGACGACAAGCCGGCGCCTCCGCCGCAGCACCCGAACACCTGCCCCGCCTGTCACTCGCACTACCGCGACGACGAGCTGGAGCAGGCGCTCTGGGTCTGCGCGCAGTGCGGCCACCACTTCCCGATGCGCGCGCCGGCGCGGATCGCCTCGCTCGCCGACCCCGGCAGCTTCGTCGAGGAGGCGGCCGACCTCCACTCCGACGACCCGCTCTCCTTCTTCGACCTGCGCCCCTACCCCGAGCGGCTCGCGGAGGCCGAGATGTCCACGGGCCTCTCCGACGCGCTGGTGATCGGCGGCGCGGCGATCGAGGGCCGCCGCTGCCAGCTGGCCGTCATGGACTTCAAGTTCATGGGCGGCTCGATGGGGAGCGTCGTCGGCGAGAAGTTCTCGCGCGCCTGCGACACCGCCGCCGAGGCGGGGATGCCGCTCGTCGCGGTCACCAGCTCGGGCGGCGCGCGCATGCAGGAAGGGATCCTCGCGCTCATGCAGCTGCCGAAGACTGTCGCCGCGATCGAGGACCTGCGCGACGCCGGCCAGGCGATGATCTCGGTGATGGCGCACCCGACGACGGGCGGCGTCCTCGCGAGCTTCGCCACGCTCGGGGACGTGCTGCTCGCCGAGCCGAACGCGCTCATGTCGTTCGCCGGCCCGCGCGTCGTCCAGGAGATCACGCGCGAGAAGCTCCCCGACGACTTCGGCCGCTCCGAGCAGAACCTCCGCTTCGGCCACATCGACGCGATCGTGCCGCGCCCGGAGCTGCGGCCGACGCTCTCCCGCCTGCTGAGGCTCTTCGATGCCCCCGAGTGAGCACGAGCTGCGCCTCCGTGAGCGGCTCGGCCGCCTGAAGAGCCTGCCGCTGCTCGGCGGCGCGCGCCTCTCCGGCGAGCTGGAGCGGCTGCAGCGCCAGATCGACCGGATCGGCGAGCCGGCGACCGACGAGGACATCTGGCGCAAGGTCGAGCTGGCGCGGCACGACAGCCGCCCGTACACCCTCGACTACGTCGAGCGGCTGCTCGAGGACTGGTTCGAGCTGCACGGCGACCGCGGCCTCGGCGAGGACGGCGCGATGGTGGCCGGCCTCGGCCGTCTCGACGGCCGCACGGTCGCGCTCGTCGGGCAGCAGAAGGGGCGCGACATCCACGAGCGTGCGTCCCGCCGCTTCGGGATGCCGAACCCGGAGGGCTACCGGAAGGCGATGCGGGTGATGGAGCTGGCCGACCGGCACGGCTTCCCGGTGATCTCGCTCGTCGACACACCGGGCGCGTACCCGGGCGTCGCGGCGGAGCAGCACGGCCAGGGCGGCGCGATCGCGCTCTCGCAGGCGACGATGGCTCGGCTCACCGTCCCGACGGTCGCCTGCGTGATCGGCGAAGGCGGCTCGGGAGGCGCGATCGCGATCGCGCTCGCCGACCGCGTGCTGATGCAGGAGAACGCGATCTACTCCGTGATCTCGCCGGAGGGCTGCGCCAGCATCCTCTGGCGCGACGCGGGCCAGGCGAAGAAGGCGGCCGCGGCGTTCAAGCCCGACGCGGCCCACTGCCTCGAGCTGGGCGTGATCGACGCGATCGTGCCGGAGCCCGAGGGCGGCGCCCAGACGGATCCCGACGCGGCCGCGCGCCTGCTGGGCCAGGCGCTCCGTCATGCGCTCGACGAGCTGGGCGAGGTGCCCGGCGACGAGCTGCGGCGCACGCGGCGCGCGCGCTTCCGCTCGCTCGGCGTCTTCACCTAGGCACCTTTCGGAAGATTTACGCAGTTTTGCTGCGGTGCGGGGGTGCGCCTGTCCACATCGTCCACAGGCTTATCCCCGAATGCTGATGCCGCGTGTGAACCATAGGGATACGACTCGAGGCCGGCAAAAGCCCTGCCGGCCCCGAGTTCCGACCCCCCGCTGGGTGGAGAAGGCGGTTCGGAGTGCGAACCTCCTCGTCGCCGCTCGTGCCCGGCCTCGGGCGCGGCAAACCTCGTTTCCGGGCGGCGGCGCGGGGGGATCTACGGCGCATGGCGCCACGGCCGATCTGGAGCGGCACGATCAGCTTCGGGCTCGTCAGCATCCCGGTGCGGATGCTGACCGCGACCCGCTCGCACGACCTCCGCTTCCACTTCGTCGACCGCCGCGACCTGCAGCCGCTCGGCTACGACAAGGTGCGCAAGGACACCGGCGAGTCGGTCGACGCGGAGAACGTCGTGCGCGCCTTCGAGGTCGAGAAGGGCCGCTACGTCCCGCTCGAGTCGGAGGACCTCGACCGCCTCGACGTCGAGCTGACGCACTCCGTCGACATCTGCGACTTCGTCGCGCTCGACGAGATCGACCCGATCTACTTCCGCCAGGCCTACTACCTCGCCCCGCAGGAGGGAGGCGAGAAGCCGTACCGCCTCTTCGTGCGCGCCCTCGAGGAGACCGGCCGGGTCGGGATCGCGAAGGTCGTGATCCGCAACAAGCAGCACCTCGCCTGCCTGCGCGTGCGCGACGACGTGCTCGTGCTCGAGACGATGTACTACGCCGAGGAGGTGCGCTCGCCCGACGAGGTCGTCGGCGACGCCGCGGGCGGCGAGGTACGGAAGGCCGAGGTGGAGATGGCGCGCTCGCTCGTCGAGAACCTCTCCGCCCCGTTCGACCCCGCGAAGTACGACGACACCTACCGCGCCGAGCTGCTCGAGCTGCTGCGCGCGAAGGCGGAGGGCCAGCCGCTGCCGGAGCCGCAGGAGCAGGAGGCCGAGGTGGTCGACCTGATGCAGGCGCTCCGCGAGAGCGTCGAGCGGACGCAGCGGTCACGCGCTAGAACAGCGTCGTGAGCGACAGGCTCTCGGAGTACAAGCGCAGGCGAGCGACCGAGCAGACCCCCGAACCGTTCGGCTCGGGCCGCGACGGCGACGGCCGCCCGATCTTCGTCGTCCAGCGCCACGACGCGCGCCGCCTCCACTACGACTTCCGGCTCGAGCAGGACGGCGTGCTCCTCTCCTGGGCGGTGCCGAAGGGCGTGCCGCTCGAGCCCGGCGAGCAGCGGCTCGCCGTCCACGTCGAGGACCACCCGCTCGAGTACGCGAGCTTCGAGGGCGAGATCCCGGCCGGGAACTACGGCGCCGGCACCGTCGAGATCTGGGATCGCGGCACCTACGAGCTGCTCGAGCAGAAGCCCGACGGCGGCCTCACCGTCCGCCTGCACGGCGAGCGCCTGCGCGGCACGTGGACGCTCGTGCCGGCGCACCTCTCCGGCGAGGAGAAGAACTGGCTGCTGCTCCGGAAGCGGGACGAGGACGGCGAGGCGACGCCGTCCGCCGGCGCGGCGCGCCGCTACGCGCCGATGCTCGCCACCCTCGCGGAGCGGCTGCCCGCGGGCGACGGCTGGCTCTTCGAGCCGAAGTGGGACGGCTACCGCGCGCTCGCCTACGTTCGCGGCGGCGAGGCGACGCTCCGCTCGCGCCGCGGCAACGACCTGACCGCCCGCTTCGCCGCGATCGCAAAGGAGCTGCCGAAGGCGCTCCGCTCCCCGAACGCGGTCGTCGACGGCGAGGTGTGCGCGCTCGACGAGCGCGGCCGGCCGAGCTTCTCGGCGATGCAGCAGGGCAAGCCCGGCACGCCGCTCGTCTACGAGCTGTTCGACCTGCTCGAGCTGGACGGCGAGCCGCTCGTCGGGCTCCCGCTGAGCGAGCGGCGGGAACGGCTGGAGCGGCTCGTGATCCAGAGCCGCACGATCCAGGTCTCGGGCGCCTTCGACGACGGCGAGGCGCTGCTCGCCGCGGCGGGCGAGCAGGGGCTCGAGGGGGTGATGGCGAAGCGCGCCGCCTCGCCGTACCGGGAGGGCAAGCGCGGCGGCGAGTGGCTGAAGGTGAAGACCCACGGCCGCCAGGAGTTCGTCGTCTGCGGCTGGACGAAGGGGCAGGGCCGGCGGGAGGGCCGCTTTGGCTCGCTCGTGCTCGGCGTCCGCGAGGGCGACGAGTGGCGCTGGGTCGGGAACGTCGGCACCGGCTTCGGCGAGCGCGACATCGACGAGCTGCTCGCGAAGCTCGAGCCGCTCCGCCGCGACGACTCGCCGTTCCCGGTCGTCCCGAAGATGCCGAAGGTGCGGAAGGGCGACGTCGTCTGGGTCGAGCCGGAGCTGGTCTGCGAGGTCGAGTTCGCCGAGTGGACGCACGACGGGCACCTGCGCGCGCCCTCCTTCCAGGGGCTCCGCGACGACAAGCCGGCGCAGGCGGTGCGGCGGGAGCGCCCCGCCGCGACCGAGGACGACGGCGTGAAGCTCTCGAACCTCGACAAGCTCTTCTGGCCCGAGGAGGGGATCACGAAGGGCGACCTGCTCGACTACTACCGCGCGGTCGCGCCGGCGCTCCTGCCGCACCTGCGCGAGCGGCCGTTCACGATGCGCCGCTACCCCGACGGCGCCGCGGGCAAGGCGTTCTTCCAGAAGGACGCGCCCTCCCACATGCCCGACTTCATCCCGACCTTTCGCGTGCAGGTCTCGACGCGCGAGTCGCGCCCGCGCAGGAAGTGGATCGACGCGCCGCTCGTGAACGACGTGCGCGCCCTCCTCTGGATGGCGAACATGGGCTGCATCGACATGAACACGTGGTACTCGCGCGTCGACCGGCCCGACCGGCCCGACTTCGTGCTCTTCGACCTCGACCCGGCGGCGGACGTCGGCTTCCGCGAGACCGTGCAGGTCGCCCTGCTCGTGAAGGAGGCGCTCGACGCGCTCGGACTCGCCGGCTTCCCGAAGACGAGCGGCGCCGACGGGATGCACGTGCTCGTCCCCGTCGAGCGGCGCTACAGCTACGACGACACGCGGCGCTTCGCCGAGATCGTCGCCGGCGCGCTCGCGCGCACCCACCGCGGGCTCGTGACGACGGAGTGGTCGAAGGCGAAGCGGCGCGGCGTGCTGATCGACGCGAACCAGAACGGCGAGGGGAAGACGATCGCGTCCGTCTACTCGGTGCGGCCGAAGCCCGGCGCCCCCGTGTCGACGCCGCTTCGCTGGGACGAGGTCACCGAGTCGCTCGACCCCGCCGCGTTCACGATGACGGCCGTGCTCGAGCGGGTCCGCCGCCACGGCGACCTCTTCGCGGGCGTCCTCTCGACGCGGCAGCGGCTCGAGACGGCGTTTCGCGCTCTCCGCTGAGTTCGGGCACACTGAACGGGCCGGTCCGAGCGTCCCGGCCGCCCAGTGCACCGCCGTCTGCATCGCCTTCTCCCGCTGCTCCTCGTCGCGGCCCTTGTCGCGGGCGTCGCGATCACCGCCGCGCCCGGCGCCGCCCAGCGCGCAGGCCGCAAGCCGGGCCCGTGGTGCGGCGGCACCCTCTGGCGCCTGATCACCGCGAGCGACCGCGACCGCTCGAAGATCGTCACCTCGCTGCGCCAGACCAACATCCCCCGGGTGGGCACGTTCAAGCGTCCCGCGCGGATCACGCAGCGGCGCACCACCTACTTCCAGCGCCACCTCTGGCACTTCGAGGTGATCGTCGACCGCTACCGGATCGGCTCGGACGGCGAGATCGCGCTCGTCCTCTACGACATTCCGGGCGACCGGTACATGAACGCGTACCTCGCGAACCCGCACTGCCTCTCGGGCCGGACGCGCTTCCGCTCGCGGATGGTGGCCGCCCGGCGCGAGTTCACGAGCCATTGCACCGGCGTGAAGCCCTCCTGGCAGCTGCTCGGCGCGACGGCGCGGATCACCGGCCTCGGCTTTTGGAACCCGTTGACGATCACCCGGGGAGCGCTCCCGAACGGGGCGGAGCTGCGCCCGATCGTCGACCTGAAGATCGTGTCGGGCTGCGGAGTGGGATGACGAGGTTCGGGCCCTAGGTGCACATCGAGGCGGGGCATAGACCTCGTCTGCGGCAACTGACGGCGCGCATCCGCTGGCGGCCGAGGACCGCCGCAGACGTCGCGAGACTGCGCATGCAGGCGTCGCTCCTGACGCTGCTGGTGCTGCTCGCCGCCGTGCTCGCGCTCGGGATCTTCTCCGCCTTCGGCCTGTACCGCTCGGCGGAGAGCCGCTACATCCACGTCGTCTTCCCGCTGCAGGCGTCGGTGCGCAGCCTCGTGCTGGGGATGACCCAGGAGGAGACGGGCGCGCGCGGGTACATGGTCACGACCGACCGCACGAGCCTCGAGCCGTACTTCGCCGGCCGCAAGGCGGTGGCGGCGAATCTCGGCCGGATCGAGCGGCTGACCCGCGACCGCCCGAGGCTCCGCTACCGGCTCGCCGTCCTCCGGCTCGAGATTCGCGGCCTCCAGGGCTACTACGACAAGCTGATCACGTTCGTCGCGGACGGGCGCGTCGGCCAGAAGCAGGCGCGGGCCGAGGTGCTCGCGAACGACCGCGAGTTCGGGCGCTTCACACAGACCGCGGCGCAGATGCAGGCCGACATCCGCGCGTTCGTGCAGGACACGCGCGCGCAGCAGCGCGCGACGTTCATCCGCTCGGTCGGCGGGCTCGTCGTCGCCGGCTTCTTCGCGCTCGCGATCGCCGGCACGCTGCTGACCGGCGTGCCGCGGCGGCTGCACCGGCTCTATCGCGAGGAGGAGGAGGCGCGCCGCCGCGCCGAGCAGGGCGCGAACGCCTCCCGCGCGCTCGCGCACGTCTCCGACGCGGTCGTGCTCGTCGACGAGGAGGGGCGCGTCCGCTCGTGGAACGCGGCCGCCGAGCGCCACTTCGGGGTCGAGACGGGCTTCGCGCTCGCGCGGCCGGCCGGCGAGGTCGTGCCCGCCTACGCGCGGCTGCTCGACAGCACCGACTTCGCCGAGGTCGAGGTGGCGGGCGAGCCGCGCTGGTTCGCCGCCGCGACGAGCCGCTTCGAGGGCGGCCTCGTCCTCACCGTCCGCGACGTCACCGAGGCGCACGCGCTGGAGCGCGCCCGCGCCGACTTCGTCGCGACCGCCTCGCACGAGCTGCGGACGCCGCTCACCTCGGTGTCGGGCGCGGCCCAGACGCTGCTCGCGCGCCCCGACCTGCCCGACGCGAAGCGGCGGCAGCTGCTGCGGATCGTCGAGGTCGAGTCGGCGCAGCTGTCGCGCATCGTCGACCAGCTCGTCCTGAGCGCGCGGCTGACCGCGGGCGAGGGCGTCCTGCCGGTGCGGGCGCCGCTCGACCTGCGCGAGCTGTGCGAGGGCGTCCTCGCCGCCGCCGAGGCGCGCGAGCACCCCGGGGCGACGCTGACGCTCGTCGCGCCGTCGCGGACGCGGCCGTTCGTCTGCGACGAGAACCTGCTCCGCCAGGTGCTCTCGAACCTCGTCGAGAACGCGATCAAGTACTCGCCGGACGGCGGCCGGGTCGAGCTGCGGCTCGCCGACGAGCCAGAGCGGGTGCGGCTCGAGGTGAGCGACCAGGGGCTCGGGATCGCCCCCTCCGAGCAGGAGCGGATCTTCGAGAAGTTCTACCGCCTCGACGCGCACATGCGGCGCGGCGTCGGCGGCTCCGGCCTCGGCCTCTACATCGCGCGCGAGATCGTCGACGCGCTGGGCGGGAGCATCGACGTGAGCTCGGTGCCGGGCGAGGGCTCGACGTTCACGGTCCTGCTGCCGCGGGGCTGAGCCCGAACAGCGGCCGGCAGGGCTCGAGCCCTTCGATCTCGACGGGGACGGGACAGCGCCAGTCCTCGCGGCGCAGCTCGAGGTCGGTGTGCCCCACCTCGACGCCCTGCGGCGCGAGGGTGGAGCGGCCCGCGACGCGGTAGCCGAGCCGCTCCGAGACGCGCAGTGAGGCCGCGTTGCCGTCGATCGCGCCGGAGCGTGCGAGCCGGGCGCCGAGGCCGTGGAACGCGAGCTCGAGCACCGCGGCGCGCATCTCGGTGCCGATCCCGCGGCCCTGGAACGACAGCGCGAGCCACGAGCCGGTCGTGACCGTGCGCGTGGTCGCGAAGTCCTTCGCCGTCGCCTCCTGGAGCCCGGCGAGCGCACCGTCCACCCAGACGCCGAGCGCGAGCGCCCACGCGTCGGGCCGCCACGCCTCGCGCCGCTCCTCGTGGAAGCGGACGACCCAATCCTCCGAGTACGGCTCCTCCGTCCACGCGTACTGGAAGGGCATGAAGTCCGGCGGATGGACGCCGGTGCGCGCGAGCTCGCGCAGCTCGACGAGCTCGTCGTGCGTCGGCGGGCGCAGCTCGAGCCGCGGCGTGCGCAGGCGCAGGCCGAAGAGCGGCGCGAGGTCCATCAGCCGAGTCCCGGCGGGTGGCCGAGGCGGCCCAGCTCGACGACGTCGCGGCGGAAGCAGAGCGAGACCGTCCAGTCGACGACGACTCGCAGCTTCCGCTGCAGCAGCGGCAGCTGGTAGAGGTGGTACGTCCGCGTCACCCACCAGCCGGGGAAGCCGCGGATCTTCAGCCCGAGCACGTCGGCGATCCCCTTGTGGCGGCCGAGCGTCGCCACCTGGCCGAGCATCCGGTAGCCGTACGGTCTCGGCTCGCCGCGGAGGTTCTTCGCGAGCCGGCGCGCCTGGCGGAGCGCGTGCTGGCAGGTCGGCGGGTCGGGCCGGTCGCTGCGCCGGTTCGGCACGCGGGCGCAGTCGCCGAGCGCCCAGACGTGCTCGTGCCCGCGCACGCGCAGCAGCTCGTCCACCTCGACGCGGCCGCGGTCGTCGAGCGGCAGCCCCCACCGGCGCAGGAGCGGGTTCGGCGCGACGCCGGCCGTCCAGACGACCGTCCGGGTCGGGACGCGCGTGCCGTCGCCGAGCACCGCCTCCTCCGCCGACACCGACCCGAGCGTCGTGTCGACGTGGATCTCGACCCCCCGCTCGCGCAGCTCCCGGTCGGCGTACGCGCCGAGCCGTGACGGGATCTCCGGCAGGATCCGCGGCGCCGCGTCCACGAGCACCCAGCGGCGCGGCGTGTCGCGCAGGCGCGGGTAGAAGCGCAGCGCGTCCTCGGCGAGGTCGGCCAGCTCCGCGAGCGCCTCGACGCCCGCGTAGCCCGCGCCGACGAAGACGAACGCGAGCCGCCGCCGCCGCTCGTGCTCGTCGAGCGCCGCGTCGGCCGCCTCGAGCTGGTGCAGGACGTGGTTGCGGAGATGGATCCCGTCGGCGAGCGTCTTGAACGAGAGGCCGTGCTCGGTCAGGCCCGGGACGGGGACCGTGCGCGGCACCGCGCCGAGCGCGAGCACCAGCTCACGCCAGCGCACCTGCTGCGGGCCGGCGTCGGTCTCGATCTCGACGGTGCGCGCCGCGAGGTCGAGCGCGGTCGCCTCGCCCAGCAGCAGCTCCGCCCGGGGACACATCACCCGCAGCGGCACGACGCAGTGGCGCGGCTCCAGCGTCCCGGAGGAGGCCTCCGGGAGCAGCGGCGTGTAGAGCATGAAGTTCTCGGGGCTGACGATCGTCGCGCCGCGCCCGCCGAGCAGCCGGGCGACGTAGGCGCCGGCGAAGCCGCCGCCGAGGATCAGCGTCCCGCCGAGTGCCTCGCGCTCGGTCACAGGCCCGTTGTACCAGCGCGGCGGCGCAGGAAATCCCGCTCGACCTCGCTCGGCGCGAGCGCGAGCGCCCGCTCGTAGGCCGCGCGCGCCTCGCCGCCGCGCCCCAGCCGGCGCAGCAGGTCGGCCCGCGTCGCATGCCAGAGGTGGTAGCCGTCGAGCCCCTCGATCCGCTCCGCGACGGCGAGACCCGCCTCCGGCCCCCGCGCCATCGCCACGGCGACGGCCCGGTTCAGCTCCACCACCGGCGACGGGAGCAGCTCCGCGAGGCGGCCGTACAGGACCTCGATCCGCGCCCAGTCGGTCTCGGGCTCGACGTGGAGCGCGGCGATCGCCGCCTGCAGCTGGTAGGGGCCGGGGCGGCGCAGCGGCTGCGCGCGCTCGAGCGCGGCGCGGCCCTGCTCGACCTCCGCCGCGTCCCAGAGCGAGCGGTCTTGCTCGTCGAGCGGCACCAGCTCGCCGGCGGCCGAGACGCGAGCCGCGCTGCGCGCGTCGTGCAGCAGGAGCAGCGCGTGCAGGCCGTGCGCCTCCGCCTCGTCGGGCATCAGCGTCGCGAGGATCGCCGCCAGCCGGATCGCCTCGGCGCACAGCTCGCGCCGCACGGGCGGTCCGTAGCCGGCGTTGAACACGAGGTAGACGACCGCGAGGACGGCGCGCAGCCGGTCGGGCAGCAGGTGCTCCGGCGGCACCCGCAGCGGGATCGCCGCGTCGCGGATCTTCCGCTTCGCGCGCACGAGCCGCTGCGCCAGCGTCGGCTCGGGGACGAGGAAGGCGCGCGCGATCTCCGGCGTCGTCAGGCCGCCGACGAGGCTCAGCGTCAGCGCGACCTGCGCCTCGGTCGCGAGCGCCGGGTGGCAGCAGGCGAAGATCAGCTCGAGGCGCTCGTCCGGGATCGTCGCCTCCTCGTCCGGCGGGATGGCCGCCGCCCGCGCGAGCAGCTCGGTCTTGCGCTCGAGCGTCCGCTCGCGGCGGATCCGGTCGATCGCGCGGTTGCGCGCCGTCGCCACGATCCAGGCGCCCGGGTTGCGGGGGACGCCGTCGCGCGGCCAGACCTCCGCCGCGCGCACGAACGCGTCCTGCACCGCGTCCTCGGCGAGGTCGAGGTCGCCGAGGACGCGGGCGAGGATCGCGACCGACTTGGACCGCTCGTCACGGAAGGCGCGGGCGAGGTCGTCTACGAGGCAACCTCCGCGGTCCGCGTCACGACCGGGCGCACCTCGATCCGGCCCAGCCGCGCGGTCGGGATCTTCGCCGCCCACTCGAGCGCCTCGTCGAGGGTGGCGACGTCGATCAGGTAGTAGCCGCCGAGGACTTCCTTCGTCTCGGCGAACGGCCCGTCGGTGACGAGCGTCTCGCCGTCGCGGACGCTCACCGTGGTCGCCGTCGAGCTGGGCTGCAGCTCGTTCGCGCCGCGCAGGGCGCCGGCCGCGACGAGCTGCTCGGTGAAGCTGCGGTACTCCGCGTACATCGCCTCGCGGTCGACGGCCGCGCCGCCCGTCTCGTCGTCGTAGATCAGGAGCAGGTACTGCACGTCGTCCCTCCTCGGGTTGCTGTCGTCGTCACGACGAACGGGCGGGGCCGAAATCGACAGGGAGGGTGAGGCAGGTCGGGCCGCCGTCGCCCTTGCGGGAGATCTCGTCGCCCTCGTAGGTCAGCACCTCGACGCCGGCCCGGGCGAGCCGCCGGCGCGTGCCGTCGTTGCCGGCGAGCGCGAGGGCGAGGCCGGGCGCGAGCGCGAGCACGTTCGGTCCCGTCGTCTCGACCTCGTCGTCGGGGACGCCGACGAGCCGGATCTCCCGCTCGGCCAGCAGCTCGACGAGCCGGGCCGGCAGGAGCGGCGGATAGCCGACGGCGAGGTCGGGTCCGAGCGGACTGAGCAGCGAGCGGAGGTGGAGCACCTCGTCGCGGCCGCGCAGGTGCGGCAGGTCGAACGCGAGCACGTCGACCTGCGGGAGCGCCGCGCGCAACGCCTCGATCCCCGCGTCGTTCGTGCGGTACGAGCGGCCGGCGAGGAGCGTCCGCTCGTCGAGCCAGACGGTGTCGCCGCCCTCCGCGAGCGCGGGCGGCTCGAGCCGCGCGACGACGGGCAGCGGCAGGTCGGGCGCGAGCGCGTCCGGCTCGCCGCGCCGCGCCTCCTTGCCCGGGCGGAGCAGGATCGCCTCGCCCGCGGGTGTCGCGAGCACGGGGTCGAAGACGTAGATCGAGTCGAGGTTCCCCGGCTCGCCGCGCGCGACGACCACCTCCGCGCCGGCTCCCGCGAGCGTCTCCCGGAACGCCTCGTGCTCGCGTGCGAGCAGCGCCGGGTCGGGGGCGGCGCGCCAGCCGAGGCGCTCCCACGACGGCGCGTCCTCGGGCGCGGGCGGGCGGACGACGATCCTCACGAGCCCAGCATCCTCCGCAGCAGGGTGAGCGCGCCACCCTTGTCGAGGAACTCGTTCAGGTTGCCGCACTTCGGGCTCTGCACGCAGGAGGGGCAGCCGCGCTCGCACGGGCAGGCGGCGACGAGGCGCTCGGTGTCGGCGACCCAGCCCTCGAACTGCGCGAAGCCGCGCTCGGCGATCCCGACCCCGCCCGCGTGGCCGTCGTAGACGAACACCGTCGGCGCGCCCGTGTCCGGGTGCAGGTTCGTCGAGAGGCCGCCGATGTCCCAGCGGTCGCACATCGCCCAGAGCGGCAGCAGCGCGATCAGCGAGTGCTCGGCCGCGTGCAGCGCCGAGAGCAGGAGCGGCATCGCCTCGAGACCCTCGAGCTGGTGCGGCCGCGGCACGAACCAGACCGCCTCGGTGTCGAAGCTCGTCGGCGGCAGCGAGAGCGGGATCGTCGCCAGCGTCGCGCCGTCCGCCACGGCCTTCTTCTGGTAGGCGACCACCTGCTCGGTGACCGAGACCCGGCCGAACGACAGCTCGAGGCCGAGCCGCCGCTCGACGCGCAGCGGCTCCTCGATCGCCGTCGTGGTCTCCTTCTTCGTCTGCGTGTACCAGTCGCCGCCGAACGGCTCGACGAGCGCGCGCCGCGCCTGCAGCTCCAGCTCGCGCACGAGGAACTGGCGGCCGAGGTGGAGGTAGACGGCGCCCTCGTGGACGGTGGTGTACGCGCGCTCGCGCTCGACGAGGCCGAGCAGCGTCCCCGTCGAGACGTCGATCACGGTGAACGCGTCGGGCGAGGTGGAGCGGAGCGGGATCCGCGCCGCCGGCGACTCCTTGCCGGCCCAGACCCAGCCGCGGGGCGTGCGCCGCAGCTCGGGGACGTGCGGGGCGCGCTCGAGCGCGGCGTCGCCGAGCACCGCGCGGTCGCCGTCGTCCACGGGCGCCTCGAACGCGGCCGCGGCGACGTGGCCGTCGAGCACGCGCGGGTTCGCGTGGTCGAGGATCGCCGCCTCGACCTGCCGGTCGAGCAGCGCGTCCGGCTGGCGCATGAAGTACTGGTCGAGCGCGTCCTCGGAGGCGACGAGGATCGCGAGGCCGTGGCTGCGCCTGCCGGCGCGTCCCCACTGCTGGCGCAGGCTCGCGACGGTGCCGGGGAAGCCGACCGAGATCGCGCAGTCCAGCTCGCCGATGTCGATCCCCAGCTCGAGCGCGTCGGTCGAGGTGACGCCGAGCAGCTCGCCCGCGACGAGCCGCCGCTCGATCTCGCGCCGCTGCTGCGGCGTGTAGCCGGCCCGGTAGGGCGCGAGCCGGGCCGCCGTCGCCGCGTCGAGCCGGTCGGAGGCGAAGCGGTGGATCAGCTCGGCGCTGCGGCGCGTCTTCGCGAAGCAGATCGTCCGCAGGCCGCGGCCGACGAGCCCGGCGAGCAGGCGCGACGCCTCGCCGAGCGCGCTCGCGCGCAGCCCCAGCTCGGCGTCGAGGAGCGGCGGGTTCCAGAGCGCCACCGTCCGCTCCGCGCGCGGGGCCGCGTCGCCGGCGACGACCTCCGCCTCGGCGCCGAGCAGCCGCTCCGCCAGCTCGCCCGCATTCGCGATCGTCGCCGACGCGAGCAGGAACTGCGGCTCGGCGCCGTAGATCCGCGCCAGCCGCCGCAGCCGGCGCAGGACGTTGCCGACGTGCGAGCCGAAGACGCCCCGGTAGACGTGCGCCTCGTCCACGACGACGAAGCGCAGGTTGTGGAGCACGTCGGCCCAGAGGTCGTGCCGAGGCAGGACGCCGACGTGGAGCATGTCGGGGTTGGTGAGGATCGCGTTCGCGGAGCCGCGGATGTGGCGGCGCTGCTCGGTCGGGGTGTCGCCGTCGTAGATCGCGGCGCGGACGCCGGGGACGGCGAGCGCGGCGAGCGAGCGCGCCTGGTCCTGCGCGAGCGCCTTCGTCGGGTAGAGGTAGAGGACGCGGACGTGGGGGTCGCCGGCGAGCGCGTCGAGGACGGGCAGGTTGAACGCGAGGGTCTTCCCGGAGGCGGTGCCGGTCGTGACGATCACGTTGCCGCCGGCGCGGGCGCGCGCGTACGCCTCGGCCTGGTGGGCGTACAGCTCGCCGATCCCGCGGCGGGCGAGTGCGTCGCGGAGCTTCGGGTGCAGCGTTCCGGGGAGCGGCGCCGTGCGCGCGTCGCGCGCCGGCTCGGTCGCCAGGTGCGCCAGCTCCTCGCCGGCGAGCAGGTCGTCCCACCTCACGGCGCCATCGAAGCACGGCCGCGCTCGTCCACGAGGACGATCCTCGCCGCGTCGACGCCGCCGAGATCGGCGCCCGCAGGCGCGACGGCGGCGTCGAAGCGGCCCTCCGGTCGCTCCGCCACGACCGCGCCGCGCTGCCGCGCGCGCTCCGCCTGCACCGGGTCGGGCTCGACCACGACGACGTCCCACCCGGCCAGCTCGAGCGGCCCTGCGTGGATCCCCGCGAAGCCCAGCTCGAGGACGCGGCCCGGCGACGCCCCGAGCAGCTCGAGGATCCGCGGGGTCGCGGCGGCGGCGAGGGCTGGCGGGAGGCGGCGCACGCGACTACTCTCGATACATGAGCGAGAAGGGAACCGGCAAGTTCCTCGGCATCCCGTACGACTGGCGGAAGCCGACGCTGGCGCGCGCGAAGTCCCGCTGGTTCAACCCGGACGATCCGCGGCTGTTCACGCCGAAGACGTTCGGCTGGGGGTACGACCTCAACTTCGGCGTCGTCGCCCGGCTGCTGCGCCGGCGGTAGAGTTTCCGCACCGGGGTGCCGCGTCCGCGGCTGAGATCACACCCGTTGAACCTGATCCGGGTCATGCCGGCGAAGGGAGAGCACGTGACTGCGAGAGCGTTGACGATCGCCGGCTCGGACTCGGGCGGCGGCGCGGGCATCCAGGCCGACCTGAAGGCGTTCGCCGCCGCGGGCGTCCACGGCTGCTCGGCGGTCGTGGCGCTCACGGCGCAGAACACCGTTGGCGTGACCGAGGTGCACGAGGTGCCGCCGGAGTTCGTCCGCGCGCAGCTCGACGCCGTCGCCGACGACATCGGCGTCGACGCCGCGAAGACCGGGATGCTCTTCTCGCGGTCGATCGTCGAGACGGTCGCCGACTGGCTCGAGGCGCATCCCGTCCCGCTCGTCGTCGACCCGGTGATGCTCGCCAGCTCGGGCGCGCGGCTGCTCGAGGACGACGCGGTCGAGGCGCTCGTCGGCCGGCTCTTCCCGCTCGCCGCGGTCGTGACCCCGAACCTCCTCGAGGCGCAGGCCCTGGCGCCAAGTTGCAAATTGCAACTATCTCGGCGGGAGCTGGCCGAGGCGCTCGTCGAGCTGGGCGCGCCCGCGGCGATCGTCACCGGCGGGCACGGCGAGGAGCCGGTCGACCACCTCTTCGACGGACGCGAGCACGTCGAGATCCCGGTGCCGCGCCACGACGTCGCCGCGACGCACGGCGCCGGCTGCACCCACTCGGCGACGCTCGCCGCCCTCCTGGCGCGCGGCCTGCCGCTCGCGGAGGCGGCGCGCGGAGCCGCGGCCGCCGCGGCGCGCGCAGTTGCTCACGGACTGACCGAGATCGGCGCCGGCGACGGCCCCGTCGACGTGCTGGAGGTGCGAACGAGATGACGATCGAGCCCGGGACGACGCTGCGGGAGCTGCGCGAGCGCAAGCCGCTCGTCCACCAGATCACGAACTACGTCGTCATGAACGAGACCGCGAACGCGACCCTCGCGCTCGGCGCGCTGCCCGTGATGGCGCACGCGCCCGAGGAGGTCGAGGAGATGGCGCGGCTCGCGTCGGCGCTCGTCCTCAACATCGGCACGCTCTCCGAGCACTGGGTCGAGGCGATGCTGCTCGCCGGCGGCGCGGCGACCGCGCGCCGGACCCCGGTCGTGCTCGACCCGGTCGGCGCCGGCGCGACCGAGTACCGCACGACGAGCGCGCGCAGGATCCTCGACCTCGTCGACGTGACCGTCCTGCGCGGGAACGCGGGCGAGGTGGCGACGCTCGTCGGCGCCGCGGCCGAGGTGCGCGGCGTCGAGTCGATCGCCGCGGGGATGGAGCCGGCGGAGCTGGCGCGGCAGGCTGCGCGGCGGCTCGGGCTCGTCGCGTCGGTGACCGGCCCCGTCGACCATGTCTCCGACGGCGAGCGCGTGCTCGCGGTCGCGAACGGGGACCCGCTCCTCGCCGCGGTCACCGGCACCGGCTGCATCTCGAGCGCGCTCACCGGCTGCTTCCTCGCCGCGAAGCCGGACGACCCGCTCGCCGCCGCCGCCGAGGCGCTCGCGGCGCTCGGGGTCGCCGCCGAGGACGCCGCCGCGGGAGCCGCCGGGCCGGGCACCTTCCACGCGCGCCTCTACGACGCGCTCGCCGCGCTCGACCCCGACACCCTCGACGGCCGCGCGCGGATCTCCGAGCCGTGACCCGGCTCGGCGACGTCGGCGAGTTCGGCCTGCTCGCGGAGCTGGAGCGGCGCGGCCTCGTCGAGGGGATCGAGGACGACACGGCCGAGGTCGGCGGGCTCGTCGTCACGCAGGACGCGCTCGTCGAGGACGTCCACTTCCGCCTCGACCTGCTCTCCCGGCGCGACCTGGGCTTCCGCGCCGCCGCGGTCAACCTCAGCGACCTCGCCGCCGCGGGCGCCGAGCCGCTCGGGCTGATCGTCTCGCTCGGGCTGCCGCCCGAGTCGCGCGTCGAGGACGTGCTCGAGCTGTACGAGGGCCTGAACGAGCCGGGCGTGCCGGTGCGCGGCGGCGACACGACGCGCGCCGAGCGCGTCTACCTGAGCGTCACGGCGCTCGGCCGCTCGGAGCGGGTGCCCGGGCGGAGCGGCGCGCGCCCGGGCGACCTCGTCGTCGTCACGGGGCCGCTCGGCGCCGCCGGCGCAGCCTTCCGGCAGGGCCGGCTGCCGCGCCCGCCGCTCCGGCTCGAGCAGGGACGCCGCCTCGCGCGGGTCGCGACGGCGATGCTCGACGTCTCCGACGGGCTCGCCGCAGATGCCGCCCACGTGGCCGAGCGCTCGGGTGTGCGGATCGCGATCGAGCTGGAGCGCGTCCCGCTCGCCGCGGGCGCGGCGCTCGCCGACGTCGGCTTCGGCGAGGACTACGAGCTGCTCGCGACCACGCCCGAGGCGCTCGGCTTTCCGGTGATCGGGCGGGTGGAGGAGGGCGCCGGGGTCGCGCTCACGCGGGCCGGGGAGCCGGCGGAGCTGACGGGCTGGGATCACTTCCGCCGCTGAGCCACGCGCCGAACGCCTGCTCGAAGTGCCCGCGAGGGCGGGCGCCGACGAGCGTCTGCCTCGCCTCGCCGCCCTCGAACATGATCACGGTCGGGATCGAGAGCACCTCGTAGCGGGCGGCCAGCTCCGGGCTCTCGTCGATGTCGAGGCCGCAGAACGCGACCCGGCCGCCGCTCTCGGCCTCGAGCTGCTCGAGCACGGGCCGGATCGCCTTGCACGGCCGGCACCACGGCGCCCAGAAGTCGACGAGCACCGGGCCCTCGGCCCGCAGCACCTCGTCCTCCCAGCTCGCCGCGTCCAGCTCCCGCACGCCGCGCAGGGTATCCGGACTAGAGCCGTCCTGTGAGCGCGGCGAGGCGCAGCGCCGGCACGCGCGCGACCGCCTCGAGCACGATCGCCCGGCTCATCTTCGAGGCGCCCGCGGTGCGGTCGACGAAGCGGATCGGCACCTCCTCGACCCGGAAGCCGGCGCGCAGCGCGCGGTAGGTCACCTCGATCTGGAAGGCGTAGCCGCGCGCGTCGACCGCGTCGAGGTCGAGCCGCTCCAGCACCTCGCGCCGGAAGCACTTGAAGCCCCCCGTCAGGTCGCGGACGCCGACCCCGAGCAGCGTCCGCGCGTAGAGCGAGCCGCCCGCCGAGACGAGCCGCCGCACGAGCCCCCAGTTCTCGATCCTGCCGCCGGGCACGTAGCGCGAGCCGAGCGCGAGATCGGCGCCGTTCTCGCAGGCCGCGATCAGGCGCGGCACGTCGGCGGGGTCGTGGGAGAAGTCGCAGTCCAGCTCGAGCACGTACGCCGCGTCGCCGCGCAGCACCTCCCGGAAGCCCGCGAGGTACGCCGGTCCGAGCCCCTCCTTGCGCGGCCGGTGCAGCACCGAGACGCCGTCCAGCTCGGCGGCGAGCCGGTCGGCGAGCTCGCCGGTGCCGTCCGGCGAGCCGTCGTCGATCACGAGCACGCCGACGCCGAGCGAGACGAGCGCGCGGAGCATCCGCTCCACGTTCTCCCGCTCGTTGTAGGTGGGAAGGCAGACGACTGCGCTGGGCACGCAGGGCAAAGGTACCGGCCTATGATCGCGGCGTGCCCCAGCTCCCGCGCAACGCCGAGGTGGCGGACCAGTTCGACCTCCTCGCCGACCTGCTCGAGCTGGAGGGCGCCGACTCGTTCCGGGTGATCGCCTACCGCCGCGCCGCGACCCGGATGCGCGAGACCTCCGGCTCGGTCGCCCAGCTCGCGCTCGACGGCAAGGCGAAGGAGCTGCAGGGGATCGGCAAGACGATCGAGGAGAAGATCGTCCAGATCGTCGAGCGCGGCGAGATCGAGGCGCTGACGAAGAAGAAGGCCGGCGTCCCGCCCGAGGTCGTCCTCTTCATGAAGCTGCCCGGGCTCGGCCCGAAGACGGCGGCACGGATCTGGCGCGAGCTGGGCGTCGAGACCCTCGAGGAGTTGAAAGCGGCCGCCGAGGCGCAGCGGCTGCGCGTCCTCACCGGGCTCGGCGCGAAGAGCGAGGAGAAGATCCTGAAGGCGCTCGCCTACCAGGCCGAGGCGCCCGACGCGGGCCGGCGCCTGCTCGGCGAGGGGCTGCCCGCGGTCCTCGCCGTCGTCGAGACGCTGCGCGAGCACCCGGCGGCGGTCGCCGTCTCGGAGGCGGGCTCGGTGCGGCGGCGCAAGGAGAGCTTCCGCGACCTCGACCTGATCGCGAGCGCCACCGACCCGGCCGAGCTGACGACGTACTTCACGCAGCTTCGCTGGGTCGTGGACGTCGTCGCGCACGGCGACACGAAGGCGACGGTCGTCTCGAACGACGGGCTGCGCTTCGACCTGCGCGTCGTGCCGCCCGAGTCGTTCGGGAACCTGCTGCAGCACTTCACGGGCTCGAAGGAGCACAACGTCGCCATGCGCGAGGACGCGGTGCGCCGCGGGCTCTCGATCTCCGAGTACGGCGTCACCACCGTCGAGACCGGCGACGTCTTCCAGAGCGCCGACGAGGACGCCGTCTACGAGTTCCTCGGCTACCAGCCGATCCCGCCGGAGCTGCGCGAGAACGGCGGCGAGCTGGAGGCGGCGCGGCGCGGCGAGCTGCCCGCGCTCGTCGAGCTCCGCGACGTCCGCGGCGACCTGCACACCCACACCCACTGGTCGGCCGACGGCAAGTCGATGCTCGAGCAGATGGTGGCCGCGGCGGCCGAGCGCGGCTACGAGTACTACGCGATCACCGACCACTCGCACTACCTGCGCGAAGGGCGCCTGCACGCCCAGCTCGAGGAGATCGCGCGCGTCCGCGAGCGCTTCCCGACGCTGCGGATCCTGGCCGGGGTCGAGGCGAACATCCGTGCGAGCGGCGAGGTCGACGTCGCCGACGAGGATCTCGCCCTGCTCGACTGGGTGGTCGCGTCGGTGCACCAGGCGCCCGACTCGAACCCGACCGAGCGGGTGCTCGAGGCGATGCGGAACCCCTACGTCGACTGCATCGGGCACCTGACCGGGCGCCGGATCGGGAAGCGGCCGGCCCGCGACGTGGACGTGGAGCGCGTGATCGAGGGCGCGCTCGAGACGGGCACCTTCCTCGAGATCAACGGCCAGCCCGACCGCCTCGACCTGCGCGACGTCCACGCGCGGGCGGCGAAGGAGGCGGGGCTGAAGCTCGCGGTCACCTCCGACGGGCACGAGGTGCGCTCGCAGGCGTACGTCGAGCTGGCGGTCTCGCAGGCGCGTCGCGGCTGGCTGACGAAGGCCGACGTCGCCAACACGCGCACCTGGAAGCAGCTCGACAGGCTGCGGAAGCGGCGGCCGTGACGGCTCCGGACCTGCGGACGGACGGGGCGGCGGCGCTCGAGTGGGCGGCGCGCTACCTCGAGCGGGTGCCCGAGCTGCCGGTGCTCGCCCGGGTGAAGCCCGGCGAGCTGACGGCGAAGCTCCCGCCGGCGCCGCCGGAGCGGGCCGAGCCGTTCGCCGACGTCCTGCGCGACCTCGACGAGCTGATCGTCCCCGCGCTCACGAACTGGCAGCACCCGCGCTTCTTCGCCTACTTCGCGGTGACCGGCTCGGAGCCGGGGATCCTCGCCGAGCTGCTCGCGGCGGCGCTGAACCAGGTGGCGATCCTCTGGCGCGCCTCGCCGGCCTCGACCGAGCTGGAGCTGCACGTCGTCGACTGGGTGCGTCAGCTCCTCGGCCTGCCGGCCGGCTGGCACGGCCACATCGAGGACACCGCCTCCACCTCGACCCTCGCGGCGCTGATCGCGGCGCGGCACGTGACCGGCCGCAACGTCGTCGTCTGCTCCGAGCACGCGCACTCCTCGGTCGAGAAGGACGCGCGGATGCTCGGGATGGAGCTGCGCAAGATCCCGGCGGACGAGCAGACGCTCGCGATGCGCACGGACGGCCTCGACCTGGGCGACGTCGCCGCGGTGGTCGCGACGGTGGGGACGACCTCGTTCGCGTCGGTCGACCCGGTGCGCGAGCTGGCCGAGCTGGCTCATGCCGCGGGTGCGTGGCTGCACGTGGACGCCGCCTACGCGGGCACCTCGTGGATCTGCGAGGAGGAGCGGTGGTCGGCCGACGGCGTCGAGCTGGCCGACAGCCTCGTCGTCAATCCGCACAAATGGCTGCTCGTTCCGGTCGACTGCTCGCTCCTGTGGACGTCGCGGCCGGACGAGTTCCGCGAGGCGTTCTCGCTCACGCCCGAGTACCTGCGCTCGCCCGACGACGCGTTCGCGCTCGCCGACTACGGCCCCGCGCTCGGCCGCCGCTTCCGCTCGCTGAAGCTGTGGGCGGTGCTGCGCTGCTACGGGGCGGAGGGCCTGCGCGCGATCCTGCGCGAGCACGTCCGGCTGGCCGACCTGTTCGCCGGCTGGGTCGAGGAGAGCTCCGACTGGGAGCTGTGCGCGCCGCAGCGCTTCAGCCTCGTCGTCTTCCGGCGCACGGGGACGGACGCCGAGAACGAGGCGATCCTCGAGCGCGCGAACGCCTCGGGTGAGATCTTCCTCTCGCACACGAAGCTCGACGGCCGCTACGTGCTGCGGCTCGCGATCGGCAACGCGCGCACGACCGAGGCGGACGTGCGTCTGGCATGGGAGGTGCTGAACCGATGATCGTCACGACGATGAACGACATCCCCGGCTACGAGATCGACGAGGTGTACGGCGAGGTGATGGGGCTCACGGTGCGTTCGCGCAACATCGGCTCGCAGCTCGGGGCGCAGCTGAAGTCGATCCTCGGCGGCGAGCTGAAGGGGATGACGAAGTCGTTGATGGACAGCCGGCGCGACGTGATGGAGCGGATGATCCAGGAGGCCGAGGAGAAGGGCGCGAACGCGATCGTCGCGATGCGCTTCGACACCTCCGAGATGGGCCCGAACTGGACGGAGATCTGCGCCTACGGCACCGCCGTGCGCGCCCGCAAGGCCTGACACCGCTACCCCCGCGAGACATTGTTGCAATTTGCAACTAGCTCGAGAAAGGCCCGCGCCGCGCGCCGTTCCGGGAGCAAGTTGCAATTTGCAACGTGGCTCTAGAGTCGGCGGAGGAGCGCGCGGAAAGCCGCCGGGGTCGCGACGACGAGGTCGGCGGCCTCGCGCAGCGCCGGCGGGGACTCCTCGGCGGCGACCGCGACCCGCACCGCCAGCTCCAGGCCGTCGAGCGCCGCGAACGCGTCGAGGTCGGTCGTGTCGTCGCCCGCGGCGAGCGCCCGGCGCAGGCCGTGCTGCCCGAGCAGGCGCCGCACCGCCGTCCCCTTCGTCGCCTCGACCGGCGGCAGCACCTCCAGCACCTTGCGGCCGAAGCGCGCCGCCAGGCCCGCCGAGCGCGCCGCCGCCGCGACCGCCTCCAGCTCCCGCACCGCCGCCTGCTCGTCGGCGCGGTCGCGGTAGTGGAAGGAGAGCGAGAGCCCCTTCCGCTCGGTCGCCGCCGCCGGCCACGACGCCCCGTCTGCGAAGCCGGCCAGCGCGTCGCGCCAGCGCTCCGCCTGCGGCGCCAGCTCGAGCCCGTGCGAGCCGACGCAGACGACGCCCGGGACGCCGACCCGCGCCCGCACGTCGTCTCCGGCCCGTCCGCTCACGACCGCGACGAGCGCGTAGCGTGCGACGAGCCGCTCCAGCTCGGCTCGCGTCTCCGCGGGCAGCGCCGCGTCGTCGGGCCGCGCGACGATCGGCGCGAGCACGCCGTCGAAGTCGAGGAAGAGCCCGGCGCGCTCCGGCTCCGCGGCGAGCCGATCGATCAGCGCGTCGCCCGCACCGGCCACGTCCGTAGCATAGGCGGGCGGTGCGCCTCCTCCTGATCGGTCTCGTCGCCGGCTTCTTCAGCGCGCTCTTCGGCGTCGGCGGCGGCGTCGTGATCGTGCCGCTGCTGCTGCTCGCGAGCCGGACCGAGCTGCGGAACGCGACCGCGATCTCGCTCGGCGCGATCGCGATCACCGCGACCGCGGGCGTCGTCGTCTACTCGGTGCACGGCGACGTCGAACCGGTGTACGCGGCGCTCGTCGGCGTGCCCGCCACCGCCGGCGTCCTCGCGGGGACCGCGTTGCAGCAGCGCGTCCCGGTGCGGACGCTCTCCTACCTCTTCGCGGCGCTCCTCGTCGCGATCGCGATCCGGATGCTCGTGTGACCTACGCGGTCGCGGTGGTGCTCGGCGTCGTGGCCGGGGTGCTCTCAGGGCTGTTCGGCGTCGGCGGCGGGACGCTCTTCGTCCCGACCCTCGTCGCCCTCGGGCTGACCCAGGTGCACGCGGAGGCGACGTCGCTGCTCGCGATGATCCCCGTCGTGCTGCTGGGCGTCTGGCGCCAGCACCGCTACGGCAACGTGAGCTGGCGCCCGTCGCTCGTGATCGGCGTCGCCTCGATCGGGGCCGCGGTCGGAGGCGCCGCGCTCGCCGTGTCGCTGCCGGAGTCGGTTCTGAAGCGGCTGTTCGCGGTGCTGCTCCTCTTCACCGCGGGGCAGATCGCTTGGCGCGCGCGAAAACGGCAATAATCCCCGGGCCGTGCCCGACCTCGACGAGCTGTGGATCCCGCTGGTCGACGAGCCGATCGGCTCGATCGTCGACCGCATCCTCGCCTCGGACCGGGAGCTGGCGGCGAAGGTCGAGACGCCGCACCGCATCCTCGCGTTCAAGACGTTCGCGTACATCCGCACCGGAATCCTGCTCGGGCAGCTGCTCTTCGACAGCGACATCCCGGCCTACGACGGGACGGAGAGCTGGGTCGAGGCGCTGCTGCGGCAGCCGGGGCACCGCGAGGCGATCGAGCGGGAGGTGCGCGCGGTCGCCGAGGAGATCGCGGCGTCGCCCGAGTACGCCGACGACGGGCCGCTCGCGCCCGACGACGAGGCGCGCGAGCGCTTCCGCGCCTTCGCGCGCGAGCATCTCGACCGCAGGGCCTGACACGCTTCGACGGTGCGACGCGGCGCGACGCTTCTCGTGCTGGCGGCGTCCGCGCTCCTCGCCGCGGGCGCCGGAGCGGCGTCCCGCGAGGTCTCGGTCCTGTCGGTGCCGCCGCTCGTCACGCCGCCGCTCGGGCCGGGCGCCCGCGTCTTCCCCGCCTTCGGCGCCGTCTACGCCTCCGACACGTTCGGCGCCGGACGCGGCGACGTCGCCGGCGGCTGGCATCACGGCGACGACCTCTTCGCGCCGGTCGGGACACCGGTGCTCGCGTGCGCCGACGGCCTCGTCTTCTCGGTCGGATGGAACCGCGTCGGCGGCTGGCGGCTGTGGCTCGTCGACGGCGAGGGGAACGAGTTCTACTACGCGCACCTCTCCGGCTACTCGGCGTTCGCGGTGGACGGCGCGGTCGTCCACGCGGGCGACGTGCTCGGCTTCGTCGGCGACACCGGCGACGCGCGGGACACGCCGCCGCACCTCCACTTCGAGGTGCACCCGGTCTCGCTGCTCGAGCTGGGCTACGACGGCGCGGTCGACCCCGACCCGTACCTGAAGACGTGGCGGCGCGCGGCCGCGATCCCGAAGCGCGCGCGCGGCGGCTGGACGCGCCGCCCCGCCGCGCGCCCCGCCGCGGTGCTCGTCGCCGCGACCGACATCAGCGCCGCGAGCGGCCTCGACCTGGACGCGCTCGCCCGGGCGGCGGGCCGCTAGCTCGCGCTGCCGTTGCCTCCGTGATAGGTGAAGTCGTCGCCGCCGCCGAAGAGCCGGTCCGCGAGGAACTTGCGCGTCTGCGGGCCGGTGAGCGGGTTGAAGAGGACGCCGAGCGCGATCCCGGCCAGCAGCAGCGTCGCCGTGCGGCCGCCGTGCTCGGCCGCGCGCTGGGGCGCCCTCTGCCCCTGGACGCGCTTCGCGGCCTCGCGCATCTCCTCGATCGCCGAGCGAAGCTCGAACTGGATCTCCTTGTCGGTCGCCACGCGTTGCGCGACGCCGGCGACCCCGCGCTTCGCGATCAGCTCCTCGTAGATCGTCCGCGCCGACTCGTAGGCGTTCCGCACGTTCTCGCGCAGGTCCTCGTCCCTGAGCGCCCGCTCCACGTACGGTTTGACAGAGCCGGCCGCGTCCGAGACCTTGTCCTTCGTCTTGGTCATCTTCGGCAGTTCCTTTCGGTCGCTGGCTCGGGCGGTTCTACCCCGACCCGGGGGATGGAAACAGCGATCCCTGCTCGCGATTCTCCCGCTTTTCGCGGCCGCGTGCGGCGCCTCCGGCGGCGGGGCGACGACGGGTGTCCTCGCGACGAAGCCGGTCGCCGGGCCGGGCTTCGCGTTCCGGGTGCCGCAGGGCTGGCGCGTCGCGCGCACGGCCACCTCCGCGCGCGCCGCCTCCGGGGAGTCGTCGGTCTCGGCGGTCCGCTACCGGCTCGGGAAGGCGTACTCCGCCGACGAGTTCGCCGCCGCGGCGAAGGAGCTGGACGGCGTCGCCGCGAAGCTCGCCCGGGCGGCCGGCGGGGCTGTCGAGTCGAGCGAGACGACGACGGTGGCCGGCCGGCGGGTGCGCGCCTACCGGTTCGGCGGCGGCGGCAAGACGCACCGCGTCGGCTTCGTCCTCGACGGCAGGCGCGAGGTGCAGCTCCTGTGCACCGCGCCGAGCGGCGCCGCCGACCCGGACGGCGCCTGCTCGCTCCTCTTCTCGAGCTTCACGCTCGGGTCGTAGCCTTCGCCCGCCGCCGGCGCGACCGTCCGCCGTTCCGGCTCGCCGCGAAGGCCGCCGCGAACACGTCCTGGATCGAGTCGACGAGGACGAAGCTCAGCTCCTCGCGCGCCTCCTCGGGCAGCTCGTCGAGGTCGTGCTCGTTTTCGCGGGGCAGGATCACGCGCCGCAGGCCGGCCCGCTGCGCGGCGAGCACCTTCTCGCGGACGCCGCCGATCGGCAGCACCTGGCCGGTGAGCGTGATCTCGCCGGTCATCGCGACGTCGCCGGCGACCGGGGTGCCGCGGACGAGCGAGGCGAGCGCCGTCGCCATCGTGATCCCCGCCGAGGGACCGTCCTTCGGGATTGCGCCCGCCGGCACGTGCACGTGCACGTCGTGCTCCGCGAACCAGCCCTCGTCGAGGCCCAGCTCGCCGGTGTGCGAGCGCACCCAGGAGAGGGCGGCCTGCGCGGACTCCTGCATCACCTCGCCGAGCTGGCCGGTGACGGTCAGCTTGCCGCTGCCCGGGTACGCCTGCGCCTCGATGTAGAGGACGTCGCCGCCTGCCGGCGTGTAGGCGAGCCCGGTCGCCACGCCCGGGTCGGCGGTGCGCCGCCGCGCCTCGGTCGAGAAGCGGCGCGGTCCCAGCCATTCGCGGACGAGCGCCTCGGTCACCCGCAGTTTCCCGGTGCGGCCGCGCGCGACCTCGACCGCGGCCTTGCGGCAGAGGTCGCCGACGCGCCGCTCGAGCCCGCGCACGCCCGCCTCCCGCGTGTACTCGCGCACGAGCAGGCGCAGCGCCGAATCCGGGATCGCGAGCTGCGACTTCGCGAGCCCGTGCGCCGCGACCTGCTTCGGGACGAGGTACCGCTTCGCGATCCCGAGCTTCTCGTCCTCGGTGTAGCCGGAGAGCTGGATCACGTCCATCCGGTCGAGCAGCGGCCCCGGGATCGTGTCGGCCGTGTTCGCGGTGCAGATGAAGAGCGTCTTCGAGAGGTCGAAGGGGAGGTCGAGATAGTGGTCGCGGAAGGTGCGGTTCTGCTCCGGGTCGAGCACCTCGAGCATCGCGCTCGCCGGGTCGCCGCGCACGTCGGCGCCCATCTTGTCGATCTCGTCGATCAGCAGCACCGGGTTCATCGACTCGGCGTCGCGCAGGGCGCGGATGATCGAGCCGGGCATCGCGCCGATGTAGGTGCGCCGGTGGCCGCGGATCTCCGCCTCGTCGCGGACGCCGCCGACCGAGAGCCGCGCGAACCTGCGGTCGAGCGTCCGCGCGATCGAGTGCCCGAGCGACGTCTTGCCGACCCCGGGCGGGCCGACGAAGCAGAGGATCTGGCCGGCCGGGTCGTTCTTCAGCTTCGAGACGGCGAGGTGCTCGACGATCCGCTCCTTCACCTTCTCGAGGTCGTAGTGGTCCTCGTCGAGGATCGCGCGCGCCCGGTCGAGGTCGAGGTCGTCGCGGGTGACGACCCCCCACGGCAGCGTCGCGATCCAGTCGAGGTAGGTGCGGATGACGCCGTACTCCGCGGCGGCCGCGGGCAGTCGCTCGAGCCGCGCCAGCTCGCGGTCGGCCGCCTTGCGCACCTCCTCGGGCAGCTCGAGCGCGGCCAGCCGCTCGCGCAGCTCGTTCGCCTCGGCCAGCTCCGGGTCGCCCTCGCCCAGCTCGTCCTGGATCGCCTTCAGCTGCTGGCGGAGGAAGAACTCGCGCTGGCCCTTCTCCAGCTCCGACTGCACCTGCGACTGGATCTTCGTGCCCAGCTCGAAGACCTCCAGCTCGCGGTTGAGGATCTTCGAGACCTCGCGCAGCCGCTCCTCGACGTCGGCCAGCTCGAGCACCCGCTGCTTCTCCTCGGTCTTCAACCGGAGCGTCGAGGCGACGAGGTTGCAGAGCGCGCCCGGGTCGTCGACGTTCGCGGCCGCGATCTGCAGCTCCTCGGGGAGGTAGGGGACGAGGCCGATGATGCGCGCGAAGAGGCCCTGGGCGTTCCGCGTCAGCGCCTCGACCTCGCGGCTCTCCTCGACCTCGTCGGGGACGACCGCGAACTCGCCGACGAGATAGGGGTCGTCGAGGGCCGGCTCCCGCAGGCGGACGCGGCGGATCCCCTGGACGAGGATGCGGAGCGTTCCGTCGGGGACGCGGATCATCTTGTGGACGACGGCGACGGTGCCGATCGGGTACAGGTCGTCCCAGCCGGGCGCCTCCACCTCGGCGTCGCGGACGGTGAGCAGCGCGAGCAGCCGCTCGCCGCCGACGACGTCGTCGATCAGGCGGATCGACCGCTCCTGGCCGATCGCGAGCGGCGTCACCGAGTCCGGGAAGACGACCGTCTCCTTCAGCGGGAGCACCGGCAGCTGCGAGGGGATCTCGTCGCCGGCGGGCGCCGTGCCGCTCTCGGGCTGCTCGAACTCGAACTCGCTCATCGCCGGCGCACCTCGATCGAGATGCGCTCGCCCGAGCGCGGCGGCCGCTGCGCGAGCGGCAGCTCGATCTGCAGCATCCCGTTCTCGTAGCGGGCCGTCGCGCCCGCGGTGTCGACGTCGTCCGGCAGCTCGAGCCGGCGCTCGAAGGGGCCGTACTCGATCTCGACCTGGTGATAGCGCGCCCCGGAGAGCTGCGGCCGCTGCCGCGACCCCGCCACGACGAGCGCGCGCTCGGCGACGGCGACCTCGACCGAGGCGGGGTCGACGCCGGGCAGCTCGACGACGACGTGCAGCGCGGGCGGGTCGTCGGTGCGGTAGCAGTCGCACTGCGGGCGGAAGCCGTGGCGCAGGCCGGAGAACCGCGGCACCTGCCACAGCTCCGCGAACAGCTCCTGGATCTCGCCCTGCAGGTCGCCGACATGGCGACGACGTCCGGCCATCGCCCGGGAAATTACCCTTCCGGGCGAGATGGCAAGCATCGTGAGGATCGCGAGGCTCGCGGGCGCCGCGCTCGGGGCGCTCCTCGGCGTCTGGTACCGGGCGGTGCTCTACGCGCCCGAGGTGCGCCGCCGCAAGGAGCTGCGCCGCGCGAGCAGGGCCGCCGCGAGGCGCCGCGACGCCTCGTCCACCAGCTCGCCCTCGTAGCGGGCGGCGCCGGGCGGGCACGCGAGGATCCGCTCCGCGCGCGCGACCTCTTCGGCGCTCGGCGTGAAGATCTCGTTCACGGGCTCGAGCTGCTCCGGGTGGATCGCCCACTTACCGTCGTAGCCGAGTGCGAGCGCGCGCCGCGCCGAGGCGACGAGGCCGTCGCGGTCGCCGAGGACGGCGTGGGGGCCGTCGACCGCCTGCAGCCCGTGGGCGCGAGCGGCCACGGCGATCCGCGCGAGCGTGTAGTCGCCGACGCCCGCGCCGATGGTCAGGACGGGGATGCCGAGCGAGGCGGCGAGGTCGGCCGGCCCGAGCACGAGCGCTTCGAGCCCGTGCCCGGCCGCCGCGATCCGCTCCACCTCGACGAGCCCGCGCGCGGTCTCGATCTGCGCCTCCAGCCCCATCCCCGCCGGCAGCAGCTCGGCCGCCGCGGCGACGTCGTCCGCCGACTCGACCTTCGGCAGGACGACGACGTCCGGTCGCGCCTCCGCGGCCGCGCGGAGGTCGTCCTCCCACCACGGCGTGGCGCGGCCGTTGACGCGCAGCGCGGTCGTGCGGCCGAGCCCGCGGCGGATCGCCGCGCGCGCGGTCTCGCGCGCCGCCTCCTTGTCGGCCGCGGCGACCGCGTCCTCGAGGTCGACGATCACCTCGTCGGCGGGCAGGCCGGCCGCCTTCTCGAGCATCCGCTCGCTCGATCCCGGCACGGTCAGGCACGAGCGGCGCGGCCTCGTGAGCATCGTCGCGAACGCTAACGGTTTCCTTGCGAAGCGGAAACGGACCGCTCACCGGGCGCACGTAGCCTCGGGCGGGTGGAGACGAGGCGCACATGCGGCTGATCGCCGCGCTCGTCGGGACGCTCACGCTCGTCGTGCTCGTTCTGCCGCTGCACCCGTAGGATCGCGCCATGAAGGGCGTCATCCTCGCGGGCGGCACCGGCTCGCGCCTGGACCCGCTCACGCGGATCACGAACAAGCATCTGCTGCCGCTCTACGACCGGCCGATGGTCACGTACGCGGTCGAGGCGCTCGTCGGGGCGGGAATCCAGGAGCTGATGCTCGTCACCGGCGGCACGCACGCGGGCGAGTTCTTCCGCCTGCTCGGCAACGGCCACGACTACGGGATCGACCGGCTCTTCTACGCCTACCAGGACGAGGCCGGCGGGATCGCGGAGGCGCTCGGCCTCGCGGAGCGGTTCGTCGCGCGCGACCGCTGCTGCGTCCTGCTCGCCGACAACGTCTTCGAGCGGCCCCTGCGCCCGGTGGCCGAGCGGTTCGCCGCGCAGGAGCGCGGCGCCCGCGTCGTGCTGAGCGAGCTGGACGAGCCGGAGCACCTGCGCCACCTCGGCGTCGCCGCGCTGGAGGGGGGGCGCGTCGCCCGGATCGTCGAGAAGCCGGCGGAGCCGCCGAGCCGGTTCGCGGTCGCCGGCGTCTACTTCTACGACGAGCAGGTGTGGGACGTGCTGCCGACGCTCGCCCGCTCCTCGCGGGGCGAGCTGGAGATCACCGACGTGAACAACTGGTACGTCGAGCGCGGCGAGCTGCAGGCCGACGTGCTCGACGGATTCTGGGGCGACGCGGGCGAGTCGATCGACGCCTACTACTCCGTGAACGACTTCGTGCGCGGCCGTAGGCGGGACGCGTGATCGAGGGGCTCCGCCGCTTCGAGCTGCGCCGCTTCGAGGACGAGCGCGGCTGGTTCGCGGAGCTGGCGCGGGCGAGCGCGCTGCCGAAGCCGATCCGCCAGGTCAACCTGTCGCACTCGCGGCAGGGGACGATCCGCGGCCTCCACTACCACGAGCGGGGCCAGGACGACGTCTTCGTCTGCCTCGCCGGGACGGCCCGCGTCGTCGTCCTCGACCGCGGCAGCGGCGAGACGTTCAGCGAGGACATCGGCGACGACAACCCGGTCGCCGTCTACGTCCCCGGGATCAACGCGCACGGCTGGGAGGCGCTCACCGACTGCGTCTTCGCCTATCTCGTCACCGAGGAGTACGACGCCGACGACCCCGACGAGCACGGGCTCTGCTGGGCCGACCCGCGCGTCAAGCACCTATGGAGCACGCAGAACCCCATCCTCTCGCCGCGGGATCTGGCCGCCTGCTCGTAACAGGCGCCGGCGGGCAGCTCGGCGCCGCGCTCTGCGAGGAGTTCGCGCCGGAGCGGCCGCTCGCGCTCACGCGCGCCGACTGGGACGTCGCGCTGCCGCCGCCGGCGGGCCTCGGCGAGATCGGGCTCGTTCTGCACGCCGCCGCCTGGACCGACGTGGACGGCGCGGAGGCCGACCCGCAGGGCGCGGCGGCGGTCAACGTCGGCGGCACCCAGCACGCGGCGGAGCTGGGCGCACCGCTCGTCGCCTTCTCGACCGACTACGTCTTCGACGGGAGCAAGCGCGAGCCGTATCTCGAATCGGACGGCCCGGCGCCGCTCTCGGCGTACGGCCGGACGAAGCTCGCCGGCGAGGCGGCGGCCGGCGCCGACGCCTGGGTCGTGCGCACCTCGTGGCTCTTCGGCCCGACCGGCTCGAATTTCGTGCGGACGATGCTGCGGCTCGGCGCCGAGCGAGACGAGGTCGCGGTCGTCGACGACCAGCGCGGCTGCCCCACCTACGTCGGCCACCTCGCCGCGGCCGTGCGGGAGCTGCTCGAGCTGCCGCGCGGCCTCTGGCATCTCGCCGCCGACGGCGACTGCACGTGGGCGGACTTCGCCGAGGCGATCGTCGCCGAGGCCGGGCTCGGCTGCCGCGTGCGCCGGATCTCGAGCGCGGAGCTGGGCCGGCCGGCGCCGCGGCCCGCGTACTCCGTGCTCAGGAGCGGGCGCTCGGAGGCTCCGCGCCTGCCGCACTGGCGCGAAGGACTGCGCGAGTGCCTGGCGCGCCTGGCCTGAGACGGCAGCCACCGTCGCCGGCGACGGTGTACACCTACATCACTTCCGTTTCGATAGCCGTTTTCTCCCATACCGAGACGTGCGATCCGCTCTCGGCGGTGAACGGCTCCCGGCTCCAGCCGGCCCAGCGCTCGCGGAGCTGCAGTCCTGCGAATCGCGCCATCAGGTCGAGCTCCGCGGGCGAGACGGCGCGGAACTCGCCCGCCGAGCGCTCCCAGTGCCCGTGGCGCAGCGAGAAGTGGTGGGAGACGAGCCGCCGCGAGACCGGGTCGAACTCGTCGACTCCGACGTGGGTGTCGCCGAGGTCGAAGACGCTCCACGGCCGGTCCGGCGGCACGACGACCTCGACGACGAAGCAGCCGCCCGGTTCGAGATGCGCCGCCGCGTTCGCGAAGCAGGCTGCCTGCTCCTCCTGCGTCGTCAGGTTCGTGATCGAGTTGAAGACGAGGTAGACGAGCGAGAAGGTCCCCTCGACCCGGGTCGCGGTCATGTCGCCGACCGTGACCGGGATCGCATCCGACTTCGTCCGGAGCTGCTCCACCATCGCCGGCGAGTAGTCGATGCCGGCGACGCGGACGCCGCGGGCGGCGAGCGGCACCGCGACCCGGCCGGTGCCGACCGCCAGCTCGAGCGCGCCGCCCGCGGCGAGGGGCTCGAGGAAGTCGACGGTCGCCGCGACCGTCGACTCCTCGAAGTAGGGCCCGCTCGACTCGTCGTAGCGAACTCCGGCGTCCGCGGCGAACCAGCCGGTCATCCCGACCGCTTCAGCTTCCCGTGCCGCTTCGCGTAGCGCTCGCCGGCGCGGAAGATCCAGAGCCCGAGCGGGATCGCGCCGACCGCGATCACGAGCAGCGGCCAGACGTCGGCCCAGGCGAGCCCGGCACCGTCGACGATCGCCGCCCGGTCGCCGCGGATCACGTAGGTCGCGGGCGAGACCTTCGCGATCCACTGCATCCACTCCGGCATCACCGACACCGGGTAGTAGACGCCCGAGACGACGAGCATCACGCCCTGGGCGACGAAGCCGAGCTGCGCGCCCTTCTCCGGCGAGATCAGCGGCAGCACCGAGGTCATCATCCCGACGCCGATGAACGAGACCGAGGCGAGCCCGAGCAGCGCGAGCGCGGCGCCGAAGTTCGCCCGCGGCAGGTGCAGGCCGATGAACGCGACGACCGCGAAGAAGAGGATCGTCGCCCGGATCAGCCCGTAGATCACCGCGAACGCGCCCTGGCCGGACAGGTGGACGACCCGCGAGAGCGGCGCCATGAACGTGTACTCGATCGTCCCCTCCCAGCGCTCCCAGGCGACGGTCTCGGTCATGAACTCGAAGATGATCCCGAGGAACGCCCAGATGACCGCCCCGACGAGCAGCTGCGTCGCGAGCACGTTCTCCCGCTCGGGCGGCAGGCCGGCGGCCCGGGCGATGAACACGATCGTGAGCGTGTTCGCGATCGTCCAGACCATGAACGCGACGTCCCAGAGGATGTACCGCCTCGTCAGGTAGACGTTGCGCTCGACGATCCCGGCGAGGCCGACGAGCTGGTTGCGAACCTGGACGGCACCTGTGCTTGCTGCTCCCGCGCCGGCGAAGCCGGCGCGTCCGCCTTGCGGCTCGGGCGAGCCTACGCCGCTGCTCATCCGCCGAACACCTCCCTGTACTCGTCGTCGGCCTCGTCCTCGCCCTCGTCGGCCCGGAACTCGCGGCCGGTCGCGGCGAAGAACGCCTCCTCGAGGGTCTCGACGCCGAAGCGCCGCTTCACGTCGGCGACCGGCTCCAGGAAGAGCAGGCGGCCGCGGTCGAGCACGCCGACCCGGTCGGAGAGCGCCTCGGCCTCGTTCATGTCGTGGGTGCAGAGCAGGATCGTCGCGTCGTGCTCGCGGCGCACCGCGCGGATGAACTCCTGCACCTCGAGCTTCGAGCGCGGGTCGAGGCCCGTCGTCGGCTCGTCGAGCAGGAGCAGCACCGGCGAGGTCAGCAGCGCCCGCGCGAGCGCGACCTTCTGCTGCATCCCGCGCGAGAGGTTCTCCATCGCCTCGCCGCGCCGCTCGGCCGGGAAGCCGACCTGCTCGAGGATCCGCGGGATCTCGTCGTGCGTCTGCCGCGGCGTCATCCCGTAGAAGCGCGCCGCGTACGAGAGGTTCTCGCCGGCGGACATCTTCTTGAAGAAGCTCGCCTCGACCGAGACGCGGTTCACGAGCGTGCGGATCGCCGCCGCTTCGCGGCTGACGTCGTGCCCGAAGACCCGCGCCTCGCCGCCGTCGTCGATCAGCAGCGTCGAGAGCAGCCGGACGAGCGTCGACTTGCCCGAGCCGTTCTGGCCGAGGATCGCGACGCACTCGCCTCGCTCGATCGTGAACGTGACGTCCTCGAGCGCGGGCCAGGGACGCTTGCGCGCGAAGCGGCCCGCGTTCTTGTCGCGGCGCCGGAAGGTCTTGCGCAGGTCGCGAACCTCGACGGCGGCGACGCCCCGGCGGACGGGCTCGATCGGATCGGACGTGGGTGGTGCGAGAATGGACATGCTGCTCCTTCGGAAACGAAAAGGGAACGGAGGACGGGAGACCGCCGAGGCCGGCGGTGCGCGGACCTAACGGTGGCCGCGCGCCACGGCCGGGCCGCCGAGGCCCGCCGGGTTCCAGTCCGTCACGTTCTGGAGCAACATCGCGTCCACCAGGGTAGGGCCGCGCTGCGCGCTCGTCAAATGTGCGGTTTTTGCAGGGCGCTTCAGGCCCGCGGCTCCTCGCCGTCGAAGTAGTCGACGGCGTCGGCGCGCCGGTGCATCGTCCAGAGCGGCCCCACCTGCGAGAGCGCGAGCACCTTGCCGCTGTCCGGGTACTCGACCACCTCGGGGCTGACGTGGCTCGCCGCGATCAGGTAGCGCGCCGGCTCGTCGGAGCGGTTGAAGAGCTGGTGCGCGCCGTCGGGGCCGGTCGGGAAGAAGACGACCTCGCCCGGCTCCAGCTCGCGCTCGCCCTCGGGCGTTCGCACCGTCGGACGGCCCTGGAGCACGACCACGGCCTCGTCGTTGCCGTGGTGGAAGTGGTAGACGACCTGGGTCTGGCCGGGCGGCAGCTCGTAGAGGCGCATCCCGAGCCGGCCGCCGCGCGGCAGGAGCGCCTTCGTGCGCTGCTCCCACCCCGGCGGCGTCGGATAGGGCGCCTCGTCCCAGACGTCGTCGAAGACGTTCACGCGGCCTCCGGCGGCTCGTCGTGGTCCTCGTCCGCAGCCTCGCGGTAGTCGTCGAGCCAGGCGACGATCTCCGGTTCGCGCAGCAGCAGCTCCAGCCCCGTTCCCTGCTCGGTCTCGCTCATCGCCCCTCCTCGAGGTCGTGGATCACGAAGAGCTGCCCGCCGCCGTGCGTCGGCAACCGCGACTGCGCGGTGACCTGGCCGAGGTCGGGATACTCGACCACCTCCGGGGAAACGCGCGTGCCGGCGACGAGGTAGCGCACCGGCTCGTCGCCGTCGTTGCGGAACCCGTGCGCGCCCTCCCGGCCGGGCGGGAAGTGGACGACCTCGCCCTCCTCCAGCAGCCGCTCGCCGTCGGGCGTGCGCAGGGTCGGGCGCCCCCGCAGCACGATCAGCAGCTCCTCGGAGCCGTGGTGGGCGTGGTAGACCGCGAAGTTGCCGGGGCCCAGCTCGTAGACGCTCGCACCGAGCCGCGGGCCGCTCGGCACGAGCCGCTTCTGCAACGCGCCGCCCCCGGACCAGTCCTCGGGCTGCTCGCCCCAGTCGTCGATCCAGACGTTCGCGTCGCTCATGGCGGCAGCCAACCACACAAAGAGGCCATCTTCTGTCATATTTGCCGCCGATGCGTGCGGAACGGCTCGTCTCGCTCCTGCTCCTGCTGCAGACGCGCGGGCAGCTGACCGCCGCCGAGCTGGCGGAGCGGCTCGAGGTGTCGGTGCGGACCGTGCACCGGGACGTGGAGGCGCTCGCCGCGGCCGGCGTGCCGCTCGAGGCGCTGCGCGGGCCCGCCGGCGGCTACCGGCTTGCCGGCGGCTACCGGACCCGCCTCACCGGGCTCACCGGCGACGAGGCCGAGGCGCTCTTCGCCGCCGGGATGCCCGGGCCGGCCGCGGAGCTGGGGCTCGGCGGCGAGCTGGCGACGGCGCGGCTCAAGGTGCTGGCCGCGCTGCCCGCCGAGCTGCAGGAGCGGGCGACGCGCGCGGAGCGGCTCTTCCATCTCGACACGCGCGGCTGGTTCCGCGCCGGCGACCGCGTCCCGCACCTGCCCGCGCTCGGGGCCGCCGTCTGGCGCGGCTGCCGCGTGCGGCTTCGCTACCGGGAGGGGAGCGGCGTCGTCCGGCGCACCGTCGACCCGCTCGGGCTCGTGCTCAAGGGCGGCGCCTGGTACCTCGTCGCGCGCCGCTCGGCCGGGATGCGCGTCTACCGGGTCTCCCGCGTCGTCTCGGTGCGCGAGCTGGCGGAGCCGGCCCTGCGCCCGGACGGCTTCGAGCTGGCCGCGTTCTGGGAGGAGTGGTCGCGCGCGTTCGAGGAGAACCGCCCGCGCGTCGAGGTGCGGGTGCGGCGCGGCGGCGAGGAGGCGACCCTCCTCTTCGAGAGCCACGGCGACGCGCTCCGCGACCTGCTGCGGCGCGGTCCCGAGGTCGAGGTGCTCGCGCCGCCCGAGCTTCGGGAGCGCGTCGCGGCGACGGCCCGGGCGACGGCCGCGCTGTACGGTGCGTGACCGTGCCGTCGCTCTCCCCCTGGGCCGTCTTCCTCGGCACCGGCCTCGCGCTCCTGCTGGTGCCGGGGCCCGCGGTGCTCTACATCGTCACGCGCTCGATCGAGATGGGCCGGGCGGGCGGGATCGCCTCGGCCGCCGGGATCTCGACCGGCGCGGTCACGCACGTCCTGCTCGCGACCGCGGGGCTCTCCTCGCTGATTCTGGCCTCGCGCGCCGCCTTCGAGGCGCTGCGCTGGACGGGTGCGGCCTACCTCGTCTTCCTCGGCTTGCGGCGGCTGCTCGCGCGCGGCGGCGGAGAGGTGGCCGAGCCGCCGCCGCGCACGCGCCGGCGCGCGTACACGGACGGCGTCGTCGTCAACGTCACGAACCCCAAGACGATCGTCTTCGTGTTCGCGTTCGTCCCGCAGTTCGTCGACCCGCACGCGAGCCGCGTCTGGCTGCAGGTGCTCGCGCTCGGGCTGAGCTTCGCGCTGCTCGGCTTCCTCAGCGACAGCGCCTATGCGCTCGTCGCCGGAACGGTGGCCGACCGGCTGCGCGGCAGACGCCGTCGCGACGGCGTCGGAGCTCGGGAGCCCGTGCCAGTGTCCGCGTCGTTCGCCCGCTTCGAGCGCTGGTTCGGCGGCCCGATCCTGATCGGCCTCGGGATCGCCGCCGTCCTCTGGACGCCGAGCCGCACGTCGTAGCGGGTCAGCCGACGAAGATGGGCGTCCCGAGCGGCACGAGCGGATAGAGCGCGATCACGTCCGGGATCAGCATGCGGACGCAGCCGTGCGAGGCGGCGTGGCCGATCGACGACGTCTCGTCCGTCCCGTGGATCCCGGCGCCGTTGTAGAAGCCGAGCCAGCGCGCCTTGATCGGGTCGCCCGGACCGGGCGGGATCGTCTTGCCCGCGAGCGAGCCGGCCCACGAGCTGAGCGGCACGTGCCACGGCGGGTCGACCTGGCGGTCGTTGATCCGGTAGAGGCCCGCCGGCGTCTCCAGGCCCTGCATCCCGACCGACACGGTGAACGTGCGCGCGAGCTTCAGGTGGCGGAAGAGCCGCAGCGTGAAGTGCGCCCGGTCGAGCAGCAGATACGACGGATACTTCTTCGCGAGCTGCGCCGTCGTCGTCTTCGGGCGCAGCGGCAGCGTCGGCACCGTGAGCTGCGGGGTCTCCGGATCGAGCAGCGCGGCGCGAAGCCGCGTCGCGAGCGCGGCGCGCTCCACCTCGCGCCCCTCGCGGCCGGGGACGACCTTCAGGCGCGTCGCAGTCGGGACGACCTTCGCCGACACCGGCGTGCGGTGCAGCGCCCGGGACACCGAGGCGACGATCCGCCCCACCGCCGCGGCGTCGACGCTCGCCCGCAACGGCACGTCGACGGCGAGCCTGCGCCCCTGGAGCGCGCGCAGGAGCCGCGCGTCGAGCCCGCCGCTCCGGCTCGCCGTCACCGCGGCCCCGACCATCCCGTCGAGGTCGACGCGGACGAGGTCGCGCCGCTGCACCGTCGTGCTCCAGCCGCCGAGCGTGAGCCGCAGCGGCCGCCGCAGCGGCTCCGCCACGCTCAGCTCGAGCCGCGCCCGCGCCTCGGCGGCGTGCAGGCCGCCCAGGTCGCGGCCGGCGACCGTCACCCCGGCGGCGATCACGTCCGCCCGGCTCCGATCCCAGAAGTACGCGTACGCGCCGCCGGCGCTCGCCGCCACGCCGAACGCGGCGAGCAGGATCCCGAAGCCGACGAGCAGACGCCTACGCATGGCACCGTTGTATGCCCTGAGAACGGGGAAAATGCAACCGATGCGCTATCAGGTGGTGGACTGCCGCTGGCAGCTCGGGGAGCCCGGGCGCGGCCGCGAGCTGTATCTCGCCGGCCACGTGCCCGGCGCCTCCTTCCTCGACGTCGACGCGGACCTCTCCGACCTCTCGGTGCCCGACGCCGGCCGGCATCCGCTGCCCTCGGCCGAACGGTTCGCCGAGGCAGCCGGCCGCGCGGGAATCGGCGACGGCGTGTTCGTCGTCGCGTACGGCTCGCTCGGCGGTGCGGAGCGGCTCTGGTGGCTGCTCCGCCACTTCGGCCACGACGACGTCGCCGTGCTCGTCGGCGGGATCGAGGCGTGGGGCGGCGCGCTCCGCGCGGGCGCCGAGGAGATCGAGCCCAGCACGTTCGTCCCGCGCCCCCGGGCGGGCGACACGATCGACGCGGACGAGCTGGTGCGCCGGCTCGGCGACCCGTCGCTCGCGCTCGTCGACGCCCGCGACGCGGCCCGCTGGCGCGGCGAGCCGAACGCGGTCGACGACGTCCCCGGCCGGATCCCCGGCGCGGCGAACGCGCCCTGGGCAGAGCCGCTCCCCGAGCTTCCGCCCGGCGAGCTGGTCGCCTACTGCGGCTCCGGCGTGACCGCGTGCGTCGTCCTGCACCGTGCCTGGACTACGGGGCGGGAGGGCCGACTCTATCCCGGCTCGTGGAGCGAGTGGTCGCAGCGCGGGCTGCCGTCGGAACGTTCCTAGACGCTCCGGCCCCGGCCGAGCCGGGGCCTTCGCCGTCGGGCGGCTCCGTCGAGCCTACGCCGCTAGGCCGCGATCTCCTCGAGCAGCTCGGCCGCGTCGCCGGTCGGCACCGACTGGATCGTCTCGAGGATGCGGCCCGCGATCTTGTACGGGTCGCCGAGCGCGTTCGGGCGCCGGTCCTCGAGGTAGCCCCTGTGGCCGTTCGCGACGAAGCTGTGCGGGATCCGGATCGAGCAGCCCCGGTTCGCGACGCCGAAGGTGAACTCGTCGATCGCGGCCGTCTCGTGCAGCCCGGTCAGGCGCAGGTGGTTCTCGGGGCCGTAGACGGCGATGTGCTCGTCCTTGCGCTCGTCGAAGGCCGCCATCAGCGCCTCGAAGTACTCCTCGCCGCCGACCTCGCGCAGATGCTGCGTCGAGAAGTTCGTGTGCAGGCCGGAGCCGTTCCAGTCGACCTCGGCGCCGAGGGGCTTCGGATGGAAGTTCACGTCGACCCCGTAGCGCTCGCAGAGCCGCAGCAGCAGGTAGCGGGCGATCCAGAGCTGGTCGGCGGCCGTCCGGGAGCCCTTCCCGAAGATCTGGAACTCCCACTGGCCCTTCGCGACCTCGGCGTTGATCCCCTGGTGCTCGATCCCGGCGGCGAGGCACAGATCGAGGTGGGCGCGGACGATCTCGCGGGCGACGTCGCCGACGTTCCGGTAGCCGACGCCGGTGTAGTACTCGCCCTGCGGCGCCGGGAAGCCGGCGGCGGGAAAGCCGAGCGGCGCGCCGTCGCGGTAGAGGAAGTACTCCTGCTCGAAGCCGAACCACGCCCCCGGGTCGTCGGGGATGCGGGCGCGGCTGTTGCTCGGGTGCGGCGTCCCGTCGGGGAGGAGCACCTCGCACATCACGAGCGCGGCGTCCGTCCAGGTCGGGTCCGGGTAGATCGCGACCGGGCGGAGGAAGCAGTCGGAGTCGTGGCCCTCCGCCTGGCGCGTCGAGCTGCCGTCGAAGTTCCACACCGGCAGCTCCTCGAGCGCCGGGAACGCGTCGAACTCCTCCACCCGCGTCTTGCCGCGCAGGTTCGGGACGGGCTCGTAGCCGTCGAGCCAGATGTATTCGAGCTTGAACTTCGCCACCGCCGTGCCTCCTTGTCGGACCAACAAAAAAGCCTGAGAGCTCTCGCGAGCTCCCAGGCTTCGTCGCCTGCGGCGACCGCCTCCGGCGACGGTTGCCTGCGGCTGTTATAGCGGCGGCGGTGGACGCGCGTCAAGAGACGGCGTAGACGACGGTGACCGTCGCGTCCACCTCCTGCGTTCCGGGCTCGATCGGGGTCGAGCCGGCGTCCGCTGCCTTCATCGCGTACGGGACCGGCGACGGGGCCGCGCCGCCCTCGGCGACCGACTGGACTGCGCCGAGCGTGAGACCGGCCGCCTGCGCGAGCGCCTGCGCCTTCGCCTTCGCGTCGGCGAGCGCCTTCGTCAGCGCCTGCGTGTAGAGCGTCTTGCGGCTGCTCAGGTCGAGGTTCGGCCCGTACACCGTGTCGGCGCCCGCGGCGACCGCGGTGTCGACGAGCGCGCCCGCCCTGGCGAGCGCGACCCGCGCGCTCACCGAGTTCGAGGCGGTGTAGGAGACGATCCGCGTCCCGTCGTCGCTCGTCACCGGCGAGAGCGAGACGCCGGCCGTGGCGAGGTCGGCCGCCTGGACGCCGGCGCCCTTCAGCGCGGCGATCACGGCGTTCGCGGCGGCGGCGTTGCGGGCGAGCGCGTCCTTCGCAGTCGCCGCCTGCGTCGTGACGCCGAACTGGAACGAGGCCCGGTCCGGGACGGTGGTGACGGCGCCGTCACCGCTGACCGTGATCGTGCGGTCGGCCGGGAGGGCGGCGGAGTGCGCGAGCCGCGGCTGCGCGACGCCGGCGAGGGCGGCCGCGCCGAGCAGCACGACCGCGAGCAGGAGTGACTTCCGGAGCGTTTTCATGCAGCGAGTACGTCACCGCGGCCCGCGGTGTCACGGCGAGCGGCGCGGCGAGGCTACGCGCTCGCCGGGAGGTACGCCGTCCAGCCCTGCGGCACGCGCGGCGCGGCGAGCTTGATGAAGAGCGACGGCGCCGGCGGCCGCGGCGGCGTGTGCAGCTCCATCCCGGCCTGCTCGAGCGTGCGGTCGCCCTTGCGCAGGTTGCACGGCGCGCACGCGGTCACGACGTTCTCCCACACCGACTCGCCGCCCTTCGAGCGCGGGATCACGTGGTCGAGGGTGAGCCGCCCGCCCGAGGTGCCGCAGTAGACGCAGCGCCAGCCGTCGCGCGCGAAGAGGGCGCGGCGGGAGATCTTGCGCTGGATCGCGCGCGGCACGCGGACGTAGGTGAGCAGCCGGATCACGTGCGGCCAGATGAAGCTGCCGGTCGCCGAGCGCAGCGGCCTGTCGAGCCGCTCGACGACCTCCGCCTTCCCCTTGTAGACCAGCACGTGGGCACGCCGCACCGAACACACGTTGAGCGGCTCGTAGCTCGCGTTCAGGACGAGAACGTGCTGCAACCTGGGGGAAAGGTACCAGCGGCGCCCGGCGCGCCCGCGCCGGCCGTCAGGAGGCCATGGCGCGGTCGACGGCCTCCTGCTCCTCCGGCGAGAGGGCGATCGCGGCGTGACCGCGGTCCAGCTCCTTCACGTAGATCCGCGCGTAGTCGCGGCCCTGGATCGCGCTGATCACGACGCCCGACCGCGCGGCGTCGAGGAGCGCGACCGACGCCGACTGGTGGCCGCCGCTGCCCGCATAGGCGTCGTAGCGGACGATCGCGGTCTTCGACACGGTGCCGTCGACGCGCCGGTCGACCCGGGCGAGCCCGGACGCCACCTCGTCGGCGGCTCGGTGCAGCTCGTCGATCCTCGCCTGCAGCGAGACCGCGAAGTCGACGAGGTCGCGCGAGCCGTCGCCGATCAGGACGGTCTGGGCGCGGCGCACCCGGCGCAGCGAGAGGAAGCAGCCGAGCGCGAGGGCGAGCGCGACGAGCGCCAGAGCGGCGGCGGCGATCGCGATCCAGGCGGCGGTCGAGGCGGAGACGGACACCGGCGCGCTAGGGCTGGGAGAGGCTGAAGAAGACCGGGTAGCTCGCCTTGTTGTTGTCGAGCGTCTTCTCGCCCGGGACGGCGCCGACGACGACCTCGACGGTCGCCGGGTGGCCGAACGCGTCCGCGGTGATCTGGAGGTTCGTGAAGCTGAGCGTCTGCTGGTCGCCGGGCTGCATCCCCGTGATCGTCTGCTTCTTCGTGAACAGCGTGCTGCCGGCGACCTTCACGGTCAGGGTGACCGGGATGTTCACCTCCGGTGCGTTGCCGGAGTTCTCGACGGTGACCTGGAGCGCGAGGTCGGCGGCGACGTAGATCGTCGTCGGGTTCGCCTCGGAGAGGTCGTCGGAGCGGCCGCCGCCGGCCGCCTTCGTCGAGACGAGCCGCGAGCCGTGCAGCCCGGCCGGGCTGCTCGAGCTGCTCGAGCTGCCCGACGACGAGGTCGGCTTCAGCTCCTGGGCGACGATCGTGAACGAGCGGACGCTGATGGTCTCCGGGTTCGTGACGAACTGGGAGGGCGGCACGACGACGCCGGTGATCCCGAGCGTCTTCAGCGTCTCGGTCGCGGGCAGCCGGTACAGCTCCGTCCAGACGAGGTCGCTCGCCGAGAGGAGCTGCGCCTGCCCCGCCAGCGCCGTCGCCACGCTCGTCGCGTCCTTGCTGCTCGTCTGCGTGAGCGAGTTCGCGAGCCCCGCGAGCCCGATCGCGCGCAGCTGCAGCGTGTCCAGCACCTGGTCGTGCGCGTCGCGCAGCGGGCCGGGCGGGCGGATCTGCTGGGCGCGGTCGTAGAGCTGCGTCTGCTGCTGTGACCACTGCTCGAGCCGCGTCTCCAGGTCGGCGAGCTTCAGCCCCGGCGAGCCGAGCTTCGTCGCGAACTCGCGGCCGACCTGCGCCGACGACTGCGCGATCGTCCGCACCTTCTCCATGTAGGACGCGTACTCGTCGTGGCGGCTCTTGCCCTGGCAGGCGCCGACCCAGAAGACGAGCCCGACGACGACCGCGATCGCGAGCGCCACGAGCCCGACGAGGCGCGCCATCGCGATCGCGCCGGACGGCGGACGCACCGGCCGCCGGGGCTCGCCGCCGCCGGGACCGCGCGCGCGGCGGGCGCGCCGGGGCGCCTCCTCCGTCTCGCGCTCCTCGAAGAAGTCGAACTCCTCCATGTTGTCGTCGTAGCTGCTCATGCGCGCGGCCGCCGCCCGAGACCCGGCGCAAGCCTACTGCTATCTCGCCCGGGGAGAGAGGAAAGTCCGACGCGGTCGCCAACCTTCGAGGCGCGTGCCCAGCGCAGCCCTCGCCTTCCAACCGTCGGGTCTCGTCCTCGATCGCTACCGCCCGCTGCGGCCGCTCGGCAGCGGCGGCTCCGGCTCGGTCTGGCTCGCCCGCGACGAGCGCACCGGGCTCGAGGTGGCGCTCAAGATCATCGCCCGCGAGGGCAAGGCGGCCGCCCGCGCCGAGCGCGAGGTCGCCGCCGCCGCGCGCCTGCGCCACCCCGCCTGCCTGCGCGCGTACGCGCTCGAGCGGGACGAGCGCCACGTCTACATCGCCTACCAGTACGTTCCGGGCCGCACCTTCCGCGAGGCGATGCGCGCCGGCGAGCTGCGCGACGGCGCCGCGATCGAGGCGTGCGCGCAGGTCTGCGAGGCGCTTGCGCACGCGCACAGGGCGGGAATCCTCCACCGCGACGTGAAGCCGTCGAACGTCCTGCTCGCCGACGGCGACGCGGTCTCGGCGAAGCTGCTCGACTTCGGGCTCGCGCGCATGGCCGAGGCGGAGACGCTCACCGAGGCCGGCGACGTCCCCGGCACGCTCGCCTACATCTCGCCGGAACGGCTCGCGGGCGAGGAGTCGAGCGCCGCGGCCGACGTCTGGGCGGTCGGCGTGATGCTCTGGGAGGCGCTCGCGGGACGGCACCCGTTCTGGCAGGGCTCGATGCTCGACACGGCGCGCGCGATCGAGCGCGGCGCGGAGCCGCTCGCCGAGCTGCGGCCCGACCTGCCCAAGCGGCTGCTCCAGCTCGTCGACCGCTCGCTCTCGCTCAGCCCGGGCCGGCGGCCCTCGGCGGCAGAGCTGGCCGACGCGCTGCGCGGCGCCGCGCAGGCGCGCCGGCGGAGGGGCAAGGCGGCGCCGCGGCCGCAGGTCTCGCTCGGCGGCGGAGCCGAGCGCGCGGCGTCTGCGCTCCTCGCGGGCGCGTTCGCCGGCTGGACGGCCTCGGCGCTTCCCTTCTTCCCGCACGGCTGGGCGGCCGGGCTCGGGCTCGGCGCCGCGGCGCTCGCCGCGAGCCGTGCGCGGCTCGGGCTCGCCGTCGCGCTCGCCGTTCCGCTCCTGCCGCTCGGCAACGTCTCGCTCGGCCTCGCCGTCCTCTACGGCGCGCTCGCCGCGGCCTGGCTCGTCGCCGCCTGGCGGGAGCCGCGGACGGGGCTGCTCTTCGCGCTCGGGCCGCTGCTCGCGCCGGTGTACCTGCTCGGCTTCTTCCCGCTCGCCGCGGCCGCGGTCCGCTCGCCCGCCCGCAGGGCGGCGCTCGGCGCGCTCGCGGTCGCGACCGCGGCGCTCGCGGCCGGGATCCGGCACGCGAGCCTGCCGCTCGTCGGCGACCCCGCGCCGCTCGGGCTCGGCGTCGCCGGCGCCGACGACCCGCTCGACGTCCTCGGCACGCTCGCCCGCGCCGCCGGCGGGCACGGCGCGCTCCTGCTCGAGGCGGGCGCGCTCGCGTTCGTCGCGGTCGCGCTCCCGTGGGCCCGCGCGCGCGGGCGCTGGGGCGCCGCCGGGCTCGGCTCGGCGATGCTCGCGCTGACGCTGCTGCCCGCGCCCGGGGCCGCCGCGCTCCCGCTCGTCGCGGCCGCCTGGGTCGTGGCGGCGGCCGCCGCGCTGCCTCGGCCCGGTTCATGAAGCCGCCCGGCGGGGTACCCTCACGCCGAAAACCATGGTTCTGAGGGCGATCGAGCAGAAACTGGAGTCGATCTTCGAAGGCGTGTTCGGACGCGCCTTCCGCACGAACGTGCAGCCGGTCGAGCTGGCCCGCAAGCTCGCGAAGGAGATGGAGGAGCACCGCAGCGTCTCCGTCTCGCGCGTCTACGTCCCGAACGAGTACACGGTCTACCTCTCCCCCGGCGACCGCGAGCAGTTCGAGGGGTACGAGAACTCGCTCGTCGCCGAGCTGGAGGAGTACCTCGGCGAGCACGCGCGCCGGGAGAACTACGCGCTGCTGACGCCGCCGCGCGTCCTCTTCGAGACCGACGACGACCTCGGCCTCGGCGAGTTCGGGATCGCGACCCGGATGGCGCAGCCGCGCCACGGCCGCCGCGAGGAGGGCGAGCCCGCGGAGCAGGTCGAGCCGGGCGCGACGATGATCTACAAGCCGCGCACCCAGCCGACCGAGCAGGTCTCGCTCGAGGAGCTGGGCGTCGACCGGCAGGTCGCCGTGCTCGCGTGGGAGGGACGGCGCGAACGGCTCGACGCGCGCCGCGCCGTGCTCGGGCGCTCGCGCGACGCCGACGTCCAGATCGAGGACCCGAACGTGTCGCGCCGCCACGCGGAGATCGTCCAGGAGGGCTCCACCTGGTGGGTCGTCGACCTCGGCTCGACGAACGGCACCGAGGTGAACGGCCGCCGCGTGCAGCGGCACCAGCTCGAGGACGGCACCCGCTTCACGATCGGCGAGACGACGGTCACCTTCACGACCGAACGGGAGTAGCGGCGGCGATGCTGGCGTCGACGACGCTCTCCGAGGTGCTGCTCGTCCTGAAGATCGCCTTCCTCGTCCTGCTCTACCTGCTGATCTGGCGGATCCTGCGGACGGCGGCGCGGGAGCTGCGCGGCACGGCGCCGCACCAGGACTCGATGATCCTCACGCCGGCCGCGGCCGCCGCGCTCGGCCTCGGCGGCGGCGGCGCGCCGCGGCCCGCCCAGCTCGTCGTCCAGCGCAGCCCGAGCCTCGAGACCGGCGAGGCCTACCCGGTCGACTCGGCGCCGCTCACGATCGGCCGCGGCGGCCAGAACGACCTCGCGCTCGACGGCGACGAGTTCGCCTCCGCCCGGCACGCGCGCCTCGAGCGCCGCCGCGACGGCGTCTGGGTGCAGGACCTCGGCTCGACGAACGGCACCTACGTGAACGGCTCGCGGCTCGAGGGCGCCCAGAAGCTCGCGCCCGGCGACGTCCTCCGCGTCGGCGAAACCGACTTCCGGCTCGAGGAGCTGTAGTGCCCGTCTCCTCGTATGCGGTCGCGAGCGACACCGGGCGCAAGCGGCGCCGGAACGAGGACAACTACGTCGTCGCGCCGCCGCTCTTCGCCGTCGCCGACGGGATGGGCGGCGCGCAGGCCGGCGAGGTCGCCTCGAAGCTCGCGGCCGCGACGCTCGAGGACGGCGAGGGCGCGGAGCTGCACGGCGACGCGCGCGTCCGCTCCCTGATCGTCGAGGCGAACCGCCGCGTCTACGACCGCGCCTCGAGCGACCCGGCCGCCTCCGGGATGGGGACGACGATGACCGTCGCGCTCGTCGAGGGGATGACGGTGACGATCGGCCACGTCGGCGACTCGCGCGCCTACCTCCTCCGCGAGGGCCGGATGGAGCAGCTCACCGACGACCACTCGCTCGTGAACGAGCTGCTGAAGAGCGGCAAGCTCTCGCCCGACGAGGCGCAGGCCCACCCGCAGCGCTCCGTGATCACGCGCGCCGTCGGCACCGACCCCGACGTCGAGGCCGACGTCTTCCCGATCGAGGCGTGCGACGGCGACGTCTTCCTGCTCTGCTCCGACGGGCTCACCGACATGGTCGAGGACGAGGACATCCTCGGCGTGCTCGACCGGCACCGCGACGACCTCGACCGCGCCGTCAGGCAGCTCGTCGCCGCCGCCAACCGGGGCGGCGGCGAGGACAACATCACCGCGGTCGCGTTCCGCGTCGCTCCCGGCGCGCCCGGCGAGGAGACGATGCGGCTGCCGGCGCAGGCCGAGCCGGAGGAGGACACGCTCGAGTCGGTCGAGCCCGAGCCCCCCGTCGACACGATGGTGATCCCGCCGGAGCGGATCGACGCGGAGCTGCTCGAGGCCGGCTCGCCGGAGGCGCGCGCGGCGGCGCGGCGCGAGCCGCCCGACACGACCGGCCGCATCCGGCTCGCCCTGACGATGGTGCTGCTGCTCGCGGTCGCCGCGATCCTCCTCACCTGGGGGCTCCTGCGCTGACGTGAGGCTCTCGTACCGCAACCGCGAGCTGCTCACGCTCGGCGTCGTCGGGGCGCTCACCGCGATCGGCTTCGCGAGCGTCTACATCTCGCTCGAGTCGCAGGTGTCGGCGGGCTCGCTCGGGTACGCGGTCTTCTTCTTCGCCCTCTACCTCGCCGCGCACGTCGTCGCGCGGATCGTCGTCCCGCACGCCGACCCGTACCTGCTGCCGATCGCCGCGCTGCTGACCGCGATCGGGATCACCGAGATCTACCGGCTCGGCACCGGCGACGCGTTCCGGCAGGGGCTCTGGGTCGTCGTCGGCGTCGTCGTGTTCGGGCTCTCGCTCGCCTGGCTGCGCCGCGACTACCGCGACCTGCAGCGCTACACCTACCTGTTCGGGGTCGGCGCGATCCTGCTGCTCTTCCTGCCGCTCGCGCCCGGGTTCGGCGAGTCGATCAACGGCGCCCGCCTCTGGGTGCACGTCGGCGCCTTCCAGTTCCAGCCGGGCGAGCTGGGGAAGATCGCCCTGATCGTCTTCCTCGCCTCCTACCTGCAGCAGCGGCGCGAGGTGCTCGCGCAGGGGCGGCTGAAGGACTGGGGGCCGCTGCTCGTGATCTGGGGCGGCGCGATGCTCGTGCTCTTCGCGACCGACGACCTCGGCAGCGCGCTCCTCTACTACGGGATCTTCCTCGGGATGCTCTACGTGGCGACGGCGCGGCTCGCGTTCGTCGGCGCCGCGCTCGGGCTCTTCCTCGCCGGTGCCGCCGCGGTCTACCAGGGCACGCCGCACGTGCGCTCGCGCGTCGTCAACTGGATCGACCCGTGGACCGACCACAAGATCTTCTGCCCCCTGAACGGGACGATGGCCTACCGGCAGGACTGTCAGAGCTACCAGGAGGTGCAGTCCCTCTACTCGATCGCGCACGGCGGCTTCGGCGGCACCGGGCTCGGCAACGGCACCTTCACGACGACGAGCGGGCACCAGGTGATCCCCGACCTGAACACGGACTTCATCTACTCGGCGCTCGCGCAGGAGCTGGGGCTCGTCGGCGCCGCCGCGCTGCTCCTCGTCTACATGCTGTTCGTGCTGCGCGGCTTCCGCGTCGCGCTCAGCGCGAGCGACGGCTTCTCGAAGCTGCTCGCCGCGGGGCTCTCGTTCGGGTTCGCGCTGCAGACGTTCGTGATCGTCGGCGGCATCCTGCGCGTGATCCCGCTGACCGGGATCACGCTCCCGTTCGTCTCCTACGGCGGCTCGAGCATCGTCTCGAACTTCCTGCTCGTCGCCGGCCTGATGCTGATCTCGCACCGGGCCAACCGGCCGGAGAGCGCATGAACAAGCAGCTGCTCCGGCTCTCGGTCGTCTCGATGGTGCTGCTCGCGATCCTCGTCGTCGCGACGACGTACTGGCAGTCGTGGGCGGTCGCGGGGCTCCAGGACCGGCAGGACAACGCGATCCAGCAGGTCGCGCAGCTCTCGATCGCGCGCGGCGCGATCGTCGGCGCGAACGGGACCGACTTCGCCCTGAACACGAAGCGGCGCGTCAAGGGGCAGACGTTCTTCAAGCGGCGCTACCCGCAGCACGGGCTCGCCGCGCAGCTCGTCGGCTACTCGACGCAGGGCGGCACCCGCGTCGGGCTCGAGAAGTCCCTGAACGACTACCTGACCGGCGCGAACACGAACCTCTCGAACGCGGTGCAGCGGGAGCTGGACGAGCTGGGCGGCGCGACGGTCCACGGCAACAAGCTCGTGCTCACGCTGAAGCCGGCCGTGCAGAGGCTCGCGCTGCGGGAGCTGGACGGCCGCTGCGGCGCCGTCGTCGCGCTCAACCCGCACACCGGCGAGGTGTACGCGATGGCGTCCTCGCCGACCTACGACCAGAACCTGATCGAGAAGCCGGGCGGCTACGCGAAGATCCTGAAGATCAAGGGCGCGTGCGGCGACGCGTCCGCGCTCGTGAACAACGCGACCGCGGGCCTGTACACGCCGGGCTCGACGTTCAAGCTCGTGACCGCGGCCGCGGCGCTCGACACGGGCACGTTCACGCCAGACTCGCGCTTCCAGGATCCCGGCTACTGCGTCGAGTACGGCAAGAAGGTCTACAACGCCGGCAATCCCGACCAGAACGGGCCGGAGGCGTTCGGCTCGACGACGCTCGCGGTCGGCCTCCAGCACTCGATCAACTCCGTCTTCTGCAACGTGGGGATGAAGCTCGGCGCGAAGACGATCCTCGAGTACACGAAGCGCTTCGGCTTCTACTCGACGCCGCCGCTCGAGACCCCCGCCGACGAGCGCGCGCCGAGCGGGCTCTACGACCTCTCGCACGGCCGCTCGCACCTCTACTGGCCGAAGGACTTCAACGCCGTCGACCCGGGCCGGCTCGCCTTCGGGCAGGAGCGGATGCTCGCGACGCCGCTGCAGATGGCGCTCGTCGCGGCGACGATCGCGAACGGCGGCGTCGTGCCGCGGCCGTACCTCGTGCAGCGGATCGTCGGGCCGGACGGCTCGGTCGTCTCCTCGACGCGCACGCAGACGCTCGGGCGCGCGATCAAGGCCGAGACGGCCCGGGAGCTGACCCAGATGATGGTGTCCGTCGTGCAGGGCGGCACCGGCACGCAGGCGCAGATTCCCGGGATCCAGGTCGCGGGCAAGACCGGCACCGCCGAGACGGCCGTCAACCACGTCTACAACGCGTGGTTCGTCAGCTTCGCGCCGGCGGACAACCCGCGCGTCGCGGTCGCGGTCGTCGTCGAGAAGCAGCTGAACGGCTTCGGCGGCTCGGTCGCGGCGCCGATCGCGAAGGACGTGCTGGAGGCCCTGCTCCATGGCTGACGCCCGCGCATTCCTTACGCTGTGGGGACCCCCGTGGCCGAACCGCTGATCGACACGCTCTTCGACGGGCGCTACCGCATCGCGCGCAAGCTGGGCGCGGGCGGCATGGCGAACGTCTATCTCGCCGAGGACCAGGAGCTGGGCCGCCGCGTCGCGATCAAGATCCTGAACGACCGGCACGCGAACGACGAGCAGTTCGTCGAGCGCTTCCGGCGGGAGGCGAAGAACGCGGCGGCGCTCTCGCACCCGAACATCGTCTCGATCTACGACCGCGGCGAGGCGGAGGGCACCTACTACATCGCGATGGAGTACCTCGACGGCCGCACGCTCAAGGAGCTGGTCGTCGGCCGCGGCCCCGCCCCGGTGAACGTCGCGATCGAGTACACGCGGCAGATCCTCTCGGCGCTCCGCTTCGCGCACCGGCACGGGATCGTGCACCGCGACATCAAGCCGCACAACGTGCTCGTCGACTCGGAGGGGCGCGTCAAGGTGACCGACTTCGGGATCGCGCGCGCCGGTACGAGCCAGATGACCGAGGCGGGCTCGATCGTGGGGACGGCGCAGTACCTCTCCCCCGAGCAGGCGCGCGGCGGCGACGTCGACCAGCGCTCGGATCTCTACTCGCTCGGGATCGTCCTCTACGAGCTGCTGACCGGCGAGACGCCGTTCGAGGGCGACACGCCGGTCGAGATCGCGATGAAGCACCTCTCGACGGCGCCGGAGCCGCCGTCGGCGCTCCGCTCCGACATCCCGCGCGAGCTGGACAAGGTCGTGCTGCGCGCGCTCGCCAAGGATCCCGAGGACCGCTACCAGAGCGCCGAGGAGATGGACGCCGACCTCGAGCGGGTCGCGCGCGGCGCGCCCGTCGCCGCCGCGACCGAGGACTCGGCGACCCGGATCATGCGCATCCCGGCGGAGGCGGCGACCTCGGCGACGATGATCGCGCCGCGCGCCCGCCCGGCGTACGCTCCCGTCTACGAGGAGGAGTACGGGGAGCCGCCGCACCGCCGGGCGGTCTGGCCGTGGCTCGCCGCGCTCGCGTTCGTGCTGATCGCGGCGGCCGGCGCCTGGTACGTGTGGAGCCAGGTCTCCTCGCCGGCGGCGAAGAAGGTGCGCGTCGAGTACTACGTCAACCTGCACCGGCAGGAGGCGGAGGGGAAGATCGAGGCGATCGGCCTGAAGCCGAAGGTGCACAAGGAGGCGAACGAGAGCTTCGCCGCCGGCCTCGTCTTCAAGCAGGACCCGAAAGAGGGCGACATCGTCACGAAGGGGAGCAGCGTCGAGATCTGGGTCTCGACCGGCAAGCCGAAGGTGCAGGTGCCGGACGTCCGCGGCCAGTCGCAGGACGACGCGGTGAAGGCCCTCACCGACGCCGGCCTCGTCCCGGACATCCACACCGTCCCCGGCGGCGAGGCGGGGAAGGTGACCGCCGAGCCCGACGCCGGCAAGACGGTCGTCAAGGGCTCGAAGGTGTGGCTGAACGTCGCGAGCGGCCCCGCGCCGGTGACGGTGATCAAGGTGACGGGAGAGACGCTCACCCAGGCCACCGCCGACCTGCACGCCCTCGGCTTCAAGGTGAACCCGACCTACGTCGACGACGCGGCGCCCGCGAACCAGGTGATCGAGCAGAGCCCGAAGCCGGGTGCGAAGGCGCCGAAGAACTCCACCGTCGAGCTGAAGGTGTCGAACGGGCCGCCGCAGGCAACCGTCCCGGATGTGACGGGCGAGGCGCAGGATCAGGCCGTCCAGGACGTGAAGTCGCAGGGGTTCACCTCGGTGAAGACCGAGCCGGTCGACGTCGTCGACCCGTCCCAGGACGGGATCGTCCAGTCGCAGGATCCGCAGGGCAACACGCAGGCGCCCACCACGACGACGGTGACGCTCCAGGTCGGCCACTTCGTCGGAGACACGACGACCGCGACCCCGTGAGCCGTCGCCTCCGCGTGGCGGTGCTCGCCGGCGGCCGCTCGAGCGAGCACGAGATCTCGCTCGCGTCGGCGCGCTCGGTCGTCGCCGCCCTCGACCGGGAGCGCTACGAGGTCGTGCAGGTCGCGATCGGCCGCGACGGCCGCTGGCAGCTCGACCCGGGAGCCAAGTTGCAATTTGCAACTAACTCGGAGGAGCGCGGCGATTCGGCGGCCCGGGAGGGCAAGTTGCAAATTGCAACGAGCTCGGACGGGCCTGCAGAGACGCTGCCGGTGCCGGCGGAGCGGGGGACGCTCGAGGCGCTCGGCTCGGTCGACGTCGTGCTGCCGATCCTGCACGGGCCGTTCGGCGAGGACGGCACCGTCCAGGGGCTGCTCGAGCTGGCCGACGTCCCGTACGTCGGCGCCGGGGTCGCCGCGTCGGCGCTCGCGATGGACAAGGACCTCTTCAAGAAGGTGATGCGCGACAGCGGCATCCCGGTCGCCGCCCACCATGCGATCCGGCTCGGGGACGCGGTCGAGAACCCGTTCGGCTACCCGGTCTTCGTGAAGCCGGCGCGGCTCGGCTCCTCGGTCGGGATCACGAAGGCGCACTCGGAGGCGGAGCTGGCGCCGGCGGTCGCGCTCGCGTTCCGCCACGACGAGAAGGTGCTCGTCGAGGAGTTCGTCGCCGGCGTCGAGGTCGAGGTGGCGGTGCTCGGCAACCGCGTGCCGCCGCCGGTCGCGTCGCTGCCGGGACGGATCGACACGCTCGAGCACGAGTGGTACGACTACGCCTCGAAGTACGACGAGGGCGGCATGGAGCTCGTCGTCCCGCCTGACGGGCTCGCGCAGGAGACCGTCGAGCTGCTGCAGCGCCGCGCCGTCGAGGCGTTCGTCGCCTGCGAGTGCGAGGGGCTCGCCCGCGTCGACTTCTTCGTGCGCGAGTCCGACGGCGAGGTCGTCTTGAACGAGCTGAACACGATGCCGGGCTTCACCGCCACGAGCGTCTGGGCGAAGCTCTTCGAGGCGTCCGGGGTCGGCTACGCGGAGGCGCTCGACCGGCTGATCGAGCTTGCGCTCGAACGGCACGAGCGCCGCGCCGCGCTCGAGTACTAGCGGGTCGCCGTGACCTCGTTGACGTGCACCTGGCTGTGCGCGCCGAGGTTCGTGATCCAGACGACGTAGTAGCGGGCCGAGCGGCCGTTCAGCTCGAAGGTCGTGCTCGACCCGACCTCCCGCGGCCCGGAGTCCTGGACGAACGGGCCGTTCTCGGAGTCGCCGGCGAGGATCTCCGCGTGGAAGCCGGGCGTGTCCGTCTGCACCGTCAGCGAGCGGAGCGCGACCGAGTCGGCCGCGCCGACGACGACACCGACGCCCGCCTTGCCGAGGCCGCCGTCCGGATAGCGGTAGTCCTCGGTCTTCCAGTACGAGGAGGTGCTGCCGTCGGCGGCGTCGGCTGCCAGCTCGGGGTGCTCGGAACGGTCGGGGCCGTACGGGTCGTAGGAGGTGACGCCTGCGAGCGCGACCCGCGTGCCGCCGCCGCCCGAGCCGCCGCCTTTGGCCGGCGCCTTCGCGTTGTCGGCGCCGCCGAGACCGAGGATGCCTGCGACGATCGCCGCAGCCGCGCCCGCGGCGAGTAGCGCGAGCAGCGCGCCGCGCCGCAGTCTCCGGCGCGGGCGCGGGCGCGGGCTGCGCGCGGCCGGCGCCTGCGCCTGCGCCGGCGCCGCCGGGAGCACCGTCGTGCGTGCGGGGGCGTCTGCGTCCAGCTCGGCCAGCACTGCGCGCAGCTCGGCCGCGAACGCCTTCATCGTCGGGAAGCGGCGCTCCGGCTTCTTCGCGAGCGCCCGCTCGACCGCGGCGGCGAGCCGCTTCGTCGCGTCCGGCCGCAGGTCGCGCAGGTCGGGCGGCTGCTCGTTCACGTGCCGGAGCGCGACCGCGACGAAGTTCTCTCCCGGGAACGGCACCTCGCCGGTGAGCAGCTCCCAGAGCACGATCCCGAGCGAGTAGACGTCGGTGGCGGGCGTCACCGTGCGGCCGGACGCCTGCTCGGGCGAGATGTAGGTGCTCGTCCCCATCACCGTCCCCGTCTGGGTGACGCCGCGGTCGACGTCGAGGGAGCGCGCGATCCCGAAGTCGGTGACCTTCACCTCGCCTTCGGCGTCGACGAGCACGTTCTGCGGCTTCACGTCGCGGTGGACGAGCCCGTTCCCGTGTGCGAACGCGAGCCCCTCGGCGACGGCGATCGCGATCTCGAGCGCGCGGCGCAGCGGCAGCCGGCCGGCGCGCCCGACGAGCTGCTTGAGGTTCTCGCCGTCGACGTACTCGAAGACGATGAACTGGCGGCCGTCGTCCTCGCCGCGGTCGATCACGGTGACGATGTGCGGGTGCGAGAGCTGCGCGACCGCGCGCGCCTCGCGGCGGAAGCGCTCGACGTACTCGTCGTCGTCCGCGTAGTGCTCGTGCAGGATCTTCAGCGCGACGCGCCGGTCGAGCAGCCGGTCGCAGGCGCGGAAGACGCTCGACATGCCGCCGCTGCCGCAGAGCTCCTCGAGCTCGTAGCGCCCGGCGACGACGTCGCCGATCACAGGCCCGGAGCGCACGGCACGACTGGGGGAGGTCGATCCCGCCACACCGATACAACGCGGAAGCTGCCGGGGCGGCTACGCGAGAACGGCCTCGAGCGCTTCCTCCCAGGCGCCGAGCGCCTCCTCCAGCTCCGAGTCGGCGATCACGAGCGGGCAGAGGACGCGGTTGCAGTTCGAGTGGATCCCGGCCTTGAGGAGGAGCAGGCCGCGTTCGGCCGCCGCCGTCGCGACGCGCGACGCGATCTGCGGCGCAGGCTGCTTCGTCGCGCGGTCCTCCACGTACTCGAGCGCGAGCATCGCGCCGAGCCCGCGCACGTCGCCGATCGCGGGGAAGCGCTCCTGCCAGGCGAGCATGCGGGCGCGGATCGTCTCGCCGACGCGGGCGGCGCGCTCCACGACGCCCTCCTCCTCGAACACGTCGAGGACGGCGACGGCGGCCGCCTGCGCGACCGGGTTGCCGACGTAGGTGCCGCCGACCGCCGAGTCGCCGGGGGCGTCCATGACCTCCGCCCTGCCGACGACGCCGGAGAGCGGCAGGCCGGCGGCGATCGACTTCGCGACGGTCAGCAGGTCGGGCTCGACGCCGAAGTGCTCCATCGCGAACATGCGGCCGGTGCGGCCGAAGCCCGTCTGCACCTCGTCGGCGACGAGGACGATCCCGTGCTCGTCGCAGAGCGCCCGCAGGCCCTCGACGAACGCCTGCGGGGCCGGGACGAAGCCGCCCTCGCCCTGCACCGGCTCGAAGACGATCGCAGCCACGTTCTCCGGCGCGACCTGGGTGACGAACATGCGGCGGATCGCGGCGAGCGCGTCCTCGGCGGTGACGCCGCGGTACTCGTACGGGAAGGGGACGCGGTAGACCTCGGGCGCGAACGGCCCGAGCCCCGCCTTGTAGGGGTGCGTCTTCGAGGTGAGCGAGAGCGCCATCAGGGTGCGGCCGTGGAAAGCGCCCTCGAAGGCGACGATCCCGGTGCGGCCGGTGTGGGCGCGCGCGAACTTGACCGCGTTCTCGACGGCCTCGGCGCCGCTGTTGAAGAAGGCGGCCTTCGCCGGGCCGGAGAACGGGGTGAGCGGCAGCAGCCGCTCCGCCAGCTCCACGTAGACCTCGTACGGGACGATCGTGAAGTCGGTGTGCGTGAAGCGCGCCGCCTGCTCCTGGATCGCCTCGACGACGCGCGGGTGCGAGTGGCCCACGTTCATCACGCCGACGCCGCCGGCGAAGTCGATGAACGTGTTCCCGTCGACGTCGGTGATCGTCGCGCCCCGCGCCTCGGCGGCGACGATCGGCAGGTAGAGCGAGAGCGGCCCGGCGACGACGCGCTCCTTCCGCTGCACGATCGCCCGCGACCGCGGTCCCGGGATCTCCGTCCTGATCTGGATCGCCCGCGTCGTCGCCATCGCTCCCAAGGCTAGAGCCCGCGACCGGACGGATGCGTCAGTGACCCGCCGAAAGGGTGGCGCTTTTGGACACGTCCGGTGTCAGACACCGGCCGTGTCCGTTCCGGACATCGCCAGAAATGGACATTTCGCTTGGCTCGGCCGCTTGCACGGCGCTGGACATGTCTCGAACCGCCACGTCCGGTGTCAGACACCGGACGTGGCGGTTTCGGACAAGGGTGCGGCCGGGCTAGGGGCCGGGCTAGAGGCCGGGGCGGGCGAGGTCGGGGAGGTCGGGCGGGCCGGCGGCGGCGAGCGCGCCGGGGGTGTAGAGGCCAACCGCGTTCCAGAGCATGAACCCGCTCGTGGCCGCCCGCCGCGCCGACGCGATCTGCGCGGCGACGTCCGCCGCGGTATACGTGCGCCCGAGCGAGAAGTCCTGCAGCCAGGGAACCAGCCGCGCGTTCGAGCCGGCGAGCCGGTGCCGGAAGTCGCGCAGCGAGGCCGCCACCGTCCTGCCGGGCTCCGCGTTCGGGTCGTCCAGCCCGTACTCGCCCGCCACGTAGTGGGACGGATACGTCATCGGATAGATCGCGTCGACGATCCCGGCGAGCGTGCCGGGGAACTGGCCGATCCCGAGGTCGCGTGTCGCCGAGAGCCCGAACACGTCTGCGGAGACGCGCACGCCGAGCGGGTGGAGCCGCCCGGCCGCGTAGCGGAGGAACGCGGCGATCGTCCGCTTCATCGGCTGCGGGTGCGGGCCGGGATAGCGGACGAGCGAGAGGTCGCCGTCGCTCGGGAAGCGCACGTAGTCGAACTGGATCTCGTCGAAGCCCGCCTTCGCCGCCGCGACCGCGACGTCCACGTCGTAGCGCCACGCGGCGCGCGAGTACGGGTTCAGCCACGCGAGCCCGCCGCTCGTGTGCCAGAGCGAGCCGTCGCTGCGGTGGACGGCCAGCTCCGGGTGCGCCGACGCGGTGATCGGGTCCTCGAAGGTGACGACGCGCCCGATCAGGTAGAGGCCCGCCGCGTGCACCTGCCGGACGACGGCGCGCGGGTCGTAGTACGGCCGCGCCGCCCCGTCCGCGCGGCCGAGCGCCGGCGCGCCCGACACGAACGCGACGTGGCCGTCCTCGTCCTTCACGTCCAGCTCGATCGTGTTGAGGCCGCGGCGCCTCAGCGCCAGGTACTCGCCGAGCTTGCCGGGAAGCGACGCGAGCGCCATCGTCACGTGCACGCCGCGCATCTCGTCGGGGAGCTGCGCGCGGAACGGGCTCGCCGGGAGCGTCACGCGCGCCGGCGCCAGCTCCACCGACCCCGCCCCCACCGCGGCGAGGTTGCGGCCGAGCAGGATCCCGAGCGCGACGAGCGCCCCGACGACCGCGGCAGCGGTCAGCCGCCGCCGCCGCACCTGCCGGCGGCGCAGCTCGCGGCGGAGCTCCCGCAGCTCCGCGCCGGACAGCTTCTCCGCGACTGCCATAGGAAGGGGATGGTAGTTGCTCTCGCCACGATCCGCCCCGACGCCGCCCCGTAGAATCGCCGCGATGGTGCTCTCCGACGCCACGATCGCGCGGGCTCTCGAGGAGGGGCGGATCGAGATCGACCCGTACGATCCGTCGCTGCTCCAGCCCTCGAGCGTGGACGTGCGGGTCGACCGCCTCTTCCGCGTCTTCCACAACAACCGCTACCCGTTCATCGACGTCAAGGTCGAGCAGGCGGAGCTGACCGAGCTGGTCGAGGTGGACGACGACCACCCGTTCGTGCTCCATCCCGGCGAGTTCGTGCTCGGCTCGACGCTCGAGCGCGTGCGGCTCGCCGACGACCTCGTCGCCCGCCTCGAGGGGAAGTCGAGCCTCGGACGGCTCGGCCTGCTGATCCACTCGACCGCCGGCTTCATCGACCCGGGCTGGGACGGCCACGTCACCCTCGAGCTGTCGAACGTCGCCAACCTCCCGATCACGATCTACCCGGGCATGAAGATCGGGCAGATCTCCTTCATGCAGATGACCGAGCCCGCGCGCACCCCGTACGGCGCCGACGCGATCGGCTCGAAGTACAAGGGCCAGCGCGGCCCGACCGCGAGCCGCTACTGGAAGAACTTCGAATGAGCGTAGGCTCGACGGAGCTCATCAGGGAGCGCAGGTGCCGGCTTTGCCGGTGCCGGAGCGGGCAATCGTGAGGGTTCTCGTCACCGGCGGGACCGGGTTCGTCGGGCCGAAGGTGGTGCACGCGCTGCGCGCGCGGGAGACGCCGGTGCGGGCGCTCGTCCGCCGGCCGGAGCGCGCGACCCGGCTCGCGGCCTGGGGCGTCGAGCTGGCGCAGGGCGACGTCACCGAGCCGCGCTCGCTCGCCGCCGCGGTCGAGGGCGTCGACGCGGTCGTGCACCTCGTCTCGATCATCCGCGGCTCGAACGCCGACTTCGAGCGCGTGATGGCGCAGGGGACGCGCGACCTCGTCGCCGCGGCCCGCGCCGCCGGCGTGCGCCGGTTCGTGCTCGCGAGCGCGCTCGGCCTGGACGAGTCGACGAAGGACGCCGTCCCCTACTTCCGCGCGAAGTGGGAGATGGAGCGGGCGGTCCGCGAGTCGGGGCTCGAGCACGCGACCTTCCGGCCGAGCTTCGTCTTCGGGCGAGACGGCGGCGCCCTGCCGACCTTCGTGCGGCTCGCGCGCTACGCGCCGGTGACGCCGATCGTCGGGCCGGGCACGCAGCGGCTGCAGCCGATCTGGGTCGATGACCTCGCCGAGTACTTCGCGCGCGCCGTCTCCGAGCCGGCCGCCGCGAACCGCTGCTTCGAGCTGGGCGGCCCCGACGCGGTCACCTGGAACGAGTTCTGGGAGCGGCTGAAGCGCGTGCTCGGGACGCGGCGGCCGTCGCTGCACGTCCCCGTCGGCGCGCTGCGCGTGCAGGCGGCGCTGACCGAGCGGCTGCCGGGCGCGCCGGTGACCCGCGACCAGCTGACCATGCTCTCGCTCGGCGACAACGTCGTCACCGACCCGGGCGCGGTCGAGACCTTCCGGATCCCGCTCGTCCCGCTCGACGAGCAGCTGCGGCGGGCGACGTGACCGCCGCGCGCGGCGTCGTCTACGCGGAGCCGGGCGCCGAGCCGGCGGTGGAGGAGCTCGTCGTCGACCCGCCCGGGCCGCACGAGGTGCAGGTGCGCGTGCACGCGTGCGGGCTCTGCCACTCCGACCTGCACGTGCTCGAGACCGGCGGCTGGGGGATGCGGTTCCCGATCCTGCTCGGCCACGAGGGCGCCGGGATCGTCGAGGAGGTCGGCCCCGAGGTGACGGGCGTCGCGCCGGGTGACCGGGTCGTGATCGCGTGGCGCGCGCCGTGCGGCGAGTGCCCGCACTGCCGTCGCGGCGATGCGCGCCGCTGCTCGTCGCAGCTCCGCGCGAAGCGGCGGCTGCACCGCGAGGCGGACGGCGCGCTGCTCTCGCCGGTGCTGCGCTGCGGCTGCTTCGCGGAGCGCGCGGTCGTCCACGAGGCGTGCGCGGTGCCGATGCCCGAGGAGCTGCCGTTCGAGCAGGCCTGCCTGCTCGCGTGCGGCTTCTCGACGGGGGCCGGTGCGGCGCTCTGGGCGACGCCGGTGCGGCCGGGAGGCAGCGTGGCGGTGATCGGCTGCGGCGGCGTCGGCCTCGCGGTCGTGCAGGGCGCGGCGCTCGCCGGCGCCGAGCGGATCGTCGCCGTCGACGTCGCCGCCGAGAAGCTCGCCCTCGCGCAGCAGCTCGGCGCCACCGACGCGGTCGACGGGAGCGCCGGCGACCCGGTCGCGCAGGTGCGCGAGCTGACCGGCGGCGCCGGCGTCGAGTACGCGTTCAGCGCGGTCGGCGCGGCGTCGGCACTGGCCCAGGCGGTGCGCATGTGCGGCTACGGCGGCACCGCGACCCTCGTCGGCGTGCCCGGCCCGGAGGCGCGGCTCGACGTCGACCTCCACGACGACCTCTTCCAGCCGAAGGTCGCGCTCGCCGTCACGCACGGCGGCGACACCGTGCCGCAGGAGGACTTCCCGTATCTCGCGCGCGCCGCCCTCGACGGGAAGCTCGACCTGGCGCGCTTCGTCTCGGCGACGGTCTCGCTCGAGGAGGTTCCCGAGCGGCTGCGCCGGATCGGCCGCGACGGCGAGATCCGGGCGGTCGCGGTCTTCTAGGACTTGCCGAAGCCGGCGCGGCGGGCGATGTCCTCGTCGTTCACCATGTGCCCGTCGCGCTCGACGTAGCCGCCCTTGCCGCCGACCGCGATCAGGACTGCGTCCTCGTCGAACGGGTTCGAGAGCTTCCGCGGCGTCGTCGACTCGACGTGGAAGAGCCCGCCCGGCCCCAGCTCGCGGCTCTCGCCCTCGACCTCGACGAGGACGCGCCCGCGGTGGACGAAGTACAGCTCGTCCTGGGTGTCGTGGTAGTGGAGGAAGCCGTCGTGGCCGGGCGGGAAGACGATCCCGTTGATCCCGAACGCCGTCACGCCGAGCGCGCTGCGGATCTTGCGGAAGCCGGGCCCCTCGCCCAGCTCGTCGAGCGACGAGAACGCGTAGCTCATCGGTTCATTCCTCTTCGTCGGACGTGCAGGCCGGGGAGGTGGGGGCGAGCGGCAGCCGACCGAGCAGCTCGGCCAGGGTCTCGCGCTCGCCGCTGCTGAAGTTCGAGCCGAACAGCTCCTCGATGTCGGAGCGGTGGTCGTGGCGCGCCGCCTCGAACGCCGCGACGCCCCGTTCGGTGAGCGCGGCGTAGGTGACGCGCGCGTCGCTCTCGCAGCGCTCCTTGCGGACGAGGCCGTTGCGCTCGAGCCCGTCGAGCAGCCGTGTCACGCCGGAGGCGGTGAGCAGGACGGTGCGGGCGATGTCGACGCGCCGCATGCGCCGGCTCGGCGCGTAGTAGAGCTGGACGAGCACGTCGAAGTCGCTGAGCGTGAGCCCGTGCGCGGTCTCGAGGCGGGTCGACAGCTCGCGCGTGATCGCCGCGTGCGCCCGCAGGAAGCGGATCCACGCCTCGAGCGCCGGCTCGGCAGACAGTTGTGCGCTCAATACTTGACTACTCATGTTCTTCGCGGTAACATCGTTGACATCGCAAGTATATCCGAGAAGGAGCACCTGTCCATGTCCGTCGCAGAGAGCATCATCCCGTTCGCCCCGGCCGGCACCTGGAGTGCCGACCCCGTCCACTCGAACGTCTCGTTCGAGGTCGCCTACGCCGGCGTCAACGTCTTCCGCGGCAGCTTCCGCGACTTCCGCGCCGTCCTCTCCGCCGGCGAGGAGCCGGCGCTCGCGGGCGCCGCCGCCGTCGCCAGCGTCGACGTCAAGGACGAGCAGCTGAACGGCCACCTCCAGACCCCCGACTTCTTCGACGCCGCGCGCTTCCCCGAGATCGAGTTCCGCGCGAGCGAGCTGCACCGGCTGGAGGACGGGCGCGTCGAGGCCGCCGGCGAACTGACGATCAAGGGCGTGACCCGCCCGGTCGAGCTGAGCGGCGCGATCGCCGCCGAGCCGACCGTCGACCCGTTCGGCCGCGAGCGGCTCGGGCTGCGCCTGCAGGGCACGATCGACCGCGCCGACTTCGGCGTCAGCTGGAACGCGCCGAACCAGGGCGGCGGCGACTACCTCGGCAACGACGTGACCCTGATCGCCGAGCTGGCGCTCGTGCGGGCGGAGGCGTAGCGGTGCGGATCCTGGCCGTCTCCGGCAGCCTGCGCGCGGACTCGCACAACACGGCGCTCCTGCGCGCCGCGGCCGAGGTCGCGCCCGACGGCGTCGAGCTGGAGCTGTGGCACGGGCTCGGCGACCTGCCGGTCTACGACCAGGATCTCGAGGACGCCGAGGCTCCCGCGTCCGTGCGCCGGCTGCGCGAGGCGTGGTCGGAGGCGGACGCGATCCTCTTCGCGACGCCCGAGTACAACGGTTCGGTGCCCGGCGGCCTGAAGAACGCGATCGACTGGGCCTCGCGGCCGAAGCTGCGGGCCGCGCTCACGAACAAGACCGTCGCCGTCGTCGGCGCGAGCACCGGGCAGTTCGGGGCGCTGTGGGCGCAGACCGACCTGAAGCGGATCCTCGGGATCGCGGGCGCGCGCGTCGTCGGCACCGAGATCCCGGTCGCCCGCGCGCACGAGCGCTTCGACGCCGAGGGCCGCCTGCGCGACGACGAGCTGCGCGAGCAGCTGCGGCTCCACCTGGAGACGCTCGTCCGCGAGGCGGCGCCGCTCGAGCAGGCGGCCGCCGCGTAGAAACGACGAGGGGGCCCGCGCGGGCCCCCTCGACTCGGCTACCAGCCTGTATTGGCAGAGGCGCATTCCTGCACCGGCTCGTCGGCCGGGCGGCGCGGAACGCGGCGTCCCCCACGCTGGCTAGGCGGTTCCCCGTAGGTCCGGGGACTGCGCCTCTACCGGCTGGTACCTCCACTGCCCGTACTGTCTGAAATCACTGCCGGACCACCTCCTTTCCGCGGTAGTCCGAGGATAGCGAACGCCGCGGCTACCGCAAGACGGCGCTCAGCTCGAGGCCGCGGTCGAGCGGCACGGTGACGCTCGCGAGCGTCGGGTCGGCCTGGCGGGCCGCCGAATAGGCGGCGAGCGGGTCGGCGTGCGAGAGGACGTTGTCGGCGACGACGAGCCCGCCCGGCTCGAGCTTCGGCCGCGCCAGCGCGAAGAGCCGCTCGTAGTCGTCCTTCTCCGCGTCGAGGAAGACCACGTCGAAGACGTCCTCGAGCGCGGGCAGCAGCTCGTGCGCGTCGCCCTCGAGCAGCTCGGCCCAGTCGGCGAGGCCGGCCTCCTCGACGTTGCGGTGCCACGCCTCGATCTTGCGCGGGTGGTGCTCGATCGAGAGGACGCGGCCGCCGAGGATGCGGACGCCGGCGGCGAGCCAGATCGACGAGTAGCCGCGCGAGCCGCCGATCTCCAGCACCTCGCAGTCGGTCTGCGGCGAGACGAGCGCGAAGAGGAAGCGGCCGGTCGTCGGCGCGACCTGGCGCGCGCGCTCCGAGGCGGGGAGGCCGCGCTCGCGCTCGTCGGCGTCCTCCCGTTCGAGGCGATCGAGCACGGCGCGGACGCGGTCGTCGAGCACTTTCCCGCTACGACGCCGGCCGAGCCGGCGTCTGCGCTCCCTGACGTGCTCCGTCGAGCCTACGCACGGGCGAACCGTATCCTTCTCGCGGTGCGCGCCGAGCTGACGATCGAGATCGCGCGGAGCCCCGAGGAGGTGTTCGCCTACCTGACGGACGTCTCGAACCTGGGGGAGTGGCAGTCCGGCGTTCGCTCGGCCGAGGTCGTCGGCGGCGGCGAGCCGGTCCCGGGCGCGCGGATCCGCGAGTCGCGGAGCCTGCTCGGCCGCGAGCTGCACACGACGCTCGAGGTGGCCGACTACGAGCCGCCGCGGCGCTTCGTCCTGCGCGCGCTCGACAGCCCGGTGCCGTTCACGGTGACGCACGAGCTGGAGCCGGACGGTGCCGGCACGCGGCTCACGGTGGTCGGCGAGGGCGACCCAGGGCTCCTGCCCGGCCTCGCCGCGGGCCTCGTCGCCCGGCGCGCCGAGAAGCAGTTCCGCAAGGACTTCGAGCGGCTGCGGGCGCTACTCGAGGGCTAGCCGCTCCGCTTCGACGGCGTCGCGCACCCAGCAGTCGACGCGGTGGTCGTTGACGACGCCGCACGCCTGCATCGCCGCGTAGAGCGTCGTCGGGCCGACGAAGCGGAAGCCCGCCTTCTTCAGCCGCCTCGACAGCTCGCGCGACTCCGGGGTCTCGGCGGCCCATTCGGCCGCGGCCGGCTCGTCGCGGCGGTACTCCCAGACCAGCTCGTGCAGCGGCGTCCCCGCCTCGCGCAGGCCGAGCGTCGCGCGCGCGTTCGCGATCGCCGCCTCGATCTTGCCGCGGTGGCGGACGATCCCCGCGTCGCCGAGCAGCCGCTCCACGTCGCGCTCGCCGAAGCGGGCCACGCGCTCCGGGTCGAAGGCCGCGAACGCGCGCCGGAAGCTCTCCCGCTTGCGCAGGATCGTCAGCCAGGAGAGCCCCGACTGGAACCCCTCCAGGCAGAGCCGCTCGTAGAGCCCGCGCTCGTCGACGACGGGCCGGCCCCACTCCTCGTCGTGGTAGGCGACGTAGAGCTGGTCGCTCGCCGCCCAGCAGCGGACGAGGCCGTCAGTCGGGGAGGCGGACACGCACGACCCCGTCCACGATCTCGACCGGGAAGACGTCGACCGGCTCGTAGGCCGGCAGCGACAGCGGCCGCCCCGTCGCCAGCTCGAACTGCGAGCCGTGGCGCGGGCAGATCACCCGGCAGAGATCCTCGTCCCAGTCGCCCTCGCAGAGCGGCCCGTCGTCGTGGGAGCAGCGGTCCTCGATCGCGTAGAGCGACCCGCCGCAGTTGTAGACGCCCACGAAGAGGTGCCCGTGCGAGACGATCCTGGACGAGCCGGGCGGGAACTCGTCCGCCTGTGCGACCTCCACGTCGGCCATCTACGAGAGTTCCAGGTCGTCGAAGCCGGCGAGGCCCTCCGGGAGCGGCGTCCCCTTCGCCTTGTGCAGGGCGACCTTCAGGGTCGTCAGGCCGAGCATCGCGCACTTGAGCCGCACCGGAGTCAAGGGCACGCCGATCTCGGCGAGCAGCTCGTCCTTCTCGATCGCGGCCGCCTCCTGCGCCGTCCGGCCCTTCGTCAGCTCCATCAGCATCGAGGTCGCCGCCTGGGAGATCGCGCAGCCGCGCCCGGAGAAGCGCACGTCCTCGATCGTCTCGCCGTCGTCGGCGAACGCGACCGTGATCGACACCTCGTCGCCGCAGAGCGGGTTCTGCCCGTCCGCCTCCGCGTCCGGGTCCTCGATCGTCCCGTGCCCGCGCGGGTTCTTGTAGTGGTCGAGGATCAGCTCGCGATACAGGTCGTCGAACGCGGCGTCGCTCATCGTCCGCTCCGCCGCCGGCGAAGCCGACGCCTCCGCTCCCGGGTGAGCGCCGTCGAGCCCACGCTCACGCGAACACCTTCCGCACCGTGTGGAGGCCGGCCACGAGCTGGTCGATCTCCTCGGGGATCGTGTACAGGTAGAAGCTCGCGCGGTTCGTCGCCGCCACGCCGAGCTTGTGCATCAGCGGCTGGCAGCAGTGGTGGCCGGCGCGGATTGCGACGCCCTGCCGGTCGAGGATCTGCGCGACGTCGTGCGGGTGGATCCCGTCGAGGTTGAAGGAGACGATCCCGGCGCGGCGCTCCGCGGGCGGGCCGTACAGCTGGATCCCCGGCACCTCGGCGAGCCGCTCGAGCGCGTAGGCGGCCAGCTCGTGCTCGTGCGCCTCGATCGCCTCGAGCCCGATCGCCTCCAGATAGTCGATCGCCGCCCCGAGCCCGACCGCCTCCGCCATCGGCGCCGTGCCCGCCTCGAACTTGTGCGGCAGCTCGCCCCACGTCGTCTTCTCCAGCCGTACCGAGCTGATCATGTGGCCGCCGGTCAGGAACGGCTCCATCCCCTGCAGCAGCTCCGCGCGGCCCCAGAGCGCGCCGACGCCGCTCGGGCCGCACATCTTGTGGCCGGAGATCGCGAGGAAGTCGACGCCGAGCGCCTGCACGTCGAGCGGCACGTGCGGCGCCGCCTGCGCCGCGTCGCAGACGAAGATCGCGCCCTGCTCGTGCGCCCACGCGACGAGCTTCCCGATCGGGTTGATCGTTCCGAGCGAGTTCGACACCGAGTTCGTCGCGACCACCTTCACGTTGCCGCGGCGCGCGATCTCGTCGAGGCCGGAGAGGTCCAGCTCGCCGTGGTCGTCGAGCGGCAGCATCTCGAGCGTCGCGCCGCGCTTGCCCGCGACGAACTGCCACGGCACGAAGTTCGAGTGGTGCTCCAGCTCGCTCACGACGACGACGTCGCCCGGGCCGAGGTTCCAGAGGCCCCACGCGTAGGCGACGAGGTTGATCGCCTCGGTCGCGTTCCGGACGAAGACCACCTCGCGCGCGCTCGGCGCGTTCACGAAGGCGCGCAGCCGCTCCCGCGCGTGCTCGAGCGCGGCTGTCGCCCGCTCGGCCAGCTCGTAGACGCCGCGGTGGACGTTCGCATACGACGTCTCGTAGAAGCCGTTCATCGCGTCGAGCATCTGGCGCGGCTTCTGCGAGCTGGCGGCCGAGTCGAGGAACGCGAGGGGCTTCCCGTGGAACTCCTGCTCGAAGATCGGGAAGTCGCGTCGCAGCGTGTGCGCGTCGAGCGTCGCCCCGTGGGTCACAGACACAAAACGATGGTAACGGCGCGAATCGTGCTCAGAGCAGGAAGCCGGACCGCGCGCCGTCGATCGGGATGACGGCTCCCGAGACGTAGCCGGCCTGGACCGAGGCGAGGAAGCAGACGAGCGCGGCCACCTCCTGCGGCGTGCCGAGCCTCCGGGCCGGGATCTCCGACGCGTCCGGCGCTGCGCCCACGACGGTGCGGAGCCGCTCCGTGTCGATCCAGCCGGGCGCGACGGTGTTCACGGTCACCCCTTCGGACGCGACCTCGCGCGCCAGCGACTTCATCCAGCCGACCACGGCGGGCCGGACGGTGTTCGAGAGCGCGAGGCCGGGGATCGGCTCGCGTACCGAGCTGGACTCGATGTTGACGACCCGGCCGCGGCCGGAGCGACGCAGATGGGGCAGGCAGCAGAGGGTGAGCGCGATCGTCGGCAGCAGCAACAGCTCCACCGCGTCCTCGACGGCGCCGGCGTCGGCCTCGCGTGCGCCGCCGGCCGCCGGCCCGCCGCCGTTGTTCACGAGGACGTCGACGCCGCCGAACTCGGACACCGTCCGCTCCACCAGCTCGGCCAGGGCGTCCGGCTCGCGGAGATCGCCCGCGACCGCCAGCGCGCCGATGCGGGCGGCGGTGTCGTCCAGGAGGTCGCGCCGGCGTGCGAAGAGGGTGACGTTCGCACCCTCCGCCCGGAGTGCCTCGGCGACGGCGAGCCCCATCCCGGACGAGGCGCCGCAGACGATCGCCGTCCGTCCGGCCAGGCCGAGGTTCACGAGGGGAGCCCGACCGCGGCCCGGACGCCGTCGCGGTCGAGGCCGGCCAGGCCGAGCCGGTCGAGCGTGCGCCCGCTCGCTCTGACGTCGCGCCCGAGCACGAGCGACGCCAGCTCGACCGCGTTTCTGGTCGCGTCGACCTTCACGCCGACGAGCGCGCCCAGCTCCGAGACCGGCAGCGCCCCGCAGGGCACGTCCTCGGTCAGGTAGCGGTGGTCGAGCGTGCCCGGCGCCGGCGAGCTGCCGTAGGCGTCGCGGCTCAGCGTCGCGACCGTCTCGTAGGCGTCGCGGCCGCGGACGCCGTACGTCGCCGCCGCCCACTCGGAGAGACTCGGCACGGACACGCCGAGCGCCGAGGCGACCGCGACGCGTTCCTCGTCCTGCCGGGCCATGGCGCGGGCGACCGCGGGAGTGACGCCCTCGCGGTAGAAGTCGAACGACTCCTCGGGAAACTCGACGCGCCCGACATTCGCGAGCATCGGCGTCACGTGGAGGATCGCGTTGAGATTCGACAGGCTCGTCTCGAGGACGCTGCCCGCGGGCTGCGCCTCCGGGAACGGGACGGCGAGGAGCGACACGGCCTCCGCGGTGCGGGTCGCGGGAAGGGAGGCCGTCCCCAGCCGGCTCTTCGCGACGGTGATGCGGACGCTTCCCGGCCCCGGCGACGCGCAGCCGAACGGGAACGAGTCCGTCTCGGCGACGAGCACGCCGGTCCCGTCGAGCACCGCCGCGAGCTGCAGCGCGCCGCCGGTACAGCCGGGCACCGCGATCACGACCTGGCCGGGCCGGACCACGCGGGCGAGCGCGTCCGCGGCGGCGCCGAGCGCGTCGCCCGGCACGCACACGAGCACGAGATCGGCGGGCGGCACGACCTCCCCGGGGTCCGTGCTCGCCGCGGCCACCGGAGCGAACCCCTCCTCGATGCCGGACACCGCGATCCCGCCTGCCTGTCGGATCGGGGCGAGTATGTCGTCGGCGACGTCGAGGAGGCGCACGCCGCAGCCGCGGAGGCCGCAGCGCGCCGCGAGGCTCAGGCCGCCCGGGCCGGCCCCGACGACCGTGACGTCGACGTCCGTCCCGGGAACGCTCATCCTCGGGCGGGGGACGCGCCGTCCTCGTTCCCGTTGCTGTCCGCGCTGCGGGCGAGCGCCGCCGCGAGCGCCTCCTCGCCGTGGGCGATGTGGCGCATCGTCGCGGCGTGAGCGTCGGCCGGCTTTCGCGCGAGGATCGCGTCGACGATCTCGCGGTGCCCCTGGACCGACCGTGCGAGGCGCGCCGGGACCTGGAACGCGAGCGTCCGCGACTCGACGAGGCGGTCGTTCAGATCGGCGAGCAGGCGGGCGAGCAGCTGGCTCCCGCTCGCGACCGCGATCGTCGAGTGGAACTCGCGGTCGCAGTCGGCCAGCTCGTCGACCCGGGGAGGGTCGGCCGTCGCGAGCGCTTCGAAGCGTTCCGCGGCGTTCTTGATCCGCGTCAGCTCGCGCTTGCCGGCATTCGTGGCCGCCTCGGACGCCGCGAGCGAGTCGAGCGCGCCGCGCACCTTGAACAGGTCGAGCACCTCGGCCTTGTGCAGCTTCAGCCACTGCAGGAACTCGCTCGGATACTCGGCGCTCGGCCCCTGGGCGACGAACGAGCCGCGGCCCTGGAAGACCTCGACCATGTGCACGGCCTCGAGCGCCCGCAGCGCCTCCCGGACGCTGACGCGGCTGACGCCGAACATCTCGCCCAGCTCGCGCTCCGAAGGGAGCCGGTCGCCCGGCCGGAAATGGCCGGACTCGATCGCTCGCATCAGCTGCGTCTTGATCTCGGCCGCCCGGTTCACCTGCTTGATGCTCGTGAAGACGTCGTTCTCCGGTTGCGACCGGTCGCTCATGCGTCAGCCCTCCGTCCCGGTTCGCGTCCAGCGGCCCCAGCGGCGCGCCTCGCGCGCGGCACCGAGGAGGTAGCCGAGAAGCAGTGCGGCTCCCGCGAGCGCCAGCTCGCGCGCGTAGGGGCGGACGACGTCGAGGACGAGCGAGCCGACGTCGAGCTCGGCGCCCGCGGGCGTGCGCGCGCTCGCGGCCGAGCCGTTCGCGCCGGACAGCGGCTTGCCTTGGGTCAGCATCCGCTCGACATTACTCCCCAACTCGCCCAGCATGCGAGCCGCGACGGCCTCGATGCCGCCTCGCCCGAACTGCGCGACGCGGCCGCGAACCTGGAGGTCGGTCTCGATCTCGACGACCGAGCCGCCGTTGCGCCCGGCCACCGCCGACGCCACCCGCGCCTCGGCGCTGCCCTGGCCGTTCCGTTCGGTCGCGCGGGCGGAGAGGACGACGCGCCGGCCGTCCGGGTCGTTCTCGACGAAGGCGATCCGGCCGGCGTACTGCGCGGTGATCGGGCCGACCTTGACCGTGATCGTGCCGGTGTAGGCGTCGCCGTCGCGCCCGTCGACCGCCACGCCCGGCATGCAGTCGGCGACCTGCTCCAGGTCGGTCAGGAGCGCGTACACGCGCTCGGGCGGCGCAGCGATCTCGACCTCGTGCCGGAGCTTCACGGCTGCTCTCGGTCGCCGAAGACCTCGATGCGGTTCCCGTCGGGGTCGGCGAGGTAGACCGAGAGCCCGTAGCGGGCGGTGCGGGTCGGCCCGTCGAGGATCTCGATGCCCGCGGCCCGCGCCCGGGCGGCGAGCGCCTCGATGCCGGCCGCGGCGAACGCGACGTGCTCGACGACGTTGGCGCCGTCCGCGGGGCGCCCGCTCGTCAGGCCGAGCCCCTCGTTGGTGACCGTCAGCGTCCGGCCGTCCCGGAACGGGGAGCGATCGCGCAGGGTCAGGCCGAGGAAGCCCAGGTAGAACTCCTCCGCGGCGTCGAGGTCGGACGTCTGCAGGAGGAGGTGGCCGAGGTGCGGAGCGGAGCGGTCGGCGTCGACCTCCACGGTCGCGGACACGCCTGCGACGGACGCGAGCGTCTCGCGCACGGCGGCGGCCGCCGCGGCGAGTTGCTCCGCACCGAGCTCTTCGTCGATCCTTGCGATCAGTGCTGCCACCGGGAACCCTTCAGCTGGAAAGACCACTTACATGCTACAGCGGTTTGCGCAGGTACCGCTATGTCATCATGCCAGTACATGTCTGACCAGTCATCGCCGAACAAGGAGGATGCGTAATGCCGAACGTCACGGTCGAATGGCTCCAGGGCCGCAGCCTCGACGAGCGGCGCGAGGTCGTCAAGGGAATCACCGACGTCCTCGTGGAGCAGGGCAGGGCGCGCCGCGAAGCGGTCCAGGTCACGTTCATCGAGATCACGAAGGAAACGTGGGGGCGGGGCGGTCTGCTCGGCTGCGATCGCGACGACGTCCATCCGTGACCTCCGGCGCGACGCGAGGCGCTCGCGAACCTGACGCGTGAAGCCGCCGCCCTTCTCCTACCGGCGCGCGGCGTCGCTCGGCGAGGCGGCCGAGTGGCTCGCCGACCTCGGCGGCGAGGCGAAGGTGCTCGCCGGCGGCCAGAGCCTCGTGCCGATGCTGAGCTTCCGGCTCGCGCGCCCCAGCGCGCTCGTGGACGTGAGCCGCGTCCCCGACGCCTGCGACCTGCGGCACGAGGAGGGCCGGCTTCGGATCGGCGCGCTCGCCACGCACCGGCAGCTGGAACACGCGCCCCTCGAGGAACTTCCCGGCGGCTTCGCGCTCCTGCCGCGGGCGGCTCGGCTCGTCGGGCACCCGCCGATCCGCCTCCGCGGCACCTTCGGGGGCAGCATCGCGCACGCGGACCCGGCCGCGGAGTGGTGCGTCCTCGCGACGCTCTTCGACGCCGAGATCGTCGCCCTGAGCCGAGCGGGCGTCCGCACGATCCCGGTCGCCGAGTTCTTCCGCGGCTTCTTCGCGACCGCGCTCCGGCCCGACGAGGTGCTGGCGGAGGTCGTGCTGCGGCACGGCGGGCGGGAGGCGGCGCTCGTCGAGTTCGCCCGCCGCCACGGCGACTTCGCCCTCGTCGCGGCGGCCGCCTCGCTGGACGGCACTCCGGAGCGGGTCGTCGAGCCGCGCGTCGTCGTCGGCGGCGTCCACGACGTGCCCTTCCGCAGCGCCGCGGCCGAGGCGGCGCTCGCCGGGGCGGCGCTCACCCCGGAGGCGATCGCCGCCGCCGCGGCGGCCGCGGCCGCCGAGGTCGAGCCCGCCTCGGACGTGCACGCAGACGCGGCGCACCGGCGGCAGCTCACCGGCACGCTCGTCCGCCGGGCGCTCGAGGAGGTGCGCAGCCGATGGAGGCCGTGACGCGCGAGAACGACTCCCAGCTCGTCTCGATCGTCGTCAACGGCGTGCGCCGGGACCTCACCGTCGACTGCCGGCGGACGCTCGCCGACGTGCTGCGCGAGGAGCTCGGTCTCACCGGGACGCACCTCGGCTGCGAGCACGGCGTCTGCGGCGCCTGCACGATCCTGCTCGACGGCCGCAGCGTCCGCTCCTGCCTGCTGCTCGCGGTGCAGGCCGACGGCCGCGTGCTCGAGACGGTCGAGGGCCTGGCCGACGACGACGGGACGCTGCACCCGATCCAGGAGGCGTTCTCCGAGAAGCACGGGCTCCAGTGCGGCTTCTGCACCCCCGGCTTCCTGCTCAGCGTCCGCGAGCTCCTCGCGACCCACCCGGACCCCGACGAGGAGCTGATCCGCAACTGGCTCAGCGGCAACATCTGCCGCTGCACCGGCTACCAGAACATCGTCGAGGCCGTGCAGTACGCGGCCGAGCTGACGCGCGCCGAGGCCCTGGAGCCCGCAGCCCGCACGTGAGCGCCGTCACCACCGGGTTCGTCGGCCAGCGGCTCCGGCGCAAGGAGGACGCGCGGCTCGTCCAGGGACAGGGCCGCTTCGTCGGCGACATCCACCTCCCCGGCGCGCTGCACGCGGCCGTCCTGCGCAGCCCGTTCGCGCACGCGCGCATCCTGCGGATCGACACGAGCGCGGCGCTCGCCGTCGACGGCGTCGTCGCCGCCTTCACGGGCGCCGACCTCGCCGGCCGGATCGGCCGCTTCGTCGAGGGTGCGCGGCGCGAGATCACGCCCGCGCTGCAGGAGCAGGTCGACGTCGAGGTGAAGTCGTGCCCGCTGCCCGTCATGGCCGAGGACGAGACGCTCTGGTTCGGCCAGCCGGTGGCCGTCGTCGTCGCCCGCGACCGCTACACAGCCGAGGACGCGCTGGAGCTGATCGAGGCGGAATACGACCCGCTCGACCCCGTCCCGAACGCCGAGGCCGCGCTCGCGCCGGGCGCGCACGTGCTCCATCCCGAGCTCGGCGACAACGTCGCGGCCCGGCTGTTCGTCAGCTCCGGCGACGTCGAGGCCGCGTTCGCCGCCGCCCCGTTCGTGCTGCGCGAGCGCTTCAGCTTCGGGCGGCACGCCGCGAACGCGATGGAGA
>DASSND010000057.1:0-97787 GCA_035688315.1 Gaiellaceae bacterium | reverse complement strand
TCCTCCGCGAGCAGCCCCGCGAGCGCGTCCCCGGGCGCGCTCCCGGCGGCGAGCAGGTCGAGCCCGCGCGGGCCGTAGCCGACCTCGGTGAACGACTGCGTCGCGACCGCGCCGACGCCCGCGCGGGCCCAGACGCAGCCGCCGACGCCGAGCGAGCGCGACGCGACGGCCGCGCCCAGCTCGCCGCTCTCCGGGTCGCGGGCGACGATCGAGTAGGTCACGAGGGCGAGCCTAGCGCGGAACACACGTTCGGAGCTACGCTCAGGCGATGGAACCGCTCGCCGTCTTCAGCCCCGAGACGCGGGCCTGGTTCGAGCGGACCTTCGACGCGCCGACGCCGGCCCAGGCGAAGGGCTGGCCGACGATCGCGAGCAGCGCGCACACGCTGATCCAGGCCCCGACCGGCTCCGGCAAGACGCTCGCCGCGTTCCTCTACGCGATCGACCGGCTCACGCCCAGCCCCGGGCAGGGTCTGCGTGTCCTCTACGTCTCGCCGCTGAAGGCGCTGAACTACGACGTCGAGCGGAACCTGCGCGGGCCGCTCGCCGGGCTCCGCTCCGAGCTCGCGGTCGCGGTGCGCACCGGCGACACCTCGCAGAAGGAGCGCGCGGCGATGCTGCGGCGCGCGCCGGACATCCTGATCACGACCCCGGAGTCGCTCTTCCTGATGCTGACCTCGCAGGCGCGCGAGCTGCTCCGCTCGGTCGACACGCTCATCCTCGACGAGGTGCACGCGGTCGCCGGCACGAAGCGCGGCGCCCACCTCGCGCTCTCGGTCGAGCGGCTCCAGGCGCTCCGGGAGGACGCGCCGCTGCAGCGGATCGCGCTCTCGGCGACGCAGCGCCCGCTCGAGGAGATCGGCAGGTTCGTCTCCGGCGGTCGGCCGATCGAGCTGGTGGACGCGGGCGTCGCGAAGGAGCTCGACCTCGAGGTCGTCGTCCCGGTCGAGGACATGCGCGAGCTCGGCACGACCGCGACGCTCGACCAGCGGCAGTACGAGGCCGGCGCGGGCGAGTCGTACATCACGCCCGGACTCGAGGTCGGTGCGCGCTCGATCTGGCCGTCGATGTACCCGGCGCTGCTCGAGCTCGTCCAGGCGCACCGCTCGACGATCGTCTTCGTCAACAACCGCCGTCTCGCCGAGCGCCTCGCGCTGCGACTGAACGAGCTCGCCGAGGCCGAGATCGCGCGGGCGCACCACGGGTCGCTGGCACGCGAGCAGCGGACGGTGATCGAGGAGGACCTGAAGGCGGGCCGGATCCCGTGCCTCGTCGCGACCTCGTCGCTCGAACTCGGCATCGACATGGGCGCGGTCGACCTCGTCATCCAGGTCGAGTCGCCGAAGTCGGTCGCGCGCGGGCTGCAGCGCATCGGCCGCGCCGGCCACTCGCTCGGCGAGGTCTCGCGCGGCCGCATCTTCCCGAAGTTCCGCGCCGACCTGCTCGAGTCGGCCGTCGTCGCGCAGCGGATGAAGCAGGGGCTGATCGAGGAGACGCAGATCCCGCGCAACCCGCTCGACGTGCTCGCGCAGCAGATCGTCGCCATCTGCGCCGACGACGAGATCGAGGTCGCCGAGCTGCACCGGCTCGTCACCCGCGCGTACCCGTTCGCCGACCTATCGCGCGCGCAGCTCGAGAACGTCCTCGACATGCTCGCCGGCCGCTACCCGTCGGACGAGTTCGCGGAGCTGCGGCCCCGGATCGTCTGGGACCGGACGGCGGGCGTGATCCGCGGCCGGCCGGGCGCACGGCGGCTCGCGGTCACGAACGCAGGCACGATCCCGGATCGCGGCCTCTTCGGCGTCTTCATCGCCGGTGACGGCGGCGGCCGGGTCGGCGAGCTCGACGAGGAGATGGTCTACGAGGCGCGCGCCGGCCAGGTGATCATGCTCGGCGCCTCCTCGTGGCGGATCGAGGAGATCACGCGCGACCGCGTCCTCGTCTCGCCCGCGCCGGGCGTGCCCGGCGCGGTGCCGTTCTGGAAGGGCGAGGGCGTCGGCCGGCCGTACGAGCTCGGCGCGGCGATCGGCGAGTTCTCCCGGAACCTGATTTCGAAGCCTGTACAGAGCAGGTCAGAGCACCTGAGCACGCTTGGTCTGTCCAGGTTTGCGAGTGAGAATCTCTCGACGTTCCTCGAGGAGCAGCAGCGCGCGACGGGCGCGGTGCCCTCGGATCGGACGGTCGTCGTCGAGCGGTTCCGCGACGAGATCGGCGACTGGCGGGTCTGCATCCTCAGCCCGTTCGGAGCGCGGGTGCACGCGCCGTGGGCGATGGCGGTCGGCGCCCGGTTGCGCGAGTCGCTCGGGATCGAGGTGCAGTCGATCTGGTCGGACGACGGGATCGCGTTCCACCTCCCGGACGCGGACGCGCCGCCGGCGACCGACCTGCTCCTGCTCGGGCCCGACGAGTTGGACGAGCTCGTACTCGCGGAGCTGGGGCAGACGGCGCTCTTCGGCGCGCGTTTCCGCGAGAACGCGGCGCGCGCGCTCCTGATCCCGCGCCGGCGGCCCGGGGAGCGGACGCCGCTCTGGCAGCAGCGCCTCAAGGCGCAGGGCCTCCTGCAGGTCGCGCGGAAGTACGCGAGCTTCCCGATCGTGCTCGAGACCTACCGCGAGTGCCTGCAGGACGTCTTCGACCTCCCCGCGCTGAAGCGGCTCCTGCACGGGCTGCGAACGCGGGAGATCGACCTCGTCGACGTCGAGACCGCGTCCGCGTCGCCGTTCGCGTCGTCGCTCCTGTTCGACTACATCGCGACCTACATGTACGAGGACGACACGCCGCCGGCGGAGCGGCGTGCGCAGGCGCTCTCGCTCGACCGCGACCTGCTCCGCGAGCTGCTGGGCCAGGAGGAGCTGCGCGAGCTGATCGACCGCGACGCGCTCGCGGAGGTGGAGGCGTCGCTGCGGCCGTTCCCGCGCGACCCCGAGCACCTGCACGACGTGCTGCGCCTGCGCGGCGACCTGCGCCCCGGCGAGTTCGACGAGGCGCACGCCGCGATCCTGGAGGCCGAGCGGCGCGCGATCCGGATCCGGGTCGCCGGCGAGGAGCGTCTCGCCGCGGTCGAGGACGCGGGCCGGTACCGCGACGCGCTCGGCGTGATGCCGCCCTCCGGGCTCCCGGACGCGTTCCTCGAGGCGACCCCGGACGCGCTCGAGCAGCTCGTCCGCCGCTGGGGACGGGGCCGCGGCCCGTTCACGACCGCGCAGGCGAGCGCATGGTTCGGGGTCGACGTCGAGCCGGTGCTGCGTGCGCTCGAGGCCGCCGAGCAGCTCGTCCGCGGCGAGCTTCGCCCGGACGGGACGGAGCGCGAGTGGTGCGACCCGGACGTCCTCCGGCGGTTGCGGCGCGCGTCGCTCGCCGCGCTCCGGCGCGAGGTCGAGCCGGCGGAGCAGGCGACGCTCGGGCGCTTCCTGCCGAGCTGGCACGGGATCGACCGGCGCGCGTCGCTGCGCGAGGCGCTGATCCCGTTGCAGGGGCTCGCGCTGCCGGTGGCGCTCTGGGAGGCGGAGGTGCTGCCCCGCCGCGTGCCCGGGTACCAGCCGGCGCAGCTCGACCAGCTCTGCGCCTCCGGCGAGCTCGTCTGGGTCGGTGCCGGGCTCGACCGCGTCGCGCTCTTCTTCCGCGAGGACGCGGCCGTCCTCGGGCAGCCGTCGGCGGCGCCGGCGCCGGAGGGAGAGGCGCACGACGCCATCCGCGCGGCGCTCTCGGGCGGCGCGCTCTTCTGGGACGACCTGCTCGCGCGCACGGGGCTCGAGGACGCGGTGGCGCTGCCGGCGCTCTGGGATCTCGTCTGGGCCGGCGAAGCGACGAACGACCAGTGGGCGCCGCTGCGGGCCGAGCGCCGCTACCAGCCGCCGCGCCCGGACCGGCGCGCGCGTCGCTTCTCGCGGGTGCGCGCGCAGCGGACGACGGCGACGCAGGGCCGCTGGTCGCGGGCGGAGGCGCTCTTCGCCGGCGGCGAGCCGGACCGGCGCGCGCTCGCCGAGCTGCTGCTCGAGCGGCAGGGGATCGTCACGCGCGACTCCGTCCGCGGCGAGGGCATCCCGGGCGGCTACGGCGCCGTCTATGCGGAGCTGCGCGCGCTCGAGACGCTCGGCACCTGCCGCCGCGGCTACTTCGTCGAGGGTCTCGGCGGCGCGCAGTTCGCGCTCGGCGGCGCGGTCGAGCGGCTGCGCGAGCTACGGCCGCGCGACGGGGAGGAGGCGGAGCCGCTCGTGCTCGCGGCCGCCGATCCGGCGCAGCCGTACGGCGCGGCGCTCCCGTGGCCGAAGCGCGCCGACGGGCGGGCCGCGCGCGTCGCCGGGGCGCACGTCGTCCTGCTCGGCGGCGAGCCCGCGCTCTACGTCGAGCGCGGCGGGCGCTCGCTCGTCCCGCTACGCGAACCTCACCCGGACTGGCTGCGGCCGGCGCTCGACGCCCTCGTCGCGTTCGTCCGCCGCGGGGGCGCGAAGCGGCTCGCGGTCGAGCGCTTCGACGGCGAGCCCGTGGTCGAGACGGAGGCGATGCCGCTGCTCGTCGAGGCCGGCTTCCTCGCGGGGCCGCGCCGCGCGGTGCTGCGCGCGTGAGAGTCGCCTGGATCGGCCTCGGCGCGATGGGCTCGCGCATGGCGTCCAGGCTCGCCCGCGCCGGTCACGTGGTCGTCGCCTGGAACCGCACCGGCGCCCGCGCCGAGGAGCTCGGCGTCGACGTCGCGGCGAGCCCTCGCGAGGCCGCCGCCGCCGCGGAGGTCGCGTTCACGATGGTCGCCGACCCGGACGCGCTCCGGGCCGTGACGGAGGGCGCGGACGGCGTCCTCGCGGGACTGTGCCCGGGCGTGACGCTCGTCGAGATGTCCACGGTCGGGCCGGAGGCGGTCCGCCGGCTCGCCGCGGCGCTCCCCGAAGGCAGGCGCATGGTCGACGTCCCGGTCCTCGGGAGCCGCGCGGAGGCAGAGTCGGGAACGCTGACGCTCTTCGCCGGCGGCGACGCGGAGACCCTCGAGCCGCTGCTCCCGCTCCTGCGCGTGCTCGGCGAGCCGCTCCACGTCGGGCCGCTCGGCTGCGGCGCGGCGGCGAAGCTCGTCGCGAACGCGAGCCTGCTCGGTGTCGTCGCCCTGCTGGGCGAGACGCTCGCGCTCGCGGACGCGCTCGGCCTGCCGCGCGAACGCGCCTTCGAGCTGCTGGCCGTCACCCCGCTGGCGGCGCAGGCGGAGCGGCGACGGGAGGCGGTCGAGTCCGGCGAGTTCCCGCCGCGCTTCCCCGTCCGGCTCGCGCGGAAGGACGCCGAGCTGATCCGCGAGGCGGCGGCCGACCGCGAGCTGCCCCTGCTCGAGGCCGCGCGCCACTGGTTCGAGGCGGCAGAGGAAGCGGGCCTCGGCGAGGCGGACTACGCCGCCGTCCTCGCCCGGATCGCGTCCGGAAACGACGCGGCCGGCTCGTCCTGACGAGGCGGCGACGCCACGCCACGCCGGGTGGCGCGGGCTGGCGTCGCCGACCCCGATCTGCAGCGGAATCGACGAAGGCGTGACCGTTCCGTCAGTCGCGCGTCTGCGAGAGGTACGTCTCCTGGGGCGTCGGCTGGTCGGGCTCGTCGGCGCGTCGCATCTCGGCGACCGCCTCGGCCTCGCGGTCCTGCTCGCGCCGTCGGTTCCGCCACCAGTCGAGCAGCTTCATGTGTGACGGATACCCGTCCGGCGGCGGCCGGAACCTTCAGTCGCGCGCCGCCGCCTCCGCCTCGGCGACGAGCGCCCGCACCAGCTCCGCCACGCCGAGCTCGCGCGCCCGCGGCGCGGCGACGCCGCCGAGGAAGAACCGCTCCGCGCCCGGCCGCGCCTCGACCCGGCGGCGCTGCTCCGGATACGGGAGCGGCGGCGGACCGGCCATCAACTCGGCCAGGAACGGCGTCCGCGCCGCCCGCGCGGGCCGGCCGCTGTACGCGGGGGTGACGACCGTCGCGTGGCTCCGCAGCGCGTCGCGCCAGTCCGCCGGCACGCGGCACTCGGGCGTGAACAGGAACGCCGTGCCGACGGAGACGCCCTGCGCTCCCAGCCGCAGCGCCTCCGCGATCCCGGCGCCGTCGACGATCCCCCCGGCGGCGACGACCGGGACCGAGACCGCCTCGACGCACGCGGGCACGAGCTCGGCGAGCGGCACGAGCGGGAAGCCGTCGAGGAACGAGCCGCGATGGCCGCCCGCCTCGGCGCCCTGCGCGACGACCGCGTCGACACCGGCGTCCGCGAGCACCCGCGCCTCGTCCGCGCTCGTCGCCGTCCCGAGCACGACGATCCCCGCCTCGCGCAGCGGCGCCGGCTCGACGATGCCGAACGTGAAGCTGAAGACGGGCGGTCGCTCCTCGAGCACGACCTCGAGCGCGCCCTCCCGCAGGTACGGCGGCGCGAACAGGTTGACCGCGAACGCCCCCGCAGTCGCCGCCCGCACCCCGCGGATCGCCGCCCGCAGCTCGTCCGCCGAGAGCGTCGCCCCGGCGATCGAGCCGAGCGCGCCCGCGTTCGAGACGACCGCCGCGAGCTCCGGCGGCTGCACGTTCGCCATCGGCGCCTGCACGATCGGGAAGCGCACGCCCAGCAGCCCGCACAGCGGCGTGTCGAGCGCGCGCATCAGCTCGCGACGAGCCGGTAGCCCTCGCCGCGGACGGTGAGGAGCCGCTCGGGCCGGGACGGGTCGCGCTCGATCTTGCGGCGCAGGTTCGAGATGTGCACCTCGCAGGCGTGCTCGTCGCCGACGTGGTCGCTCGCCCAGAGGTGCTGCATCAGCTCGCGCCGCGAGACGACCGCGCCCGGCTGCTCCGCGAGCAGCGACAGCACCTTGAACTCGGACAGGGTCAGGTGGACGCGCTCGTCGTCGACGAACACCTCGGAGCGGCCGAGGTCGATCTGGAGCCCGCCGAGCCGGCGCACGGTGACGCTCCCGTTCGCGCGGTCGAGCTCGCGGCGCCGCAGGATCGCCCGCACCCGGCTGAGCAGCTCCGCGCTCGAGAACGGCTTCGTCACGTAGTCGTCGGCGCCGAGCTCGAGCCCGAGCACGCGGTCGGCCTCGGCGTCGCGGGCGGTCAGCATCAGGATCGGCACGTCGCTCTCCGAGCGCAGCGCCCGGCAGACGTCCGTCCCGGAGATCCCCGGCAGCATCACGTCCAGGATCACGAGCTCGTAGCCGCCCGAGCGCCCCGCGGCGAGGGCCGCCTCGCCGTCGCGCTCCTCGTCCACGTCGAATCCCTCGCGCCGGAGCGTGAACGCGACGACGTCGCGGACGCCCGCGTCGTCGTCCACGAGCAGGATCCGTTGCGTCATACCGGCGCCTCCTCGCGGACGCGCGCCCCGTCGAGCACGATCCGGAAGCACGTCCCCTCGCCGGGCGAGGAGTCGAGGACGATCCGCCCGCCGAGCGTCCGCACCGACTCGCGCACGATCGCGAGCCCGAGGCCGAAGCCGTCGGCGTCGCGCTCGCCGCGGTAGAAGCGGTCGAAGACGTGGCGCTGCAGCTCGGCGCCGATCCCGGGGCCGGTGTCCTCGACCTCGAGCGCCACCGACCCGTCCTCGCCGGACGCCCGCAGGACGACGTGGCCGCCCGTCGTGTGCTTCGCCGCGTTCTCGGCCAGGTTCCGGAGCGCCTGCTCGAGCAGGTCGCGGTTCACCCGCGCCGCCAGCCCGTCGGCGCACTCGACCTCGACCGAGACGCCGGGATGCGGCCGCAGCGCGTCCGCGACCTCGCGCAGCAGCGGCCCCAGCGCCACCGGCTCCGCGCGCGGCTGCTCCTGGCCGGAGTGCGCCCGCGCGAGCGTCAGCAGCGCCCGGGCGAGCCGCGCCAGCCGTCCCGCCTCGCGCTCGATGTGACCGAGGAAGCGGTCGCGCTGCTCCGCGTCGTCCTTCGCGCCCGCCTGCAGCACCTCGACGGCGCCGATGATCGTCGTCAGCGGGGTGCGCAGCTCGTGGGCGGCGTTCGAGACGAACTCGCGCTCGGCCAGCTCGCGCCGCTCCTGCTCGGTCAGGTCGTCGATCACGAGCAGCGCCCACTCCGACTCCGGCTGCGCCGGGATCCCGGTCAGCCCGTACGCGCGCTCCTCCCCCGGCGAGACGTGCACCTGCACCGGCGCGCCCGGCTCGTCGAACAGCCGCTCGACGAACTCGCGCAGGCCGAATCCCGGCCACGGCTCCGGCAGCGCGTCCCCCTCCGCGAGCCGGCCTCCGAGCAGCCGCCGCGCCTCCGCGTTCGCGAAGTGGACGACGAGATCCTGGTCGATCGTGAGCACGCCCTCGTGCAGGCGCTCGAGCAGGACGCGCAGCCGGTCGCGCTCCGCCTCGATTCGCCGGAAGGAGCGCCGGAGCTGGCGGCGCATCCGGTCGAAGCTCTGCGCGAGCGCGCCGAACTCGTCGCGGAAGTGGTAGCGCAGCGGCGTCTCGAAGTCGCCGAGCGCGAGCGCCTCCGCCGCGGCCGAGAGGCGGCGCAGCCGCAACGAGATCAGCTGCGCGAGCAGGAGGCCGACGAGCACGCCGATCACGCCCGCGATCACGCCGGCGCGGAGCGCCTGGTCGTTCACCGTGCCGATCGCGGCCGCGACGTCCGGCCGCGCCCGCACCGCGACGAGCGCGCCGCCGCGCACCGGCACCGCGGCGACGAACACGTTGCCGTCGCCGGTGCCGTTCGCGTAGGTCTCGCCGGTGAGCGCCGACTCGAGGGCCTTCCGCTCGAGCGCGGGCGCGTGCAGCCGCTTCGTCCCCGGTCCGGAGGCGGCGACGAGCGTGCCGTCGGCGCGGTAGAGCCGCAGCGAGAGCTGCTCGCGCGCCGCGACACGGATCAGCCCGCTCGCGGTCGTCGTCCGCGCGTCGACGCCGCGGGCGGCGGTGCTCGCGCCGGCGATCACGGCCTCCTTCGCCTTGCTCCGGAACGCGTCCTCGGAGCGCGACGAGAACTGCGAGACGACGATCGCGGTCGACGTGGCTGCAACCACGGCGAACGCGGCGCCGAGCCACCAGCGGACGCCGATGAAGGGCCTGCTCATCGGGGAAATGATGCCCCAGTAGGGTCTGCACATGCCCGAAGGGGACTCGCTCCACCGCGCCGCGGCCGGCCTGCAGGTGCTCGTCGGGCAGCGCGTCCAGGTCGAGACGCCGCATCCGCGGGCCGGCGGCCGCCGTCTCGCCGAGCAGCTGGACGGGCTCCTGCTCGAGTCCGTGGAGGCGGTCGGGAAGAACCTGCTCCTGCGCTTCGAGGGCGGGCTCGTCCTCCGCAGCCACCTGCGCATGACCGGTCGCTGGCGGGTCGAGCGGCGGGGCGCGCAGCGCGTCGGACGGCCGTGGCTCGTGCTCCGCGGCGCCGAGCACGAGGCGGTGCTCTGGAACGGGCCGGTGCTCGAGCTCGAGCGGGGCGGCGGGATCGCGTCCCGCCTCGGCCCGGACATCCTCGGCGAGCCGCCCGACCTCGAGGGGATGCTCGAGCGCCTGCGCGCCGAGGACGGACGGCGCGAGGTCGGGGAGGCGCTCCTCGACCAGCGGCTCGTCGCCGGCATCGGCAACCTCTGGAAGGCGGAGGCGCTCTGGGACGCGCGCGTCTCGCCGTGGCGCACCCTCGCCGAGTTGCCCGACCGCGAGCTCCTCGCCGTCCTCGACTCCGCGCACCGGCTGATGCGGGCCGGGGTGGAGGGGACGCGTCCGCTCCGCCACGTCTACCGCCGCGCGGGCCGCCCCTGCCGCCGCTGCGGGACCGTGATCCGCTCCCATCCCCAGGGCGACGACGCGCGCACCGCGTACTGGTGTCCCGGCTGCCAGGTAGGAGGTCGCGCCCCGTCGTCGTAGGAGGTCCGACGACATGCGCGCGCCGCACCTCCACGACACGCTCCGCCGCTTCTGCCTCGGCGCCTTCGCCGTCTTCACGCGCGACCTCGAGGACGGCGCCGACCTCCCGTTCTCGTTCGAGGAGCACGGCACCTACGGCCGGCCGACGCTCTACGAGTACCGGCCGCTCGTCCGCGGCTTCGTCGAGGCGCGCGCCGACCGGCTGTTCGAGCGCCGCGACGTCCGCGACGCCGTCGACGACCTGCTCCGCGAGCCCGCCGCACGGATCTTCGCGCACGCCGTCGAAGGGCCGGTCCGCGACGAGGCGCGCGCCCTCTACCGGAGCGTGCTCGTGCCGCTGCTCGTGCGCACGGCCGAGGGCTGCGGCGGCTTCGACTGGGACGACTCCGCCTTCGACCGCGCCTACGCCGAGCTCGAGGACTCGCTCTACGGCGAGGGCCACTCCTACGGCGCGGTCGCGCCGCTCGTCGGCCTCTCGGTCGGGCAGCAGATCGACCTCGGCGACGGGATCCGCGTCCGGGTCGCCGCGGCCGGCGAGCTGTCGGCGATGTGGCCCGAGGCGGCCGGGCTGCTGCCGCGCGACTTCGGCCGCGAGCCGGATCGCCTGTGCGTGCTCGAGCTCGAGCGCTCGCTCGACAAGGCCGACGTCGAGGCGCCCGACGCGCCCGGTGAGCTCGCGGACGCCGTGACGGCGATCCGCCTCGCGACCGCGGCGCCGGCCGCCGCCGGGCCGGTGCTCTTCGAGCGGCTCGACTGGCGGCCCTACGGCGTCCGGCCGGTGCTGCCGATCGCGGCGACGGCGCCGCCCGGCGAGCCGACGCGGCTCGATCCGTTCCGCGCCTCGGTCGCCGCCAACCTGCGCCCGCTGCTCGGGCTCGCCGACGAGGACGCGAAGCTCGGCGACGCGCTCGACCGCTGGGAGCTCTCGCTCTTCCAGGACGAGCCGTTCCGCGGCGAGCAGCTGCGGGCCGCGCTCGACTCGGCGCTCGGCGAGGGCGACGGCGGCTGGGCGGCCGGCATGCGCGCCTCGGCGCTCCTCGGCGCGACGCCGGAGGAGCGCGGCGACCTGCTCGAGCGCTTCCGCGCGCCGACGCCCGATCTGCTCCGCCGCCTGCTCGTCGAGGTGCTGCTCCACGGCGACCGCCGCCGCCTCGTCCGCGAGCTCGACGAGACGCTGCTCGCCCTCCGCGCGCGGCCGGCGAGCGTCGCCGAGCTGCACGCGCGCGCCAGCTAGGCGACACGGTCCCGTCACGTCTCGCGGCCTATCCTCGAGGCGTGGAGGAGGCGCGCGCGGTGCTGGCCCGGCTGGAGCGGATCGAGGCGCTCGAGCGGGCGGGCGCGTCCGCCGGCGACCTGCTCGCCGAGCTCGCGGAGCTCGCGCGCGAGGCGGCGGCCTGGGCGGAGCGGGAGGACGACCCGCGCGCCCGCGAGGCCGCCGCGGCCCTCGCCGCGCATGCGACACTCGCCGTGTGATCGCCCACTGGGACGAGGTCGAGGCGCGCGAGCGGGAGGTCGGCCCGATGGCCGGCCGCTGGACTGCGCTCGGCGCGGCCGCGGGCTCGGTCGGCGTCGGCGTCAACCGGATCGAGCTGCCGGAGGGCCGGCTCTCGACCCCGGTGCACGTCCACCGCCGCGAGGAGGAGATCTTCTTCGTCCTCGGCGGCGCCGGCCTGCTCTGGCAGGACGGGCGCACCTGCGAGCTGCGCGCCGGCGACACGGTCGTCTGCGCGCCCGGCGGGCCGGCGCACACGCTGATCGGCGGCCGCGGCGGGCTCGACGTGCTCGCGTTCGGGCCGAGGCTCGCGGGCGAGAACGGCTTCCTGCCGCGGGTCGGGATCGCCTGGGTCGCGGGCCGCGGCGTCCAGGTCGAGGAGCGGCACCCGTGGGAGATCGAGGCCGAGGCGGGCGTCCCGGAGGGCGAGCCCGGCGAACGGCCGGCGAACGTCGTCAACGTCGACGAGGTCGAGGGCGACTACGGCGGGCTCTGGAAGCGGATGGGCGCCGCGGCCGGCTCGACGCGGACCGGCCTCAGTTGGGCGCACCTGCCCCCGCACGAGGAGGGCGCGCCGCCGCACGTGCACACGGTCGAGGAGGAGCTCTACGTCGTCCTCGACGGCGAGGGCGCGTTCGAGCTCTGGGAGCGCCCGCAGCCCGGCGCACCGTTCCAGACGGCGCCGTCCGAGACCCACACCCTCCGCGCCGGGCATGTCGTCGCCCGGCCGCCCGGCGGCCGTGCGGCCTGCCTGCGCACCGGCGAGCGGCCGATGACGTACCTCGCCTACGGCACCCGCGACGCGGCGGACGTCTGCTACTACCCGCGCTCGAACAAGGTCTTCTTCCGCGGGATCGGCCTGATCGCCCGGCTCGAGCCGCTCGCCTACGACGACGGGGAGCCGTCCTAGGAAAGCCTTTACCCCGGTCCGCGAGAACGCGGCTACCGTGGTGCGCCCGAGGACGCCCCGTTCGAGTGACCAAGCTTCGCACCCGCCGCGCCGATAGCGCCGTTACGACTGCGGTGAGACGACTGCGCTCCGACCGGAAGCTCCACTTCCTGCTGAACGGCGGCCTCGGCCTCGCGCTGCTCGCGGTGTCCGCGGTGAGCGTCCGGCACTTCGTCCGCTCGGGCTGGCCGCTCCGCCACGCCGACCCCGCGCTCGTCGTCGGCTCCGCGCTCCTCTTCCTCGTGGCGTACGCGTTCAAGGCGTGGGGCTGGCAGCGGCTCTTCCACGCGCACGAGCGTCCCGCGGCGGGCGCGCTCGCGTTCGCCGGCGGCGCCGCCTGCGTCGGCGGGATCGCGCTGCCGGGACGCATCGACGACGCGATCCGGATCGCCGTCGTCAGGCGCTACCCGGGCACGAAGACCGGTCTCGGGACGATCGGGCTCAGCCTGATCGTGCTCGGCATGCTCGACAACGCGGCGCTGACGCCGCTCGCGTCGGTCGCCGCCGCCGACGCCCACTCGTGGGGCGTGCGGGCCGGCTTCGCGGTCGTCGCCGCGGCCGGGGTCGCGGCCGCCGCGGTCGTCGCCTTCCTGCCCAGGATCGTCGGCTGGGACCGCGTGATGCGCTTCCGCGTCGGCCGCTGGCTCGCCGCGCACACGCACTGCACGAAGGAGGCGTGGGCGGCCTGGCTCCTCATCTCGGTCTCCTGGTCGCTGCGCGGGACGGCCGTCTTCCTGCTCCTGAACGCGCTCTCCATGCACGGGTCGTTCCCGCTCGCGCTCGCCTTCCTCTGCGCCTCGGCCGCCTCGGCGGCGCTGCCGATCGCGCCCGCCGGCGCCGCGACCCAGGCGGGGGCGGGCGCTGCGATCCTCGCGCTCAGCGGCGTCGCCACGTCCGAGGCGATCGCGTTCTCGGTCGCGGCGCAGGCGCTCGTGATCGTGACCGGCGCCGCGGTCGTGCTCCTGCTCGCCTCCTGGCAGCTCGCCCTGCGCGTCCGCCCGCGCTTCGCGCGCGCCGCGGCGCTCTAGTGCCCGGCGGCCGCGGGGCCGCTCGCGACGAAGTCCTGCCGGCGCACGAGCGCGAACGCGCAGACCGCGCCCGCGAAGAGCACGAACGCCGCCACGAGCAGGATCTCGTTCAGGCCCGAGATGAACGCGGAGTGCGCCGCCGACTGGAGCTGCGCCGGCCCGGGCACGTGCGCGCCGGAGGCGACCGCCTGCGCCAGCCGGCCGCCCTGCGCGCCGAGCTTCCCGCTCAGGTCGCTGCGGATCTGGTCCTGGAAGATCGCGCCGAGCGCCGCGATCCCGGTCGCGATCCCGACCTGGCGGAACGTGTTGTTGATCCCGGACGCCATCCCGGCCCGGCGCGGCTCGACGACGCTGACCGCGGTCGAGGCGAGCGGCGCGTTCACCATCCCGACCCCGACGCCGCCGACGAGGAACCCGGGGAGGAGGGTCGTCCAGCCGGACGAGTCTCGGATCCCCCACATCAGCAGCAGCGCCCCGCCGACGAGCGCGAGGCCGACGCCGAGCAGGATCCGCACCGGCATCCGCGCCGAGAGCCGCCCCGCGAGCGGCGCCGTGAAGAACGAGAGCACCGACAGCGGCAGGAAGCGGACGCCGGCGCCGATCGGCGAGTAGCCGAGCTCGTTCTGCAGGTAGAGGGTCAGGTAGAGGAACTGCGAGAACATCCCCGCCGAGATCGCGAACGCGACGATCTGCGCGCCCGCGAAGGTCGGGACGCGGAAGAGCGAGAAGTCGAACATCGGGTGCTCCTGCACGAGCTCGGCGACGACGAAGAGCGCGAGCAGTCCCGCCCCGATCGCGAACAGCGCGAGCTCGCGGCCGCTCGTCCAGCCCCAGTCGTTGCCGCGCAGCAGCCCGAGCACGAGCGCGAACAGGCCGCCGGTGAGCGTGGCGAATCCCGGCAGGTCGAAGCCGCCGTGCTCCTCGTCGCGCGACTCGTGCAGCTCCCGGATCGCGCCGGCGACGCAGGCGACGCCGATCGGCAGGTTGACGAAGAAGATCCAGCGCCAGCCGAGCCACGTCGTCAGCGCGCCGCCGACGAGCGGCCCGATCGCGACCGCCGCGCCGACCGTCGCGCCCCAGATCCCGAACGCCGACCCGCGCTCGCGGCCGTGGAACTCCTGCGAGATGATCGCGAGCGAGACGGCGAACATGACCGCGCCGCCGATCCCCTGCGCGCCGCGGGCGAGGATCAGGAAGAGCGGCGAGGTCGCCGCCCCGCACAGCGCCGACGCGAGCGTGAACAGGGCGACGCCGCCGACGAAGACGCGTTTGCGGCCGAGCAGGTCGCCGAGCGTGCCCGCGTTCAGCATCGTCGTCGCGAGCATCAGCGCGTACGCGTCGATCACCCACTGCAGGTCGGTGAACGACGTGTGCAGCTCCTTTTGGATGTCCGGCAGCGCGACGTTGACTACCGTGATGTCCAGAAGCAGCATGAAGACGGCCACGCAGACCACGATCAGCACGCGCCACTTCCGCTCCACGGCGCAACCCTAGAGGAGAAGGAGAAGGTTGAGTCGATGCGAAAGGTGAGCGACCATGGCGCTCACGCGGTTGCTACCGCGCCCGCACGCGCGGGCGGAGGCTGAGAGGGGTCCCGCGTTGGCGAAGGTCATCGCATTCGCGAACCAGAAGGGCGGCGTCGCCAAGACGACGACGACGCTGAACCTCGGCGTCGCGCTCGCCGAGAAGGGCCTGAAGGTGCTGGCGGTCGACCTCGACCCGCAGGGCAACCTGACGATGTCGCAGGGCTGGAACCCGGACGAGATCGACCGCTCGATGTTCGACGTCCTCGTCCACAAGCTGCCGATCACGGAGATCGTGCGGACGAACGAGCTCGACGTCGCCGTCTCCTCGATCGACCTCGCCGGCGCCGAGCTCGCGCTCTCCTCGATGATCGGCCGCGAACGCGCGCTCGAGAAGGCGCTCGCGCCCGTGCGCGAGAGCTACGACTACGTGCTGATCGACACGCCGCCGTCGCTCGGGCTGCTGACGATCAACGCGCTCGTCGCGGCGACCGGCGTGATCGTGCCCGTCCAGTGCGAGTACCTCTCCCTGCGCGGACTCGTCCAGCTCGAGAACACGCTGTCGATGATCCGCGAGAACCTGAACCCGCACGTCGGCATCCAGGGGATCCTGCCGACGATGTTCGACCGCCGGCTGCTGCACTCGCGCGAGGCGGTCGAGATCCTGAAGGAGAACTTCGGCGACCTCGTGCTGAACACGAGAATCCGCAAGACTGTGCGCTATGCGGAGGCGCCCGTGAAGGGGCAGTCGGTGTTGAAGTACGACCCCACCGGGGAAGCGGCGAGCATGTACCGCGACCTCGCGAAGGAGGTGCTCGATGGCGCGTCGGCGCGCCAGCATGCGTGAGGGCCCGCTCGCGGAGCTCTTCCGCGCGACGGAGGCCGCGCAGCGGCAGGCCGAGGGCCAGCCGCGCGAAGGCGAGCCCGCCCCGAGCGGCGAGGCCGCCGCGCCGCCCGCTCCGCCCGAGCCGGAGGAGCGGACGGTCGAGCACGTCCCGAGCTGGGAGGAGTCCGTCGCCGACGTCACCCCGGCGACGCCCGAGCCGCCGGCCCCGCGGCCGGATCCGACCCCCGTTCCCGAGCCCGACCCGGAGCCGCCGACCCCCGCGCCGCAGCCCGAGCCCGAGCCGCCGCCGCCGGCCGCGACCCGCCAGGCGCCGCCCCCGCCGCCGCAGCGCTACAGCGAGCCGCCCCGGGCCGTCGAGCCGCCGCCGGCCGCGCGCTACGTCGAGCCGCTTCCCGAGTCTCCCGCCCGCCTGCACCGCGCCCCGCGCGCGGACACCGGCGCCTACCTGGCCGTGATCAAGGTCGTCGGCGTCGGCGGCGCCGGCATCAACGCGGTCAACCGGATGATCGACGCCGGCATCAGCCAGGTCGAGTTCGTCGCCGTCAACACCGACATCCAGGCGCTCCACATGAGCGACGCGCCCGCGAAGATCCACATCGGCCGCGAGCTGACGCAGGGGCTCGGCTCCGGCGCCGACCCGAACGTCGGCCGGCTCGCCGCCGAGGAGGGCTACGACCAGCTCAAGCACTCGCTGCGCGGCTCGGACATGGTCTTCGTCGCGGCCGGCGAGGGCGGCGGCACCGGCTCCGGCGCCGCGCCGGTGGTCGCCAAGATCGCGCGCGAGCTCGGCGCGCTGACCGTCGGGATCGTCACGACCCCGTTCAAGTTCGAGGGGACGAAGCGCCGCCAGCAGGCGGAGCAGGGCGTCGCCCAGCTCCGCGCCGCCTGCGACACGACGATCGTGATCCCGAACGACCGGCTGCTCGAGGTGCTCGACCGCTCGACCTCGATGCTCGACGCGTTCAAGGTCGCCGACGACGTCCTCCGCCAGGGCGTCCAGGGCATCACCGACCTGATCACGATGCCGGGCCTGATCAACCTCGACTTCGCGGACGTCCGCACGATCATGTCCAACTCGGACACCGCCCTGATGGGCATTGGCTTCTCCTCGGCCGGCGAGAGCCGCGCCCAGGAGGCGGCCGAGCGCGCGCTGCGCTCGCCGCTGATCGACGCCGAGATCACCGGCGCGAGCGGCATCCTGCTCTCGATCGCCGGCGGCGACGACATGACCCTGATCGAGGTCAACGAAGCGGCCGAGGTCGTCCGCGGCGCCGCCACCGACGACACGAACATCATCTTCGGCGCAACCGTCGACGACCGGCTCACCGGCCAGGTCTGGGTGACCGTCGTCGCGACCGGGATCGGCGGCCGCGTCCGCCGGCCGGCCGCGCGCGACACCGGCTCGTGGTCGATGCCGCGCACGCCGAGCCCGAGCCGCCCGCCCCGCGGCGGCGACGACGACCTCGACGTGCCCTCCTTCCTGCGCGACTAGTCGTCGCTGCGTCGCCCCGCTCCGCTTCGCTGCGCTTTCCGGCTCGCAGGATGCGGCGGCCGACGTCGTCGGCTCGCCTCTGTGGCGTCGTGCGGCGGCGAGCCGCGCCCGCCGGGTCGGTCGCGGCAGCGAGCCTTCCCTCAGTCGGCCAGGAACGCGGCCAGCTCCTCCGCCTCCGCCTCGACCGCGTCGCGGTCGGCGCGCGCGAGCTTCGCGAACGGCTCGACCTCGACGCGGCCGGCGGCGAAGCGCCACGTGCCGGCGACCCGGCCGTCGACGAGGAACGTCTGCGCGACGTCGCCGTTCTTCGCGATCACGATCGCGCGGTGCTCGTCCGAGACGATCCGCGTCCGGTCGGCCCAGGCGAGCAGGACGTTGTCCCACTTCGGCAGGAAGCGCACCGGCGCCGGCGTCTCCGCGTCGGGCAGCGGCCCGTCCGGGACGTCGAGCAGCTCGCGGCCCTGCTCGTCGCGGAAGCGCCGCAGCTCGAGCCGCTCGAGCGCCCGCTCGATCTCGGGCACGTGCATCATGCTCCACGCCGTCATGTCCTTCCGCGTCGACGGCCCGAACGCGGCCAGGTAGCGGCGCAGCATCTCAGCGCGCGCCTCCGTCGGGTCGTGGACGTCGGGATCGCCGGCGAGGACGAATCGGCCTCCGGGCCGCGCGTGCCAGAGCGCCGCCTCGTGGTGGTGGACGAGGTGCGCCGCGGCGCGGGCGTAGCGCCACGCCCGCACCGGCGTGAGACCGCCGAGGTCGTGCGCCGCGAGCGCCGCGAGCGCGTCCGCCGTCGTCACCGGCCCGGCCGCCGCAAGCTCGCGCACCGGGACGGCGAGCCGCTTCGCGATGCCGCTGTCCCACGGGAAGCCGGTCTCGCTCATCGCCGCCCGCAGCAGCCCGTAGTCGCGGCGGGAGACGAGGTGGAGCGTCTGCCGCATCACGGTCGCCTTCAGCAGCTCGCCCCGCGCGAGCGCCCGCTCGAGCGCGTCGCGCCGGAAGCCCTCGAGCCGCGTCCAGGCGCCGAGGTACGGCGACGGCGGCCACTGCGCCTGCATGCCGACGAGATGCTCGACGAGCGCCACCGGGACGAGCCTCGTCCGGGCGAGCAGGTGCTGGCGCGCCAGCGTGGCCCGGTTCAGCTCGCGCACCGTCAAGACCCGCTCCTCCACCGGCCCTCTACGCTATCGCCCGTGGACACGTACCTCGCGATCGCGTCGCGCCGGGAGGTGCGCGAGTACGCGCCGACGCCGGTCGCCGAGGACGTGCGGCTCCGGATCCTCGACGCGGGCCGGCTCTCCGGCAGCTCGCGGAACACACAGCTCTGGGAGTTCGTCGTCCCGACGCCCGAGACGCAGCAGCGGCTGGCCGAGACGGTCTGGGCGCCGGAGAACGTCGCCACCGCCGCCTTCGTGGTCGCGATCGTCGGCGAGGCGTACCCGTTCGACGTCGGCCGTTGCGCCCAGAACATGCTGCTCGCCGCCTGGAACGAGGGCGTCGGCTCCTGCCCGAACGGCATCCGCGACCCGGACGCCGCCGCGGCGCTCCTCGGCGGCGGCCCCGTGAAGACGATCCTCTCCTTCGGCTATCCGGCGCGGCCGCGCGACCCGCAGGCGCGCACCGTCGAGGAGTGGTCGGCGCGCGCGAACCGCAAGCCGCTCGACGAGCTCAGCCGCGAGGCCTGAGCGAGCACTCCGGCCCGTCGCCCGCGAGCGTGTCGAGGACGCGGTCGGTGTTCAGCCGGAACGCCAGCCGGATCTCGCGCGGCCCGAGCGCGCGCAGCCGCAGCATCCCGTCGCCGCCGCGGCTGAGGCAGCCGTCCGACGCGGTCCAGTACGGCGACCAGCGCACCGCGATCCGGTAGCTGCCGCCCTCCGAGAGCCGCAGCCGCAGCGTCGACTCGGTCAGCGCGACGAGTCGCGGGTCGCCCGGCCCGGTGACGATCGGCCGTGGCCGCGGCACGCGGTAGACGGTGACGTCGGCGGAGCGGAAGACCGGCCGCAGCCCGGCCGCGCCGTCGCGGACGATCCGCGCCTCGACCCGGGCGCTGTAGTCGGGCGGCGCGTTCGCGAGCACGACGTACTCCACGCCGAGCGAGCGCAGCCAGGCGAGATACGCGCCCGCGCCGGGCTTCCCGTAGAGCACCGCGTTGACCGGGAAGTCGTCCTGCCGGAACCAGCCGCGCGCGATCGGGATCCCCGCATCGGCCAGGTAGGCGGCCGGCCAGTGGCCTTGCGTGTCCACCGCCTCGACCCGGTAGCCGGGGTCGAGGTGCGAGCGGAGGTACGCGATCGGCGCCGGCCAGGTGGAGCTGCGCGCCGTCACGTCCGCCTGCCCCTGCAGCCAGCTGCCGACGAGCGGGCTGACGTTCCAGGCGACCGCGAGCGCGACGACGGCGAGCCCCGGCACGAGCGGCCGCCAGCGGCGCAGCGAGAAGACGAGGACGATCAGGGGGATCGCCGCGTAGCGCAGCCGGGCCACGTTCTCGCCGAGCTCGGACGGGACGAGGTAGGCGCCGACGACCGCGGCGAGGTAGACGCCGAAGACGAACCGGAGCACGCGGGCGCTCTCCACCCGCCACGTGAAGAGCAGACCGGCCCCGCAGAAGGCGGCCGCGGCGGCGGCCTCGGCGAGCGAGAACGGGAAGCGGCCGCCGTCGGAGAAGAGCCGCCACAGCACCCCCTCCGTCGCCGCCGCGGCCGCGACCGCGAGCGCCGGGCCGACGTTCCGCGGCAGCGCCGAGCGCCGGTCGAGCGCGACGCCGGCGAGGACGATCGCGAGCAGCAGGAAGGCGAGCGGGCTCGCCGCGAGCGTGAGCGCGGTCAGGAGCGCGAACCGCCAGCGGCGCTCCCCCTGCAGCGCCCAGATCGCGAGCAGCGCGAGCGCGAACCCGAGCGCGAACGGGAACGCCGCCGAGAGCACGATCCCGCCCCAGACGACCGCGAACGTCCGGCTCGACCAGCGCGACGCCGGCCCGAACTCCCGCCAGAGCACGACCGCGAACGCGAGCGCCGCGAGGGCGACCGTCGCGACCGCGAGCAGACGGATCCCGAGCAGCGCGGCGAGCGGGTAGTAGAGGAGGCTGTAGGTGACGAAGCTGTAGCGGCCCGCGTACCAGAAGTTGTTCCAGAGCGTGAAGCCGTGCTGGAGGAAGAGCGTCCGCTGGTACGCGTGCGCGGCCAGGTCGGAGCCCGGCGGGCCGAGCCACGCGAGGAGCGCGGCGACGACCGCGGCCGCCGCGGCGGAGAGGAGGGCTTCGCGGCCGAGCGGGTGGCGCCCGTGCACGACTGGAGCTTATTCCTGCGGACGCGGGCTGCCGACCGCAGGCGCCGGCGAGAGGTCGAAGCGCCGCAGGAGCGGGACGACGAGGCCGCGGTGGAGCAGGCCGCTCTCGAGCGCGAGCAGCGAGGCCAGTCCGGCGATCGCGACCGCGCCGGGCGAGTCGTTGAGCACGACCGAGGTGGCCAGGCCGGCGAGCAGCGAGAGGACGAGCGCCGCGTCGGCGCGCGAGCGCGCGTAGCGGACGGCGGCGACGCCGACGCACACGGCCGGGATGCCCGGGAAGAGCAGCCACCACTGCTCGAGGATCCGGTCGTACGAGAGCGGAACCCGGTTGACCGCGACGCGGACGAGTCCGTGGACGCCTCCGTGGAGCGCGCCGCTCAGGTGGTCGGGGCTCTTGGTCGCGGCGTCGACGTCGAGGAGCGCGAACGCCGCGAGCGCCGCCAGCGCGAGCGCCGGCACCGCCGAGAGCCAGGAGCGCGCCCACATCCCGGCCGCGAGCAGCGCGAACGCGACCGCGACGACGAACGCGCCGCCGCCGTCCGCGCCGAGCTGGTTCTCGGCGATCGTCGCGAGCGACAGCACCGCGACCGCGGCGAACGCGCCCGGCCCGAAGCGCTCGCCGAGCAGCTTCCCGGCGAGCAGGGCGGGCGCGAGCAGCAGCGTCTCGATCAGGTTCGAGACGCCGAAGAAGCGGCTCGTCAGCTCCGGCCCCATCGGCGCGAGCGAGAGCGCCGACGGATGCACCGCCATCGCGACCGCGTACGCGGCGACGACGCCGCCGAGGAAGAGGCCGAGCGCCGCCTTGCTCCGCAGCACCCGCGGCCCGAGCAGGCCGCCGAGGACGAGGCAGACGCCGAGCAGCGCCACGTTCGCGACCGGGTCGTCGCCGCCCCACCAGCCGAGCAGCAGGTTCTCGCCGAGCGCCGCCCCGATCGCCGCCGGAGCGCCGCGCGGGTAGAGGAGCGCGAAGAAGACGAGCAGCGAGAGCACGAGCACCGAGCCGGCCATCGTCGAGCCGCGCGAGGCGACGATCCGCGCCTCGAGGGCCGACAGCGCCGCGCGCGGGTGCCGGGCCGGCCGGGAGCCGAGGCGGTTGGAGGTGGCGAGGGCGGTGCGGGCGACGTCGGCCATCGAGACGAGCCCGGGAACCTTCGTCAGCTTCGAGACGAGGATGCCGTGGTAGCCGCGGCCGAGGACGGCGATCGGGTAGCGCTCCGTGTTCGAGACCGTGTGCTGCGGCGGCATTGCGAGGACGATCGCCGGGCCGTGCGTCGGCACCGTCCGGGAGTGCTCGACGCGGATCAGGATCGAGTCCTTCGGCCGCGAGAGCCGGCCGTTGTAGAGGATCCCGCGCACCATGCCGGCGAACGCGTCGGCGGCGCTCGTGCGCGGCCCCGCGTTCGGGACGACGAGCCCGAGCGCCGCGCCCTCGCGCTCGAGCGCGGCGAGGTTGCCGCGGTTCAGCGCCGGGACGACGACGACGCGCAGGCGCTGCACGTGGTGGCCGTCGAACTCGGACGAGGTCGCCGCGCCCGCTGTGCCTGCGGCCGCGAGCGCGACCGCGCCCGCGACGACGAGCGACACGAGACGGTGGCGTGCCATCCAGCGGCAACCGTACCGCGCCGCGCGGCCGAATACACGTCCTCAGACGAGCGGCAGCAGCACGGTCGCGCTGAGGACGCCGGCGACGGCGAGCGAGGCGCTCGCGGCCGAGGCGAGCACCGCGATCCGCCGCGTCGCCGGCGTGGGATACGGCGCGAGCCAGACGAGGCTGCCGAGCCCGAAGGCGATCCCGACCGCGGTCTCGACGGCGTGGAACGCGATCCCGGCCGCGAGCCCGTGCGTGAAGGAGACGCCGTGCGTCTGGAAGATCGTCGCGACGGCGCCGCTCGTGACGCCGACGTTCCCGGGGGTGACCGGGACGAGTCCGGCCACGTCGAGCATCGGCACGATCACGAGCGCGGCCGCGAGCGGGCGGCCGATCCCGAGTGCGGCGCCGACGGCGGCGGCCGCGGTGACGCGCGCGGCGAGCGAGAGCGCGAGCCAGCCGAGGAGGCGGGCGGCCGCCCGCGGCTCGCGGCCGAGCGTGCGGAACGCGTCGAAGAGGCGGGCGAAGCGGCCGCGCGCCTCGCGACGACGCACGCCGATCGCGATTCCCGCCGCCGCGGCGGCGAGGCCCGCGATCGCGAGCACGGGCCAGAGCGGGATCGCGCCGAGCGCCGCGCCGGAGACGACGAGCGCGCCGAGCACGACCGCGCGGGCGGCGCCGAGCGCGGCGAACGCGCCGCCGGTGCGCAGCAGCCGCTCGGAGCCGTCGAGCGTGCGGGCGAAGAGCGCGAAGCGGACGGCGTCGCCGGCGCGCGCGGGGAGGAACGTGTTGACGAGCGATCCGGCGCCGTAGCGGGCGGCGGCGTCGGTCATGCCGAGCCGTCCGCCGCAGAGCCCGGTCGCGCTCCGCCACGAGCCGGCGGCGCCGAGCACGGCGACCGCGAAGCCGGCGCCGGCGAGCCAGAGCCAGCGCGGGTCGGCGTCGCCGAGGGCCGAGACGGCGTCCGCGACGCGCGAGCCGAGCAGCTGCGGCGTCGCGGCGACCACCCCGAGCACGAGCAGGACGCCGGCCGCGGCGGCGAAGCCGCGCCGGCCGACGCTCCGGAGGATCTCGAGGCCGCTCATCGTGTCCCTCTCTTCTCCTGGACTCCGGGTTCGCAACGTTGTTAGCTCGCAGGGGTGCGAGCAGCAGCGATCCTGCAGGCATGAACGCGGTCGTCCGACCCGCCGACCCCGGCGACGCCGAGCAGCTGACGCGGCTCGCCGAGGCGGTGAGCGCCGAGCCGGAGGGCTGGCTGATCTCGACCGGCGGCGAGTGGCGGACGGTCGGCGAGGAACGCCGCTACCTGAAGGCGCTCCGCCGCTACCCGCACGCGGCCGTCTTCGTCGCCGAGCGCGACGACGGCGCCCTCGTCGGCCGGCTCTCGGTGGCGCGCGACACGCATCCGGCGAGCGCGCACGTCGCCGACCTCGGCCTGATGGTCGCGAAGGACGCGCGCCGGCAGGGGATCGGACGCGCCCTGCTCGGCGCCGCGGTCGACTGGGCGGGCGGCGCCGGCGTGCGCAAGCTCGAGCTCCACGTCTTCCCCTGGAACGAGGCCGCGATCGCGCTCTACGAGGCGTTCGGCTTCGAGCGCGAGGGCTACCGCAGGGAGCACTACAGCCGGGGCGGCGAGCTCGTGGACGCGATCCTGATGGCCTACCTCGTCGCGGCCGGACAGGTCCGAAAGAGCGAATAGCGCCGCGGCGGCCGGGGGCGTACCGTCGAGGGGTGCGACTCCGGCTCGGACAGCTGGCCTCCTTCGCGGCGGCGCTCGACCTCGACCTCGACCGCGACGGCACCTGTCTCGCCTGTCTCTCGTTCGTCTCCTCGTGCCTGCGCGAGGGCGACGAGCGCGAGGCGCGCGTCTGGGTGCGGCGGGTGACGCCGACGCTCTGGATCGAGGGGATGGACCGGCCGGCGCTGCGCGCGGTGCGCAAGGCGGCGCGCGCGGGCGTCCGCCACGGCGAGGAGTGCCTGGCCGACCTCGAGGAGCGGGGCGGCTTCAGCGTCGTCGCGCGCGCGATCGTGCTCCGGCTCGGCGGCGAGCTCGCCGAGCGGGAGCGGGTCGAGTTCGAGATCTACCGGCGCGGGCTTCCTCCGCTCGAGCTCGCGCGGCCCGAGCTGAACTGAGCGCCGCTGCGCGGCAGCTCGACGCGTTCGCCGCGAGCTCGACCATCCGCCGGCCGAGCACGAGAGCGAGACGTCCCGGCCGCTGACGTCTGTCGCTTTCGGACATGTCCCGGTGTCAGACACCGGGACATGTCCCGAGAGGACGGTCCACCGAGAAAAGCGCTGCATCCTGGCGCCTCGTGCGCCGGCGCGCCCCAGCCCGGTGTCAGACACCGTCTCGAAAGCGCGTCGCCATCGTCACGGCGATTAGGGGCAGCTGCGGTGCGGAAGAACCCGTTCGTGGCCGACCGGGCAGCACTCGTCACGGGCGCGAACACGGGCATCGGGCTCGCGATCGCCGAGCGCCTGCTCGCCGACGGCTACGCGCTCGGCTACGCGACCCAGGACGACGAGGAGCGCCACGAGGGGCCGCTCCGCGAGCTGCAGGCGCGCTACGGCGACGACCGGATCCACTGGGTCTACGGGAACCTCGCCGACCCGGAGACGCCGCCCCGGCTCGTCGCGGAGACCGCGGACGCGCTCGGCCGGCTCGACGTGCTCGTCAACAACGCGGGCCTCTCGACCGCGAAGCCGTTCCTCGAGCTGACCGTCGACGACTTCGACCTGACCTTCGACGTCGACGTCCGCGGGAGCTTCCTCGCGGCGCAGGCGGCGGCCCGGCTGATGAAGGACGCGGGCGGCGGCTCGATCGTGAACATCACCTCGGTCCACGAGCACATCCCGCGGCCCGACTTCGCCGTCTACGCGGCCGCGAAGGCCGCGCTCGGGATGCTGACGCGAGGGCTCGCGCTCGAGCTGGCGGCGCACGGGATCCGCGTCAACTCGGTCGCCCCGGGCGTGATCGCGACGCCTCGGAACGAGGACGACGCCGCCAAGCTCGACCCCGAGGTGCCGCTCGGGCGGCCCGGCAAGCCGGAGGAGGTGGCCGCGCTCGTCGCCTGGCTCTGCTCGGACGAGGCCGCCTACGTGACCGGCGCGAGCTACCTGCTCGACGGCGGGATGGTCCAGCAGGTCGTGAAGATCCCCGCCTGAATTTACGGCGCCTTTACGCGCGCCCGCGCTAGCGACGCCGGCCTCCGGGTATTTCCGCCGGCGAGGCGAGACCACGTGTGCGGCCCCGCGCCGGCCTCGTCCACGGCGACAAGAGGAGGGAATCCACGATGAAGAAGCTGATCCTGCCGCTGGTCGCGGTCGCGGCGCTCGCCACAGCGGGCTCGGCGTCCGCGTGGCACGGTCACGGCCACGCGCACCTGCTTCGCTTCGCGACCGTCCAGCACGGGCTCAAGCTCGGCCTGTTCGCCCACGCCGGGATGAAGGGCGACTGGGGCGCCCGCCACGCCAGGGACGACGACCAGGGCGACAACGACGAGGACGACCAGCAGACCGCCTCCACCGGCGGCGTGTTCGAGAAGCTGACCGGCACCGGCAGCAGCCTCGGCCTGACGACCGCCAGCTCCTCCGGCACGACCAGCGGGACTCCGATGGCGAGCGGCACCTACGCCGCGTCGGTCGCGACCGCCTGGGCGAACGCCGTGAAGAACGCCGACGGCACGACCTGCGCGCCGGCGACGGCGACGATCACGCTCACCGACTCGTCCTCCAGCGCCAACGCGGTCGGCGCGACCGTCAGCGGCTGGACGTGCTCGGTGCCGGACAACAGCAAGGACATCGCCGACGTCTTCTTCGGCAAGGCCGACGTCTCCAGCGCGACCGGGACGCTCTCCGGCGTGACCGGGTTCGGCCGCGTCCTGCTCGTCCAGAAGACCGACGGGACCGAGACCGGCTTCGCCTTCCTCGGCTTCCACGGCTTCCGCGAGCACTCGCTCGCGACGTTCGCCGCGCGCGACTTCCACCATTGCGGCGGGGACAACGGCTAGCCCTCCGGGCTGAACCGCTGCACCGCGAACGGCGTCCCTCCGGGGCGCCGTTCGTGTCTTCTGCCGCGAGAAGCTGCGGTCCGGGGACGGCGATACGATCGGTGACCCCGTGGCTGAAGCACCGTTCGTCCACCTGCACGTCCACTCCGAGTACTCGATCCTCGACGGGGCGTGCCGCATCCCGGAGCTCGCGAAGCGGGCGGCCGAGCTGGAGATGCCGGCCGTCTCGCTCACCGACCACGGCTCGCTCGCCGGCGCCGTCGACCTGTACAAGGCCGCGCGCGGCGAGGGGATCCGGCCGGTCCTCGGCTGCGAGGTCTACGTCGCCGACGACCGCAAGGCGCAGCAGAAGGGCTACGCGCACCTGACTCTGCTCGCCGAGACGACCGAGGGCTACGGGAACCTGATCCGGCTCAGCTCGCTCGGCTACCTCGAGGGCTACTACTACAAGCCGCGCGTCGACTGGGAGCTGCTCGAGACGTACGGCAAGGGCCTGATCGCGCTCTCCGGCTGCCTCTCCGGCCGCGTCTCGAAGGCGCTCGAGGAGAGCCGGACCGCAGACGCGGAGGGCGAACTCGACCGGCTCGTCCAGATCTTCGGCCGCGACCAGGTCTACGTCGAGATGCAGAACGCCCACCTCGACGTGCAGCAGCGCATCAACCCGCTCCTCGTCGAGCTCGCCGCGAAGCGGAACCTGCCGCTCGTCGCGACCGGCGACGTCCACTACCTCCGCCACGAGGATGCACGCGCCCACGAGGCGCTGCTGTGCATCCAGTCGGGCGACTCGCTCAAGAACCCGAACCACTGGCGCTTCGAGACCGACCACTTCTACTTCAAGACGCCCGAGGAGATGGCGCTCGACTTCCCCGGCCAGGACGCGGCGCTGCGGCGGACGCTCGAGGTCGCGGCCCGCTGCGAGGTCGAGATCGCGCTCGACCGGATCCTGCTGCCGAAGTTCCCGACCCCGGACGGCCGCGACGCGTTCGAGTACCTCGTCGAGCTGTGCGAGAAGGGCGCCGAGCGTCGCTACGGGACGATCACGCCGGAGCTGCGCGAGCGGCTCCAGTTCGAGCTGAAGACGATCAAGGAGATGGGCTTCTCCGACTACTTCCTGATCGTCGCCGACTTCGTCGGCTTCGCGAAGCGGAGCGGCGTCTCGGTCGGGCCGGGCCGCGGCTCGGCGGCCGGCTCGATGGTCGCGTACTGCCTCGAGATCACCGACCTCGACCCGATCCGCTACGACCTCCTGTTCGAGCGCTTCCTCAACCCGGGCCGCAAGTCGATGCCGGACATGGACATCGACTTCGCCGTCGAGGGCCGCGAGCGCGTCATCAACTACGTCCGCGAGAAGTACGGCCGCGACCGCGTCGCCCAGATCATCACCTTCGGGACGATGGCCGCCCGCGCCGCCGTCCGCGACGCCGGCCGCGTGCTCGAGGTGCCGTACGGGGTCGTCGACAAGATCGCGAAGCTGATCCCGGAAGGCCCCGGCCAGACGCTCGCCGAGTGCCTGAAGCCGGGCGCCGAGCTGCGCCGCGAGGTCGACGCCGACCCGATCGCGAAGGAGATCGTCGAGCTGGCGCGGCCGCTCGAGGGGCTGACCCGCCAGGACGGCATCCACGCGGCCGCGGTCGTGATCGGCGCCGAGCCGCTGATGAACACGGTGCCGCTGCAGCAGAAGGGCGCCGACCAGGAGGTCGTCACCCAGTTCGACGGCGTCACGATCGAGAAGCTCGGCCTGCTGAAGATGGACTTCCTCGGGCTGCGCAACCTCGACGTGATCGACAAGGCGGTCGAGCTGATCCCGGGCCTCGACATCGCGACGATCCCGCTCGACGACCGCAAGACGTACGAGATGCTCGCCCGCGGCGAGTCGATCGGCGTCTTCCAGTTCGAGGGCTCGGGGATGCGCGAGGCGCTGCGCCTGATCAAGCCGACCGTCTTCGACGACCTGATCGCGATCGGCGCCCTCTACCGGCCGGGGCCGATGGCGTACATCCCGGTCTACGCGCGGCGCAAGAACGGCCAGGAGCAGGTCACGTACCCGGACGAGCGGCTGAAGCCGATCACGGCCTCGACGTACGGGATCTGCGTCTACCAGGAGCAGTACATGGAGATCGCCAAGCACCTCGGCGGCTTCTCGCCGGCCGAGGCGGACGACCTCCGCAAGGCGATCGGCAAGAAGATCCACTCGCTGATGGCCTCGCTGAAGGAGAAGTTCATCGAGGGCTGCATCCGCAACGGCGTCGCCGACTCGGTCGCCCGCCAGCTGTGGGCGGACATGGAGCAGGCGCAGGACTACTCGTTCAACAAGTCGCACGCCGCCTGCTACGCGCTCATCTCCTACCGCACCGCCTGGCTGCGCGCGAACCATCCGCGCGAGTACATGGCCGCGCTGATCAGCTCGGTCATGAACACGAAGGACAAGGTGCCGTTCTACGTGCAGGCGTGCGACGAGCTCGGGATCGAGGTGCTGCCGCCGGACGTGAACGAGTCGCAGGTCGACTTCGCGGTCGTCGAGGGGAAGATCCGCTTCGGCCTGAACGCGGTCAAGAACGTCGGCGAGGGCGCCTGCCGCGCGATCGTCGCCGCGCGCGCCGAAGGCGGCCCGTTCACGTCGATCTGGGACTTCACCGAGCGGGTCGACCCGTCGGTGGCGAACAAGCGCGCGCTCGAGTCGCTCGTCAAGTGCGGCGCGCTCGACTCGACCGGCGCGTCGCGGCGCGGGATGCTCGGCGTGCTCGAGGACGCGCTCGCGTTCGGGCAGCGCCAGCAGCAGGACCGGCTGCTCGGCCAGGCGTCCATCTTCGACCTCGGCGACGCCGACGCGGGCGCCGAGAAGACCCGCCACCACGCGCCGATCCCGCTCGAGGAGTTCGACAAGCCCGAGCTGCTGAGGATGGAGAAGGAGAGCCTCGGCCTCTACGTCTCGGAGCATCCGCTCTCGGCGATCCGCGACCAGCTGCGCCGCAAGACGGACTGCGTCCTCTCGGAGCTGGAGAAGCGGCGCGACGGCGAGACCGTCAGCGTCGGCGGCATCGTCGCGGGGGTCAAGCAGATGACGACGAAGAAGGGCGACCCGATGGCGTTCGTCTCGCTCGAGGACGTCACCGGCGCGGTCGAGGTGGTCGCGTTCAACTCGACGTACGCGGTCGCGCGCGACCTGCTCGTCACCGACGCGGTGATCGTCGTCAAGGGCCGCGTCGACCAGAAGGGCGCGGGGGAGACGAAGCTCGTCGCGCTCGAGATCACGCCGTTCGAGGCGACCCCGGAGCGCCGCGAGGTGCGTCTGAAGGTGGATGCGCGCAGCGCGCCGGCGGGCGTGATCCGGGAGCTGGCGCACGTCGTCCGCGGCTTCCCGGGCGAGGCGCCGGTCTACGTCGACCTCGTCACGAGCCTCGGCCCGAAGCTGCTCGAGCTGGGCCCGGACTACCGCGTCCGCCCGGACGCGGACTTCTTCGCCGAGGTGCGCCACCTGCTCGGCGAGGCCGCGGTGCAGTAGCGCCGCCGGACGGCGGTGGAGGCCCTTCCGGCCGCTACCCTGGCCGGCCGCGTGGCCGTCCGCTCCGACATCCGCAACGTCGCCATCGTCGCCCACGTCGACCACGGCAAGACGACCCTCGTCGACGCCCTCCTCTGGCAGGCGGGCTCGTTCCGCGAGAACCAGGACGTGGCCGAACGGGTCATGGACTCCATGGACCTGGAGCGCGAGAAGGGGATCACGATCCTCGCCAAGAACACCGCCGTCCGGCTGCAGGACGGCGTGAAGCTGAACATCGTCGACACCCCCGGGCACGCCGACTTCGGCGGCGAGGTCGAGCGCGGGCTGACGATGGTGGACGGCGTCCTGCTGCTCGTCGACGCGAGCGAGGGGCCGCTGCCGCAGACCCGCTTCGTGCTCCGCAAGGCGCTCGAGGCGAGGCTCCCGGTCGTGCTCGTCGTCAACAAGATCGACCGCGACGACGCCCGCCCCGCCGAGGTCGTGGACGAGGTGTACGAGCTGTTCCTCGACCTCGGCGCCGACGAGTCGCAGATCGACTTCCCGATCGTCTACTGCAACGCGCGCGCCGGACGCGCCGGGCTCGCGGCGGACGGGCTCGCCCACGACCTGACCCCGCTCGTCGAGACGCTGCTCGCCGCCGTGCCGCCGCCCGAGCACGACCCGGCCCATCCGCTGCAGGCGCTCGTCACGAACCTCGACGCGTCGCCGTACGTCGGCCGGCTCGCGCTCTGCCGCATCCGCCACGGCTCCGTCCGCAAGGGCCAGCCGATCGCCTGGTGCCGCGCCGACGGCTCGGTCGAGCGCGCCAGGGTGACCGAGCTGTACGTGACCGAGGCGCTCGACCGCGTCGCCGCCGACGAGGCGGGAGCGGGGGAGATCGTCGCGATCGCCGGCCTCCCCGAGGTGACGATCGGCGAGACGATCGCCGACCCGGACGACCCGCGCCCGCTCCCCGTCACCACCGTCGACGAGCCGTCGCTCTCGATCACGATCGGGATCAACACCTCGCCGCTCGCCGGCCGCGACGGCGACAAGCTCACCGCGTCGATGGTCAAGCAGCGCCTCGACGCCGAGCTGGTCGGCAACGTCTCGCTCCGCGTCCTCCCGACCCGGCGCCCCGACGCCTGGGAGGTGCAGGGCCGCGGCGAGCTGCAGCTCGCCGTCCTCGTCGAGCTGATGCGCCGCGAGGGCTTCGAGCTGACCGTCGGCAAGCCGGAGGTGCTCACCCGGGAGCTGATCCCCGCTTCGGCGCCGGCAAAGCCGGCACCTACGCTCCTGGCCGGCTCCGTCGAGCCTACGCCGGTGGCGAAGCGCCACGAGCCGGTCGAGCGGGTCGCGATCGACGTCCCCGAGGAGTTCGTCGGCGTCGTCACCCAGCTGCTCGCCCTCCGCAAGGGCCGGCTCGAGAACCTCGTCAACCACGGGACGGGCTGGGCGCGGATGGAATACCTCGTCCCCGCGCGCGGCCTGATCGGCTTCCGCACCGAGTTCCTCACCGAGACGCGCGGCACCGGGATCCTCCACCACGTCTTCGAGGGCTGGGAGCCGTGGCACGGCGAGCTGCGCACGCGCCCGACCGGCAGCCTCGTCGCCGACCGGCGCGGCCAGGCGACCGGCTTCGCGATCCTCAACCTCCAGGAGCGCGGCACGCTCTTCGTCAAGCCGGGCGACGAGGTCTACGAGGGGATGATCGTCGGCGAGAACTCCCGCGCCGAGGATCTCGACGTGAACGCGACGAAGGAGAAGAAGCTGACGAACATGCGCTCCTCCACCGCCGAGGAGCTCGTCCGCCTGATCCCGCCGCGGCCGCTCTCGCTCGAGCAGGCGCTCGAGGAGCTGCGCGACGACGAGTGCGTCGAGGTCACGCCGAGCGCGATCCGCCTGCGCAAGGTCGAGCTGACGGCGCAGAAGCGGCAGAGCGCCGCCGCGCGCGCGAAACGCGCCGCCGCGTCCGTCTAGCTGGAACCCGGCCGCCGCACGCGGTGTAGTACGGCGTGTGGAGGGCCGTCCACGGGACGAGCGCCGGCTCGTGCTGCGCGCGCAGCAGGGTGACGCGCACGCGTTCGCGCAGCTCGTCGAGCCGCACCGGGAGATCGCGTTCAGAGTGGCCTATCTCGTCACCCGCAACGCCGCCGACGCCGAGGACGCCGTCCAGGAGGCGCTCGTGAAGGCGTGGCGCACGCTCGGCCGCTTCCGCGCCGACGCGCCGCTGCGGCCCTGGCTCCTCCGCATCGCCGCGAACGAGGCGCGCAACCGGCGCCGCGGCGCCGGCCGGCGCGAGACGCTCGCGCTGCGGGCGGCCGCGGCGTCCTCGGGCGAGGCGGCCCCCTCGCCCGAGGAGGCCGCGCTCGCCGGCGACGCGCGGCGCCGCCTGCTCGACGCGCTCGAGCGGCTCCCCGACCGCCCGCGGCTCGTGCTCGCCTGCCGCTACCTGCTCGACCTCTCCGAGGAGGAGACCGCGGCCGCGCTCGGCATCCGCCGCGGCACCGTCAAGTCGCGCTCGGCGCGGGCGCTGGAGCGGCTCCGGGAGGAGGTGAACGGTGTCGCTCGAGTCTGACCTGCGCGCGCTCGCCGCCGGGATCGCCTGGCCAGAAACCCCCGTTTTGCAGGCGGATCGTGTGGCGACGCCACGCCGCGCCGGGTGGCGACGCCACACCGTGACGGCACTCGCCGCCGCGGCTGTCCTCGCGCTCGCCGCCGTGGCCGCCGTGCCGGGCTCGCGGGCCGCGATCCTCCGCTTCCTGCACCTGCGCGGGGTCTCGGTCGAGGTCGTCGACGCCCTGCCGCCGGCGCAGGAGCGGCCGCTCGCCGCCGGGCTCGGCCCGGTCGTGTCGGCGCGCACCGCCGCGGCCGTCCTCGGCGGCGGGCCGCTGCTGCCGCCGCTCGACCCGCCGCCGCCGCTGCACCTGAGCGGGAGCGTCGTCTCCGTGCTCTTCCGCGACCGCGGCGAGCCGGTGCTCCTGAGCGAGCTGCACGCGGGCGGCGGCGCGGTGCTGGAGAAGCTCGTCGGCGCGGGCACCGCGGTCACCCGCGTCCGGATCGGCGGCGAGCCCGGCCTCTGGCTCGCCGGCGACGAGCACGTCTTCCTCGCGCCGGCGGCGCCGCCGCGGCTCGCCGGCCGGGTGCTCGTCTGGCAGCACGGCGACCTCACCCTTCGGCTCGAGGGCCGCGGCCTGACGCTCGCGCGAGCCCGGCAGCTTGCGCGCTCGCTCCGCTGACCGCGAAGATCACCCGGGAAGGGGTGAACCGGCCCCGGCGTTTTTCCGAAGGAAAGAACGAGTAGAACGAGGAGCATGAGGATGCCTGCGGTCGACGACGTACTCGAGACTGAGCTGGAACGGGTGGAGCGCTGGCGCGCCCAGGCGCTCGAACGGGCCGGGTACGAGCACGCGGACGCGGTCGAGCTGGGATCGCGGCTCGACGTCGACCTGCACCGCGCGATCGAGCTGCTCGAGAGCGGCTGCCCGCCCGAGCTGGCGGTTCGAATCCTCCGCTAGCCGCGTTTCGCGGCAGAATGGGCGCGGTGAGCGCTCTCCTCGCGTCGATCCCGTCGCCCGCCGAAGGCGTCTTCGAGCTGGGGCCGCTGACGCTCCACATGTACGGCGTCATGCTCCTGCTCGGCATCGCCGGCTGCGTCTGGCTGACCGGGCGGCGCTGGGTGCGCTGGGGCGGCGACTGGGACCTGATCTACCGCGTCGCGCTCTGGGGCGTGATCGCGGGGATCGTCGGCGCGCGGATCTACCACGACATCACGAGCTGGAACCAGGACCAGGCGATCCACGACCACTGGTGGGGGGTCTTCGCCGTCTGGGAGGGCGGCCTCGGCATCTGGGGCGCGATCCCGGCGGGCGTGCTCGTCGGCGCCTGGGTGGTGCGCCGCTCCGGCAACAGCGTCCGCCTGATGATGGACGCGGTCGCGCCCGGGCTCCTGCTCGCGCAGGCGATCGGCCGCTGGGGCAACTACTGGAACCAGGAGCTGTACGGCAAGCCGAGCGACCTGCCGTGGGCGGTCGAGATCGACCCCGCGCACCGGCCGGCCGACCACCTCGACCAGGCGACCTACCATCCCACCTTCCTCTACGAGTTCACCTGGGACGTGCTCGGCGTCGGCGTCCTGCTCTGGCTCGACCGCCGCTTCAACCTCCGCCGGCCGGCGCTCTTCGCGCTCTACGTCGCCTGGTACTGCACCTTCCGCACCTACGAGGAGGTGCTCCGCATCGACCCGTCCAACCACGTCGGCGGGATGCGGCTCAACTTCTGGGTCTCGCTCGGGGTCTGGGTGCTCGCGGTGGCGTTCTTCGCGTGGTGGCAGTTCGTCCGCACGCCCTCGCCGGAGGGCGGCAAGCCGCACGCGCGGCCGATCCCGCAGGGGCCGCGCATGGCCGTCCCCAAGGGCCGCGTCCGGTAGCGCCACTAGCGTTTCCGGCGTGATCGCCGTCCGCGAGCTCGAGCTGGACCTCGACGCGTTCGAGGGGCCGTTCGACCTGCTGCTCACGCTCGTCCTCAAGGAGGAGCTGGACCTGCGCGAGGTCGACGTCGCGGCGATCGTGCTCGCCTTCGTCGAGCGGCTCGCGCAGCGGGAGGAGCTCGACCTCGAGGCGTGCGGCGAGTTCCTCGTCCTGATCGCGGCGCTGCTCGAGCTGAAGGCGCGCGGCCTCTTCCCGGACGAGGCGGCCGAGCTGGCGGAGCTGGAGCCGGAGGTGGCCGCCGAGGAGCTGGCGCGCCGGCTCGCCGAGTACCGGCGCATGAAGGACGCCTCCGCCTGGCTGCGCGACCGGCTCGCCGCCGAGGGCGACCGCTTCTTCCGGATCGGCCCCGCGCCGCTCGCGCCGAAGGCGGAGACGCCGCTCGCGCCGCAGGAGCCGGAGCGGCTCGCCGAGGTGATCCGGCTGCTCGCGAAGGAGCCGCCCGAGGTGTCGCTCGCGCACATGGCGCTCCGCTTCCCGCCGGTGTCGCAGTTCCTCGACCGCTTCCGCGCCGTGCTGCGGCGCCGCTCCCGCTTCGACTTCGACGCCGAGGTGCGCGGCCTCTCGCGCGTCGAGCAGGCCGTCGCGTTCCTCGCGCTGCTCGACCTGCGCCGCGGCGGCGAGGTGACGCTCGACCAGGCCGCGCCGTTCGCGCCGATCCGGGTCGCGAGGCGGCAGGAGAACCGTGACCGAGACGAAAGGACCGTGGAATGGACCGCCCGCTCCGCCTGATCTCCGCCAACCCGCTCGACCAGCTTGCGCGGACGCTCGAAGCGCTGCTCGTCGTCGCCTCCGCGCCGCTGTCGGCGGCCGAGCTGGCGGAGGCGGCCGACGACGACGCCGAGCGCGTCGAGGCGGCGCTCCGGCTCGTGGCGGAGCGGCACGCCGAGGGCCGCAGCGGGATCGTGCTCGAGCACGTCGCCGGGGGCTGGGCGTTCCGGGCGGCCCGCGAGGCCTCCGAGGCGTGCGCGCGGCTCTTCGAGCGGCCGGCGCAGCGGAACCTCTCCCAGGCGGCCCTCGAGACGCTCGCGATCGTCGCGTACCTCGGCCCCTGCTCGCGGCCCGACATCGCGCGGATCCGCGGCGTCGCCGCCGACTCGGCCGTCGCGAACCTGCTCGAGCGCGGCCTGATCGCCGAAGCCGGCCGCGACGACGGCGCCGGCGGCGCGATCCGCTACCGCACGACGCCGCTCTTCGAGCGCGTCTTCGGCCTCGAGAGCCTCTCGCAGCTGCCGCGCCTCGACGACGTCGGCCCGGACGCGGCCCGGATCCGCGACCGGCTCGTCACCGTCGCCGAGAAGCGCTCCGCCTGACTGCCGCGCGGCTGCTCAGAGCCGCTTGATGATCTCCTCGGCCTCCTCGCGCGTGAACGCGCGCAGGGTCTCGGTCTGCTCGGCGCCGTGGCCGCCGAGGCGGGTGAGGATCTCGAGCGCGGTCTCGTCGTCGGGCGCCTCGAACACCTCGACCATGTCGTAGCGGCCGAGCGTCACCCAGACGCCGACGAGCGTGCCGCCCGCCTCGGCGATCTCGCGCTCGCCGTCCTCGACCCGGTCGCGCCACGCGGGCAGGCCGGTCCGCCCCTGCGACGTCCAGCGCATCAGCGAGATGTAGTGCGGCACCGCCCGTATCTTCTCAGGCGATGCGTCTCAATGCCTTTCTCGCGCGGGCCGGCGTCGCCTCGCGGCGCGCCGCCGACGAGCTGATCAAGGCGGGCCGGGTGCGCGTGAACGGCGAGCCGGGGACGCTCGGCACCGTCGTCGGCGCCCGCGACCGGGTCGAGGTGGACGGGCGCGAGGTGGCGCGGCAGCCGCTCGCCTACGTCCTCCTGCACAAGCCCGCCGGCGTCGTCACGACCGCGCGCGACCCGCAGGGGCGGCCGACCGTCGTCCAGCTCGTGCCGGCCGAGCCGCGCGTCGTGCCGGTCGGACGCCTCGACGCCGACACGACGGGCGCGCTCCTGCTCACGAACGACGGGCCGCTCGCGCACCGGCTCGCCCATCCGCGCTACGGCGTCGCGAAGACCTACGTCGCCGACGTGGAGGGCGACCCGGACGAGGCGGCGCTCGCGCGGCTCCGCGACGGCGTCGAGCTGGACGACGGCCGCACCGCGCCGGCGGCGGCGCGCCGGGTCGGGCGCGGCCGCGTCGAGCTGGTCCTCCACGAGGGACGCAACCGCCAGGTGAAGCGGATGCTCGCCGCGGTCGGCCACCCGGTCGTCCGCCTGCACCGGCGCGCCTACGCCGGCCTGACCCTCGACGGGCTCGAGCCCGGCGCGTGGCGCCTGCTCGAGCCCGACGAGGTCGACCGCCTGCGGCGTGCTACTTCGGGAAGAGGTCGAGCATCGGCGTGACCTGCGCCGTGTCCGACGCGTAGACGAGCTTGCCCAGCCCCCAGAGCTGCTCGATCGTCGCGAGCAGCGAGTAGTGGTTGTAGGGGACGGTGCTGACGTAGCCGCTCGGCGGCCCGCCGTGGTTCGTGATCACCACCGTCGGCACGAGCCCGCCGCCGTAGACGCCGCCCGGCCAGGTCGCGCTCACCGCCGGGGCCCCGGCCGGCAGCACCGGCGAGTCGCAGCAGCCTGCGGGCGAGTCCCAGCCGCCGGTCTCCGCGTTGCCGGTGTAGTCGCCCTCGTCGGCGGTGACGACGATCACCGACTTGCCGCCCTTCCAGGCCGGGCTCGCCGTGATCGTGTCGACCGCCTGCTTCACCCAGGCGTCGGCCTTCTGCTTCAGCGCCGCGTCGTTCGCGTCGTCCGACGTCGACCCGTACGGGCACGGCGTCTCCGGATGCCCCGGCACCGCCGTGTAGACGCCGCCGTGCATGTCGTTGCACTGATCCGGGACGATGAACGCGAAGTCAGGCGTCGTCGCCTGCCGCTTCAGGTCGGTCGCGAGCTGCGCGTACGGCTTCACGTGCGCGAGCCGGGCCGGGTCGTTCCGGATGTCCTCGAAGAGCACGAACGGGTTGTGCTTCGACGCGTAGAGCGCGTTCGCGGTGCTCGGCCACGCCTCGACGAGCTTGTCGTCCGCGGGCATCGCCTCCATGTAGCCGGCCCACGTCCTGTGCGCCCGCTCGAGCTGGTCGACGAGGTTGACGTGGTCGAAGCGCTGGCCCGCGTCGTCGGAGTTCGACCACCAGTTCGAGCCGGACAGGAAGGCGACGTAGTTCGGCAGGCTCGGGTGCGTGACGCCGTAGTAGTTCGAGGCCGACGCGTACCGGTGCGCGAGCGCGGTGATCGCGGGCGCGTTCGGGTCGCCGATCACGCCCTGCTGCGAGTGATTCTCGAGCATGATCACGAACACGTGCTGGACGTCGCGGCCGCGGCTCGGGTGGCCGGTCTTCTTGGCCGCCTTCGCCTGGTGCTTCGGCTTCGGCTTCGGCTTGCCGAGCGCGGCCGGGACGGCGACGGCGAGCGCGAGCGCGAGCAGCAGGCCGAGCGTTCTCGTGCTGCGGTGCTTCATCGGTTGTTCCCCCCTCGGTCGTGTGCGGTTGTCCGCCCGCGGTGCCGCAGGGGGCCTCGCCCGCCAGACCCCGCCGAAGAGTTACAGACCGCGGGGGCGCGCTGCGCCGAAGAAGCGACCGACCTCGGCCCGGGCGAAGCCCATCCGGTCGTACATCTGCTCGAGGGTCGGGTCGGCGACGCGCCGCGCCTTCTCGGCGCCGACGGCGAGCAGCCGCTGCAGCTCCCGTTCGTCCGCCCGCAGCGCCTCGAACCGTTCCCGGATCGGGGCGAGCAGCGCGACGACCGACTCGCCCGCCGCCTCCTTGAACGCGCCGTAGCCGGCGTCGCCGAACTCCGCCTCCAGCTCCGGGATCCCGCGGCCGGTGGCGACGCTCATGATCTCGAGCAGGTTGGAGATGCCCGGCTTCGCCTCCGGGTCGTAGCGCACCTCGCGCTCCGAGTCGGTCACCGCGGAGCGGAACTTCTTGCGGATCGCGTCCGGCGCGTCGGTGATGTAGACGGCGCCCTGCTCGGAGGAGAGGGTCGTCGACATCTTCTTCGTCGGTTCCTGCAGGTCCATGATCCGGCCGCCGACCTCGGGGAAGACGCCGGCGGGCACGCGGAAGGTCTCGCCGAAGCGGTAGTTGAAGCGCTCGGCGACGTCGCGGGCCAGCTCCAGGTGCTGTCGCTGGTCGTCGCCGATCGGGACGAGGTCGGTCTGGTAGAGCAGGATGTCGCCCGCCATCAGGATCGGGTAGGTGAAGAGCCCGGCCGAGACGAACTCCTTCCCCTCCGACTTGTCCTTGAACTGCGTCATCCGGCCGAGCTGGCCGTAGCTCGTCACCGCCGCCAGCAGCCACGCCGCCTCGGCGTGCGCGGTCACGTGGCTCTGGCAGAAGACGGTCGAGCGCTCCGCGTCGAGCCCGCACGCGAAGAGCAGCGCCGCCAGGTCGAGCGACGACTCGCGCAGCTCCTGCGGGTCGTAGTCGACGGTGATCGAGTGCAGGTCGACGATGCAAAAGAACGCGGCGCCGCGCTCCTGCGTCTCGACGTACTGGCGGAAGCCGCCGCTGTAGTTGCCGAGCGTCTTGCGGCCGGTGGGCTGGATCCCGGAGAAGACGCGGGGTGGGGTGTCGGTCATCGCTTGCTCCTGTGTTCGTCCTGGACACGAAAAAGACCTCCCGGCGGGAGGTCTCGGAGAGCGGGCGCGGCTGGACGGCCGGGCTACCGCTCGGTCGACCACCACCACGGCGTGTTGTTCCGGGCAGTCACGAGGGAAAGCTTACCCGGACGTACACTGGACGCAACATGGCCGTGACCGGAGCACCCGAGCTGCTGATCGTGATGAGCGCGCACGCGACCGCCGAGCAGGTGGACGAGGTCGTCGCGCGCCTCGACGAGGCCGGCTGTTCGGCGCTCGTCACGCCCGGCCGGGAGGCGACGGTGATCGGCGCGATCGGCGAGCGCGAGTTGCTTGCGACGCTGCCGCTCGAGGGGTACGCCGGCGTCGAGCAGGTGCTGCCGATCCTGAAGCCGTACAAGCTCGTCTCGCGCGAGCTGTCGCCCGACCCGACGGTGATCGAGGCGCGCGGGCGCCGGATCGGCGACGGCTACTTCGGGTTCATCGCGGGCCCGTGCACCGTCGAGACGCGCGAGCAGACGCTCGAGACGGCGCGCGCCGTGTCGGCGGAGGGCGTGACGATGCTGCGCGGCGGCGCCTTCAAGCCGCGCACCTCGCCGTACGCGTTCCAGGGGCTCGGCGACGAGGCGCTCGAGATCCTCGAGGAGGCGCGCGAGGAGACCGGGCTGCCGCTCGTCACCGAGCTGATGGACCCGCGCCACGTCGAGGCGGTCGTCGACTCCGCCGACGTGATCCAGATCGGCGCCCGCAACATGTCGAACTTCTCGCTCCTCTCCGAGGTCGGCCGCGCGCCGAAGCCGGTGCTGCTCAAGCGCGGGCTCTCGTCCACCGTCGAGGACCTGCTGATGGCAGCCGAGTACATCGTCAAGGAGGGGAACTCGGAGGTGATCCTCTGCGAGCGCGGGATCAAGACCTTCGAGACGGCGACCCGCTTCACGCTCGACATCGGGGCGATCCCGGTGCTGAAGACCGAGACGCACCTCCCGGTGATCGTCGATCCGTCGCATCCGGCCGGGCGCCGCGACCTCGTCCTGCCGCTCGCGCGCGCCGCGGTCGCCGCCGGCGCCGACGGGATCATCGTCGAGGTGCACCCGCGCCCCGAGGAGGCGCTCTGCGACGCGGCCCAGCAGATCCCGGCCTCCGAGTTCCACGAGTTCGCGGACGAGATTCGCGCCCTCGCGTCCCTCATGGGACGCACGATCGGGTGAGGCTCGAGCCGGGCGCCGCCGTCGTCGGGCACGTCGCCGTGCCCGGCGACAAGTCGATCTCGCACCGCGCCGTCCTGCTCGGCGCGCTCGCCGAGGGCGAGACGCGGGTGCGCGGCTTCGGCCGCTCCGGCGACACCTGGGCGAGCGTCGAGGCGATGCGCGCGCTCGGGGCCGGGGTGGAGGAGGCGTCCGAGGACGAGCTGCTCGTGCACGGGGTCGGCCTGCGCGGGCTGCGCTCCGGCGAGGTCGACTGCGCGAACGCGGGCACGCTGATGCGGCTGCTCGCCGGGATCCTCGCGGGCCAGGAGGGCGAGTTCGTGCTGCGCGGCGACGAGTCGCTGTCGACGCGGCCGATGGAGCGCGTCGCCGAGCCGCTGCGGCGGATGGGCGCGCGGGTCGAGACGACGGACGGGCATGCGCCGCTCCGGATCGCCGGCTCGGACGGGCTGCGCGGGATCGAGATCGAGCCGGAGGTCGCCTCGGCGCAGGTGAAGTCGGCGATCCTGCTGGCCGGGCTGAACGCGTCCGGGACGACGACGGTGGTCGAGCGCGTGCCGACGCGCGACCACACCGAGCTGATGCTCGAGGCGGCCGGCGTCCGCGTGCGCCGGCGCGCGCACTCGGTGAGCGTCGAGCCCGCGGGCTCGCTGCGGCTCGGCGAGCTGGTCGTGCCGGGCGACTTCTCCTCGGCGGCGCCGCTCCTCGTCGCGGCGGCGGTCGTCCCGGGCAGCGACCTCACCGTCCACGACCTCGGCGTCAACCCGCGGCGCACCGGCCTGCTCGACGTGCTCGAGCGGATGGGCGCCCGCGTCTCGGTCTTCGCGCGGCGCCGCGCCGGCGGCGAGCCCGTCGCCTCCGTGCAGGTGCAGCCGGGCGAGCTGGTCGCGACGCGGGTGACCGCGGCGGAGGTGCCCGGGCTCGTCGACGAGCTGCCGCTCGTCGCGCTCCTCGCGTCGCACGCGCGCGGCGAGACGGTGGTGGAGGGCGCGCGCGAGCTGCGGGTGAAGGAGAGCGACCGGATCGAGGCGGTGACCGACGGGCTGCGCGCGCTCGGCGCGCGGATCCGCTCCCGCGACGACGGCTGGACGATCACCGGTGTGCCCGCGCGGCTGCGCGGCGGCCGCGTGGAGGCGCGCGGCGACCACCGGATCGCGATGCTGGGCGCCGTGGCCGGCCTCGCCTCGATCGAGGGCGTGGAGGTCCAGGGCGCCGAGACGGCGGCGGTAAGCTTCCCCGGCTTCTACGACCTCCTGGAGTCGGTGACGAGACGGTGATCGTGGCGATCGACGGGCCCGCGGGCGCGGGCAAGAGCACGGTGGCGCGCGCGCTCGCGGAGCGGCTCGGCTTTCGCTACCTCGACACCGGCGCGATGTACCGGGCGCTCACCTGGCTCGCGATGCGCGACGGCTACGACCTGAGCGCCGGCCCGCGGCTCGGCGACCTCGCGCGCGAGCATCCGGTCGTCTTCGACGACGACGAGCGCGTCTGGATCGCCGACACCGACGTCACGGCGTCGATCCGGGAGACGCGGATCGACCGGATGGTGCCCGTGGTCGCGCGCCACCCGGCGGTGCGCGAGGTGATGCGCGAGCGGCAGCGCCAGCTCGGCCGCGACGGCGACGTCGTGATCGAGGGCCGCGACATCGGCACGGTCGTCGCGCCGGACGCGGAGGTGAAGGTCTACCTCGTGGCCGACCGCGACGAGCGCGCGCGGCGGCGGATCGCGGAGCGGCCCGGGATCGGCGCCGACGCGCTCGCGACCGACCTGCGGTTGCGCGACGAGAGCGACGCGGCCCGGATGCGGCCCGCCGCCGACGCCGTCGAGATCGACACGACGAGTCTCGAGGTCGCGGACGTGGTGGCCCGGATCGAGGCGCTCGTCCGCGAACGAACCGCCGCATGAACCGCGTCGACGCCGCCTGGGTGGTCGGGCGTCCGGCGATGGGGATCCCGGCCGCGCTCGTCACCCGGCTCCGCGGCTACGGCCGTGAGCGGATCCCCCGCCACGGCGGCGTCGTGATCGCGTTCAACCACTTCCACTGGATCGACATCCCCTGCTTCGGCTACCTCTCGCCGCGCACGCTCTACTTCCTCGCCAAGGCGGAGGCGCACGCGGTGCCGCTGCTCGGCCCCTACATCCGGCTCTTCGGCTCGTTCTCGGTGCGGCGGGGCGAGTCCGACCGCGAGGCCGTGCGGCGGATGCGCGAGGTCGTCCGGGACGGGAACGCGCTCGGGATCTTCGCGGAGGGGACGCGGCAGCGCACCGGCGTCCCCGGCCCGGTCCAGCCGGGCGCGGCGATGGTCGCGCTCCAGGAGGACGTGCCGGTGGTGTGCGCGGCGATCCACGGCTCGCAGCACTGGAAGCTCGGGAACTTCGCCCCGGTCAGCATCGCCTACGGGGAGCCGATGCGCTTCGACGGGCTGCCGCGCGGGGCGAAGGGCTACCGGGAGGCGTCGGGGCTGATCGAGGAGGAGCTGCACCGGCTCTGGGGCTGGCTGCGCGACCTCCACGAGGCCGGGCGCCCGCGCGGCGCGCGTCCGCCGGCATGAACGACCTCGACCCCACCGAGCTGCCGGCGCCGCCTCCGCCGCCGCTGCTCGGCACGGTGGCGATCGTCGGCTTCCCGAACGTCGGCAAGTCGACGCTCGTGAACCGGCTGACCGGGTCACGCGCGGCGGTCGTCCACGAGACGCCAGGCGTGACCCGCGACCGCAAGGAGCTGGTCTGCGAGTGGGCGGGCAAGCGCTTCCTGCTCGTCGACACCGGCGGCGTCGACGTCGGCGACCCGGCGCCGCTCACGCGCTCGATCGCGGTGCAGGCGCGCGAGGCGGTCGCCGACGCCGACCTCGTCCTCTTCGTCGTCGACGCGCGCGCCGGTGTCACCACCGGGGACGAGGAGGTCGCGCAGATCCTCCGCGAGGCGCGTACGCCGGTGCTCGTGCTCGCGAACAAGATCGACGACCCGCGCCAGGAGCCGCTCGCGCTCGAGCTGCACCGGCTCGGGCTCGGCGACCCGATCGCGATCTCCGGGCTCCACGGCACCGGCACCGGCGACCTGCTCGACAGCGTCGTCTCGGAGCTGGAGGCGCTCGCGCCGGGCGGCCGCCCCGAGCTGCCCGACGACGCGATCCGCGTCGCCATCCTCGGCCGGCCGAACGTCGGCAAGTCGAGCCTCGTGAACGCCCTGCTCGGGCGCGAGCGCGTGATCGTCAGCGAGATCCCCGGCACGACCCGCGACGCGATCGACACCGTGCTCGAACGCGGCGGCCGCACCTTCGTCCTCGTCGACACCGCGGGCCTGCGGCGCAAGCGGCGCCACCGCCAGGGCATCGAGTACTACTCGGAGCTGCGGGCGCTCGAGGCGGCCGAGCGCGCCGACGTCGCGCTCGTCCTGATCGACTCGTCGGAGGGGATCGTCGAGCAAGACCTCGCGGTCGCCGACGTCGCGCGGAAGGCCGGCTGCTCGACGCTCGTCGTGCTCTCGAAGTGGGACGCGACCGCGATCGAGGTCGACGGCACGCGCGGCCACCTGCGCCGCCGCCTCCGCCAGCGGCCGCCGTTCGTCGCGGTCTCCTCGCATACCGGTCGCGGGCTCGAGCGGCTCCTGGACGGCGTCGTCGGCCTCTTCGACAAGCACACCGCGCGGATCGGCACCGGCGAGCTGAATCGCGCGCTCGCGGAGCTACGCGAGGCCCGGCAACCGCCCGGCCGCGCCGGCAAGCGCCTGAACCTCCTCTACGGCACGCAGATCCGGACGCGTCCGCCGCGGATCCGCGTGTTCGTCAACGACCCCGGCCTCGTCACCCGCGACTACGGGTACTGGGTCGAGAACGAGCTGCGCGGCCGCTTCGACCTGGACGGCGTCCCGGTCTCGATCGACTTCGTCCGCCGCTCCTGAACCCTCGACCTCTGCTCGACTGTAGATGTAGGTGTATGTCGATGTAGGCGGTGGTGGATGTCGATGGAGGCGGTGGTGGATGTCGACGTAGCCCGCCGCGGAGGAGCCCTCCTTTAGGCTCTTTCCGTGCGCTTCCTCGTCGTCGGCGCGGGCTCCTGGGGGACGGCGTTCACGCACGTCCTGCGCATGCGCGGCCATCAGGTGGTGCTGGCCTGCCGGAGCGCCGAGCACGCGGAGGCGATCGCCGAGAACGGCTGGAACCCGCGCTACCTGCAGAGCGTCGACCTGCGCGGCGTCGAATCGGTGACGATCGAGGACGCTCCGGCGGACGTGGACGCGATCGTCGCCGCGGTGCCGAGCGCGTCCTTCGGCGAGGTGGTCGAGCGGCTGCCGGGGAAGGCGCCGCTGCTGAGCCTCGCGAAGGGGCTCGACCCCGAGTCGGGTCTGCGGCTCTCGGAGCTCGTGCGCGGCCGCTCGGTCGCGGTCCTCTCCGGCCCCAACATGGCGGAGGAGATCGCCGAGGGCCTGCCGACCGCCGCGGTGATCGCGAGCGAGGACGGGTTCCTCGCCGGCCAGCTCCAGCACGCGCTGAACTCGACCCTCTTCCGCGCGTACGTCAACCCGGATCTCGTCGGCGTGGAGCTGTGCGCCGCCGCGAAGAACGTGATCGCCCTCGCGGCGGGCGGCGTGGACGGCCTGCGGCTCGGCGACAACGCGAAGGCGGCCGTGATCACGCGCGGCCTCGCGGAGATGTCCAGGCTCGGCGAGGCGGCCGGTGCGCGCGCCGAGACGTTCGCGGGCCTCGCCGGGATGGGCGACCTGATCGTCACCTGCTTCAGCCGCTACGGCCGCAACCGCCACGCGGGCGAGCTGATCGCGCAAGGCCTGACCCCGGAGCAGGCGGTGGCGGAGATCGGGCAGACCGTCGAGGGATTGAGCACGGCTCCCGCACTCCGCGACCTCTCCTACCGCCTCGGCGTCGAGTTGCCGATCACCGAGGGCGTGTGCGCGGTCATCTCGGGTCAGGACCTCACCGGTCTCGTCTCCCGGCTGATGGGGCGTGAACCGACCGAGGAGTGAGGGCGCCGGAGGCGTCCGCTAGCCTGCGGGGCATGTCCACCCATTCGTTCTCGTTCACGTCCGAGTCGGTCACCGAGGGCCACCCGGACAAGATCGCCGACCAGATCTCGGACTCCGTCCTCGACGCCGTGCTCACCGACGACCCGAACGGGCGGGTCGCGTGCGAGACGCTCATCACCACCGGGCTCGTCGTCGTGGCAGGCGAGATCACGACCGAGACGTACGTGGACATCCCCCGGCTCGTCCGCGACCGGATCCGGCAGATCGGCTACACGCGGGCGAAGTTCGGCTTCGACGCGGACACCTGCGGTGTGCTCGTCGCGATCGACGAGCAGTCGGCCGACATCGCGCAGGGCGTCGACGCGTCGTTCGAGAACCAGCACGGCGACAGCGACCCGCTCGACCGGATCGGCGCCGGCGACCAGGGGATGATGTTCGGCTACGCGTCGAACGAGACCGACGAGCTGATGCCGCTCCCGATCATGCTGGCCCACCGGCTCGTGAAGCGGCTCGCGGAGGTGCGCAAGGCGGACGTGCTGCCCTACCTGCGCCCGGACGGGAAGTCGCAGGTGACGGTCCGGTACGAGGTGGACGAGCACGGGCGCCAGCGCCCGGTCGAGATCGAGCGCGTCCTGCTCTCGACGCAGCACCGCGACGGGCTCGACGTCGAGACGCTGCTGAAGCCGGACCTCGCCGAGCACGTGCTCGAGCCGATCCTGCCGCGGGAGCTGTACGACGAGCGCCGTCTCGCAGACAAGGACTTCTTCTACTGCAACCCGACCGGCAAGTTCGTGATCGGCGGCCCGATGGGCGACTCCGGCCTCACCGGCCGCAAGATCATCGTCGACACGTACGGCGGCGCCGCCCCGCACGGCGGCGGCGCGTTCTCGGGCAAGGATCCGACGAAGGTCGACCGTTCGGCGGCGTACGCGGCCCGCTACGTCGCGAAGAACGTCGTCGCGGCCGGCCTCGCGGCGCGCTGCCAGATCCAGGTCGCCTACGCGATCGGCGTCGCGCACCCGATGTCGATCCTCGTCGAGACCTTCGGCAGCGAGGCGCCGGGCCTCACGCCGGCGCGGATCGAGCAGCTCGTGCGCGAGCATTTCGACCTGCGTCCGGCCGCGATCCTGCGCGACCTCGACCTGCGCCGCCCGATCTATGCGAAGACCGCCGCCTACGGCCACTTCGGCCGCGAGGACGGCGACTTCACGTGGGAGCGGACGGACAAGGCGGACGCGCTGCGCGAGGCCGCAGGTCTCGAGGCTGCAAGCGTCGGCTAGGCCGGTCTGACGAAGAGCCCGGCGGCCGCCTTCTCGGAGACCGCGCGCGTGCCGCCGTCGAGTCGGACGACGAACTGGTCCGCGGCCGCGTCGGCGCTCTCGACGACCAGCTCGGCGCCCGGCACGAGCCCCTGGTCGTAGAACCAGTGCAGGAGGTCGCCGTCGTGCTCGGCGAGCCGGACGATCGTCGCGCGGGCGCCGGGGGTGAGCGTCGCGAGCGGCGCGAGGTCGGCATTCTCGGCCTGCTCGACCTCCGGGTCGACCGGCCAGCCGTGTGGGCAGCGCTCCGGACGCCCGAGTTTCTCGTCGATCCGCTCGATCATCTCGTCGGTGAACGTGTCGCCCAGCTGGTCGGCGCGTTCGTGCGCCTCCGCCCCGGTGTAGCCCATGAAGTCGGTGAGCAGCCGCTCGATCAGCCGGTGCTTGCGGACGACCCGCTCCGCGCGCGCCCGCCCGCTGTCGGTCAGCAGCGCCTCCTTGTGCTCGCCGCGCGAGATCAGCCCCTCGGCCTCGAGGCGCTTGAGCATCTCACCCGCGGACGCGCGGGAGACGCCCAACATCTCGGCGACCCGCGACGCGAGCGGCGGCGCGCCGGCGCCGCGCGGCGTGTACTCCCCGATCGGGAAGGCGAGGAAGTAGATCGTCTCGAGGTACTCGTCGACCGAGTGGCCCTGCGACATGCCGTCATACTGCCGCTCGCACGACGTGTAAGGTGTGCCTTACAAGAAAGGACCCCGACCAGGAGACGGCCTCACCGATGTCCACCGCCCACATTCTCATCCTCGGCGCGATCGCCGGCGGCACGATCTTCCTCGGCCTGCCGGTAGGGCGCCTGCGCGACCTCGGCGACGCGCCGAGGGCCGCGCTGAGCGCGCTCGCGACCGGGATCCTCGTCTTTCTGGTCTGGGACGTGCTCTCAGGGGCGGTGGAGCCGATCGAGGACGCGCTCGAGGACGGGCACTGGGGCCGCTTCTCCTGGCTCGCCGTGCTCGGCGTCGCCGGTTTCGCGCTCGGCTTGATGAGCCTCGTCCACTACGCGGAGTGGCTGAAGAGCCGCTCGAATCGGCGCAGGACGACGCTCGTCGGCCCCGGCGCGGCCGCTGTTGACGAGTTCGCCGGCCGCACCTGGCTCGAGTCGCTCACGCCCGGCAAGCAGCTCGCGCTGCTGATCGCGGTCGGGATCGGCGTCCACAACTTCGGCGAGGGGCTCGCGATCGGGCAGGCGGCGGCGGTCGGCGAGATCAGCCTCGCCGTCACGCTGATCATCGGCTTCGGCCTCCACAACGCCACGGAGGGGTTCGGCATCTGCGGGCCGCTCGGCGGCGAAGGGACGCGCCCGAGCTGGCGCTTCCTCGGCGCGATGGGGCTGATCGGCGGCGGGCCGACCTTCCTCGGGACGCTGCTCGGCCAGGCCTGGTCGAGCGAGGCGCTCTCGGTCGTCTTCTTCGCGGTCGCCGCCGGCTCGATCCTCTACGTCGTGCAGGAGCTGTTCGCGGTGAACCGCAAGTACGGCCACCCCGCGCTCGTGATGTGGCTCGTGCTCGCGGGCGTCCTGCTCGGCTTCGCCACCGACTTCGTCGTCGACGCCGCCGGCGTCTAACCTGTCGCTCTCGGACAGGGCCGTATCGGCCAGGTCCCGGGCAAACCCCCACCCATACGGGCGGGGTCGTGGTCCCTCCGCCCTCGGAATCGAGCCTATCGACGAACCGGTGACGTGTCCGTGTCGGCTTCGTCGAGGAAGGCCGGCGATTCGTCCACAGGCGCGGCCGGCACGTCGGCTGCCAGGACGGCGAGGTCGCCGGCCAGCCACGCCACGCGCGCGGCGAAACCCGCCGTCTCGAGCCAGGCAAGCTGGTCGTCGACACGGTCGGGGAGGTCGAAGCCGGGCGTCAGCGGCGTCACCGCGTCGGTCTCGCGCTCGGGGACGACGACGTCCGCGAGCACGAAGCGGCCGCCGGGCCGCAGCACGCCGCGCACGCGCGCGAAGAGGTCGCGCTTGCCGGCGCCGTCGAGGTGGTGGACGGCGAGCGCCGAGACGGCGAGATCGAACGGGCCGGACGGCAGCGGCTCCTCGAGTCGGCCGACCGCCAGCTCCGCGCCGGGCAGCGCACGCCGCGCCTCGGCGAGCATCTCCCCGCTCGCGTCGATTCCGACGAGCCGCGCGCCCGGATGCCGTGCGAGCACCCGCAGCGACGTCTCGCCGGTGCCCACGCCCAGCTCGAGGATCCTGCTCGCCGCGACCGCGGCCGACGCGCGCGCCGCCTCCTCCTGCAGCTCCTCGTAGCGCGGCACCTCCTCGTGCATCAGCTCGAGGTAGCGCTCCGGCTCGAAGTGGAACTGGCCCACGGGCTCCGACCTTACCCGCGAGTACCCTCGCCCGGTGCCTCGCCTCGCCGCCGTCTACCCGCTCGTCACCGCCCGCTCGGTCGCGCGGCCCTTCACCTACGAGGTGCCGGACGGGGTGGAGAAGGGCGCCGTCGTCGAGGTGCGTTTCGGCAACGCGCGCCGCCGCGGCGTCGTCGTCGAGGTCGGCGTCGAGCCGCCCGAGGGGATCGAGCCGGCGCCCGTCGAACGGGTCGCCGAGACGCTCTCGCCGGCGCTCGTCGAGCTGGCGCTCTGGGTCGCCGAGTACTACGGCTCGACTCCCGCCCGCGCGCTCCAGCTCGTCGCGCCGCAGCAGGCGAAGCGCCGGGGGGAGCGGCGGCACCCGGCCGCCCACGGCGCCCTCGCGGCCGAGGCGGCGCCCGCGCGGCTCTCCGAGGCGCAGGAGACGGCGCTCGCGCGCGTCGACGCGCTCCTCGACGGCGACGGCGGCAACGTCCTGCTCGCCGGCGCCACCGGCAGCGGCAAGACGGAGGTCTACATCCGCGCGTGCGCGGCAGCCCTCGCCCGCGGCCGCGGCGCGATCGTGCTCGTCCCCGAGATCGCGCTCACCCCCCAGACGCTCGGCCGCTTCCGGGCCCGCTTCGGCGACCGCGTCGCCGTCCTCCATTCGGCCCTCGGCGACGCCGAGCGGCGCGACGAGCGCGAACGGATCGCCTCGGGGGAGGCCCCCGTCGTCGTCGGCGCCCGCTCCGCCGTCTTCGCGCCCGTGCCCGCGGTCGGCGTGCTCTGCGTCGACGAGGAGCACGACGCCTCCTACAAGCAGGAATCCGACCCGCGCTACGACGCGCGCTCGGTCGCCGCCAAGCGCGCCGCGCTCGAACGCGCCGTCGCCGTCTTCGGCTCCGCGACGCCGCGGCCGGAGTCCTGGCACTCGCTCGAACGGCTCGAGCTCGGCGGGAGGATCGGGGCGCCGCTGCCGTCGGTGCGCGTCGTCGACCTGCGCCGCGAGGCCGGCTACCCGCTCTCCGCGCCGCTCCTCGCCGAGCTGGGAACGCTCGCCGAGCGAGGCGGCAAGGCGATCCTCCTGCTCAACCGGCGCGGCCTCGCGCCCGCGCTCCACTGCCGCGCGTGCGGCGCCACCCGGCGCTGCCCGAACTGCGACGTCGCGCTCACCCTCCACGCCGACGAGACGCTCCGCTGCCACCACTGCGGCCGGCTCGAGCGCACGGCCGCGGCCTGCCCCGCCTGCGGCTCGCCCGAGCTGGCCCGCATCGGCGCCGGCACCCAGAAGCTCGAACGGGAGCTGGAGAAGCGGCTGCCCGAGCTGGAGCGGATCCGGCTCGACGCCGACGCGGTCGAGAGCCCCGAGCACCTCCGCGACGCGCTCGAGCGCTTCTCCCGCGCCGAGCGCGCCGTCCTCGTCGGCACGCAGATGGTCGCGAAGGGACACCACTTCCCCGGCGTCGAGCTGGCCGCCGTCGTCGACGCCGACACCGGCCTCGGCCTGCCCGACTTCCGCGCCGAGGAGCGCACCTTCCAGCTCCTCACCCAGCTCGCCGGCCGCAGCGGCCGCGACGCGCCCGGGCGCGTGATCGTCCAGACCTTCCAGCCGGACGCGCGCGCGATCGTCCACGCCTCCCGCCACGACGTCGCCGGGTTCCTCGCCGAGGAGCTGGAGCGCAGGCGGCTGCTCGGCTACCCGCCCTACCGCCACCTCGTCCGCATCGTCGCCTCCGGACCGTCGGCCGCCGACGCGACCCGCGCGCTCGAGGAGCTGAAGGCGGGTCTCGCCGGGCACGAGCTGCTCGGCCCGGCGCCGCTCCTGCGGCTGCGCAACCGCCACCGCGCGCAGCTCGTCGGCAAGACCGACCGCCCGCGCGCGCTCGCCTCCCGCGCCGCCGCCCTGCTCGCCGCCGCGGCGCCCGCGATGCGGCGCGCCGGCCTCACCGCGGTCGTCGACGTCGACCCGCAGAGCGTCTAACGCAGCGCCGCGTCCCGGTCGGCCGGGAAGCGGGCCAGGATCCACTCCGCGTCGAGCGGCTCGCGCTCGTAGCTGCGGCCGTTGATCCGGACGAAGTCGCGCGTCCGCGGGTCCATCGGCAGCCGCGCCTCCGCCGGGAAGTTCGCGTTGTGGCGGTCGATCAGCGCGTTCACCTCCGCGAAGTTCCAGCGCCGCGCCTGCTCGTGCCACGCCGAGCCGAACGCGGCCGGGTCGGCGACCTCCGCCGCGAGCGCCCGCCACGCCTCCTCGAGCTGCTCGGTGTGCTGCTCGACCGCGTCCTCGATCGCGCGCAGCCGTCGCATCCAGACCGTCGGGCCGCCGAGCGCGCGGATCGCCGAGTCGGCGTCCGGACGGAAGTTGCGGAGCCGCTGCCGCAGCGGCTGCCCCTTCACCGGGCTCGAGTCGAGGTCGGCCTCGATCGTCTCCCGCTCGCGGCGCTCCCGCGGCGTCTCCGGCCGGGTGGCGCCCTGGCCCATGATCTCCTTCAACGTCCTCGGGTCCACCGCCCCGAGGGTACCCTGCCGGGCGATGAGCGAGATCGAGGGACAGGTCGTCGAGGAGGAGCTGGACGCCGAGCGCGAGGCGCGGCGCCGGCTCGCGCTCGCACAGATCCGCCAGTACCCGGACGCGGCCCTGAAGCTGAAGGCGCGCGACGTCGAGGAGTTCGACGACGACCTGCGCGCGCTCGTCGAGCGGATGAAGCTCCTCATGCACGACGCCGTCGGCGCCGGGCTCGCCGCGCCCCAGGTCGGGATCCTGCAGCGCCTGTTCGTCTTCCAGGCCAACGCCGACGACGTCGTCGCGCTCTGCAACCCCACGATCGAGTCGCGCGGCGACGAGACCGAGGTGGAGGACGAGGGCTGCCTCTCGATCCAGGGCGTCGTGCTGCCGGTCGAGCGGCCGGCCGAGATCGTGATCAGCGGCAAGGACGAGCACGGCAGCGAGGTTCGCTACGAGCTGGAGCCGCCGTACTCGCGGATCGCCCAGCACGAGAGCGACCACCTCGACGGCGTCCTGATCCTCGACCGGACGACGCCCGACGCGCGGCGCGACGCGCTCGCGAAGCTGCGCCCGCGCATCGTCCTGAGCTGAGCATGGCGCGGCGGATCGCCGTCGCCGCGAGCGCGCCGTTCGGCGCGGACGTCCTGGAGCGGCTCGCGCGGCGCCACGACGTCGTCCAGCTCCTGACCCGGCCCGACCGGCCGCGCGGGCGGGGCCGCGTGCTCGCGCCGACCCCGGCGAAGGCGGCGGCGGAGCGGCTCGGGATCCCCGTCTCGCAGCCGGCGCGCCTCGACGACTCCGTCCGGCTCGCCGCCGACACCGTCGTCGTCTGCGCCTACGGCCTCCTGATCCCGCCGTCGCTGCTCGAACGCGGCCTCTGGCTGAACGTCCATCCGTCGCTGCTGCCGCGCTGGCGCGGCGCAGCTCCGGTGGAGCGCGCGCTGCTGGCCGGCGACGCGGAGACGGGCGTGACGATCCACGAGACGGTGGCGGCGCTCGACGCCGGCCCCGTCGCCGCGCAGGAGGCGTTCCCGATCGCGCCGGACGACGACGCGGGCGCCGTCTACGCGCGCGCGGCCGAGGTGGCGGCCCGGCTGCTGGAGGACGTGCTCGCGCAGGAGGAGCCGCGCTTCGAGCCGCAGGCCGAGGCGGGGGCGACCTACGCGGAGAAGATCGGCCCGGACGACCGCGTCCTCGATCCGGACGCGCCGGCCGAGCAGCTCGTGAACCGCGTGCGCGCGCTCTCGCCGCACATCGGCGCGAGGCTCGGCGACCTGCTCGTCTGGAAGGCGCGGGTGGGGGAGGACGGCGCGTTCGAGCCCGTCGAGGTGCAGCCCGCGGGCGGGCGGCGGATGACCTACGACGCCTATCTGCGCGGCCGCCGATGAGCGCCTCTCCGGCTCGCCGCGCAGCCTACGAGGTGCTGCTGCGCGTCTTCGAGCAGGACGCCTACGCCGACCGCGCTTTCCGCACCGCCGCGGACGGGCTCGACGAGCGGGAGCGTGCGTTCGCGCAGCGGCTCGCGTACGGCTCCGTGCAGCGGGTGCGTTTCCTCGACCACGCGATCGGGACGCTCGGTCGGCGACCCGTCCGCAAGCTCGACCCGCCCGTGCGCGCGGCGCTGCGACTCGGCGCCTACCAGCTCGCGTACACCGACACCGCCCCGCACGCGGCCGTCAACGAGTCGGTCGAGCTCGTCCGGGGCGCGAGGCTCGAGCGGGCCGTCCCGTTCGCGAACGCGGTCATGCGGCGTCTCGCCGAAGGGATCCGGCCGCTGCTCGACGCGCTTCCCGACGGGCCGCTGAAGGAGTCGTACCCGGACTGGATCCACGAGACGTTCGTGCGGGCGCTCGGCGCCGAGGGGGCGCTCGCGCTCGAGCGGACGATGAACGAGCCGCTCGAGACCGTCGTCCGGCTCGTCCGCGGCGAGCCGCCGGCCGGCGCCGAGGAGACCGACGTCCCCGGCGCCTGGCGCGTCGCGCGGGTCGACGACCTCGCCGTCGCGGAGGGGCGGATCTGGCCGCAGAGCCGCGGCTCCCAGCTCGCCGGGCTGTGCGTGGGCGCGAGGGCCGGCGAGCGGGTGCTCGACCTGTGCGCCGCGCCCGGCGGCAAGACGGGACAGCTCCGGGGCGAGGTGACCGCGGTCGAGGTCGATCCGGGCCGGGCGCGCGAGCTGCGGGCGAACCTCGCGACGCAGGGGCGCGGCGACGTGACCGTCGTCGAGGCCGACGGGACGGCGCTCCCATCCGGGCTGGACGGGTTCGACCGAGCGCTCGTCGACGCGCCGTGCTCGGGTCTCGGCGTGCTCGCGCAGCGTCCCGACCTGCGCTGGCGGGCGGCGCCGTTACCGGAGCTGCAGCTCGCGCTGCTGCGCGCCGCCGCGGAGCGCGTGCGGCCGGGCGGCACGATCGTCTACGCCGTGTGCACGCCGAACCCGGACGAGTGCGAGGGGGTGGTGGACGCGAGCGGCCTGCGGGTGCTGCCGCTCGGCGAGGAGTGGCCGCGGTTCGTCCACCCGACCCGCCCCGAGTTCCTGCTCACGCTGCCGCACGTGCACGGGACGAGCGGGTTCTTCGTCGCCCGCCTCTCCCGCGCCTGACCTGTCCGTTCGGGCCGGGTCCCGGTGCCAGGTACCCGGCCATGGCCGTTCCAGCCATGGCCTCCGCCCGAGGGACGTCGTACGATCCTTTCCGCGGCAATGGCCTGGCGCGACTGGATCCGAACCGTCGAGATCGAGCCCTCGCTCTACGCGGCCGACTTCGCGCGGCTCGGGGAGCAGGTCGAGGTGCTGCTGCGCGCCGGCTGCCGCGTCTTCCACTTCGACGTCGGAGACGGCCACTTCGTCGAGCCGGTGACGATCGGCCCGATCGTCCTCCAGGCCGTCGCGCCGCTCGTGCACGCGATGGAAGGCGCCGTCGACTGCCACCTCATGGTCGACAACCCGACGCGCCACTTCCCGCAGATCGCCCGCGCCGGCGGCGACAGCGTCACCTTCCACTACGAGGTCGTGGACGACGTCCCCGCCACGATCGCCGCCGCGCGAGAGCACGGCCTCCAGGTCGGCGTCGCCTTCAACCCGGAGAGCGAGCCGGAGGAGGTGGCCGCCGTCGCCGCGGACGCCGACCTCGTCCTCTGCATGAGCATCCACCCCGGCTACAGCGGCCAGCAGTTCATGCCCGACGCGCTCGACCGGATCGCGCGCCTCCGCAATGCCCTGCCCGAGCACGTCCACGTCCAGGTGGACGGCGGGATCGACAACGAGAACGTCCGCGAGGCGCACGAGGCGGGCGCGACGCTCCTCGTCGCCGGCTCCGCCATCTTCGGCCGCGAAGACCTGCCGCGCGCCTACCGGCGGCTCGTCCAGGCGCTCGCCTGAGATGAGCCACTACGAGCGCGCACTCGCCCTGGCGGAGCGCGGACGCGGCAGGGTGCGCGACCACCCGCTCGTCGGCGCCGTGCTCGTCCGCGACGGCGAGACCGTGGGGGAGGGCTGGTACGAGTACGAGCTCGTCCGTCACGCCGAGGTCGCCGCGCTCGAGCAGGCGGGGGAGCGCGCCCGCGGCGCCGCCCTCTACGTGACCCTCGAGCCCTGCTCCCACCACGGCCGCACCCCGCCGTGCGCCGACGCCCTCGTCGCCGCCGGCATCGCCCGTGCCGTCGTCGGCGCCCGCGACCCGAACCCGGTGGTGGACGGGCGCGGGCTCGAGCGCCTCCGCGCCGCGGGGATCGAGGTCGAGGTGCTCGACGACCTGCGCGCCCGCCGGCAGAACGAGGCGTGGCGAACCTGGAAGGGCGAGGGCAGGCCGTTCGTCACCTACAAGGTCGCCGTCTGCGGCGACGGCCGCGTCGTCGCGCCCGCGGGCCGCCGCTGGGTCTCGGGCGAGGAGTCGCGCCGGCTCGTCCACGAGCTGCGCGCCGCCTCCGACGCGGTCGCCGTCGGGATGGGCACGGTGCGCGCCGACGCGCCGCGGCTCGACGCGCGCGGCGTCGACGCGCCGCGCCAGCCGCGCCGGCTCGCCTTCGGCCGCGGCCCGCTTCCGCCCGGCTCGGAGCTGGAGCTGCGCAGCGGCCAGCTCGGCGACGAGCTGGCCGCGCTCGCCGCCGACGGCGTCCAGTCGCTGCTGCTCGAGGGCGGGCCGACGCTCGCGACCGCGTTCCTCGAGGCGCGGCTGCTCGACAAGCTGCTCCTCTTCGTCGCGCCGATCCCCCGCGGCGAGGGCCCCCGCTGGCTCGGCTCGCCGGTGCCGCCGCTCCTGCACCCGCGCGTGACCCGCGTCGGCGAGGACGCGCTGCTCGAGGCGTACCTGCGCGAGCCCTGACGTACCCTTGGACGCGTGTTCACGGGAATCGTCCGCGAGCTGGGCGAGATCGTCGCCTTCGACGGCTCCAGGCTCGTCGTCTCCGCGCCGGAGACCGCCGCGCGCTCCGGCGAGGGCGACTCGGTCGCGGTCGCAGGCGTCTGCCTGACGGTGGTGGCCGCGGAGGAGAGCCGGCTCGCGTTCGACGTCGTGCCGGAGACGCTCGCCCGCACCTCGCTCGGCGGGCTCGCCGCCGGCGGCCGCGTCAACCTCGAGCCGGCGCTGCGCGCGGGCGAGCCGCTCGGCGGCCACGTCGTCCAGGGCCACGTCGACGGTGTCTGCCGCGTCCGCGCGGTCGAGCCGGAGGGGGAGGGCCGGCGCGTCCGCGTCGACGCTCCGCCCGAGCTGGCGCGCTACCTCGTCGAGAAGGGGTCGGTCGCGCTGGACGGCGTCTCGCTCACCGTCGCCGAGGTCGCCGAGGACGGGTTCGCGGTCGCGCTCGTCCCGCACACGCTCGCCGCCACGACGCTCGGCTCGCTCGCGCCGGGCGACCCGCTGAACCTCGAGGTCGACGTGCTCGCCAAGCACGTCGAGCGGCTGCTCGCCGCGAGGCCTGCGACGTGAGCGGCCCGTTCGCCCCGATCGAGCAGGCGATCGAGGAGATCCGCAACGGCAAGTTCGTCGTGGTCGTCGACGACCCCGACCGCGAGAACGAGGGCGACCTCGTGATCGCCGCCCAGTTCGCGACCCCCGAGGCGGTCAACTTCATGGCCACGCACGCCCGCGGGCTCGTGTGTCTCGCGCTGAGCGAGGAGCGCTGCGACGAGCTGGCCCTGCCGCCGATGACGCAGCAGAACGAGGCGCGCCTCGGCACCGCGTTCACCGCCTCGATCGAGGCGCGCGAGGGCGTCACGACCGGCATCTCGGCCGCCGACCGCGCGCACACGATCCAGGTCGCGATCGACCCGCGCTCGCAGCCGCGCGACCTCGTCCAGCCCGGCCACGTCTTCCCGCTCCGCGCCCGCGACGGCGGCGTCCTCCGCCGCGCCGGCCAGACGGAGGCGGCGGTCGACCTCGCCCGGCTCGCCGGGCTGATCCCGGCCGGCGTCATCTGCGAGATCATGAACGAGGACGGGACGATGGCCCGCGTCCCCGACCTCGTCCCCTACTGCGAGCGCCACGGCCTCCTCCTCGTCAGCGTCGCCGACCTGATCGAGTACCGGCGGCGGACGGAGAAGCTCGTCGCGCGCGACGTCGCGATCCGGCTCCCCACCCCGCACGGCGAGTTCACCGCGGTCGCCTTCCACGAGACGCTCAGCGGCCGCCCGCACCTCGCGCTCGTGCTCGGCGAGGTCGCGGGCGCCGGCGACGTGCTCGTCCGCGTCCACTCCGAGTGCCTGACCGGCGACGTCTTCCGCTCGCTCCGCTGCGACTGCGGCGAGCAGCTCGACGCGGCGCTCCGCGCGATCGCGGCGGAGGGCCGCGGCGTCCTCCTCTACATGGCGCAGGAGGGGCGCGGGATCGGGCTCCTGAACAAGCTGCGGGCCTACGAGCTGCAGGAGCAGGGGCTCGACACCGTCGAGGCGAACGCCGCGCTCGGCTTCGCGGCCGACGAGCGCGAGTGGGGCATCGGCAACCAGATCCTCGCCGACCTCGGCCTGACGACGATCCGCCTGCTCACGAACAACCCGAAGAAGGTCTCCGGTCTGGGCGCCTGGGGGCTCACCGTCACCGAGCAGGTACCGATCGAGATGCCGCCCCATCCGGAGAACGTCCGCTATCTGGCCGCCAAGCGGGATAAGCTCGGACACAGGTTGCACCACCAGGATTTGAAGTACGAGACGGAGGGCGAATGAGCGTGGGAGGGTTCTGGCCGGGCGAGGCGCAGACGCCGGAGGAAGAGGAGCAGCGGCTCGAGGAGCCGCCGGTGTCGGCGCCCGCGCCGCCGCCGGCGACGAACGGGGCCGAGCCGGCGGTCGTCGAGGAGGAGCCGGTCGCCGAGCCGGAGCAGGGGCCCGCGCAGGCTGCCGAGCCCGAGCCCGAGCCCGAGCCCGAGCAGGAGGCGCCCGAGCCGGAGCCGCCCGCCGAGCCGGCGGCGCACGCGCCCGGGCAGCTGCGTCTCCCCGACGGGGTCGCGATCCTCGAGGGCGACGCGGACGGCGAGGGCCGCTCGGTCGGCGTCGTCGTCTCCCGCTTCAACGGCGAGATCACGAACGGGCTGCTCGAGTCGGCGCTCGCCGCGCTCGAGGACGCAGGCGTCTCGCGCGCCCGCGTCACCGTCATGCCGGTCCCGGGCGCGTTCGAGCTGCCGCTCGGCGCGATGGCGCTCGCGAAGACGCGCCGCTTCTCGTGCGTCGTCGCGCTCGGCTGCGTGATCCGCGGCGAGACCGCCCACTTCGACTACGTCGCCGGCGAGGCCGCCTCCGGGCTCCAGCTGGCCGGCCTCGAGACGGGGGTGCCGGTCGCCTTCGGCGTCCTCACCGTCGACACGGTCGAGCAGGCCGAGGCGCGGGTCGGAAAGGGCGCCGACGCTGTTCGCGCCGCGCTCGAGATGGCCGACCTCTTCCACCAGCTTCGCGCGCAGGCCAAGGCGCAGTAGCGCTTCCGCTACACTCCGCCGCCGATGTCCAAGGTTTGCGCAGTCTGCGGGAAGGGCCCCGGGTTCGGTCATCACCGGAGCCATTCGATGGTCGCGACGAAGCGCCGGTTCGACCCGAACCTGCAGCGCGTCCGCGTCCTCCTGAAGGGCAAGGCGACGCGCGCCTACGTCTGCACGCGCTGCCTCAAGGCCGGCAAGGTCGAGAAGGCGATCTAGCCGGGCGACGATTCGTCGCCCTCGCGTCCTCCTGGCGCGGTAGCGCAACCGCGGGCCGCTCGAAGCGGTCGAATACGGGCGATGGACGCGGTGCACGCGCTCACCTCCCCGCTCGGGCGGATCACGATCTCGAGCGGCGCGATCGCGCAGATCGTCGGCGAGACGGCGCTCGAGTGCTACGGCGTCGTCGGCATGGTGCCGCGCAACCCGGTGAAGCGGCCGGTGCGCCGGCTGCTCGCGCGCGACCCGACGCAGGGGATCGCGATCGGCCGTGAGGACGGGGCCGTCACGGTCGAACTGCGCGTCGTCGTCGAATACGGCCTCAACCTCGCCGAGGTCGCCTCGACGCTCCGCAACCGCGTCGCCTACGAGGTCGAGCGGCTCACCGGTCTCGCCGTCGGCTCGGTCGAGGTGCACATCGAGGACGTGCGGCGGTCGGAGCCGGCGTGAGCTGCGAGCGCGACCGCGAGGCGGTGCACGCCGTCGTCTCCGCCGCGCTCGCGGCGCTCGAGGCGAGCCGTCGCCGGATCGACGACCTCAACGTCTACCCCGTCCCCGACGGCGACACCGGCACGAACCTGACGCTGACCGTACGGGCCGTCGCCGAGGCGGTGGAGGAGTCGCGCGCCGCCGATCGGCCCGCGCTCGCACACGACCTCGCGCGCGGCGCGCTGATGGGTGCGCGCGGCAACTCGGGCGTGATCCTCTCCCAGATCGTGCGCGGCGCCGCCGACGTCCTCGCGCGCTCGACGAACGGCATCGACCCGCCGCTCGCCGCCGAGGCGCTGCGGGGCGCGGCCGACGCCGCCTATCGCGCGGTGCGGCGCCCCGTCGAGGGGACGATGCTGACGGTGATCCGCGAGCTGGCCGAGGAGGCGGAGCGGCGCGCGGCCGAGGGCGGCGCGCTCGGCGACCTGCTCGCCGAGCTGGTACGGCGCGGCGAGGACGCGGTGGTGCGGACGCCCGAGCAGCTCGCCGTCCTGCGGGAGGCGGGCGTCGTCGACGCGGGCGGGGCCGGGCTGCTCGAGCTGGTGCGGGGCGTCGCGGCGGCGGTCGCCGGCGAGACCGTCCCCGAGCCGCCGGTCGAGGAGGCCCCGATCACCGTCGAGGCCATCCACCGCGAGCTGTCCCGCTACCGCTACTGCACGGTCTTCGTCGTGGAGGGGGAGCGGCTCGAGCGGCAGAAGCTGGAACAGGCGCTCGAGCTGCTCGGCGACTCGCTCCTCGTCGTCGGCGACGAGACCGCGCTCAAGGTGCACGTCCACACCGACGACCCGGGCGCCGCGCTCTCGCTCGGCACCGCGGTCGGCACGATCGACCGGATCGAGATCGCGAACATGCACCAGCAGACTGCGGCGCGCGAGGAGCGACTGCTCGCCGCCGTCCCCGATCCGCCCGGCGAGCGCGCCCGCTCCGGCGTCGTCGCCGTCGTCGCAGGGGAGGGGAACCGGCGCCTCTTCGAGAGCCTCGCCGCCCCGGTCGGCCCGCTCGTCGTCGTCGAGGGCGGCCAGACGATGAATCCCTCCACCGCGGATCTTCTCGACGCGGTCGCGAGGCTCGACGCGGACGAGGCGCTGCTCCTGCCGAACAACGGGAACGTCCTGCTCGCCGCCGAGCAGGCGGCGGCGCACGCCGACCGCCCCGTCGAGGTCGTCGCCGCCGACTCGATCCCTGCCGGCCTCGCCGCGCTCGTCGCCTTCGACGGCGCGCGCGACGCCGCGGGGAACGCCGCCGAGATGCGCGAGGCGGCCGCGGCGGTGGTCGTGGGAGAGGTGACCGTCGCGTCGCGCGACGTGCGGCTGAACGGCGTCGAGATCCGCGCCGGCGAATGGCTCGGGCTCGTGGAGGGAGACCCGGTCGCGGGCGGCGCCGACCTCGACGCGGTGGCCGGTGCGGTCGTCGAGCGCCTCCTCTCCGGGCCGCACGGGCTCCTGACCGTGCTGACCGGCGCCGAGCCGCCGCCGCTCGAAGCCCTGCTCGCCCGGATCGCCGCCGCCCACCCCGACCTCGAGGTGGAGGTGCAGGAGGGCGGGCAGCCCCATTACCCGCTGCTCCTCTCGGCGGAATAGGCTCTCGTCACATGCGGCGCGTGCGGGTCGTGCTGGTCGAGGACAGCGAGGTGTTCCGGGAGGCGCTGGAGCTGCTCCTGGGAATGCGACCCGACGTCGAGGTTGTCGCGTCGGTGGGAGACGGGAGCGAGGCGGTCGACGCGGCACGCGAGCACCGGCCCGACGTCGTCCTGATGGACTACCGGCTGCCGGGGCTCGACGGCGTGCAGGCGACGGCGGCGGTCCTCGAGGCCGTGCCGGGCGTGGCTGTCGTGGCGCTGACGGCGTCGGCGAACCTGCGCGAGCGCGAGGCGCTGCTGGAGGCCGGCGCGTCCGCGTGCCTGACGAAGGACCGCGAGCTGGACGAGATCGTCGACGCGATCCTCGCGGCGGCCGCATCGTGAACCTCACGGTCGAGAACACGGCGATCGTGCTCGACTCGACCGCCGACGTCCCCGAGGCCGCCGCCCGGCACGCGAACTGGCGCGTCGTCCCGCTCTACGTCGTCTTCGGCGGCGAGAGCTTCCGCGACGGCGTCGACCTGAGCGCCGCGGCGTTCTACGAGCGCCTGGCGGGGACGACGGAGACGCCGACGACCTCGCAGCCGACCCCCGCGGACTTCCTCGCCGCCTACCGCGAGCTGGCGGGCTACGAGCGGATCATCTCGCTGCAGCTCTCGTCGCGCGTCTCGGGGACGTTCCGCAGCGCCGAGGCCGCAGCGGCGGAGGAGGGCGGCCGCGTCCGCGTCGTCGACACCGAGACCGCATCCGCGTCGATCGCGCTGCTCGCGGAGGCGATCCAGCGTCGCCTGGAGCGGGGGACGACCGACGACGAGGTCGACGAGCTGATCGCCCGCTACCGCGGCGAGCGCGGCCTCCTCTTCACCGTCGACACGCTCGAGTTCCTCGCCCGAGGCGGGCGCATCGGGCGGGCGCAGGCGTTCGCCGGCTCGCTCCTCAACGTCAAACCGATCCTCTCGATCGTCGACGGCGAGGTCGCGCCGGTGAAGCGCGTGCGCGGCAACCGCAAGGCGTTCCAGGAGTTCGTCGACGCGCTCGAGTCGGGGACGCGCGACGAGCCGGGGCTGCGCGTCGCGATCGCCCACGCTGCCGCGCCGGAGCGCGCGACCGAGCTGGAGGCGCTCGTTCGCGACCGCCGTCCCCGCGCGACGATCGAGCTCGTGACGGAGCTGGGCGCCGTGATCGGCGCGCACGCCGGCCCGGGGACGGCCGTGCTCTTCTGGTTCGCCGACGACTGACGCCGTCACGGTGTGGCGACGCCACCCGCGACGATTTACGGCCCCTGTGCAGGCAGTTCACAGGTGGCGTCGCCACACCACGCCATGTGGCGTCGCCACACCACGCCACGTGGCGACGCCACACCGCGCCGCGGTTCCATCCGGCGACATCCACCGACGTCGACCTCCGTCGGCCCTCGAGCTGAACTCGAGGGTGTGGTGCTCGCGGGCGGACGTCTGCCGTCCGGTCCGCGCGGGATACTCCGGACGCCGCGGTGGCCCCGACGATGACACTCGCCCGTCGACAGACGGTCTTCGCAGGCCTGGACCAGCCCCAGGTCTGGCCGAGGACGCCGCGGGCGCCGCGCCCCGAACGGCTCGACGCCTCGCTCGAGACGCTGCCCGGGATCGGCGCGACGCTGCGGAAGCGGCTCGGCGCGCTCGGGCTGCGCAGCGTCCGCGACCTGCTCGAGCACCGGCCGCGCCGCTACGAGTCGGCCGCCGACGAGGTGCGGATCGCCGACCTCCGCCAGGGCGAGGAGGTCGTGATCGCGGGCGAGGTGCTGAACGTCGACAAGCGGCCGCTGCGCGGGCGGCGCACCCGCGTCGTCGCGCGCGTCGGGGACGGAAGCGCGACCGTCAGCGTCTCGTGGTTCAACCAGCCGTGGCTCGCCGACCGGCTTCGTCCCGGGACGTCGCTCCGGATCCGCGGCAAGCTCGGCCGCTTCGGCTTCGACGTCAAGAGCTACGACGTCGGCGACGCCCGCGCCACCGCCGACTTCGCGCCCGTCTATCCCGCGGCGGAGGAGATCGCGGCGGCGCAGGTGCGCCGCGCCGTCGAGGCGGCGCTGCCGCTCGCCGTCCACCTGCCGGACCCGCTGCCGGCGGAGCTGCGCGAGCGGGAGGGGCTGCCGTTGCGGCGCGACGCCCTCGCCGCCGTCCACCGCCCCGCCGATCTCGCCGAGGCGGAGGCCGGCCGCTCGCGGCTCGCCTTCGACGAGCTGCTCCTGCTTCAGATCGGGATCGCGCGCCGTGCCGCCGAACGGGAGCGCACGCTCGCGCCGGCGCTCGGGGAGCCGGGCGACCTGATCCGCCGCTACCGGCAGGCGCTCCCGTTCGCGCTGACGCCCTACCAGGAACAGGCGATCCGGGAGCTGGACGACGACCTCGCGCGGACGGTGCCCATGCAGCGGCTCCTGCAGGGCGACGTCGGCTCCGGCAAGACCGTCGTCGCGCTCTACGCACTCCTGCGCGCGGTCGAGAACGGCCGTCAGGGCGCGCTGATGGCGCCGACCGAGACGCTTGCCGAGCAGCACTTCCTCACGATCGCCGACCTCTGTCTCGAGCTGGGCGTGACGTGCGCGCTCCTCACCAGCTCCGCGACGAAGGCCGCGCGGGAACACGCGCTCGTCGCGGACGTCGTGGTCGGCACCCACGCGCTGATCCAGCGCGGCGTGGAGCTGCGCGACCTCGCGGTCGCCGTCGTCGACGAGCAGCACCGCTTCGGCGTCGAGCAGCGCGCGGCGCTCGCGCAGGATCGCGCTCCGCACGTCCTGCACATGACGGCGACGCCGATCCCGCGCACGCTCGCACTCACGGTCTACGGCGACCTCGCCGTGTCCGAGATCGCGAAGCCGCCCGCCTCCCGGAAGCCGATCGAGACGGCGTGGATCGGCGAGGAGCGCGCGCCGGAGGCCTACGCGCGGCTGACGCGGCTGCTCGCCGAGGGGCGGCAGGCGTACGTCGTCTGCCCGCTGATCGAGGCCTCCGAGAAGAGCCTCGCACGCGCGGCCGAGGAGGAGGCGGAGCGGCTGCAGCGGGTCGAGCTGCGCGACTTCCGGGTCGGCTGCCTGCACGGCAGGCTCAAGCCCGCAGAGCGGCGCGACCTGATGGCGCGCTTCAAGGCGCGGGAGCTGGACGTCCTCGTCGCGACGACCGTGATCGAGGTCGGGGTCGACGTCCCGAACGCCACGGTGATGATCGTCCAGGAGGCCGACCGCTTCGGGCTCGCGCAGCTCCACCAGCTCCGCGGCCGGGTCGGTCGCGGCGCCGAGCAGTCGTACTGCCTGCTCGTGACGCGGGCGAAGGAGGAGCTGAGCGAGTCGGCGCAGGCGCGGCTGCAGGCGCTGTGCGAGACGACGGACGGGTTCGAGCTCGCCGAGGTCGACCTCGAGCTGCGCGGCGGCGGCGCCCTGCTCGGCACGCGCCAGTCGGGTCTCTCCGACCTCCGCTTCGCGAACGTCCGCCGCGACCGGCCGCTGCTCGAGCGCGCTCGGGCCGCCGCAGCCGGGGTGGGGCCGGGGCCGGTGCAGGACGAGGTGGACGCGCTCTTCGCCGAGGTCGAGCCGGAGGCGCTCGCGTGAGCGCGCTGCTCGCATGGTGGCGTCGCCGCCGAGCGGCAGGCGAACGACCGCGCGAGACGGAGAGCGAGCGCCTGCTCCGGATCTACCGCGAGACGGTCGCCGAGCTGGAGGACCTGCGCCGCGCCGCGTGAGGACATGTCCCGCCGGGGCATGTCCCTGCTTCCGAGAGGATCACGGACCTGCGGCCGCCGCGCCCGCGTAGAAGGTGCGTGGATCGCCGGCGCTTCCTGCTCGCCGCCGCTGCGGCGCCGTTCGCGCTCCGCGAGGTGCCGGACGCGCTCGCGCGGGCGGGCGGCCCGGCCGCGCTCGTCACCGCCGACCGGGAGGCGCACGTCGCGCTCGTGCAGCTCGGCAGCGGGCGGATCCTCCGGCGCATCGCGACGCGCCCCGACCCGTTCTCGATCGAGCGGGCGGGCGCCCACGCGGTCGTCGCGCACACCGTCGTCGGCGCCGTCTCGATCCTCGGCGGCTCGCCGCTCGACGTCCGCCACGAGGTCGCCGTCGAGGAGCCGCGCTACACCGCCGCCGCCCGCGACGGCCGCCACGCGTTCGTCACCGACTCGGGCGGGATCGCCGTCCACACCCTCGACCTCGCCCGCGGCCGCGTCGTCGCGAGCGTGCGGCTGACGCTCTGGCCGCGCCATCTCTCGCTCTCGCCCGACGGCAGGACGCTCTGGGTCGGCCTCGGCACCGCCGCCGAGCGGATCGCCGCGGTCGACGTCTCCGACCCGCGCCGGCCGCGGCTCCACCGCTACGTCGAGCCGGGCTTCCCCGCCCACGACGTCGGCTTCGCCCCCGCGGGCGGGCGGATCTGGGTCACCGGCGGTGCGTCCGGCGAGATCGCGATCCACCGGCGCGGCGGCTTCCACCGGCTGGCCGCCGACGCCGCGCCGCAGCACGTCACCTTCCTCGGCGACCGCGTCTACGTCACGAGCGGCGGGTCCGGCACCCTGCGCGTCTACGACCCGGCCGGACGGCTGCTGCGCACCACGCGGATCCCGCTCGGCTCCTTCAACGTCCAGGACGCCGCCGGACTGATCCTCTCGCCGTCGCTCGGCACCGGCACCCTCACCGTGGCCGGCCGCGACGGCCGCATCCGGAAGGAGATCCGCGTCGCCTCGTCGAGCCACGACGCCTGCCTCGCGCCCGCGTAAGCTCGGGGCGTGCCGCAGCCGACACTGCTTCTGATCGACGTCCAGCAGGCGTTCGAGAACGGCGACTGGCCGGAGCGCAACAACCCGGACGCCGAGGCGCGGATCGCCGACCTGCTCGCCGCCTGGCGGGACGCGGGCGCCTCCGTCGTCCACGTCCGCCACGAGAGCACCGACCCGGCCCGCCCGTTCCGGCGCGGGACGCCGTGGTTCGAGTTCAAGCCGGAGGCGGCCCCGCGCGACGGCGAGCCCGTCGTCGACAAGCGGACGAACAACGCCTTCCTCGGCACCGAGCTGGAGCGGCGCCTCCGCGACGCGCGCGCCGAGACCGTCGTCGTCGCCGGCCTCACGACCGACCACTGCTGCTCGACGACGGCACGCATGGCGAGCGAGCTGGGCTTCGAGACGCTCGTCGTCGCCGACGCGACCGCGACCCACGCGCGTGCCGAGTTCGACGCGGAGACGATGCACCGCACCGCGCTCGCGAGCCTCTCCGGCGAGTTCTGCGAGATCGTCGAGAGCGCCGAGGCGATCCGGCGCCTGCGCGCGGCATGCGCGTGATCGCCGGCAGCAGGAAGGGTCACACGATCGCGGCGCCGCGCGGGCTCGAGACGCGCCCGACCTCCGACCGCGTCCGCGAGAACGTCTTCAACCTCGTCGGCCCGCTCGGCGGCGCGAGCGTCCTCGACCTCTTCGCCGGCTCCGGCGCGCTCGGGATCGAGGCGCTCTCGCGCGGCGCGACCCGCGCCGTCTTCGTCGAGCGCGACCCCGACGCCGTCCGCACGATCGAGCGCAACCTCGACAAGCTCCGGCTCGTCGGCGCGCGCGTCGTCCGCGGCGACGCCGTCGCGACGCTCGCCCAGGAGGCGCTCGCGGGCAGGAAGTACGATCTCGTGCTGGTCGACCCCCCGTACGACATGTATCCCGCCCTCCAGCCCCAGCTCGCCCGCTACCTGCCGCCCGTGCTCGCCGAGGACGGGCTGCTCGTGCTGGAGACGGACGCACACGTCGAGCCGGAGCTGCCGCTGCCGCAGCGCACGTCCCGCCGCTACGGAGCCGCACGGATCACGATCTACGAGGCGGCCGGCGGCGCAGGCTCGACGGCGCCGCCCGGGAGCGGAGGAGCGGGAGCGTGATCACCGCGATCTGCCCGGGCTCGTACGACCCGGTCACGAACGGCCACGTCGACGTGATCGCGCGCGCGGCCGGGATCTTCGACCGCGTCGTCGTCGGCGTCGTCGGCGAGCCGCGCCACAAGCAGCCGATGTTCTCGATCGCGGAACGGGTCGCCTTCCTGCGCGACGCGCTCGCGCACCTCGAGAACGTCGAGGTGGACGTCTTCCGCGAGCTGGTCGTCGAGTTCGCGCACCGCTGGGAGGCGAAGGCGATCGTCAAGGGGCTGCGCGTGATCTCCGACTTCGAGTGGGAGTTCCAGATGAACCAGCTCAACCGCCACCTGGCCCCCGACGTGGAGACGATCTACGTGATGTCGAGCCCGCAGGTGATGTTCGTCTCCTCGAGCGGCGTCAAGGAGATCGCCGCGTTCGGCGGGGACGTCTCCGCGCTCGTGCCGGAGCCCGTCGCGCGCCGGCTCGCCGAGCTGTTCCCGAACGGCCGGCCAGGCACCCCGGAGAACCCCGGGGAGTAGTGCCGGAGCTGGACCTCACCCTCGCGGACGGGCGCAACCTCCACGTCTACGACGACGGCGACCCGGTCGGGTTCCCGGTCGTCGTGCACAACGGGACGCCGTCCGCGGGGCTCCTCTACGGCCCGCACGTCGCCGACGCCGCCGCGCGCCGGATTCGCCTGATCGGTTACGACCGCGCCGGCTACGGCACCTCGGACCCGGCGCCCGGCCGCTCCGTCGCGGACGTCGCCGGCGACGTCGAGCAGCTGCTCGACGGGCTCGGGATCGACCGGTTCGCCACCTGGGGCCAGTCCGGCGGCGGCCCGCACGCGCTCGCCTGCGGCGCGCTGCTCGGCTCCCGCTGCGCCGCGGTCGCGACGCTCGCCTCGGTGGCGCCGTTCGGGGCGCAGGGGCTCGACTGGCTCGCCGGGATGGGCGAGTCGAACCTCGCCGAGTTCGCCGCGACGCTCGAGGGGGCCGACGCGCTCGAGCCGCTGCTCGTCCGCGACGCCGGGGAGATGTTCGCCGGCACCGCAGCCGAGCTGACCGAGGCGCTCCGCTCGCTCCTCTCCGGCCCCGACCGCGACGCGGTCACCTCGACGCTCGGCGACTACCTCTACGCGGCGATGTTCCGCGGCACGGGGCGTCGCGTCGACGGCTGGCGCGACGACGACCTCGCCTTCGTGCGGCCGTGGGGGTTCGAGCCGGCAGACGTCGGCGTGCCGGTGCTCCTCCTGCAGGGCGAGCACGACCTGATGGTGCCGCCGGCGCACGGCCGCTGGCTCGCCGACCACCTGCCGGACGTCGACGCGCGGATCCTCCCCGACGACGGCCACCTCACGCTCGGCCGGCGGATCGACGAGGTGCACGCGTGGCTGCACGCCCGGCGGTGAAGGACCCGGCCGGTGCCCGCCGAACCGGGGGCTACACTTCCGGGCGATGGACGTCCTCGTACTGATCGACAAGCTCGACGACCTCGTGCACAACGCGAAGGCCGTCCCCCTCACCGACCAGGTGCGGATCGACCGCGAGGAGATCTACGACATCCTCGACCAGATGCGGGCGACGATCCCCGAGGAGATCAAGCAGGCGCGCTGGATCGTCAAGGAGCGGCAGGAGATGCTGGCCGAGGCGAAGCGCGAGGTCGACCGGCTGCTCGCCGAGGCGCGCGAGCAGGCGGTGCGCGAGGCGTCCCAGACCGAGATCGTCAAGATCGCCGAGCGGCAGGCGGAGGACATCGTCGACGACGCGCGCCGGCAGGCGCGCGAGATGCGGCTCGAGATGGAGGACTGGGCCGACAACAACCTCGCCTCCCTCGAGGTGAACCTCGAGCGCTTCCTCACCGCGGTCAAGCGCGGGCGCGAGCGGCTGCACGAGCGCTCGCAGGAGACCGTCGTCGCGGGCATCGGCCCGAACGGCGACCTCGGCGACGAGCCCTACTAGATCGCCGGCTCCAGGCCGACGGCGAGCTGCGCGAACGCCTCGGCGGCGGCCGACCGGTAGCGGTCGCGGTGCCACGCGAGCACGATCGTGCGCGGCGGGATCCTGCTGCCGAACGGGAGCTGCGCGAGCGCACGGTTGCGCGGGTCGACGACGAGCCGCGGCTCGATCGCGACGCCGAGGCCCTCGGCGACGAGCGCGGCGAGCGTGCCGTTGTCGTCGGTGCGGAAGACGACGTTGAGGTCGCGCACGCGGCCGCGGAGGAAGCGGTCGGGCTCGTCGGTCGAGCGGCGGCCGACGAGCGGGAGCTGCGCAAGCTCCCGGAAGGAGGGTGGCTGCTCCAGGCGCGCCAGCTCGGAGCGGGCCGAGACGACGAGCACGTACGGGTCCTGCAGCACCTCCGTCCACTCGAACGGCCCGTCGGGCAGCGGCAGGTCGGCGAAGGTCAGGTCCAGCTCGCCGTGCTCGACGAGCGCGAGCAGGTCGGCGGCGTCCTGCTCCTCCCGCACGGTGACCGAGACGCGCGGCCACTGCTCCCGGAAGCGGTGCAGGAGCGCGGGCAGGAGGCGCGCGCCGACGCTCTGGTAGATCCCGACCCGCAGCGTGCCGGCGGCGCCCTCGGCCAGCGCGGCCATGTCGGCGCGGGCCGCGTCGAGCCGGGCGACGATCGCGTCGGCGTGGCGGAGGAGGAGCGCTCCCGCCTCGGTCAGCTCGACCCGGCGCGGGCCGCCGGGCCGGTCGAAGAGCCGCTGCCCGACGAGCTGCTCGAGATGCGCGACCTGCTGGCTCACCGCCGACTGGGTGTAGCCCAGCTCGCGCGCGGCGGCGCCGAAGGAGCGGGTGCGCGCGACCGCTTCGAGCGCGGCGAGGTGACGCAGTTCGACGCCGAGCCAACGATCAGAATCCATAATGGAAACGAACGATAACTCGATTTGTGCTAATCGGGTGGGTGCGGGCACGCTGGACGGGTGAGAACGAAGCTCGCCGCCGCGCTCCTGATCGTCTACGTCGTCTGGGGCTCCACCTATCTCGCGATCGCCGTCGCGAGCCGGACGCTGCCGCCGCTGCTGATGCTGGCGGCGCGCTTCGGCCTCGCCGGTGCGCTCCTCTGGGCCTGGTCGGCGCGCAGGGGCGATCTGGCCCGGCACCGGCCGGGGCGGCGCGAGTGGACCGCCGCGGCCGTCGTCGGCGGGCTGCTGCTCTTCGTCGAGACGGGCGCCGTGGCCTGGGCGGAGCAGCGCGTCCCGTCGGGGACGACGGCGCTCCTGATCGCGAGCGTCCCGCTCTTCACGGCGCTCGTCGACCGCTCGTGCTTCGGGATCCGGCTCTCCGGCGGCGGCGTCGCGGGCATCGCGACCGGCCTGCTCGGGGTGGCGCTCCTCGTCGGCGGCGGCGCGAGCGTCGACCCGGTCGGCGCGGCGGTGATCCTGTTCGGGACGCTCGCGTGGGCGGCAGGTTCCGCGTACGCGCGCGTCGCGCCGCTGCCGCGGGCGCCGTTCCTCTCGGCCGCGATGCAGATGCTGTGCGCGGCGGCGCTGCTCGCGCTCGGCGGCGTCGCGACCGGCGAGGCGAGCCGCGTGCACCTCGGCGCGATCTCGTGGGCGTCGGCGGGCGCGTTCGCGTTCCTCGTCGTCTTCGGCTCGCTCGTCGCGTTCACCGCCTACGGCTGGCTGCTGCGGAGCGGGGCGTCGAGCGTGGTCGTCTCGACCTATGCGTACGTGAACCCGGCGGTCGCGGTGCTGCTCGGCTGGGCACTCGTGGGCGAGCCGGTCGGAGGCCGCGAGCTGGCCGCCGGCGCGGTGATCCTCGCCTCGGTGGGGATGCTCCTCGTCGCGCGCGAGCCGCGGGTCGCGGCGGAGCCGGTGGCCGAGTCGATCGGCGCCTACATCCGGCGCAAGGACGCGCAGGCGGACTTCCCGCGCCCCGTCCCGCCGCTCGCCGACCTCCGCCGCATCGCGGCGTGACTCCGACCCTGCCCCTGGGCGTGCCCAGGCACCGTCACGGGACCGTCGCGGAAGTGTGACGGCGCTACCGTTCGCGCATGCGCACGTTCGACCTCCGCTCGATCTCGCTGCGGAGCGGCGGGCAGCACCGCGAGCGCCTCGACGTGGAGCTGGAGCCGCTCGTCCTCGGCGGCCAGGAGTACGACCCGGAGCCGAACCCGGCCCCCGCGGAGCTGACCGTCACGCGGGCCTCGAGCGGGACGCTCTTCGAGCTGGACTTCGCGACGACGCTGCGCGGCCCGTGCTTCCGCTGCCTCGCCGACGCCGAGCTGCCGCTCTCCCTCCACGCCCGCGAGTACCAGGCGACGAGCCCCGGCGACGACGACGAGCTGCGCACCGAATATCTCCACGACACCCGGCTCGATCTCTCCGCCTGGGCGCGCGACTCGATCGCGCTCGAGCTGCCCGACAAGATCCTCTGCCGTCCCGACTGCGCCGGCCTCTGCCCCGTCTGCGGCAAGGACCTGAACGCCGACCCGCACGAGCACGTCGAGGAGGACGTCGACCCGCGCTGGGCCGCGCTCCGCGACGTCGAGACGTAGTCCCGCCGGACGGCGCCGGGCGCCGCGTCGGCTATAGTGGCCGCCGGTCATGGCCGTCCCGAAGCGGAAAACCTCCAAGTCGCGCCGCGACAAGCGCCGCGCGACGCACGCGATCAGCGCGCCGAAGGTCAACGTCTGCCCGACGTGCAACCAGCCGAAGCGCCCGCACCGCGTCTGCCCGACCTGCGGCACCTACAAGGGCCGCGAGGTCGAGCCGCTCCGCATCCAGGCCCCGTAGCCCGATGGCGAGGGTGGCGGTCGACGCGCTGGGCGGCGATCGCGGCCCGGCGGAGATCGTGGCCGGAGCCGTCGCCGCGCGCGCACACGGCGTGACGCCGATCCTCTACGGCCCCGCCGGCCTCGACGCCGCCGGGCTCGAGCTGCGCGACGCGCCCGACGCGATCGCGATGCACGAGAAGCCCGCCGAGGCGGTCCGTGCGAAGCCGAACTCCTCGCTCGTCGCCGCCGTCCGCGCCGTCGCCGAAGGCGACGCCGACGCGACCGTCTCCGCCGGCAACACCGGCGCGATGCTCGCCGCCGGGCTGCTCGAGCTGCGCCGCCTGCCGGGCGTGCTGCGCCCCGCGATCGCGGTGCCGATCCCGTCCAAGCGCGGCCCGTCCGTCCTGATCGACGCCGGCGCGAACGCCGACGCGCGGCCCGAGCACCTGCTCCAGTTCGCGACGATGGGCGCCGTCTTCGCTGAGGAGATCCTCGGCATCGCGGAGCCCGAGGTGCGGCTGCTCTCGATCGGCGAGGAGCCGGAGAAGGGAAACCAGCTCGCGCTGGAGACGCACGCGCTCCTCGCCGCGAGCGAGCTGAACTTCGCCGGCAACTGCGAGGGCCGCGACATCCTCGCCGGCGCCGCCGACGTCGTCGTCGCCGACGGCTTCACCGGCAACGTCGCGCTGAAGACCGTCGAGGGGACGATCCGGACGCTGCTCGAGTCGCTCCGCTCCGAGATCGCCGCGTCGACGCGCGGGAAGCTCGGCGGCCTGCTGATCCGTCCGGCCGCGCGGCGCCTGCGCGAGCGGCTCGACCCCGACACCTACGGCGGCGCCTACCTGCTCGGCCTGCGCGGGCTCGCCGTGATCGCCCACGGCAACTCCTCGCGCGTCGCGATCGAGAACGCGATCCGGCTCGCCGCCCGCGGCGTCGAGCACGACGTGGTCGGCAGGCTCGCTGCGAGGCTTCCCCAGCAGGCCGAGGCTGTATGATCGGCCGGATTTTCGGCCCCCAACGGAAAAACGAGGTGACATGGCAGCGTCGCGCGAGGAAGTCTTCGAGCGGGTCAAGGAAGTCCTGACCGAGCAGCTCGGGATCGAGGAGAGCGATATCACCGAAGAGGCGTCCTTCCAGGAGGACCTCGACGCCGACTCGCTCGACCTGGTCGAGCTGATCATGGAGCTCGAGGATCAGTTCGGGATCAAGATCTCGGACGAGGACGCCCAGAAGATCCAGACCGTCGGCCAGGCCGTCGACTACGTCTCGTCGCACCAGTAGCGGCGAGCCGCTGCGAGCGCTTGCGGAGCTGATCGAGTCGCTTCCGCCCGACCGGGCGGCGACGGCGTTCACGCACGCCTCCTGGGCGAGCGCGCGGACGGTGTCGTACGAGCGGCTCGAGTTCCTCGGCGACAGCGTCCTCGAGCTGGCGATGGCGCACACGCTCTACGCGCGCCATCCGGACTTCTCGGAGGGGCGGCTGGCGAAGATCCGCTCGCACGTCGTCTCGCGCGCGAGCTGCGCCGAGGTGGCGCGCGAGCTGGGGCTCGGGGAGCGGCTCCTCCGCCACGCGCCGGAGGAGGCCTCCCCCGACGAGCTGGAGCGGCTGTCGCGGAACCGCAACGTGCTCGCGGCGCTGCTCGAGGCCGCCCTCGGGGCGCTCTTCCTCGAGCACGGGTTCGCGGCGATCGAGCACGCGGTCGTCGCCGCGTTCGACAGCCGCATCGAGTACGCGCTCACGAGCCACGTCGACCACAAGACGGAGCTGCAGGAGCTGCTCGCCCGCAGCGGTCGCCAGGTCAGCTACGCCGTCCTCTCCGCGGAGGGGCCCCCGCACGACCGTCACTTCACCTGCGCGGCGCTCGTGGACGGCGAGCGGCTCGGCACCGGCTCCGGCAGCTCGAAGAAGGCGGCCGAGCAGGAGGCCGCCGCCGAAGTGCTCGCCCGTCTCGGCGGCTGACGGCCGCCTCTGGCATCCTTTGCGGCTCGATGGCTGAGCGGCGGCCCACGAACTCCGAGCTGCGTCTGCGCCGGCTGGAGAGCAGGGAGCCGCGCCCCGGGGAGGAGCGCGGGATCCTCGAGCTCTGGCCGGAGCGCGACGTCGACGAGCACGAGCGGGACGAGGACGCCAACGCCCCGCTGCGGCGCGACGACGAGGACTGAGTGCGCGCGTGAGCGTCGGCGCGGAGCAGCGGCGCTGGAGCGAGCTGTTCGCGGCGCGCACGCGTGCGGGCGCCGGCGACGGGATCGCGGCGATCCTCGGGCTCGTCGCGAACCCCGAGCTGATCTCGTTCGCGGGCGGGCTGCCCGACCCGTCGACCTTCCCGCGCGAGCGTGCGGCGGAGCTGCTGCGCGAGCTGGCGGACGCGGGCGAGGGCTCCGCGTTCCAGTACGCGCCCACGATCGGGCTGCCCGGGACGCGCGACGCGCTCGCGGCGCGGCTCGAGGCGCAGCAGGGGCGCCGGCCCGCCGAGGCCGAGCTGCTCGTCACGAGCGGCGGGATCGAGGCGCTCGAGCTGGTCGCGAAGTCGTTCCTCGACGCGGGCGACGTCGCGCTCGTCGAGGCGCCGACCTATCTGGGCGCGATCATGGCGTTCCGCGGTTTCGAGGCCGAGGTCGAGGCGGTGCCGCTCGACGCGGACGGCCTGCTCGTCGACGAGCTGGAGGCGCGGCTTCTCGCCGGGCTGCGGCCGAAGCTCCTCTACACGATCCCGGACCACCAGAACCCGGCCGGCGTCTCGCTCTCGGCGGAGCGCCGCGAGGCGCTCGTCGCGCTGGCGCGCCGCCACGGCTTCCTGCTCGTCGAGGACGTCGCCTACCGCGAGCTGGGCTTCGACGGGGAGGCGCCCCCGTCGCTCTGGAGCCTCGCGCCCGACGTCGTCGTCCAGGCGGGGACGACCTCGAAGACGTTCTTCCCAGGCGTCCGGCTCGGCTGGGCGGTCGGGCCGGCCGAGGTCGTCGCCCGGCTCGTCTCGGCGAAGCAGAACACCGACCAGTGCGCGGGCGCGCTCGGGCAGCGGCTGCTCGAGGAGTTCATGCGCCGCGGCTGGCTCGACGAGCAGATCTCCCGCTCGCGCGAGCTGTACGCGCGCCGCTGCGCCCGGCTGCTCGCGGCGTTCGAGCGCGAGCTGCCCGAGGGCGCCGCGTGGACGAGCCCGCGGGGCGGCTTCTTCTCCTGGCTCACCGTCCCGGGCGACGCGACGCGGCTCGCCGAGCGCGCGGTCGCGGACGGGGTCGCCGTCGTCCCGGGCACGCTCTTCTACCCGGACGGCCGCGGCGGCTCCGAGCTGCGGCTCTCCTTCAGCGGCGTCGCCGACGAGCAGATCGACGTCGGGATCGAGCGGCTCGCGCAGCTGATCTAGGAGAACTCGGCGAAACACCGGGGCCGTCCGTCCCCGGCGCTAGGGTCCGCCGCGCGTGCACCTTCGTGCGATCAAGCTGCGTGGCTTCAAGTCCTTCCCCGACCCGGTCGAGGTGCGCTTCGACCGGGGCGTGGGAGTGATCGTCGGCCCGAACGGCTCCGGCAAGTCCAACGTCTCCGACGCGATCCGCTGGGCGGCCGGCTCGCTCTCCCCGAGCGAGCTGCGCGCCGAGAAGCCCGACGACGTCCTCTTCGCCGGCTCCGCCGGCCGCGGCCCCGCCGACTTCTGCGAGGTCGAGCTGCTCTTCGACAACGCCGACCACACGATCCCGGTCGACTACGAGGAGCTGTCGATCGCGCGGCGCCTGCACCGCGGCGGCGAGGGCCAGTACCTCGTCAACCGCGCGCCGGTGCGCCGCCTCGACCTCGTCGAGCTGCTCGCCGACCTCGGGCTCGGCCAGGGCATGCACTCGATCATCGGCCAGGGCAAGGTCGAGGCGATCCTCGCCTCGAAGCCGAAGGAGCGGCGCGCGCTGATCGAGGAGGCCGCGGGCCTCGGCCGCTTCAAGGCGCGCAGGCATCGCGCCGAGCTGAAGCTGAACCGCGTCGCGATCCAGGTCGAGCGCGCGCGCGACCTCGAGGAGGAGGTCAAGAAGCGGCTGCGCCCGCTCGCGCTGCAGGCGACCGCCGCCGAGCGCGCCGAGAAGCTCCGCCACGAGATCGCCGCGCTCCGCGCCCGGATCGCCCAGCTCGACCTGGCGCGGCTCGAGGAGCGGCTCGCCGAGGTCGACGCGCGGCGCACGGCCGCGGCGCTCGCTCGCCGCGCCGCCGAGGAGAAGCTCGACGCCGTGCTCGCGGAACGCGGACGCGCCGAGGAGGAGCTGGCCGACGCGGCCGGCGCGCGCGAGCAGGCGATGCAGGTGCTCTACCGGCTGCGCAGCGCCGCCGAGCGGGTCGGCATCCGGCGCGAGTCGTCGTCGGCGCTGCTCGAGCGGGTGCGGGCCGACCTCGCGACCGCCGAGGCGGAGGTCGGGGACCCGGTTGCGGAGGTGGCGGAGCTGGAGCAGGCGTCGCGCGAGGCGGCCGAGGCGGCGCGCGCGGCGGCGGTCGAGCGGGAGACGCGCGCCGAGCGGGCGCGCCAGACGCTCGTGCGGCTGCTCGCGGCCGAGCGGGCGGCGCGCGCGGACGCGCAGGCTCGCCTCGACGAGCTGCTCGGCGAGCGGCAGGCGATCGAGGCCGAGCTGTCCGGGGCGGCCGGCGAGCGCGAGGCTGCGCTCTCGGTCTCCTACGCGCTCCGCTCGCGCGCAGCCGGGCTCGCGGTGCAGCGCGAGTCGGCGGAGCGGCTCGGAGCGCGGCTGCGGGCCGAGCTGGCCGAGGCGGAGGCCGACGCCGCGCGCGGCGGCCCCTCGCCGCAGGAGCTGGAGCAGCAGGCGCTTCTCACCCGCGCCGCGGCGCGCGAGGCCGCGCACGAGCGCGACACGCTCGCGGAGCGGGCGCTGACGGCGGCGGAGCGGCTGGCGACGCTGGAGCGCTCGCTCGCCGAGCGCGAGGGGATCCCGCCGGCGGCCCGCGCGCTCGCGGAGGAGGGCCAGCGGCTCGCGCTCTCCGCGCTCGAGGTGGAGCCGGGCAGCGAGCGCGCGGTCGCCGCGGCGCTCGGCCCGCGCGCGTCCGCGCTGCTCGCCGACGACGCCCGCGCGGCGCTCGCGCTGCTCGAGCGGGCGGCGGCGCTGGGCCTCGGCTCGCTGCGCGTGCTCGCGGGGCGCGACCCGCGCGAGCTGGTCGCCGAGCTGCCGGTCGTCGAGAAGGAGGAGCTGCTCTCCTCGACGGTTCCCGCGGTGACGCGCGACGGGTTCGGCTACGACCCGCGCACGGGCGAGCTGTGGTTCGCGGGCGAGACCGCGGAGGCCGTCCTGCTCGAGCTGGACGCGCGCCGGCGCGCGCTCGCCGACGAGGCGAAGACGCTCTCCGAGCAGGCGCAGTTCGCCGAGCGGAAGGCGGCCGAGGCGGAGGAACGCGCCCGGGCGGCGGAGGAGGCGTTCGCGGCGGTCGCGCCGCGGCTCCGCATCCGTCGCGCCGACGTCGCGACCCTGAAGGCGCTGCTGGCCGCGGCGCAGCGGCTCGAGCGCGGCCTCGGCGGCGTCGAGGGCGAGGTGGAGCGGCTCGAGGCGCCGCTGCGGGAGCGCGGCGAGGCGGGCGCGGAGCGGACGGCCGAGCTGGGCGCGTCGCTGCGGTCGCTCGGCGAGCGCGAGAGCGCGGTGCGGCGCGAGGTCGCGGGCGCGGCCGAGGGCGCGGCGGCCGCGGAGCGCGACCTCGTCCGGCTCGGCGGAGCGGCCCCGGAGGACGCGGTCGCAGGCGAGGTCGAGACCCTGCGGGCCGAGGCGCGGGAGCTGGTCGCGGCCGCGGACGCGGCGGCGACGGAGTCCGGCCGGCTCGGCGAGCTGGCGCGCCAGGCGGAGTCGGCGCGGATCGATGCGGCGGTCCGCGCCGGCCGGCGCCGCGCCCGTCCCCACGAGCTGGCCCGCGTGCTCGCGGGCGCGGAGCGGCTCGACGAGACGCTCGTCGCGGTCGCCGCCGCGGCGGCGCGCTTCGAGACGCCGCTGCGGGCGCGCGTCGACGCGGGCGGGCTGCGCACCGGCGAGCTGGGAGAGGAGCTGCGCAGGCTCGGGGCCGCCGAGGTGGAGCTGCGGCAGGAGCAGTCGGCCGCGGCGGAGGCGTCCGCGGCGATCGAGGTCGAGGCGGCCAGGATCGAGGCGGAGACCGAGGAGGCGCAGCGCCGGCTGGAGCACGCCGGGGCCGAGGAGCCGGCCGAGGGCGACGACCGCGACGAGCTGGCCGAGAAGGCGGAACGACTCGAACGGCGGCGCGAGGCGCTCGGCCAGGTGAACCCGCTCGCGAAGGAGGAGTACGAGGCGGAGAAGGAGCGCCTCGACGAGCTGGCGACGCAGCGCGCCGACCTCGAGGCGTCGCTCGCCGAGCTGGAGAAGCTCCGCGACGAGCTGACCGAGACGGTCGAGCGCCGCTTCGCCGAGACCTTCGACGCGGTGCAGCGGAACTTCCACGAGGTCGCCTCGACGCTCTTCCCCGGCGGCGAGGGGCGGCTGCGGCTGACCGAGCCGGAGGACGACGACGCGCAGCCGGGGATCGAGGTGGAGCTGCGGCCGGTCGGCAAGAAGGTGCAGAAGCTCTCGCTCCTGTCGGGCGGCGAGAAGGCGCTCGGCGCGATCTCGTTCCTGTTCGCCCTCTTCCTCGCGCGGCCGTGCCCCTTCTACCTCCTCGACGAGGTGGAGGCGGCGCTCGACGACACGAACATCGGCCGCTTCGTCTCGCTGCTGCGCCGCTACGCGGATCGCGCGCAGTTCGTCGTGATCACGCACCAGAAGCGCACGATGGAGGCCGCCGACGTCCTCTACGGCGTGACGATGGGCGGCGACGGCGTCTCGCAGATCCTCTCGCGCCGCCTGCCGCGCGACGAGGCCGAAGCCGTCAGCGCCGCCTGAGGCGGCGCACCCCGCCGCCGCGGACGTGGCCGTTTCGGACGGGGCGGCGTAGGCTCCGGGCGTGCTGTGGGATCCGGCGCAGTTCGAGCCGCCGACCGACGAGCCCTGGGACGAGGGCCGCGTGCGCGACGCGATCGCGCGGATCGTCGCCGACGTGGACGCGGCCTACGACGCCGACGCGCTCTGGCCCGCGCACGAATGGGACGGCTACAAGGCCGCGCTGCCGCTGAAGACGCTCTACGTCGGCGCCGCCGGCGTCGTCTGGGCGCTGCACGAGCTGCAGGAGCGCGGCCACGCCGAATCGCGGCTCGACCTTCCCGCCGCCGCGACCCGGGCGCTCGAACGCTGGCGTGCCGAGCCCGACTGGATGGAGGGAGAGATCCGCCCCGACCCGCCCGAGTCGGCGCTCTTCCTCGGCGAGACCGGGCTCCTGCTCGTCTGCCACCGGCTCGGCCTCGACGTCGCCGCCGAGCTGGAGGCGCGCATTCGTGCGAACCTCGCCAACGAGACCGAGGAGATCTTCTGGGGCACGCCCGGAACCCTCCTCGCCGCCGTCCACGCCGGTCTCGAGGACGCGGCGCGCGAGTCCGCCGACGCGCTCGCCGCCCGCCGCGACGACGACGGCCTCTGGACGCAGCGGCTCTGGGGCAGCGAGTTCACGTCGCTCGGCGCCTCACACGGGCTCGTCGCCAACGTCCGCGCGCTCCTCCACGTCGAGCACGCCCGCAACGAGGAGCTGGCCCGCGACACGAGCCGCGTCCTCGCCGTGCACGCGACCCGCGAGGGTGGGCACGTCAACTGGTCGTCCGAGGGGAAGCTCCAGTGGTGCGCCGGCGCCCCCGGGATCCTCGTCGCCGCCTGGGACTACCTCGACGAGGAGCTGCTGCTCGCCGCCGCCGAGACCGTCAGGGCCGCGGGCGCCCACGACGACGAGAAGGGCCACTGCATCTGCCACGGCACCGCCGGCAACGGCTACGCGCTCCTGAAGGTCTTCGCGCGGACGGGCGACGAGCGCTGGCTCGAGCACGCCCGCCGCTTCGCCGTCCACGCGCTCGCCCAGGCCGACCGGCTCGCGCGGGAGAACGGCCGCCGCCGCTACTCGCTCTTCACCGGCGACCCGGGCACCGCCCTCTTCGCCGCCGCCTGCCTCGACGCGGACGCCCGCTACCCCGTGCTCGATCGCGTCTAGGCTCTCGTCGATGAGCGACGAGCGGCTGGAGCGCTACGCGGAGCTGTCGGTGCGGGTCGGCGCGAACGTGCAGCCCGGCCAGGAGGTCTTCGTCCTGTCGCAGGTCGAGCACGCCGACCTCGCGCGGGCGCTCGCGCGCGCCGCGTACGGAGCCGGAGCCTCGTTCGTGCACGTCCACTACGCCGACCAGCACGTCCGCCGGGCGATGATCGAGCACGGCCCCGACGCGGCGCTCTCGCACACGCCCGAGTGGCGGAAGGTCTTCACCGAGGCGCAGGCCGGCCAGGCGCTGATCGCCACCGCCGGCGACCCGGAGCCCGAGCTGCTCAGCGACCTGGACGGGGAGCGGGTGGGACGCGCGCGGATGGCGGAGGCGAACGAGATCCACCGCCGCCACCTGCGCGAGGGGCTCGTCAACTGGTGCATCGTCGCCTCGCCCGGGCCGGGCTGGGCGGCGCAGGTCTTCGGCGAGCCCGACCTCGAGCGGCTCTGGGACGCGGTCGCGTTCTGCATGCGGCTCGACGAGCCCGATCCGGTCGCCGCCTGGCGCGAGCATCTCGCGCGGCTCCAGACGCGCGCGGCCCGGCTCACCGAGCTGCGCCCCGACGCGATCCGCTATCGCGGGCCGGGCACCGACCTCACCGTCGGGCTGCTCCCGAGCGCCCGCTGGGCGAACGCCGCCTTCCGCACCGCCGCGGGGATCGACTACGTCGCGAACATGCCGACCGAGGAGATCTTCACGGCGCCCGACTGCCGCCGCGCCGACGGCACCGTGCGCGCCTCGATGCCGCTCGTGCTCGCCGGGCAGGTCGTCGAGGGCCTGCAGCTCACGCTCGAGGACGGGCGCATCGTCGGCGTCGAGGCGAGCCGCGGCGCGGAGGTCGTCCGCGGGCAGCTCGCGAGCGACGAGCGCGCGGCCTATCTGGGAGAGCTGGCGCTCGTCGACGGCTCCTCGCGGGTCGGGCAGACGGGCACGCTCTTCTTCGACACGCTCTTCGACGAGAACGCCACCTGCCACGTCGCCTACGGCGCCGGCGTCACCGAGGTCTTCGACGGCGAGCCGGGCGAGGGCTGGAACGAGTCGACGGTGCACACGGACTTCATGATCGGCGGCCCCGAGCTGGAGGTCGACGCGCTGCTCGCCGACGGGACGGCCGTGCCGCTCCTGCGCGACGAGACCTGGCAGCTCGCCTAACCTGCCCGCGTGGCACGGAGCTGGGGAGAGCTGCTCGGCGAGGCGGACGCCGCGCCCGAGCCGGAGGAGCAGCGCGGCGGCATGTTCTCGCGCCTGCGCGACTCGCTCGCGAAGTCGCGGCGCGCGCTCACCGGCGAGCTGGCCGCCGCCGCGTTCGACCCCGGCAACGCGCTCGACTGGGAGCGGCTGGAGGAGGCGCTGATCCGGGGCGACGTCGGCGTTCGCGCCACCGCCGAGCTGGTGCAGCGGCTCGAGGCGCGCGGCGACGCCGGCGACAACCTGAACGCCGCGCTCGCCGAGGAGATCGAACGCCTCTTCGGCGATCCGCCCACCCTCGACGTGCGCCACGACCCGGCCGTGATCCTCGTCGTCGGCGTCAACGGCACCGGCAAGACGACGACGATCGGCAAGCTCGCGGCGCGCCTCTCCGAGCACGGCCGCTCCGTCGTCGTCGCGGCGGCCGACACCTTCCGCGCCGCCGCCGAGGAGCAGCTCGAGATCTGGGCGCGGCGCGCGGGCGCCGACTTCGTCGGCTCCGAGCGCGGCGGCGACCCGGCCGCCGTCGCCTACGACGGGATCCAGGCGGCCCGGTCGCGCGGCCGCGACGTCGTCGTCGTCGACACCGCCGGCCGGCTGCACACGCAGACGAACCTGATGGAGGAGCTGGCCAAGGTGCGCCGGGTGATCGCGGGGAAGCTCGAGGGCGCGCCGCACGAGACGCTGCTCGTCGTCGACGCCACCACCGGCCAGAACGGCCTCCAGCAGGCGCGGCTCTTCGGCGAGGCGGTCGGCGTCACCGGCGTCGTCCTGACGAAGCTCGACGGCTCCGCCCGGGGCGGCGTCGCGATCCCGATCGCCTACGAGCTGGGCCTGCCGGTGAAGCTGATCGGGGTGGGGGAGGGCCTGGACGACCTGCGCCCGTTCGACGCGCGCGAGTACGCCCAGGCCCTCGTCTCCGGCTAGCTCAGCGGGCCCGCTCCCAGACCTCCCAGCCGTCCCTCGTCTTCGCGACGAAGAACGTGAGCTGGGAGAGGCTGGCGCTGACCGCCGCGAGCTTCGGCAGCGTCACGTCCACCTCGACGCTCTTCCCGGCGACGTCCGCGCCGCAGTCGGCGGCCGCCTCGTCGTGCCGCGGCATCGTCGCCCCGGCCGCCGCGGTCGCGGTCGCCCCGGCGGTCTCCGACGGGTCGCCCTGGTAGTGGGCGGGGAGCCACGCCAGCACGTACCGCTTCGCCGCGTCGACGTCGGCGGCGGTCAGCGGATGGGCGCTCGGGCAGGCGGGGACGACGAGCCGTCCCAGCTCCTCGCGCGCCGCCGCGAGGGTCGCCGCGTCGGTGGCGGGGAGCCTGACGTCGACCTCGACCGCGTAGGCGCCGACGGTGGCCGCGAGGTGGCGCGTCTTGCCGCCCGCGGGGAGCTGCAGCGGCAGCGTCCGCTGCGGCAGCCCCTGCCGCGTCGAGGCGGGCGCGAAGGTCGCCGCCAGCTCGGTCCCGTTCCGGGACGCGTTCGCCGCGACGATCGCCCCCGTCTGCGGGTCGAGCGCCACGTCGATCGCCCAGCCGTCCGCAGGCAGGAAGCCGGGGCCGGCGTTCAGGCGCTCCTTCACGACCCGCGTCTGCGTCTTCGTGACCGTCTTCGTCTGCGTCTTGCCCGCCGCGACCGCGTAGCCGACGCCGAACGCGCCGGCGAGCACGACCGCGGCCGCGAGCGCGAACACGGGGCTGCGCCGGCGGAGGCTCAGCCGCCGGACGGGCGTCGCCGCGGCGAGGAAGCGGACGCGGGTGTCCAGGGTGTCGTCGGGCGCGGGGCCCGGCAGCCGGTGCCCCGCCTCCCGCAGGCGCCGTTCCAGCTCGTCAGACATCTCGCACCTCCAGGTGGAGCCGCAGGTCGCGAAGCGCGCGGGCGAGCCGGGAGTTGACCGTTCCCAGCGGCACCCCGAGCGCATCCGCGATCTCCGGAGTGGTGTAGTCGAACCAGTAGTGCAGGGCGACGACCGCCCGCCGTTCGGGGGCGAGCGCCTTCAGCGCCGCCCAGAGCCCCTCGTCGGCGGGGCCCGCGTCGAAGCCGTACGGCTCGGGCGCGTCCTCGGCGGCGACGAGCCGCCGCCGCTTGCGGACGAGGTCGATTGCGCGGTTGACCGCGATCTTCACGAGCCAGGGCTCGAGCGGACGCCGCGGGTCGAAGCGGCGCAGCGCGTCGGCCGCCTTCAGGAAGGCGTCCTGGGCTGCGTCGTTCGCCAGCTCGCGGTCGCCGCAGGTTGCGTACGCCGCCCGCCAGACGCGCGGCCAGTGCCGGTCGAAGATCGCCCCGAGGGCTTCCCGGCTGCCGCCGCGCGCGGCGAGGACGAGGTCTGTATCCGTCTCCATATGCCGAAACTACGAACGAGCGGCCCGGGCCTATCCCGGCGCCCCCTACACTGGTGAGCCGTGTTCGACACGCTCTCCGACAAGCTCCAGCATGCCCTCGGCGACCTCCGCGGGCGCGGCGTCCTCGACGACGAGGCCGTCTCGCGCGCGCTGCGCGAGATCCGGCTGGCGCTGCTCGAGGCGGACGTCAACTTCGACGTCGTCCGGCAGTTCGTCGCGCAGGTGCGCGAGCGCGCGGTCGGCGAGAGCGTCCGCGGCAGCCTGACCCCGGGCCAGCAGGTGGTCAAGATCGTCCACGAGGAGCTGACGGAGCTGATGGGGTCGGGCGACTCCCGGCTCGCGTTCGCGCCGCGGCCGCCGACGACGATCCTGCTCGCCGGGCTCCAGGGCTCGGGCAAGACGACCGCGGCCGGCAAGCTCGCGCGGCTGCTCGCCAGCGAGGGCCGCAGGCCGGCGCTCGTCGCCGCCGACCTGCAGCGGCCCGCGGCGATCGACCAGCTCGTCCAGCTCGGGGAGCAGGTCGGCGTGCCGGTCTACGCGGACGAGCGCGCCGACCCGGTGAAGGCGGTGCGCGACGGGATCGAGCGCGCCCGTGCCGACGGCCGCGACGTCGCGATCCTCGACACCGCCGGCCGCCTCCACGTCGACGAGGCGCTGATGGAGGAGCTGGCGGCGGTGCGGCGCGAGGCGAAGCCGACGAACGTCCTGCTCGTTCTCGACGCGATGACCGGCCAGGAGGCCGTGAACGTCGCGCAGGCGTTCCAGGAGCGGATCGACTTCGACGGCGTCGTCCTGACGAAGCTCGACGGCGACGCGCGCGGCGGGGCCGCGCTCTCGGTGCGCGCGGTCACCGGCCGCCCGGTCAAGCTCGCGTCGGTCGGGGAGCGCCTCGACGCGCTCGAGTGGTTCCACGCCGACCGGATGGCGTCGCGGATCCTCGGCATGGGCGACGTCCTCACCCTGATCGAGCGCGCGGAGGCGGCCATCGCCGACGACGAGAAGGACGAGCTGGAGCGCCGGATGCTGAAGGGCGAGTTCAGCTTCGACGACTTCCTGAAGAGCTACAAGATGCTGCGCCGGATGGGGCCGCTGCAGGGCGTCCTCAAGCTGATCCCCGGGCTCGGCAAGCAGCTCGAGGGGCTCGACCAGGTCGACGAGCGGCAGCTCGCGCGCGTCGAGGCGATCATCCTCTCGATGACGCCGCACGAGCGGCGCGTCCCGCACGTGATCGACGGCTCGCGCCGCAAGCGGATCGCGGCCGGCTCGGGCACGACGGTGACCGACGTGAACCAGCTGATCGAGGCCCGCAAGCAGATGGCGAAGATGATGAAGGCCATGGGATCGGGCAAGATGCCGCAGATCCCCGGAATGGCGGCGGGCAACGGGATGCCGCCGCTGCAGGGCCCGCCGCGCCCGAGCGCGACGCGCAAGTCGAAATCCAAACGGAAGAAGAAAGCGAGAAAGTAGGCAGATGGCAGTCAAGCTGAGGCTGACGCGGGTCGGGTCGAAGAAGAACCCGATCTACCGCGTCGTCGCCGCCGACTCGCGCTCCCCGCGCGACGGCAAGTTCATCGAGATCGTGGGCCGCTACAACCCGCAGCACGACCCCTCCCTGATCGAGTTCGACGAGGAGAAGGTCAAGGGCTGGCTCGACAAGGGCGCCCAGCCGACCGACACGGTCGCGCGGCTCCTGAAGGCGAAGGGCCTGTCGAAGTAGCCGTGGCGGAGCTGCTCGCCGAGCTCGCGCGCCGGCTCGTCGACGAGCCGGACGCGGTGCGGGTCGAGCAGGTGGAGGAGGAGGACGGCTCGCTCCTTTTGCGCCTGCACGTCGCCGAGGGCGACGTCGGCAAGGTGATCGGCCGGCAGGGGCGGCTCGCCCGCGCGCTGCGCACGCTCGTCCGCGCCGGCGGCGTGTCGGCGGGGCGGCGGCTCCAGCTCGAGATCGTCGGATGAGCCACGTTGCAATTTGCAACTTGGCGGGAGGAGGGGGCGTGGCGTGAGCGTCGCGACGCTCTACGACGTGCACGGCAACCTCGCCGCGCTCGAGGCGGTGCTCGCCGAGATTCCGGCGGACGCGACGATCGTCGTCGGCGGCGACGTCTGCGCCGGCGGCGAGCAGCCGGCGGAGACGCTCGAGCGGCTGCGCGGGCTCGGCGAGCGCGTGCGCTGGCTCCGCGGCAACGCCGACCGCGAGCTGACCCCCGGCGAGGAGACCCTCGTCCCGCCCGAGGTGCTCGAGCCGACGCGGGCGCAGCTGAGCGCCGAGCAGATCGCCTTCCTGCACGGCCTGCCGCCGTCGCTCGAGCTGGACGGCGTCCTCTACGTCCACGCGACGCCGCGGAACGACGTCGACGTCTTCACCGAGCGCACCCCGGAGGAGCGCGTCGCCTTCCTCTTCGAGGGTCTCGGCGCCGGCACCGTCGTCTGCGGCCACACGCACACGCAGTTCGAGCGCACGATCGCGGGCGTCCGCGTCGTCAACTCCGGCAGCGTCGGCATGCCCTACGAGGACGAGCCGGGCGCCTACTGGACGCTCGACCTCGAGCACCGGCGGACGCCGTATCCCGCCGCGCCCGCGCCGCGGCTCGGCCGCGAGGACGCCGTCGCCCACTTCACCCGGCTTGGTCTCTGAGCTCGTCCCGGTCGGTCGGGTCGGCCGGCCGCACGGCCTCGACGGCTCCTTCTTCGTCGAGGGCGCGAGCGAGCGGGAGGCGACGTTCGCGCGCGGCGCGACCCTCTACGCCGGCGGCGAGCCCGCCGAGGTCGTCGCGTCGAAGCGCGGTGCCGGCGGCAGGCCGGTGATCCGGCTCGACCGCCGCGTCGAGCGCGGCGCGGAGCTGGCCGTCCCGCGCGCGTCGCTGCCGCCGCTTGCGGACGGGGACGAGTTCTACGTCTTCCAGCTCGTCGGCCTCGCCGTCGAGGAGGAGGGCGGGCGACTGCTGGGGCGCGTTCGCGACGTGGTCGAGTACCCTGCGAACGACGTGCTGGAGCTGGACACCGGCGCGTCGCTGCCGCTCGTCGAGGCGTGTGTCAGGGAGGTCGACCTGGCGGGCGGGCGAATCGTCGTCTCGTCAGGGTTCGCCGAGCCCGAATAACGTCCCGCTGTGCGCATCGACGTCTTCACCCTCGTCCCGCACGCCTTCGCGTGGCTGACCGAGCAGCGGCCGCTGGCCGCGGTGCTCGGCGGCGAGCTGGAGCTGCGGCTCTACAACTACCGCGACACGACGCCGCTCCGCGCCGGGCAGGTCGACGACGAGCCGTACGGCGGCGGCGCCGGGATGGTGCTGCGCGTCGACGTCGTCGCCGCCGCGCTCGACGCGGCCTACGGCGGCGCGCCCGCGCACCCGGTGGTGGCGCTGACGCCGAAGGGGCGGCCGCTGACGCAGGCGGTCGTCGAGGAGCTGGCCGCCGAGCCGGCGCTGACGCTCCTCTCCTCGCGCTTCGAGGGCTTCGACGAGCGCGTCGTCCGGCACCTCGCGACCGACGCGGTCTCGATCGGGCCGTACGTGCTCTCGAACGGCGACCTGCCGGCGATGGTCGTGCTCGACGCGGTGGCGCGGCGGCTGCCGGGCGCGCTCGCCGAGGGGTCGGGCGAGTGGGAGAGCTTCTCGGAGGAGCTGGACGGCGGGCTCGAGTACCCGCACTACACGCGCCCGGCCGACTTCCGCGGCTGGACGGTGCCGGAGGTGCTGCTCTCCGGCGACCACGCGCGGATCGAGGCCTGGCGGCGAGGCATGGTCACGAAGGCATGAGGGATCCGCTCGGCCGGTTGCTGCCCGGCTTGCCGCGGCCCGTGCGGGTCGTGCTCGACTGGGCGCTCACGATCGCCGGCGCGATCCTGATCGTGCTCGCGATCAAGGCGTGGGTCGTGAACCCGTACCGGATCCCGTCCTCGTCGATGGAGCCGACGCTGCACTGCGCGCGGCCCGCCGTCGGCTGCGAGGCGGGCTACAGCGACCGTGTGCTCGCGAACCGGTTCGTCTACCGCTTCCGCGACCCGAAGCGGGGCGAGATCATCGTCTTCCACACGCCGCCGCTCGCGGCCGTCAAGTGCGGCGAGGGCGGCACGTTCGTGAAGCGGCTGATCGGCCTCCCGGGCGAGCACGTGAAGGAGGACGAGCGCGGCTTCATCTGGATCGAGCCGAAGGACACGAGCGACTGGTTCGAGCTGCGCGAGCCGTACATCCAGCCGCAGCGGCGGCTCGCCGACACGGCGCACTTCGGCGAGCAGTGGCCGGTGCCCGACGGCGAGTACTTCTTCATGGGCGACAACCGCGGCCAGTCCTGCGACTCGCGCGAGTGGGGGGCGGTGCCGCGCAAGAACCTGATCGGCGAGGTCTTCTTCGTCTACTGGCCGCCCGAACGGATCGGCTTCAGGTAGGGGTGCTGGCACCAGGGCGGGAGGCCGGCTGCCGGGATTGGCGGCACGCCCTGGAAAGACGACGCTGGACGGGCATCGATCCCTCCCTGAAGGAGTCCTCATGCGTCGTACGTTCAGCGAATTCCTCTACCTCCTGAGCGGCGCCGTTGCCGCGGCCGCGTGGTTCGCGCTGCTGCTCGCCGGCTGGCTCGCCGCCGCGCTCTCGGCGATCACGCCGCTCGTCGTGCCCGTGCTGGTCGGGCTCCGCTGGGCGACGCGCGGGCTGGCGCTCGGGGAGGCCGCGCTCGCGCGGGAGCTGCTCGGCGCCGACGCGCGCGTACCCGCGGCTGCGGAGACCGGGCGCGGCTACCTGAACCGCGTCCGGGGCGTCCTCCGGGACGGGGCGCTCTGGCGGCAGCAGGCCTTCGGCGCGATCCGCATGACGCTCGGCTTCGGCGCCGCGGTCGCCGCGGCGAGCGCCGTCGGCGGCTCGCTCTACCTCGTCGCCCTGCCGCTCTCCTACCGCTGGGTCGACCAGTGGCAGGTGCACTCGCTCTCCCGCGCCTTCCTCGCCGTGCCGGTCGGGCTCGCCGCGCTCTGCGTCGCCGCCCTGATCGTGCACGCGCTGGCGCGTGCGTTCGCTCGGCTGGCGCCGGCGCTGCTCGGCTCCGGCCCCGCGTCCGCCGGGGCCGGAGCCGGTGCGGGCCGGACGGGCCTGCGGGAGCACGCGGCCGCCTACGCGGCGGTCTGCGTGCTCGCGGTCGTCGTCTGGGCGCTTTCGACCCGCGGCTACTTCTGGCCGATGTGGCCGCTGCTCGGCTTCGCGGTGCCGCTCGCGATCCACGCGCTCGTGCTGCGCGCCCGCGCCGTCCCGCGCCGCTGGCGGGGCGTCGCGGTCCACGGCGGCGTCCTCGCGGTGGTCGCGGCCTTCCTCGTCGCGGTCTGGGCGGTGACGACGCGCGGCGTCTTCTGGCCCGAGTGGACGATCCTGGCCTTCGTCTGTGCGGTGGGCGCTCACGCGCTCGCCGCCAGGCGGGGCTCGCTCTCGGACCGGATCGACGTGCTGGAGACGACCCGTGCGGGTGCGGTCGACGCGGCGGAGGGAGAGCTGCGCCGGATCGAGCGCGACCTGCACGACGGCGCGCAGGCGCGCCTCGTCGCCGTCGGGATGAGCCTCGGCCTCGCCGAGCAGCGGCTCGCCGACGACCCGGACGGGGCGCGGCGGCTGCTCGAGGAGGCGCGGGCCGGCGCCGAGGAGGCGCTCCGCGAGCTGCGCGACCTCGCGCGCGGCATCCATCCGCCGGTGCTCGCGGATCGCGGGCTCGAGGCGGCGCTCGCCGCGCTCGTCGCGCGCAGCCCGCTCCCGGTCGAGCTCGACGTCGACCTGGCCGTGCGCCCGCCCGCGGCGCAGGAGACGGCCGCCTACTTCGTCGCCGCGGAGGCGCTCGCGAACGCGTCGAAGCACGCGGGCGCGTCCCGGGTCGCGATCCGCGTCAACCGGGTCGGCGGCGCGCTCGTCGTGCGCGTGGAGGACGACGGCAGCGGCGGCGCGGACGCGGGCGGTCGAGGGTTGCGGGGGCTCGCGCAGCGGGTGGAGGCGCTCGACGGCAGCGTGCGCGTCTCGAGCCCGGCCGGCGGGCCGACGACGGTCGAGGCGGTGATGCCGTGCGGGTCGTGATCGCCGAGGATCTCGTGCTGCTCCGCGACGGTCTCACCCGCCTGCTCGGCGACAACGGCATCGAGGTGGCGGCGGCCGTCGACAATCCCGACGGACTGCTCACCGCCGTGCTGCTCGAGCGGCCCGACCTCGCGATCGTCGACGTGCGGCTGCCGCCGACCTTCTCCGACGAGGGGCTGCGCGCCGCGCTCGAGATCCGGCGGCGCGCTCCCGAGACCGCGATCCTCGTCCTCTCCCAGTACGTCGAACAGTCGTACGCGCGCGAGCTGCTCGCCGACGGGCGCGGCGGCACCGGCTACCTGCTCAAGGACCGGGTGATCGACATCCCGCAGTTCCTCGAGGCCGTCCGTCGCGTCGCCGACGGCGGCACTGCGCTCGACCCCGAGGTGGTCGCCCAGCTGTTCGCCGTGCGCCGCGCGTCCGACCCGCTCGGGCGCTTGACGGCGCGCGAGCGCGAGGTGCTGGGCCTGATGGCCGAGGGCCGCTCGAACGCAGCGATCGCCGAGCGGCTCGTGCTCACGGTCGGTGCGGTGGAGAAGCACGTCGCGACGATCCTGCGGAAGCTCGACCTGCCGCCGTCGGACTCCGACCACCGCCGGGTGCTCGCGGTGCTCGCGTACCTGCAGGGAGCCGAGTAGCGCGGTTTCCGCTACCCTTCCGCGTCGGCCCGCCGGGTCGCCTTTCCATGAGCAACGTCATCCAGGATCTCGAGCGCGCGCAGCTGCGCACCGTGCCCCGCTTCAAGGCGGGCGACACCGTGCGCGTCCACTTCCAGGTGATCGAGGGCTCGCGCCGCCGCGTCCAGGTGTTCGAGGGGATCGTGATCAAGCGGCAGGGCTCGGGCGTGCGCGAGACGTTCACCGTGCGGAAGCAGTCGTTCGGCATCGGCGTCGAGCGGACCTTCCCGCTCCATTCGCCCAAGATCGAGAAGATCGAGGTGGCCGCGATCGGCGACGTCAACCGCGCGAAGCTCTACTACCTGCGCGGCCGCGTCGGCAAGCGCGCCCGCGTGCGCGAGAAGCGCTACGGCGCCGGCTCCGAGCTGCCGCAGGCGGTCGAGTCGACGCTCGCCGCGACCGAGGAGGCCCCGGCCGCGGCCGAGGCGCCGGAGATGGTGGAGGAGCAGCCGGCCGCGGAGGTCGAGGCCGTCGCCGAGGAGTCCGCCGTCGCCGAGGAGCCTGCCGCCGAGGAGACCGCGGCGGAGGAGCCCGCTGCCGAGGCCGCGCCGGTGGACGAGCCGGCCGAGGACGCCCCCGCCGACGAGGGCTCCGAGCCCGAAGGCGCCGGCGACACCGCCGCGTAGCGCAAGTTTTCTGCGCCGGCGGCGCTCTTCATCTGTAGGCGCGGCCTGTCGCGGACGCGCGGGAGTAGGGGAACGCCGGCTCGTCCGGGGCGGCGGCGACGACGACTCCCGCGCGACGCGACGCGGACGGGTGGGACGCCGTGTTCGGCGCGGCGGCCCACCCGTCACGACTTTCCGGCAACTTCGTGCCGGCTGCGAGCGCCGGCGGGGAGGGGCGGTATCCTCGGCGCGGATGAAGCGCACCGGCCAGAAGCTGCTCCGGTTCGATCGCAGGCTGGGTGCCCGCCTCGTCGCCGGAGCCGACGAGGCGGGACGCGGGTCGCTCGCCGGGCCGCTCGTCGTCGCGGGCGTCCTGCTCGACTACGGCTCGCTGCGCGACCACAGGGTGCGGCCGCTCGCGTACCTGAACGACTCGAAGCAGTGCTCGGAGGAGCGGCGGGAGGAGCTGTTCCGCGCCGTCATCGGCTGCGCGGAGCGGGTGGCGGTGCGCGTGATCCCGCCCGGGGACATCGACCGCAACGGCCTGCACCGCTCGAACCTCGCCGGGCTGCGCGCGATGCTCGAGGCGGTCGGCCCGGCCGACGCGTCGCTCGTCGACGGCTTCCGGCTCGGGCCGGCGGCGCCGCCGCACACCGCGGTGGTGGACGGCGACGAGAAGAGCGCCGCGATCGCGGCGGCCTCGATCGTCGCGAAGGTGACGCGCGACCGGCTGATGCGCCGGCTCGACGCGCTCTATCCCGCCTACGGGTTCGCGCAGCACGTCGGCTACATCACGCCGGGCCATTCGGCGGTCGTCCGCGAGCGCGGTCCGTCGGCGGTGCACCGGCTGAGCTTCCAGGCGCTCTGCTACGGACGCGAGGCCGAGGCAGCAGCGTAGGGGCGCGGCCGCCGAGCGGCGCGCGGCCCGGTGGTACCGGCTCCGCGGCTGGCGGATCCTCGACACGAACGTCTGGCTCGGCGGCTACGAGATCGACGTGATCGTCCGGCGCGGCCGCGTCGTCCGCTTCGTCGAGGTGAAGGAGAAGCGCGGCGGACGCTACGGCGACCCGCTCGAGATGGTGACGGCCGAGAAGCAGCGGCGGCTGCGCCAGGCGGCGTCGCTGTGGTTCGCCGCCCGGCCGGAGCTGGCGTCCCTCTCGGTGGGCTTCGACGTGGTCGCGGTGCGCGAGGGCCGCCTCGAGCGGGTGCCGCAGGCGTTCTAGCCCCGGCGTCGAAGTCGCCTGCGTGGCCGTCACGCAGGACGAGCTGTACTCGGCGCTGGACCTCGAGCTTTCGTGGTCGGAGCGGGCGCTGCCCGAGCGGGAGCGCACGAAGCACGTCCACCGGCTCCACCCCTACCACGGCAAGTTCATCCCGCAGCTCGTCGAGGTGCTGCTCGAGCGCTACGTCGAGCCGGGCGGGCGCGTCCTCGACCCGTTCGCCGGCTCGGGGACGACGCTCGTGCAGGCGCTCGAGTCCGGTTACGACGCGACGGGCGTCGAGCTGGCCGCGTTCAACTGCCTGCTCGTCCGGGTGAAGACGGCGCCGTACGACCTGCCGCTGCTGCGCGAGGAGCTGAACGACGCGTACGAGCGGATCGGCGTGCAGCCGACGCCGGCGCGGCGGTCGAGCCGCTACCTGCGCGAGTGGTACGCGGCGCAGGCACGCGCCGAGCTGCTCGCGTTCGCCGGGATGCTCGGGGAGTACGTCTACAGCGACGTGCTGCGCGTGATCCTCTCCCGCGCGGCGCGGTCGGCGCGGCGGGCGGCCCACTTCGACCTGGAGGCGCCGCGGGAGCCGCAGCGGGGCGAGTACTGGTGCCACAAGCACAAGCGGACGTGCCGTCCGGTCGCGTCGGCGGCCGGGTTCCTGCGGCGCTACACGCTCGACACGCTGGCGCGGATCGAGGAGTTCTCGCGGGTGCGCGACCCCGAGCGCGAGGCGTCGGTCGTGCAGGGCGACGCGCGCGAGACGGCGTTCGGCGAGCGCTTCGACGGCGTCCTCACCTCGCCGCCCTATCCGGGGCTGATCGACTACCACGAGCAGCACCGCTACGCGTACGAGCTGCTCGGCCTCGACGACCGGCGCGAGCTGGAGATCGGCGCCGCCGCGGCGGGCACCTCGCTCGCGTCGCTCGAGGCGTATCGCGAGGGGATCGCGGCCGTGCTGGCGCGCGCGGCGGCCTCCCTGCGCGAGGGCGCGCCGGTGCTCGTCGTCGTCAACGACCGCCGCGACCTCTACCCGGAGATCCTCGCCCGCGCCGGGCTGCGCCTCGAGGCCCGCCTGCGCCGCCACGTGAACCGCCGCACCGGCCGCCGCGCCGGCGAGTACTTCGAAGACGTCCTCGTCGCCCGCCCGGCCTCCTGACGCCCCGCAGCCATGTCGTTTTCGGACATCTCCCAAGGCATCCCCCACCCATAAGGGCGGGGTCGCAGGTCCCTCCGCCCTCGGAATCGACGATATCGAGGAACCCGTGCCGTCCGGGTGGCGGCTTTCCGGCGGATGTGTGACACAGCCGCGAGCTTTCCGTGACGCTTCGCCGCGTAGCGTCGAGTCGTGCTCGCACGCGCGGTCACCCACGCCCTCGTCGGACTCGAGCCTCGCCGCGTCGAGGTCGAGGCGCACGTCCGGAGCGGGCTGCCCTCGTTCGCGATCGTCGGCCTGGCCGACAAGGCGTGCCAGGAGGCCCGCGAGCGGGTCCGCTCCGGGATCGCGGCCGCCGAGCTGGACTTCCCCGAGTGCCGCGTGACCGTGAATCTCGCGCCGGCGGAACTCCGCAAGGCCGGCTCCGGGTTCGACCTGCCGATCGCGCTGGCCGTGCTCGCTGCGTCGAAACAGGTGCCCCGCTCGGCGCTCGAGCGGCACGCCGCGGTGGGAGAGCTCGCGCTCGACGGGCGCCTTCGCCGGGTCGGCGGCGTCCTCGCGGTCGCCGAGGGGGCGCGCCGGCAGGGGCTCGACCGGCTGCTCTGCCCGTCCGACTCCGCCGCGGAGGCCTCGCTCGCGGGCGTCGAGCCGGTGCCCGTGCGCCATCTCGCCGACGCGGTCGCCTACCTGCGCGGCGAGCTGCAACCGGACGCGCCGCCGCCGCCCCGCGTGCGGCCGCGTGCGGCCCCGCCGGATCTCGGCGACGTCCGTGGGCAGGAGCGGGCGCGCCGCGCGCTCGAGCTGGCGGCCGCCGGCGCACACAACCTCCTGCTCGGCGGGCCGCCGGGCACCGGGAAGACGATGCTCGCGCGCCGGCTGCCCGGGATCCTGCCGCCCCTCGACGAGGATGCGGCGCTCGAGGTCACCCGCATCCACTCCGTCGCGGGGCTCCTCCCGCACGACCACCCGCTCGTCGACGAGCCGCCGTTCCGCGCGCCCCACCACAGCGCCTCCACCGCCGCGATCGTCGGCGGCGGGCCGACACTCCTCCCGGGCGAGGCGAGCCTTGCCCACCGCGGCGTCCTCATGCTCGACGAGCTGGCCGAGTTCGCACGACCCGCGCTCGAGGCCCTCCGCCAGCCGCTCGAGGACGGCTTCGTCGCGGTCGCGCGCGTCGCCGGCCGCGTGGTCTTCCCGGCACGCTTCCAGCTCGTCGCGACCATGAACCTCTGCCCGTGCGGCGCGCGGGGCGACCCCGGCGCCGAGTGCACCTGCTCCGCCCAGCGGCTGGCCCGCTACCGCGACAAGCTCTCGCGGGCGCTGCTCGACCGCTTCGACCTGGTCGTCGCCGTCCCCCGCGCGCGGGCGTCCGACCTGGCCGGCGGCCCCGGCGAGGAGTCGGCGGCCGTCCGCGAGCGGGTCGTCGCCGCCCGGGACCTGCTCGAGCGCGAGGTGCTGCCGCGCGTGCCCGCCGCGGACGAGCTGCTCACCCGCGCCGTCGAGCAGCTTCCCCTGTCCGGCCGCGGGCGCGCGCGGGTTGCCCGCGTCGCCCGCACGATCGCGGCGCTCGCAGGCGAGGACGCCGTCCAGCCCGAACACGTCGCCGAGGCCCTCTCGTACCGCTCCCCGAAGGAGCTGGACACGTGAGCGAGCTGGCCCTCGCCGTCTACGCGTCGCAGACGGGGACGCATCTCGTCCGCGAGCCGCAGGGCGCGCGCTGGCGCGAGCATCTGAGCCGGTTCGACGAGCGCGACTACCGCGTCCGGCTCGGCGCGGAGGGCTTCCGCTTCGTCGAACGCTCCGGGGCCGACTTTCCGCCGCTCCTGCGCTCGATCCACGATCCGCCGCCCGGGCTCTTCCTGCGCGGCCTCGCCGGGATCGACCTGCTCGGGAGGCCCGCGGTCGCGGTCGTCGGCGCCCGCGCCTGCTCCGGCTACGGCAGCTCGGTGGCGCGCGCGCTCGGACGCGACCTCGCCGCCGCCGGGCTCGTGGTCGTCAGCGGCCTCGCGCGCGGGATCGACGCCGAGGCTCACCGCGGGGCCCTGGAGGCGGGCGGCCTCACCGTCGCCGTCCTCGGCTGCGGCGTCGACCGCGACTACCCGGCGGCTCATGCGGAGCTGGCGCGCCGCGTCGCCGTGAGCGGCATGATCGTCTCCGAGTACGCGCCCGGCGTCGACCCGGCTCCGTGGAGGTTCCCGGCCCGCAACCGGATCGTCGCGGGCCTCTGCGCCGCGACCGTCGTCGTCGAGGCCCGCGAGCGCAGCGGGGCGCTCATCACCGCCGACCTCGCACTGGAGGAGGGCCGCGAGGTCTTCGCCGTACCGGGCGAGATCACCTCCGCGCTCTCGGCGGGGACGAACGCACTCTTGAAGCTCGGAGCGACGCCGCTGACCGCGGCCACCGACGTCCTCGCCGCCTACGGGATCGAGCCCGCGGCGGCGCAGGCGACGCCTCCCGAGGGTCCCGCGGGCGCGCTTCTCGCGCTCGTTCGCGAGTCGCCCGCCGGCGCGGACGAGCTGTCCAGGCGCTCGGGTTTCGCCGCCCGCGACGTCGGCCGACTGCTCGTCGAGCTGGAGCTGGCGGGGCTCGTCGCCGCCTCGGACGGCATCTACCGCGCCGGACCATAGGACGCCGATGCCCCGGCCCCTTTGTGGGATGATCGACGCATGTCCTCGGTGGAGGAGCGCCTCGCCCGGAACGAAGTCATGTTCCGGGCGATCAACGAACGCATCCGGGAGCTTGCCCGTCGCTTCGACGTCCAGGACGATCCCGTCACCTTCGTCTGCGAGTGCGCGGACGAGACGTGCGTGGAGAAGGTCGCGCTCACCCTCGAGCAGTACGACGAGCTGCGCGCCCTGCCCGCCCGCTTCGTGGTCGTGCCGGGCCACGAGGCGACACCGCTCGTGGAGCGCGTCGTGTTCCGGAGCCCCGGCTTCGTGCTCGTCCGGAAGATCGGGGTCGCAGCCGACGCCGTCCTCGAGCAGTGGTCCCGCGACGAGTGACGGCCCCGTTCTGGCTCGAGGACCCCGCGCCTCCCCGGCCGTCGCCGCGCCACACGGGGCGCGTGGACGTCGCCGTCGTCGGCGCGGGCGTCACCGGCTGCTCAGCGGCCTACCGGCTGGCCGCGGCGGGCCTCCGGGTCCGCGTGCACGAGCGGCGCCGGGTCGCGGAGGGCGCCAGCGGGCGCAACGGCGGCTTCGCCCTCACCGGCGGCGCCACCCTCTACGACGTCGCCCGGGACACCTACGGCGTCGAGTCCGCCCGCGGGCTGTGGCGCTGGACGGAGCAGGCGCTCGAACGGATGTGGCCGCTCGGCGGCGACGCGCTGCGTCGCACCGGCAGCTACCGGCTCGCGGTCGACGAGGAGGAGCGCGAGCAGATCCGGCGCGAGTACGACGCGCTCCGGGCGGACGGCTTCGACGCCGAATGGCTCGACGAGGTGCCCGGCCCGCGCGGCCACCTGTTCCTCGGCGCCGTGCACCACCCGCGCGACGCGACGATCCAGCCGGCGCGCTTCGTCCGCCGCCTCGCCGCGCTGGCCGCAGAGGCGGGAGCCGAGTTCCGCGAGCACGACGAGGTCGGCGACGTCGAGGAGCTCGACGCCGACCGCGTCCTCGTCGCGACCGACGGCTACGGACACGGCCTCGTCGCGGAGCTGGCCGACCTGATCTGGCCGACCCGCGGCCAGGTGATCGCGACCGCACCGCTCGGCGGCCTCCTCTTCGAGAAGCCGCACTACGCCCGGCAGGGATTCGACTACTGGCAGCAGCTCGAGAACGGCCGCCTCGTGCTCGGCGGCTTCCGCGACTTCTCGATCATGGACGAGCTGACCGACGTCGAGGAGACGACGGAGACGATCCAGGAGTCGCTCGAGCGGTTCGCCGGCGAGCTGGTCGGCGAGACGCCGGAGATCACGCACCGCTGGGCCGGCATCTTCGGGCTGACCCAGGACTTCCTGCCGCTCGTCGGGCCGGTGCCGGGCCGCGATCGCGTCTGGGTCGCCGGCGGCTACTCCGGCCACGGCAACATCCCCGGATTCGCGTGCGGCGAGCTGGTCGCGGACGCGCTCCTCGGCGACACCTCGTCGCCGCTGCTCGCGCTGTTCGACCCCGCCCGGTTCTCGGACTAGAGGTCGGCGCGTGGGGATGTCCGACTACGTCCGCCGCCTGCGCGAGCGGGTCGGGCACGGCCTGCTCTTCTTCCCGTCGGCGGCCTGCCTCGTGCGCGACGACGAGGGCCGCGTGCTGCTCGTCCGCAGCTCGTTCGGGCGCTGGACGCTGCCTGCCGGCGCCGTCGATCCCGGTGAGACGCCCGCGGAGGCGGCCGTGCGCGAGACGCGGGAGGAGGCCGGCGTCGAGGTCGAGCTGATCTCGCTCGCAGGGGTCTTCGGCGGCTACCCGCACTTCCGGATCGTCTACCCGAACGGCGACGAGGCCGCGTGGGTCACGTCGCTCTTCGAGGCGCGGATCGTCGCCGGCACCCCCGAGCCGGACGGCGACGAGGTCGTCGAGGTTCGCTGGGCCACCCTCGACGAGGCGCGGGACCTGGGCGTGCACCCGGCGACGCTGCACATGCTGGAGAGCGTCGCCGCGGGCCGCACGTTCGACCCGCCCGCTTCACCGTCGACGCCGGCCCCCTGATCGCCTCGGCCGGGTCCGAAAAGGACATGTCCTGCGCCCGGACCCCCACCCAGGGTGGGGTCGCAGGTCCCTCCGCCCTCGAGATCGAGCCTACCGGCGAACCGGTGACTGCGGTGTTGCGGGTTTCCGGCGATTCGTCCACAGGCCCGCCGCGCGCGGCCCCGGGCGGGCGCGTCAGACGCTCTTGACGCCCTGGATCAGCTTGCCGACCGACTCCTTCGCGTCGCCGAAGAGCATCACGGTCTTCGGGTTGTAGAAGAGCGGGTTCTCGATCCCGGCGAAGCCCGGGTTCATCGACCGCTTCAGCACCACGACGGTCTGGGAGGCGTCGACGTTCAGGATCGGCATCCCGTAGATCGGGCTGCCCTGGTTCGAGCGCGCGTCCGGGTTGACGACGTCGTTCGCGCCGACGACGACCGCCACGTCCGTCCGCGAGAACTCCGGGTTCGCCTCGTCCATCTCCTTCAGCTGCGGGTAGGGGACGTTGGCCTCCGCGAGCAGGACGTTCATGTGCCCGGGCATGCGGCCGGCGACCGGATGGATCGCATACGAGACCTCGACGCCCTTCGCCTCGAGCAGGTCGGCGAGCTGGCGTACGTCGTGCTGCGCCTGCGCGACCGCGAGCCCGTAGCCGGGGACGAACACCACCTTGTGCGCGTACGCGAGCATCACGGCGACGTCGTCGGCGCTCGCGCTCCGCACGGTCCCTCCGCCCGCACCCTCCGCCGCGCCGGCCGCCTCGACGGTGACCGCCCCGAACGCGCCGAAGAGGACGTTCGCGATCGAGCGGTTCATCGCCCGCCCCATCATCAGCGTCAGCAGCGTGCCGGACGCGCCGACGAGCATGCCGCTCACGATCAGGACGTTGTTCTGCAGCTCGAAGCCGCCGACCGCGACCGCGAGGCCGGTGAACGCGTTCAGGAGCGAGATCACGACCGGCATGTCGGCGCCGCCGATCGGGAGGACGAACAGCACGCCGAACAGCGCCGCTCCGGCGATGAGGATCCAGAGGAGCCACTCGTGCTCGACGCCCGCGACCAGCGTGACGCCGGCCGCAACCGCGGTCAGGACGACGAGCGCATTGCCGAGTTGCTGACCGGGGTAGGTGATCGGTCGTCCGCCGATCAGCTCCTGCAGCTTCGCGAATGCGACCATCGAGCCCGAGAACGAGATCGCGCCGATCAGCGCAGAAAGCACGATCGCGACGGAGATGTCGACCTTCGGAGCTCCCGGCTCGGGGAGGATGCGATGCAGCTCCGCCAGCGAGATCAG